>NZ_JACJRE010000039.1 GCF_014697075.1 Tolypothrix sp. FACHB-123 | reverse complement strand
ATTTAGTCGAAGAAACTTCCAAATATAATAAAGAATAGGAAGTGGTTCGCGATAATCTATCGCGAACCACTCTTTCTTTTCCACATCCCGTGAAAAGTCAGACTAATTCCTAAGCTAACTAAATGCGCTTCTAAAATTTCTAAAAGCGCTTTATATCCGTCATAAGTCCCATCATTAGTAATAGGAATCTCAGAATTATTTACTTTTTTACCTTGTTCATCAACAACATAAATTGTGAATAACTTTGGCTCAATCCATTGACCAATAAACCCGTGTCGCTTGGTTTGAGAGTTTTTTCTCCCCTTTTTATTGATTCGGATTCTACTCCGACCGCCATCTACAGTAATGACAACTCTTTGGTCTTTAAGAACATTACCTTCAGGTAAAATCCCCTGCTGTCGATTTAATATTTTAGATTGACGCAAGTTGATGCCAATTTGACCAAATTTATATGTTAACCGCTCAATTCTTTTGAAACTAAGTTTAATTCCCCAGCCTGTTAAAATTGTGCAGGCAGCTTCAAATGAACTAGCGATTGCGCCATATTGAGCAACAGTTGACCATACCAAAGGGGTTAATCCTTCTGACATTCCTAACCAGATTAAAAATGGGCAGAATCCTGAGCCTGAAAATTTATTTTTGTCCTTTTTATCCTTGATAGATACTACATATGGTAATTTTAAAGTAACTAGAACATTCCCGATTGTTAATATTTGTCTAGTCCGATAACCATGTTTTTGAGTTGTGGGCTGCCTCCACAGTTGGGTCTGGGTCATTGCTGTGTCGAGAGCCTCTTGAGATTGAGAAAGGTTATATAAAAATAAAGCAATACATTGACCGGCTAAAACAAGTGCTGCTTCTCTAATTTTTTGTTCTCTTTCTTGAACCACTCGTCCATCCCATTCTTTAACATTGGTTAATTCTAAAAGTTTTGTAACCTTAGCTTGAAAATCTGACAAGGAAAGAGTTAAATCTAAAGTCGCATATATATTTTTTTCCATAAAGGTAGGCGTTTCCCGTCTCAAAACTATTGCTACTCGGGAATTCTACCTTTTTTTCGTATCCACAAAAAAAATAATCTGAACTGATATTATCACTACCCTCTATCTGGAAACTATCTAAGTATTAATACTATTAATTATGTATTTAATAAATTTATGTACTGAAAAAAGTGATTAGCGATCGCACTGCTTTTTGGGTCGTCTAACAAAATCGCATTGCTCCCGATGAGTTTTAGCTAGCCCAATATAACGGCAATCGCGCATGGAAAAGGCGCGAATTCCTTGAGAAATAGTTCCTTCAATGCCTGAGCGGAGTGCATACTGTTTTTGGAATTCCTCAGTTTTTTGTCGAACTCTTGCTTTTTGAAGAGCTTCATAATCAGATTGCACCTGTATACTTAACCCGCGCGGGTTGGTTTTTGCACGAGTACATTGGCTGCGAACTGGACAAGCCAAACAATCACGCTGCCGAAACTCAACATAAATTAGGGGTTTATCATAAAAATTTTTATTCTTTTTCCAAAGGTAACTACGCTTGCCTTGAGGACAATAGACCGCTTTCTGCTGCCAATCTATCTGAAAATGAGATAAATCAAATCCCAGTCCGGCTTTTGCTTGCCATCCAACATTCAAGGCTACTGGCCCCAACAGGTCAATGTCATAGTCTCGCTCGGAACTAGAAAGTAATTGTGCTGATGTGTATGCTTGGTCAACCAAATGCTGTTCAGGCAAGAGGTTTTTTTCGCCCAGAGCTTGGTGAATTGAGGGAACAACTGTTACGTCTTGAGTTGTTGCAATAGTCGTCTCTACATGAGTGATCATGTGAGGTGAGTCTTCATCACAACTTTCTGTTAGATGCACTTTGTACCCTGTCCAGTTAGTAGTGCGTTTGGTACTGTTACGCGCATCTTCGTCATAGGGAGAGCGAATTCGTACTGCCCCCGGTGGCCCATCTTTTTCGTTGCGTAACTGGATATTGTCTGTTGGTGCATAGTATTGCTGTAACCAAACCTGACGCAAGATTTCTACGGCTGGCAGTTGCCGCAGTTCGGTGGGGGACGTTTGGGAATAGATGTTATCGAGTAAATAAAAGCCATCAGCCCCTATTGTCTGGGCTAAGGCTTCTCGCTCTGAAGCTGTTCTTGGCAATCGGGTATCTTCAAAACGTCTGCTATAGCGGTCATACCACTCGACCGGAGCTAGTGACTTCAGCCAAATAGGTGCAACTTCAGCGACAGCATTCAAGGCATAACGCAGAGTTTCCCCCAAATGTTCCAGTCTTGTTAGTTCTCTGACTACAGCTAATATATGGGTTGAGTCAGTGCGCTGTTTTCCCCTTGCTGACAGTAGTTTGAGTTGCTGAAATTTCGACAGCATCAAGTCTAGTATTTGCCGCTCAACTCCACCTGTGATTAATCGGTCACGGAATTCGCTTAAAACACTAAAATCAAAACCGGGGTCTGTCAACTCCAACGACAAAGCGTATTTCCAATCAATCCGCCCTTGCACTGCTTGGGTTGCTTGTCTATCAGATAAATTTTCTAGATATTGCATCACCAGTATCATCGCTAACCGCCAAGGTGCTTGCGCTGGCTGACCCCGTTGTGGATACAATGATGCGAAATCTTCATCCTGGTAAAAGACCCCAAGTTCATCACGCAGTCGCATATAAAGATTACCTTTTGGGAATGCGGCCTTGGCTATGCGTACCGTTTCATTGGGAATAGGAGGAATTTCTTCAGGATGTAAGCACATATACTGCCTCCACAAGTATTTCTTCTAGTTTATTGATTATTGAGGCAGCTAACTAAATTTTTTTCTCTCCGTGTAATACACGGAGAGGCGAGTTGATCTTTTCCATGTATTACACGGAAAAACCGCCGTTTTTATGTTAAGTAATGTTTCGCCAACAGTATCCGTATCCCGGTTGTACCCCATTAAACGCTCACGAGTCCTAGCATGATCTGCTCTTAAGGCTTCTTCTCTTAAGATTGAGGCACTCTGGTTCCAGCGATCGCATTCTACCTTTAGCATTCCTGTTTGATTTTCTACCACACCACCTATCCACAGTAATATGTTTTCTGCGAAAACTCCAGTTTTCAAGATGGATGAGGTTTAGACCGGAGGCGGAGCGTCTCCGGCTCCGCTCATCATCATTTCATCTACATGGAGAATATAAAACTAGTTTGCCAGAGGTGATATTTCCAAAAATGGACAGACAACTATTATCAGATTTCAGCAACTGTCTCACAAAATGACAATGCAATTGCTATCGAAACCAAAAGTGCTGGGCGTTTTATTATTGCCACAAATGTCTTAGAATCTAAGCAACTTGACAATAATAAAATGATTAAAGAATACAAAGCACAGCAATCATGTGAAAGAGGATTTGGCTTTTTGAAAGACCCATTGTTTTTTACAGATAGTATTTTCATTAAAAGCCCCGAAAGAATAGAAGCATTGGCTATGATAACGGGGTTATGCTTACTAGTCTACACACTGGCACAAAGACAAATGAGGGCAGCTTTATCAGCGTCAAAATCAACCATTAAAAATCAACTGGGTAAATCAATCAATAACCCCACATTAAGGTGGATATTTCAATGCTTTGAATCAATTTATCTTGTCACATTAAACCAGGAAACAGATATTTCTAATTTAACGAGCCAGAGAAATTTTATTCTGACATTCTTACCAGAAGATTGCCGCCGTTACTACACCTGCATAACTTAATTTTATCTAGATTCTTAAGGGTGCTACTATGTTTAACCGGACTATTTAATTTCATTATTAGTCCTGAATTATTATGCTGAAAACCCTACTTAGTTTGACATTTATATAAGCTTTAATTAATCATTAAATAAAAATTATAATATCTGATTATTATCAGCTCCTCAAGTTGCTTGAATTTTTTATTACTTCTTATTGAGAATAGTCTAAATGCCTCTAAAACTTCTTAAAATATCTTTTTTACTCATTTAATGTGTTCTTTTATTCTCTATTGATGAATCAACCTCAGTAATAACCGATTGTGACAGTGCTGGGTACGGAAGGAAGGTTATAGCTCTTAATGACGAAGTTACGTTATTTTTGCGTAAGTACTGCTATAAAATTAAGGATATTTAAAGGCTACTTTGGTATTTTGACTCAGGTAATCGCTTAATTTGTAGCCCAAAAAATTCTTTGTTGAATTCCAGCTGATGCTTGAAATAACGTAAAATATCTTATGATGATGTCTCTATTTGCTGCTATGGTTTAATGTATTGCAAAGCCAGTGCTTCGCAAAAGTGTTGCGCGACATTACCTACGACAAACCCTTGCTAAGAGCAGATCATAGATTTCATAGAGTAAGTGTTTCTTAGTTTTTTCTTTCGCCAAAACTGGGTGAAGAAGAGAACGGGGTAGTTGGGGGTGCGAACCCCACACACGCAACTTACTTATAAATCAAAATCAAGAGTGAATGTCTCACCTTCTGAATCTTCTTGTTGCTGATGTGTAGATGGCGTTGGAGTAGACTGTTCTTCTAGGTTTTGCTTTGTAGCATTAGGAGTAACCATAGCTGGATGTGTGACTACTGGGTATATCGGGAATGCACCTTTTTTAAACGCAAAATAGCAATCAATGATAAAGTAAAGCGTTTCTAGGTAACTTTTATCTAATTGTTGTGATTCTGCAAATATGCGTTCACGGTAGCTGTCTTTAATACGAATTTTTTCTGGGGTTGAGTCTTGTTTGTCTGCCATTGTTATCTTCTACAAAGTATGCTTAAGTATTCTTTTTGACAATCGCTTTAGCCATTTCTAGGAGTCCAAAGGCATTAGCTTCTACCGGATTATCCAGAATTCTGAACCCATTCTTCTCTAATAACTTCTTAAATCCAGGTAACAGACAACCGCCACCAATCGCCCAAATTTCGTCTCCAGCGTGTTTGGCATCAAGTGTGAGATTCACAACTTTCTTCAAGTATTTTTCATACCAATCTTTCAAACAAGCGCTGTAGACATCTTTGATATCAATGTCACGGCTATACCTGGTATGTCCCATTTCTAGACAAAATCGAATCTTTGATGGGTCACCGATTTTACCGCCATTAAGATGTTTCATCTTTTGGGAGATATCTTCTATGAGGACTTCTACACCCGTGGGATAAGGAGTGTGAACTTCACGCTTACCTTGGTTGTACCGAGAATACAGAGTGGTACCATTGCCAAAGTCTAAAACGGTTAATTTTGGGGGAAGTTGTTGCCCAAACAATGCACCCATACCCTCTGGGACGACTTTGAGTACTTCTATCTTTACTTCGGAAACTTTGCCAGCAAGTATTGGTTGGTATTCTCCATTGAGTACTTGTTTTAATTCGGATGCCAAACCAACATCATGTAGGCTGACGACTAACTTTAAATGCCAAGCCTTACGGTGTGGCAGATGTGCCAATGCACCCAATAATGTAATCAATGCATTATTGACTTTATTTTCATTGCTGTCAGTATTTCGTTCAAAATGATAACCTGTACGAAAAGCAGATTCGCCGACGGTGTAGGCAGTACCATTGAAAACTACTCTTCCGGGAACATCTTCCATATCGACAGAAGAAATATAACTGGGAACGCGAACAACATCAAAGCCATCGACTAAAAGTTTGATGCTACCGTAACCGTTATCAAAGCCGGCGGGAAAAATTTTTTGTAAGGTGTGAATGTTGGTCATGGGGGTCAAGTGGGGCATAAAGTATTAGTGGATCAAAAATACCCTAAGTATTACCTATATATACCCTATATAGGAGGTAAAATGAGCATAAAAATTTTCAAGTATTTATGGGGTATATATAGCACCTACTTATACCCCATGAATTTTTGTAGACTGCTAACAATGTCAAATTTTGTACGCTGCTTTCACAAAAGCAGTAGAACTCATCCAACTGACTGTTTGATTGAGCAAGGAGCGCATAAATAGCTCATTGAGAGAATGTATTTCAAGAGATGTCAGATTCTGAGCTAGTCGCTCACCATAACTGGGTCGATTTGCATTAGCTCTAAACAAGCGCTCAATAAAGCCTGAGGTAATGTGTATTGGTGTTGTGTTCTGCTCAACTGATACTTCGACTGCTAACCCCGCATCTTCAAAAGCTTGCTGCAAATCAAAAGCATCCCAGTTCAACATCGGGTCTGATTGATTCGAGTAAATAGCCTCTTCAGCCGTAACTAAACGCTGATACAATTTTTTATCCAACTTTTCTGGCTCAATTAAGCGATAAAGCCTTTGTGTGTGGCGTGGGATTGATTCCGCCAGCAGTATTTTTCCTGAAGAAGGCAGTAATTTAGCTAGAATTTGGGCCGCGCTCGCTTTATCCGTTTGGGCAAACAATACATTGCGACCAATAATGTAGTCAAATATTACTCCTGGCGTTTGTGAAGCTAACACAGCAGGTAGTTCAGTGATTTGGGCATTTAATATCACTGGACGCATCAGTTGTGGAAGTGCAGCTGCTTGTTCAATTAGAGCAAGAGCATCATTTTGACTATTAACACAAGCATAAACTCCACCTTCCCCGACACGGCGGATTGCTTCCCAGGTGAGTAAACCACTACCTGCATTTAAATCCAAAACCAAATGATGACGTTGTAATTGGGCTAAGGTGAAAATGCGATCGCGTATTACTGCTAATTGCGTACCTACTTGCGAAAGAGTACGTTGTAGCCATAATTCACTAGTTCGGTCGATACTGCCATAAGTGAGAATTTCTAGAGAAGCAACACCCATTCCTTCTACTAAAGCAGCTAATTGAGCTTCACGGTGACTGGCAACCTGAGCATTAATTTTTTCCTCAAATCCCTGCATTGATGGCTGATAAAATACTTGTCCTTGTAAGCTAGCAGGCAAGTATTGCTGCGCCACCCAATGATCTCGGTAAGCATGAGGGTATAGATAGCCGGCTCCATGCCCAAATCCTTTTTTATCTCGATTAGCATCTTTGAGATGATTGGGGATATCTGCTGACTTTTCGCTCTCAACAGCTGCCAAAGCATCGAAAAAGCCCATAATGCTGTTTGACTTTGGTGCAGTTGCCAAATAAAGTGTTGCTTGCGCTAGATGATATCGTCCTTCTGGCATACCAACGCGATCAAATGCTTCGGCACAAGCATTGACTACGACAACAGCATTGGGGTCAGCTAGTCCCACATCCTCACTAGCAAGAATCAACATTCTGCGGAAGATAAAGCGTGGGTCTTCACCTGCATACACCATTTTCGCTAGCCAGTATAGTGCTGCGTCAGGATCTGAGCCGCGTAAGCTTTTGATAAAGGCGCTAATAGTATCAAAATGAGCATCACCTTCTTTATCGTATAAAACCGCCCGCTGCTGAATTGATTCTTCGGCGACTGCCAGGGTGATATGAATAACATCATTAGAATTAGCTGATGTCGTCTCTACAGCTAATTCCAAAGCATTCAATAGTGAACGAGCATCACCATTGGCAACATTAACTAGGTGAGCTAACGCATCATCATCAATCTGCACTTTCAGCTTGCCATAACCACGTTGAGAATCATTTAGCGTTTGCTCAACAATCCGGTACAAGTCTTCATCCTTTAATGGTTGAAGCTGAAAAATCCGCGAACGACTGACTAGCGCTTTATTAACTTCAAAATAAGGATTTTCTGTGGTTGCGCCAATTAAAATAACTGTGCCATTTTCTACCCAAGGCAGCAGTGCATCTTGTTGAGATTTATTGAACCGATGAACTTCATCTACAAACAGGATAGTCCTGCGGTTGTGGAATTTGCGTTGCTCTTGTGCTGTTTCAATAGCAGCGCGAATTTCTTTAACTCCCGAGAGTACGGCATTAATCGCAATGAAATGAGCGCGAGTTGTATTAGCTATCACACGCGCCAAAGTTGTTTTACCAGTGCCTGGTGGCCCATAGAATATTAGTGAGGATATTTGGTCTAGACTTATGGCACGTCTTAGCAGCCTTCCAGTGCCGAGGATATGGTCTTGACCAACAAATTCATCAAGAGTTTGAGGACGCATTCGCGCTGCAAGTGGAGCTTCCACCGCTGTGACTTGGGCTAGATGCTGATCGAATAAGTCCATAAATTGGCAATCCCTGTAGAAGCAAATTTTAAAAAATCTGACTCATTAAAAAAGCTCGGTTTTTGCAAGATTATAAAAATCTTTGCAACTAGACCGCGCTTTTTGGCAATATCAACTGTAAAGTTAGTAGCTCTAGCTCAATACCTGTAAGAATCAATCTTTATTGTGTTCTACTTTGAATGGAAAGCGTAATTAGTAGCTGAAATTTTCAGGCTATATCACTTCCATTTTTTCTGTCAGCTTGAGCTTAATTAGCAAAATTCAGGTTTTCAAAGTAGCACAGTTAAATTCAAACATTGAGAACTTTAGAGAGCGCTACTAACTTTTGCTCTAGTAGTGTTCGTAACTGTTGAAGCTGTTCATGGCTAGCTCCCTGTAGCGAATCCTCAGATAATTCCTTGATTTTTTGAATTACAGCTTTCACTTCTTTCGATTCAGATTTTTTGTGCTTTAAATATTTATCCTTAATTGCTTTAATCAGTTCACGGGTTTCTGGGACTGTCAAGTTTTCGTTTAATACTTTATTTGTGGCGGTAATTCGCACAGAGGTTGCTTGTTCTTCCTTTATGTCAAGTCCTTTTGCTGAAAGTGTTGCCAATGCTAAAGCGTGAGCGCCCTTCAAGCCCCTTTGCCTAATTGCATCTTTCAAATCTTGAGGTAAGAATAGCATTGGCATAAGATTAGCTTTTACAGAACTTGGATTTAAGCCTAGTTCTAACAGTGCTAAAAGTAGACTTTGCTCTGTATCTATAACTCCTAACTGTTCTAAACCTTGTTGCTGCTTTTCAGTACTAACATTGATGAGATTTGTTAGTTCTTTACTGTTACCATCTCTTTCTATTCGTTTAAGTACTGTTCCTAAAAGTGTAAATATTTCATCTATTGTTAAATCTGTAGACTTAGTTACTTCTTTAAATACTGCCTCTGCCTTATCTAAAGGGTTTAAATCCTCAAAACCAAGAAAAGTAATAAGTGCAGATTGGGTTAAGTCTTTAGGCATTGGAACCACTACAGCACGAATGGTTTTCCATCCTAGAACCCTTGCACCCTCAGTACGCAACTGACCATCAAGCAGCATATAGCGTCCGTTTTCCTGAAGTACCAGGATAACTGAAGAAATTTGCCCATGCTTTTTTAGTAGACGTGCTTTTGCTTGAATTGATTCTGATGTAATTGTCTGCCGAGGTTGGTTGGGATTGGGATCAATCAGGTCTAAGTCAATTTCAACTTCTCCTGATTGATTTTGTAGCTGTTCTCGAAGTTCTTGTAGTTCTATTTCTAAATCTGGGGATTGAGTAGCTCTTAAACGCTCCACTTCTGCCTGAAGTTCGGCAATTTTCTGTTCTTGATCTGTCTTTTGAATTGCGCCACTGAATCTGTCAGCAATTTTTGGTAAAGCCACAGTTACTTTTTCTCCTTTTTATCTTTGATCAAAGCTGCTAAATCGTCTGCTATTGGTTTGAAATCTTTACAAGCAGGATGCTTAGGACGGTAGGCTTGTAAAGGCAAGCCGTGAGCGCTAGCATTTTTGAATTCATTTGAGTTACGAACCTTGGGGTAAAGCTTCAAGTGTAACTGATTAGCAATTTCTGGCAATTGCTCCAAATACTGTCGATGCATTGCCACTGACTCATCGTACATACTTGGTACAAAACCTAAAATAGGTGGTCTAGGGTCAAGATGTAATTCTTCTGCTGTGGAAATACACCATTCTACTAGCTCGGCTGAACCAGAAATTGCTTTCATTTCCAGTTGTACTGGTACCAAAATATGCGTTGACGCTGCTAAAGCATTGACATTGAGCATTCCCAAGGTGGCTGGACAATCCAAAATTATTAAGTTATGGGGTAGTGGAAAACTCTTGAGGCGATCGCTTAGTGCGTACTCTCCTCGTTTCCTAATTACCAATTCGTTTGCTATCTCAGCTAATAGTGGATGTCCTTGGCAAACTTCTACATTGATATTAAAATCTTTCCAGACTGGAACAACAGACCAATTTCCTTTGAAATCCTTGGATAAAACTTCTATCAAAGTCTTGGATGCTTCTGCTGGGGCTAGTCCACAAAATACATCTAAAGAACGTTGTGGATCTAGATCAATCATTGCTACTGAAAAGCCACGTCGGCTCATTTCATAAGCAAGATGTACACTAAGCGTAGTTTTACCTACACCACCTGCATTTGCCAAAAGTGAGATAACTATCTGCTTCATAAATTGCTTTTTGTCGAATTTTAAAATTCGACAATGATCGATTTAATATCTACTTTTAAAGATGTTACTGGTGAAAATTCCCTTAATTGAGACAGTTGTCTTTATAGTTAAGGTACGCAGTTTTGTCTGCTACCATATCATGTCTTACGAAAAGTGCCTAGCTATCATTTTGATGTTATGAAAGCAGATAAATAATATTAATGTATTGCTCTTTGGCAAGATTTACTGATCATAAATGTTTCCCAAATTTCTAAACAGTATTGAAACTTTTTCTGATGTCGTATTTTAAAATACGACATCTTAGGCAGAAGAAATTAACTCATGTCATCAACAATAGCTCTTGGAATCGGTTATTAGCGTTCTACACTATTTGGCTAATTGCATCCAACAAAAATAAACCCAAATCTTTATGCAGTTCTTCATTATGCTGCGGACACCCTGCTTCACAATCACTTCAGATGCTAACGCATATGCTTTAGCAGCGAAATTGGTCAAGTCAGAAAAGTTAGCTTCTGCTGCTCCATTACCACCAGAACAAGTGTCAAAAAAGTAGCCAATTGTTCTAGTTTATTTTTGCGTAACTATTCCATCCACATTTAGGCTAGAACACCGATTCAGTAATCAGATAGAAGCAAAGTTAGGCTCAGTAGTGTTGGTAAAAATTCTGGCAAGGACATGAAGATTGTGAACAACTGCTACGCGACGAAGATCAAATAAGTTTTTGCGAGAACCAACATAACGAGCTTGCTCACCTTGCCAACGACCGATATGGGATAAAGAATGCTCAACACAAACACGTTCACGGAGTTTGGCACGACCAATAGGGGTTAATTGGCGTTCTCGTAATTCTCGAAATAATGGTTCTTCTGGGTGAATCGAAATACTGCGTCCGCGTGGTGAGCTAGTGCAAGATTCCCTTATAGGACAAGTCGCACAAACCAACGGTGGAAATTGGACTTTACCACCCAAAGTAAAAGGTAAAGTTACCTTATTAGGGCAACAAATAGTGTGATTATCCCAGTCCAAGACAAACGCAGTTTTACCAAATTTTGTCCCGTTGTGGACGACCCAAGCCTTGCAGTAAATCTTGAGTTGCTCACTAAGATTTTTAACGAACGTGCTACTTAAGTAAGCTCGGTCAATATGCAATTCCGTGAGTTCGACATCTTGAGATGTTAAGTCCTGAGTAATCGCATCGGTTACTGATGCTTCTGGGACATTGGCTTTGGTAATACCAACAGCGCGAATCATTCCGTTGTCTAAATCTCGTAAAACATGACGTTTATAGCCATCAATTTTCTGGCTACGGCTTTTACGTCCATGTCTCATCTCTTCGTCTTCAACTGAAATACGCCGTTCTTTGGCAACACCAGAGCGCAGTTTCACCTCACCATTTGTATCAACTTCCACATCCTGTGTTTCGATTTGCCTTGCTGTCTCAAGAGTTGAACGAAGTAGCGGATGTTCATTTTCCGTAGGCTGTGTTTGAACAAAAGTCTCAACTCTCTCTAAAGCATCCAGTACAATCCCCAAGGCCAAATTTTTCTGATCAGGGTCATCCCAGTTTAAGTCTAAAGCGGCTTTCAAGCTTGAACTAGCGACCATATCCACGCCAATATCTTTGGCAACTTCGGCCAGCCCCCTGCCCTGCTGGCTTGATATCACGCCAATCGCTTTTTTGAGCGCGTGACCCAATAAATTATATGTATCTTCGACTTTCGATGCTCCCCACAACGGGCTGGAATCTAGTGCTGCCCGTAACTGCCTTGAGCCAAACCCCTTGCTCTGCTCTGCTAATTCTACTGTTCTCTCAATTAGTCGTCGGTCAAGTCCTTGGATAATTAGCGCCGTGCGAAATCTCGCCAGTGTTGCCTGAGAAAAGGGAGCTTGTTCGCAATCGATGCAATCTACTACCAACTGCCAACGCCTGTCCATGATCAATGCTTCAATTGCTTCCGCATCCGAGGCTCCTGTGTAGGCTTGCAAGATTGTCGTCAAAGCTAACTGTGCTGGTGGTACTGGGGGATGCCCTTTGGGAGAATCTGCGTACAGCTTGCCCAGTTCTTCTTGAAATTGCTCATCAAATATTTGATGACGGTATTGCCGCAAGAACGTAAATAGCTTTGCTCTTTTGATCCGCTTGACGATTTTTTGCTCTTGAGCATTAAGTTCGGTCGGTGGATGCCAATGGACTGGACGCATACGTATACTCTCGGTCTTTCATGCATCTGTGTAACATCGAATATACCTGAAACATGAGCACACTTTTCCTTGAGAGTTGATTAAGTCTCTATGTTCCGTTACTAATGCCTACAATCATTACCTGATCATATTTTGCTCTATTTTTACCTTCATCCTTTTACTCTATATGAGCTTGATTTGCTCTCGTTTCTCCATTACTGAATCGGTGTTCTAGATAAAGACCATCACCAGCGACGTGAACGTTACCTGATTTGTCAACTTTTAGTTCTGTCACCGTAGGGTTTGTGCCTGAATCTATGCGTTCTATCCAACGCTGCTGACCTGTGGTGCCATCATATTTGATTATAAATGCTCCTCGTCCGTAAGTTGAAGAAGCAGCGTGCCCACCAGCAAATACTTTACCTTGAGCATCTACATCAATAGCGTTGATGAAATCTTCTTTTGATGTATTTACGGTTTGCTCCCAAATTGCATTACCATCCTTATCCAAGGCTAGGGCGTGTTTTCAAACTATAACCACAACAAAATGGAGGCGATGATTATCATGGCTGTATAATTGGCTGCAAGTTTTTCATATCGGGTAGCAATGCGACGAAATTGTTTGATTCGGTTAATAGCGCGCTCAACAACGTTGCGTTGACGTAGATTTCACAGCTAAATGGGCCGCGTCGCAGTTCATTTGAGCGTCGTGGGATGGTCAAACGAATACCACGGCGGCGTAAGTAATTACGTATTCTCCGACCCGTGTACCCCTTATCTCCCACTAATCGTAAAGGGCGCAAACGTGGACGACCTCGCCCAGAACGCTTAACTGCGCCTTGTTCCATCAATTGTTCTAGAAAAATTGACTCGTTTCTTTGACCCGGACTGAGAATAAAGGTTATGGGTTTACCTTTCCCTTCGCATCGAATGTGTATTTTTGTACTGAAACCACCACGAGAACGACCTAGTTTTTCATCTTCTTCTCTTCGAGACGCTACGCGAACGCCCCCTTTTTTCCACCATCTGCGTGTTGGTGGGCGCGTACAACTGTGCCATCTACATAATGTACTTGTCAATCCAGGTTTTCTTGTTGATCTGCGTAGGCGTAGCCTGCCGCAGGCATCGCTTGTAGATGTTCTAAAATTTGGTTCCAGACTCCGGCTTTTTGCCAACGGTAAAACCTTGTGGCCACAGTCTGCCACTTTCCATAACGTTCCGGGAGGTCTCGTCACGGCGCTCCGGTTCTGAGTATCCAGAGGATGCCATTCACCACCGTGCGATGGTCATTATTTGGCTTGCCTGTTTTTGGTTTTTCTGGTGGTAGTAGCGGTTTTAACCTCGCCCAGCGTTCGTTACTTAAGTCTCCTCGGTTTATCATCATTGCAAAGCGATCGCCTACTTTTTTAGGATACAACGAGTTTGAAAACACGCCCTAGCCCTCCTCAATATGCAGATTTTGAGTAGCTTGACGCTCCCCGCCCAAGCGCTACGCTACATACGGGGATTCTTGCTTTAATGAGCAACCTTGCCTAAACCAATTCTGTTTACCACGGCGATGCCCGTTCTTACAGATTAGGTTAGATGTGCAATATGGGCAGTTCATCCCTTAATGGGAGCAACGCCAAAATTTGGCTCTTATTTTTCGTTTCTCAAAGTGACAAAAGAAAATTAATTGTTGCAACTAACCATAGAGAAAATATCAATCACAAAAATTATCAACACGTAAATCTCGCCAGATGTCAGAAACCTGCCAGCCAGTGTTACCCACAAACTGGAGAACTGGAGCGTCTTGCACTGGAGCGTAAACGTGAAGATATTCAGTGAATTGGCTTTCTACCTTCACATCTGGCTGCTGCTCAATGATAGGTTCATCAGCAGAGACTGTCTGGGCGGGAGAAACTTCCTCAAGTGCTGGCTGTGAAGCAACAGACTTTTTGACAATCACTAGTTCCGGTTTTTTGATAGGTTTCATGTTTATCTTGGTCTAAAAAGCTTGATAGCAGAAAAACAGTTGAACACTCACGTTTTCCACCTAGCGTTGCCTATGCTTTGCGATCGCACCAATCACTGCGGCTTTGCAGTGATTGCATGGACAGAAGTTCAGTTAATGCATTTATGGTGCAGATGATGATACTTTTGAGCGGAACTGCTTGAGTGCAGAAAATGCAGGCACTGTCGTAGCTGGAATAGTGATTTTTTCCTTGGTTTTGGGATTACGCCATTCACGCTCTGAGCACTCGCGTCTGACTCGATCACTCATGGCTAAAATCGCCATGATGATTTGACTCATTTGTCGCATCGTTGTCACTTTTATCTGTGGTAGTAGGCATTGCAACAATGCTAATATGTCGAACATGGGCTGTATGTAGCTTTTGAGTTATCGTTTTGGAAGACCATAACTCTACTACATTAACCCTTCCTCTTCATACTCTTTTTTTGGCAAAGGTATTGAATATTAAACCTATTTTCGAGAACTTCCGGCTGAACAAGGTGGACAAATTCCAGCGATCGCCCTGACTGCCTATGCTGGAGAGATGAACCAGCAGCAAGCTCGGGCTGTCAGGTTTCAGTGCATCTTGCAAAGCCAGTTGACCCAGAGGCATTAGTGCAAGCAATCTCGGAGTTACTTCATTAGACCTTTAGATCGTGAAGATAAGCTCTTGAGGCTGGGGAAGCAACGAGGAATTATTAGTATTTCTTATTACTGCGACACACTTGAATACACAACCCTCCTATGCGTGGTTTTTCATATTTGCCTACTTAGTACTGTAGGTCATGATGCTAATACTGTTTGATAAGTAGTTAAAAATACAGTAACAATCATGAGAATTTGCAGCAATTTCAGTAATTTCTCGAATATTGTATAAATGTTTTCCCGTCTATATTGTGATCGTCACATTTTGGTAGGCAACAATTTTTCGACTATTGCAAGACTGTCTCAAGCCTCTATTAAGTCTTTTCAAATTTTATTGAGGGAATTTAGGATAGTCCCAGCCGCAGCCAATATCTGTGATAGTACCGGAGAGATTCTTCGTAGAACTCTGTTAGTAAGTCAGTATATTTATTTAGTGTATCATCAGGAACTCAAATGTCTAACTTCACCTCAGGAACAAATATTCAAAATCAACAGCCTTTATCTGCTGACTTAAATGTTACTCCTGCGTTAGTGGATATTGATAATGATGGTGACTTGGATCTGTTTGTAGGATCGAGCAATGGTACAATTCGCTATTACAAGAATAATGGCTCTCGTGCCTATCCAATCTTCGTAGTGCAGACGAGTTTAGCTAATTCTCTGAGTGGGGTAACAATTGATAGCCTCTCTTCACTAACCTTCGGGGACTTAGATCAAGATGGCGATTTTGATTTGATAGCAGGTCAATCTTCTGGACAACTGGCTTACCTGCTAAACACTGGTTCAAAGACAAACCCAGTTTTTTCCCTGCAACTCGTTGAGCGAAGTCCTTTTGCCACTCAACCTTCCAACAGTAATAGTTCTAATAATATATTTAATCGCTTTTCCTCCTACTTAGGAACCGTCTTCAGCCCACCCAAACCAACATTTACAGTTTATGGTGAAGGCGGATTTGTCACTCCTACCCTTGGAGATATAGATGCTGACGGTGATTTGGATTTGCTATTAGGCGATCGCTTCGGCAAAATTACTTATGCAATTAATTCAGGCAGTGCTACCAACTCCGGTAAGTTCTTAGTGCAAACGGGAGTGAATAATCCACTGTACTTTGTAGATATTAACAGTGCAGGCGGTAGTACAGATGGGTATAGCAGCCCTTATCTTGCTGATTTTGATGGTGATGGCGACCTGGATGTAGCTATAGGCACTAAAGATGGTACCATCCTTTATTACAAAAATATTCGCAGTCGCTCGCAGCCTCTTTACGAACTGCAAACTGGAGACGCTAATCCATTTAACGGACTAACCCTTGGAAGCTACAGCCATCCAGTTCTGTCCGATTTGGACGGAGATACAGATCTGGATTTGCTCGTCGGCACTCAAGATGGTGCTGTGCGCTATTACATCAATGGTCTGCCTCCAGGTTCTCTGAGTGTTGAAGATTTGGCTGTAACTGAGTTGAATAGTTACCAAAATTTTGTCAACTTCACAGTCAAGTTATCAAATCCCTACAATCGGGAGATCGATCTAAAATACCAGATTTCTAATGGTACTGCGACTTCAGGAGAGGACTATTCTTTATTCGGTTCTGCAAGTGGAAGCGGATTTCTGACAATTTTGCCTGGACAAACAAGCGCAACAGTAGGAGTATACGTCAACGGAGATACCGACTTTGAACCTGATGAAACCGTTATTTTAGATATTCAATCAGCGGAGGTGAGCGGTGTTCCTAACCTAGTCGTGCCGATCGCCAAAAAACAGGGAACGTTGACCATCGTTAATGATGACGAACCCTTAAGACTCAGCATCAGCGATTATGGTGCTTATGAAGGAAACAACCCAACGGATATCGTTTACCTGACTAATGCCTTTACTGTTAGCTTGAACAAGCGGACATCAGAGAAAATCTTGGTTGATTACCAGATTGTCGATGGCACAGCCACCCTGAACAGCGATTATCAGTTGAGGATACCTGTCACTGGTACGCTCACCTTTGACTATGAAACCCAGAAATTCCTAGATTTAGCTAGGAAAGGTGATACAGACTTTGAGGGCGATGAAACGGTTATAGTCAACCTCAGTAATGCTCGTACCCAAAAAGGAACTCCTGTTGAAATTGTCAAAAAAACCGGAATCTTCACTATCAGTAATGACGATCCTGCAACGTCTGTAATTTACACAGTAATTTCCCCTGAAAATGTCATTGAAGGGAATAGTGGCAATAAAACAGTTGAATTTGTAGTGACTTTAGATAAGGCGATTCCCGATACACTGACGCTGGATTACAACTTATATAAGGCACTGCCAAATTTGAGCGACCCTAACTATGTATATGTACCTCCTATATACACTCCGGCATCATTTGGCAGCGATTTTCGGACACAAGAACAGCAACAGTCAGGAAAAATTACCTTTAATTCCGGAGAAACTCGTAAAGTTTTTGCAATAGAAGTAATCGGCGATCAAGAAATTGAGCCATCTGAATCCGTCTCTTTGTACCTAAGTAACCCGATTCGCTCTTCTGGAGGAAAAGCAACAACCACTCAGGGAAGTGGCAGTTTTCTGATTCAGAATGATGACGCTGTTAACATTACCTTCTCCAATATTTCTGTCACCGAAGGGAAGCAGGGAGAGTTTTCACTTGCCAATATTGAAGTAACCTTAGACAGACCCCTGGATATACTTTCTTCTTTTGAGTTAAAACCAGATTTTAGTAAGAGTACTGCCGACGCTTCTGACCTTGATCCTTTCCAATCAGTAGCGAGCGTTTACATTCCCAAAGATACTACCAAAGTTTCTGCTTCTATCAGAATTAAGGGCGACAACATCCTAGAGAACAATGAAACTTTAGTGATGGAATTTAAACCTACTTCCGGTTTTAATACTGGTGATGTGGTTGCAACTAACAACGCTGTAGTGACGATTATTGATGATGATATTTTAAAAGTAAGTCTTGGTAATCAGATCGATTATACCTTAGCTACTGAAGCATCAACAAGCTTCTACCCCAATAAGATTAGACCTTATAACATTCCTGTAACCCTAAGCTATGCCGAAACCCAGCCTGTTACCGTTGAGTATATTGTCTCCAGTGAAAGTACAGCAACTCAGGGAGCAGATTTTGACTTGTCTAATGGTTCGATTACGTTTGCACCCGGTGAAACTAAAAAGGATATCACTTTTTACCTAAAAGACGATACCCTTTACGAACCAGATGAAACCATCATAGTGCAACTCCGTAACCCTAAGTTAGGGACGGATGGGAAGGTTATTTTGGGTAACGGTCAAACTGTTGTGACGATCAAAGACAATGACCAGCCTAAATTGTCTGTTGTCACCAATACTTACCCAAGAAATGAGGGAAATCAGGGACAACTAACCTCCGCCAGTTTTACAGTGATTCGTGAAGGATCGCCAGACGAAACGGTGAGTGTTGACTACAGTTTTACCGGAACGGCTACTCCTGGAATTGACTACACGGCTACTTCTGGAAAGCTCACCTTTGGGCGGGGAGAAACCACAAAGTCTGTTCCCATCACGATCATCGGTGACAACACCATCGAACTGGATGAAACAATTCGCTTGGAACTAAATAACCCAACTTCTAGCTCAACCACTCTACCAATCGCCATCGGTCAAAATGCAGCTAACCTGACCATCCAAAATGACGATCGCATTGTCATTAGTATTGATGATGTTAGTGTTCTGGAAGGTTCGCCCGACAAACCCAATAAAGCAATTTTTACAGTTAAGCTCAATCAGCCAAGCAGCAGTACGGTTAGTTTCCGCTACCGCACGGATGGGTACGATCTAGCAACAAATACACCTACCAACAATAATTTACCTTATATTCCCATCGGTGGAACCCTGACATTTGCTACAGGAGAGATTAGTAAGATTATTGAGGTTCAAATCAAAGGCAACAAGGACTTTGATGAAAAAGCCTCCGAGAAATTTAGGCTGTATCTCGATCAACCTCAAGGTGCAGTTTTTGATCCTAAAAATTTCGAGAAATTACCTGATGTTTGGATTGTAGGCAGACCTCCCACATCCCCCAATGAGAGTGGAGCCGCAGACTTCACTCTCATTGACGACGAACCTAGTATTCGGATTACGGAAATTAAATCTCTCTCAGAAAACCTTCAGGGAGTGCGAGCAGATTACTTCGCGTCTCTGGATTTAACACACTTTCACAGCAGTGGAACTTTGCCTAATTTGAGTCTTGACAAAAATCCCATCTTTGGCAAAGTCACAGGCAATGTTTCCACTTTTAGTACAAGGTTGACGGCAAAAATAAAAAGTGGGGCTGAAGGCAACTACACTTTCTTTGTGCAAACTGACGATCGCGTGCGTCTGTGGTTAAACAATCAACTGTTGATCGATCAATGGCAAACTCCAACTAGCATAGGAGCTAAAGAATATCAAGCAGCGATCGCTCTCAAACCAGAGCAACTTTATGACCTGCGCGTGGAATATGCTCACGACAATAATAACGCCTCACTCAAACTATTGTGGCAAGAACCAGGAAAGACCACGAAGGAACTCATACCATCCAGTCGCTTATATGCTGCTGATTCCTCTGGTTACCTTGCGGATGTGGGCTATATCCAAATGGAACTTCCTGCTCCCGTTGAGGCCGATCGAGGCTTGTGGATCGACTACAACATTGTTGGCGGAACAGCCATTCAGGGAGTAGATTATCAAAACTCTCAATACCGTAAAGTTTCAACTAATCCCGATACCCAATTCAATGGCATCATTATTCCCAAAGGAGAACGCACTGGGCGGATTTATTTCGCAGCTTTCCGGAATGCAATTGATGCCCCAAATAAGACAATTCAACTAGAGATTCTACCCAGTACATTTAGTCGAGGTCTGGAAGGACAGTATTTTAACAATAGAAATTTTTCCGGAGCGCCAGTCGCAACCCGCCTAGACCCCAAAATTGATTTCAATTATGGGAATGGAAAGCCCCTACCAGAGCTATCGTCAAATAACTTTAGCATTCGCTGGCAAGGACACATCCGCCCACGCAAGGGTGGAGAATACACTTTCTATACAAACAGTGACGAAGGAACGCGCCTAACTATTAACGGTCAAGTACTGATTGATATGCAGAGGATTGGAGATCAGTCTGCGCTCGAAAATAGTGGCAAAATCACACTGAAGGCTGATGAATTTTACGATCTGCAACTTGACTATTACAACGACCAGGGAAACGCCGGAATTCAACTCCTGTGGTCAGGGCCAGGAATTGAGAAGCAGATTGTTCCCCAAGAGTTTTTGTACCCCACCTACTCTGACTATAAACTCCGCAACTCTGTTTTGGGTCAACCTATTGGCGATGGTAGCTTTTTAACCAAAGTACCAATTACCCTAACCCTGGAAGACAGCAATAAGTTTAATGCTGGGGTGCTGATTTTAGATGAATATGATGCTCTCATCTCTGAATACGGCTTTAATATCCCAAATGTCAATCCTTTACTAATCAAAGATGGTAAAGCAAAGCTGAAAGTTAAGCTGACCAGTCAGCCTGTAAGCAATGTCACTGTGAAACTGAAAGTTGCTGTGGTCGTCCTTAGTAACACACTCGAACCGCCAACCCCACTACCGACAGAATATACCCTGACTTTTACACCTAGTGATTGGGAAAACACTAAAACCTTAATTATAACTAATATTCCCCCTGCGGATCAGATCAGAAACAGTCCACAAGACAAGTTTGTCGCATTTTCTGTAACGATTGATACTGATAGCACTAACAACAATTATCATTTTAGTCGAAAGGCTACCTACCGTGTTACCACTACTCCTAACTTGCGAGTTCAGGAAGGGCAAGGAGTCCTTGAACCAGTGTATCCTCCCCTCGTGACCACGATTGGGGGAACAGGCAACGTCAAGGAAGATAGTAGTTTACCATTACAATTTGTTGTGCTACTGGATCGTCCTGCGCCTGTGGGCGGTGTCACCTATCAGTACACCCTCTCAGGTAGTGCTACAGCTGGACAGGACTACTCTACCTCCGACCCACTCGGTCTGACAATTCCCGAAGGGCAGATAAGAGGAGAAATAACCATTGTTCCAACTGCTGATGAGTCCTTGGAAACCAATGAAACAGTTACTGTCACCTTGACCAATGTTTCTGAAAAACCCTATGCAACTTTGGCAATTCTCAATGATGATATTCCGAGAATTGAGGTGGTAAATGCTGTCATCACCACAGATCCGACTACTGGAGAGACTACCACAACCTATCCTGGGGCATTCAATTCCCTAGAAACAAGTGAAACTGGTAACAGCGAGACAATCGGCATTCGCTTAAGTACGCAACCCACACAGCCGATCACCATCAATCTCAAAGGACTGGATGCCAGTGAAGGCTTCTTTTCCACTACCAAACTGATCTTTACTTCAGAAAACTGGAACCAGTACCAAAATGTAACTGTTTTTGGAGTTGATGATCCTGTTAAGGACGGTGACATTACCTATACAGTACAAGCTACAGCAGCAGCCGATCGCTCTTCGCCATTTTATGGTCATATTTTCCCCATTTCTATTACCAATCTCGATAATGATACCGAGGTTGATAACCGCACCAATCCACCGCCACCAAAAATCGGGCAACAAACCTTAGCTGACATAGATCAAAATCTGCCTCTAGCTACCCTGAGTGTAGTTGATGCATCCAATTCTACAGTCAATGAAGATTCTGGCACGGCTGTTCGATTCCGCGTGCAGTTAGACAAAACTGCCGATCGCTCCATCGTGGTTTATCTGTCTGACAATAACAGTACGAGCGATCGCCATGACATCACACCTCTGAATCGGCTGTTAATTGCTAGTCAGACTGCGATCGGTGATAGCCCCTTTGATAGTATTGATAGTGCAGAAAACACTAACCAAGTTTTAGATGTTGGGGACAATAGCAAACCAACCTTTGCGGACTTAGATAACGATGGTGACTTTGATCTCATTGTCGGTGCAAAAACTGGACAGTTGCAGTACTACCAGAATACAGGCACACCCGGAAGGGCGATCTACAAAACCATTGCCGATACTGCCAAGATCAATCCGTTTAGCGTCTACAACACAACTAATCTGATTCCCGATAAAAGTCCTGCGATTTTAGATATCAATGGGGATGGCAAACCGGACGTGGTTCTGAGTCAGGGGACAGGACAACTGCTATTTTTCAAGAATTTTGGTCAGCCTGGACAAGTAGCTTTTCCCATCACGTCACAGCCAATAGGAACAGGACAACCCACCGTTGGCATCAATCCGGTTTTAGTGGATCTGGGACAAGCTCCCCAAGGCGTGTCTCTTCTGGTGCAACAAGGAGACCAACTCAAGCATTACATTGCCACAACCACGAATCAGCAAGTGACATTTTTACCACAGAGTAACATCGCTACAGTTAGTGGTACAGTTCGTCCAGCCGCGATTGATTGGGATTTAGACGGCGATCAAGATTTGCTGGTAGGTAAAGCTGATGGTAAAATAGATTACTACTTAAATACTGGTAGCCCCCAACAAAACATCTGGCAATTGCGAAATGACCTCAATCCTTTAAATGGGGTTGATGTGGGTGAGAATGCTGCACCCGCAGCCGTTGATTTGAACTCAGATGGCTATCAGGATGTGGTCGTAGGATCTGCTGATGGGAAACTGCATTACTTTGAAAATTATGCAGGTGTCACTATTGCCCCAGGTCAGCAGTCTGTAGAATTTGAGGTGAAACCAGTTGCCGATACTGTGGTAGAACCAGATGAGGTACTCAAGCTTTCGCTCAATCGTAACACTGGCTATCGCCTAAATAACCCTCTAGAAAATATTGCTGTCACAATTAAAAATGACGATACAGCTGGGGTTAATCTACAGGCAAGTGCTACAACAATTACAGAAGGTGGATATGAGAAGATTCGTCTGGATGTAAAGCTGACCACTCAGCCTACAGCCCCTGTTGTCGTTTATTTGGGTAGTAATCGAGCTGACAAAGCGCTACTGCAATACTCAGGCGATGAGAACGTTTTACGTAAGCAGATTAGCAAAGCTTTGAACGAATCACGGGAAGGGCTGAGTCAATTTATCGCTGCTAGAGGCGCTCAGTCTGCTTTACCATTAGTCTTTACCCCTGAAAACTGGAATCAAATTCAATCTTTAGAGGTCGTTCCTCAAGATGATAATGTTGCAGATGGCATTGTTCCCGTGCCATTTCAAATTGTTGTAACAACCACCAGTGAAGACCAGACTTATCAAAAGCTTGCAGTTACACCACTCAACTTAGCAAGTCAAGATGGTTTAGAGCTTCCTGGATCTGGAGGTCAAATATCGCCTGGGGATACGGCTGGATTGGTTATTACCGATCTAGCCAGTACAACGGAAGGACGATCCGGTGCATTTACTGTCAAACTCAGCAGTCAACCTCTCAAAGATGTACAGGTCACAATCACTCCTAAAGATGAACAAATCCAACTGCTTAATCGCTATAGCTTCCAACCTGTAACACTGACTTTTACACCCGATAACTGGTTTGGATCGCAGACAGTTCAATTTAGTGCAGTCGATGACATCGTGGTAGAACCCTTGCAGCAATCTGCTTTTGGGTTGACGATCGCCAGTACCGATCCGTTATATGCAGCCCTCAATGGCAAAATTGAAGACAAGAAAGTAACGATTTTAGATAACGATCTACCGATCGTCAGTTTAAATCCAGGGCTGTCCGGTTCTGAACTGTCCTCAACACCAGGATATTTCACCGTTCAACTCAACTATCCGACTCTCCAAAACAGCACAGGCATAAACGTCAATTACGAAATCCTCACTAGCAGTACAGCAGAGAATAGCCTGGATTATCAACCCATACCCCAAAAAGGTACTATCCGTATTGCTCCGGGTGAAAATCTGGGTAGTTTAAACTTTATTCCCCTAGATGACAAAATAGTTGAAGCCAAGCAAGAGACGATCGTAGTCAGATTGCTGCCAGGAGAAGGTTATACTCTCAATTCGGAATTTACCGAATCTACAATTACGCTACAAGATGATGATGAGCCGGGGATTCAGGTGTTACAGCCAGGAACTTACACGGCAATTGAGGAAGGTAAGACCACCCAAATCTTTGTTTCGCTCCTGAGTGAGCCTACTGCTCCTGTCACGATTACATTAAATGCGCCCACAAGGTATCAAGAACAGTACCAAATCGGGCTGAGTGAAAGCCAAACTCCCCCACAAACCCGCACCCTCACTTTCACTAAAGATAACTGGTATCTGCTGCAACCTGTAACAGTGCAGGCAATTGAAGATGGCATTGCCGAAGACGAACAACCCTTTCAGCAGGCTTCCGTTAACTTCCAGGTTCAGAGTACAGACCTAATGTACAATAACTTCCTGGTTGACCCGATAGATGTGCGGGTGAGCGATCGCTATGTTGAACCGCAAGTAGCGGCGAGTGCTCCAGCTCAGGCTATGGAGACGGTGCAGAAGGCAATGGAAAACCTCAGCATTGGGGTTTTGGGTAAATTAGAAGGTAAACTGCCTGGTTTTTTAGGTAAGTTAGGCCCATTCATCCAAGAACAAATTCAAAAACAAGCTAACCCCACTCCTCCAACGCTGAAGCGGAGTTTGCAAGAGGCTCTCAGAAGTATAGAAATTGGTGGCGTTAAACTATTTGGGGATATTGAACCCATAGTCCGCACCATTGTTACACCAGATGATAAAACTCTGACTCAAATAGAACTGACCAAAACCTTCAACCTGTTTGATATTGATTTAACAGGTGATATGGGAGTTCCAGCATTGGGACTAAATATCAAAGGCAAGGTGAAGGGTAATTTTGAATTTAAAATTTTGCTGACCTATGGATTTGATGCGGGTGGTGCTTTAAGTGGTGTCGCTGCACAAGGTTTAAGTGGTGTTGGAAATGTTTTCTTTATTGACACTGATCACACAAAAGCCGAGGTTAAGCTCAATCTGGTTTTAGACGACCAGTTTCAGGGACAGGGAAATCTTGGGCCTGTGCGTCTAGATTTTGCTAACAAAACCGATGACCCATCTAAAGTGGAGGTGGGGGCAGAAATTAAATTGAGGGATTTAGATACTCAATCCGGTGTTGTATTTTTTGATACTAATTCTAATGGACTGTTGGATACTGGAGAAGCTTGGGCAAACAAGAAGAGTGGAGGTAAGTATTACACCACAGAAGCCTTAAAAGTCAAAGAGCCAGGCTATACCCTAGCTCCAGGGTGGATTCCGGAAACTAAGATTCAAGTCAATCGGGATGCCAATGTTATTGCTAGGTCTCCCAATCGCACAGCCGATCCATTTGATACCAACAAAAATGGATTATACGATGATGTCAAACAAGGTAAGCGGGACGGGGTTTACCGCAGAACAAGTGATGGTAATACTTACTACTTTGATGCTAACCGCAATGAACAGCTTGACGTGGGGGAACCTAGTACAACTAATCCGCAATACTTCAATAATACAAACTTCGAGATCAGTAGTTTCTCGACTGGTGCTAGTGGTAGCAACACCAAATCTTATTACGTCGATTTCAACAAAAACAATATTCGCGATCCAGAAGACCCCATCATCAATAAATCACTTGATCGCAACAATAACAAGCAGCTCGATCCTGATGTTGATTCGGCGGGTGAAGGGCGTATTGTTAATGGTGCAGGAATTGCTTTTGTTGATGTGAACAACAACTTGCTACTGGATGAAGGAGAACCGTTTGTCAATTCTGCCTACGAACAATTCCGCATCAACGAGAAATCTGTCAGCTATTTGGATCTGAATGATAACGCAGAACCATTTGGGCGTGAGCCAATCATTCGACAGATCGCCCTGCAAGAAAATGGCACTTCAGTTAGTTACCGCTATCTCGACTTCAATGGCAACAAAATCTACGATAGCAATTTTGAACCCAAAGCTAGACAAAATGAAGGAGTTTATCGAACTACTATTCGGGATAAAGTCCGCACCTACTATTTTGATACCGATGGCAACTATCAGCTTGACCCTGGTGAACCTTATGTCTTGGAAGGATTGAATCAGATTGCTAAAGTCACCGAATCAGGTCAAACTATTGAGTACCGTTATCTAGATTTCAATCGCAATGGAAAATTAGACGGTATTGAACCTAGAGCGAAAGCCGGAACCTCTGACCCCTTGACCATCGCCAACAATCCTAACTACCAGGTCACTGTTTACCGGGAATTTTATTTAGATTTAAATGGTAATGGTAAGAAAGACGACCTAGAACCACAGGGCGTAGGCGAAGGAAGCGATCGCTTCCTTGACCTGAACCGCAATGGCGAAAAAGGTTTCTTTGAACCTGTGCGTCAACCAGATGGCTCGTTTGTACTACCAATCGTCACCAGCAGTTTCCCTGGACTTGGTGAAGTTGCCACAATTCTACCCGCAGATCCTACCCTGGCTCTAGGTCCATTCAAGTTGACAAAATTATCTGCCACAGTCAATGGTAGCAATGTCGAATACGATGTGATCGACTTTAACAAAAATAACCAATTAGACGATAACGAACCGCGCCGCAAAGCAGGAACAACAGACGCTTTTAAAGTTCAAGATGGAGTAGCTTCTGAGGAAACACGCTACAATCCGGCTTTCTTAGACTTTAATGGCAATGGTCAGCGGGATGTTGATGAACCTCAAATCATTGCTCCTGAAGGGACAAACGGCATCAAAGTTCTGGATTTGAACCGTAATGGTCGCCAAGACAACTTTGAACCAAAAGCAGAAGCAGAAGCAGAAGCAAAAGATGGCAGGATAATCATACCAGAAACTACCAAGAATGGTCGCAGCTTTATAGACCTGAATAATAGTCAGGTGTTTGAGGTAGGAGAGATTTTCACGACAACCCCGTGGGATTTGAATACTCCCTTCTCATTGCAACTACAAAAAGTTGATTTTTTACGAGCAGACTCTCAGACGTTTAAGTGGAAGGATAATCAAGACAGAGATACTGAATATTTCATTAACTATTTAGACTTAAACCGAGACAGTAAGCTTCAAGATAATGAACCTCGAAATGGCTCTTTATTCTCAACAATATCGGGTAACTATTACTTACCAGCTTCTGTTGAGTTTTTAGACCTAAATGGTGATAGTAAGAAAGATGCCTATGAGCCACAAGTACTTACAGGTTCAAATTCAAATCGTTATCTTGATTTAAATAAAAATGATCAGCAAGACACTTTTGAACCCATCTCCAAGGTACCAGAAATTTTTACAAAAACACCCAGTTTACAATCAGAATCAACATTTCGGAATTTGTTGGGTAATTATGCATTTGAACTACGAGGTTTTGATAACGTTCTCGACCTCAATGGTAATGGTTTCGACAGTGAAGACATACTCATCAAAACCAATGTCCCCAATACAATCAACACTAAACCTGCTAGCGGAATTCTTTATCTTGATAAGAATGGTAACAATCTGCTTGATGTTTACGGTGGCGAACAAGTATACGCTGGTCTAGATAGTAACAACAATCGAGTTTTAGATGCAGATGCTCCTTTGACTTTAGTTGATAGCAACAACGCTTTCTTAGACTTGAATGGCAATAGTCAACTGGATGAATTTGAACCCCAAGCTTTAACAATTAATAATGTTCGCTTCTTAGATTGGAACCGCAACAATCAGCAAGATAGCTTTGAAGTGAGAGTTCAGAATGGTCAATTTGTTCTTCCTGAAACACGCAAAACTTTTCTGGACTATGACCAAAACGATCAACTTGACCAGCAAGAATGGCAAGTAATTCGCCTGAAAAATGGTAGCCGTTTCTTGGATCTCAACAATAATAAAGTACTCGATCCGGGTGAAGCGAGTGCAATCTCTGATGATAACCCCCTGCGCTTCCCCCAAGGGGCGATTATTCTTGGCTCTACCGTTCTCCAATCAAATACTAATGTTGCTGCCAACTTCAATCAAAATGGACTGTATATCGACATCAATGGTAACCGCCAGCAAGATAGCGAAGAACCGTTGATCCGAATTACGATTGATCCCCAAGGTCGCAGTGTGCGTTATGTTGACTTAAATAACAACAACAAACTTGATACTGTTAATTTAAAAACTAAAACAGGTCAGGATGCACTCGATCGAGATGTGCAATCTATCTTTATCGAACCATTTTCTTATCAAAATAACGAGTTTAATCTTGACCTGATTACTAAAAATAAAGATGGCAAAGAGGACTTGCAAGGCGGCAAAGTAGTTACTTTTCAAGAAGACTATGGTCGTCTCACCTTAACGGAACTATATAATGTTTTTAAAAGTTCAGAGCAAGATGGATATCGCTTTTCTGATCTGCCTGAATACAAACTAGCAGGAGAAAGCAGACTCAACTTAAAGGCTCAGACGAGCTTTGCGGGTGATACTGCCTTTCCCTCAGTAAATTTTGACTTTAATCTCAACTACCCGCTATTCAACTATGGAAACTCTACCGAGGTTTCAGCTAATGGATTAAGTGCTCAGTTGCAGAATGTGCAGCTAGACTTTGGCAGTTTTGTAACTAAATTCCTCAAACCAACTTTCACAACTGTCAATCAGGTGATTGACCCGATTAAACCTCTGATTCGGGTGTTAAACCAAGATACAAAACTCTTTACCTATTTGGGAGCTACATCCCAATTTGACAAGAATAAAGATGGTAAAGTTAGCATTTTGGAGATGGCAGCATTTTTCATTCCTCTGGCTTACCAAAGCAAGCCTATCCAAGAAAGAGAGAAAGTTGAAAAAAGCCTTCAAACTGCTATCAAGTATGCAGATTTACTAGGCAAAATTGCAGAGATTACCGAGTTAATTACTAAAGTTCCTGAGAACGAAAATATCAAGCTTGACTTTGGCAGTTTTGACTTAACGGGTGTAAAAGCTTCTAATCCTGTAGACTCAAATGGGGTAAGTCAGCCTCAAAACTTAAATAGTTTGGTACAGAATACTGACAAGAAAGCAGATCCCCTAACTCAAGCAAATAACAACAGCAATGGCATCGTCAAAACAATTATTCAGAAGCTGGGTGCATTAGAAGGATTGGAGATTCCTTTAGCAAAAGATCCCGGCCGATTAATTCAGGTATTGCTATCAGGCGATCCAGCTAACAGTGCGCCAATCGATCTACTAAAATACACTCCCCCACAACTCGATTTGAACTTTAACGCCTCCGCAAGTGTCCCACTCGGTAATTATTACGGAGTTGATATTTCTGCTGAAATACAGGGTAGTGTTAATGCACGTACAGATCTGCGATTTGGGTTCGACTCCTATGGCTTACAGCAGTGGTATAAGAAAGATTTTGCCCTCAAGGATTCTTATCTGGCGTTAGATGGGTTTTATCTTGATGACTTAGATAATTCTGGAAAAGACAAACCAGAATTAAGCGTCGATGCAAGGCTGGTAGCAGGTTTGGGTGTGTCTCCTGTTATCGTTAAAGGCATTCTGGGTGGTGGGTTGAAAGGAACCCTAGGCCTCGATTTGCGAGATAAAGGTGAAGAAACAAAAACCAATGATGGTAAACTTCGCGGCAGTGAAATTCTCGGATCGATCAAAAATCCCCTCGATCTGTTTGCTCTTTCTGGTGCGCTAGAAGCATTCTTAAACGCCCAAATTGAGATTACAGGATATGGAAAAGTCTGGTCAAAAGACTTTGGGAATACGAAAGTAGCTGAATTCAAACTAGACAGTAATAAAGGTTTCCGCTATGCATTAGAAGGTAAGGCAGTTGATGGCTATATTATTAATGGGCTTGTCTTTTTAGATGCCAATTTCAATGGCGAGTTAGATGAAGGAGAACCTGTCACAATTACGGATCAAAGTGGTGAATTTGACCTAGAGTTAACTGATAGTGAATGGAACGAGTTCGATGTCAACGGCGATGATGAAATTACTTTAGATGAGGGTCGTCTGGCGCTGAGATATGGGTATGACGCATCTTCTGGCTTGCCTTTTGAAGGACTGCTGACCGCCCCACCAGAGTTTACAGAGATCACACCTTTTACTAGCTTGATTGAACGAATTGCCCGTAAACGTGGTATAAGTTCGGAAGAGTCGGAGCGCTTTATTGAAGAAACCTGGTATTACGCAGGTAACAGCACCTATCCTCAACTGGAGGCTACCGATCCCAATGTATTAATTACAGATCCTTCGGTGACCATTAGCTTGGTATCACTGACTCCTCCTGGAGGTTTCGCCACAAATCCCGAAACTGGTCAGGTAGAAGCGATCATCTGGCCGCCTAAGCTGGATGATGAATCTAAAAACTACCTAATTGGTGCCCAGATGGAAATTCTGGCAGAGCAGCTATCTAGTTTTACTGACGAGGATCTCAACACGGTCATAGATCAGATTGCAGATGAGTTTATTACCAAGGGACAACAAGGTAAACAGTTAGACCTGAGCGAGTTACCTTTGGAAAAACTACTTAGCAATTTGCCAGCTGCTATGTTAATTAGCAGTGCGATCTCGGCTTTTACGAAAGAAGCACTCGAAGTAGGTATTGGGCAGTCTTACGGGTTTGCTAGTAAGACATACAGTATTTATAATGCCATCTTCCGCATGAATGGCAAAATCCAGGCGCTCGGCGAAAATCTAGAAACTTTTTTAGATGAATTGCAAGCCAATACTGCTCAACTTACTGTGGCTCAGTTCAATCAGGACTACACAACAGAGGCTCTGAATCAAAAATTGTTAGCCGCACCCGCAGATAGTAATGTCTTTTTACCTAAAGCAGCAGATGTGGCTTTTTCAATTAATGAAGATACCGAATATGTCTTTAAAGTAAGTGATTTTGGATATAGCGATCCTGACGGTAACTCCTTTGAGTCTATTTATATAGATGAGTTATTAGGGTTTGGCTTCTTGACTTTAGATGATGCCAGCATTGGTAAAGGAGATGAGATTGAGGTTGCCGATATTGAGGCCGGAAAACTCAAGTTTCGACCATATGCCAACGGTTGGGGTGTTAACTATATTACCTTAGTCTACAGTGTTTTTGACGGTGAACTGTATTCGGAAGAAAATACTTTTACGATTTCTGTTGATTCAGTTAATGATTTACCAACGATCAAGACTAACCAGAATGTAGTCTTGCTAGCTGGGGAAACACAACTGATTGATACCAACCTTTTAGAGGTAACGGACGCTGATAATATTCCTTCAGAAGTGACTTTTGAAATATTAGAATTACCTGTCAATGGTCAACTGCTGCTGTCGGGACAACCATTACAAGTCGGTAGTCAATTCTCACAACAGGATATTGACGAGAGCAAACTGTCTTATACCGACAATGGGAATTATTTCGGGAGCGATCGCTTCTTTTTCTCTGTCACCGATCCCTCTGGAGGAAAGTTAGAAAAAGCACAATTTAATTTCCAGATTGTGCCAACAGATTTACTAGCTCGTAACACAGATAATGTCTTTTTCTTAGGGGGTAAGACAAACAAAGATGTAGAGTTAATTTTTACTCCTAATACTTCGCAATCAAACCGTGCTAACGACTTAGCTGTATTTGTCGTAGATGATCAGCAGGGACGGATCGATGGTATTTTACCAAGCCAACCAGAATATATACCTGCCGCGATCGCTCGTGCGCGTACAATCTTCTCTTCAGTTAGCCGTAACTTGTTTAACCCCAACGCGGAACAACGGCTAACATTCCATGCAGGTGAGCAATTCGGGTTCCTGATGGTTTCCGATGGAACTCTGAATGAAGCCGAAGCAACTTTAGCAGCAGGCAATTTACCAGAGAATGTAATTATAGGATTTCCCTACGAAAATGGGGGTTTTGAAAATTATCTGATTGCAGATAAAGTTTCTCAAGATCAATTTCTACTGCGATGGGAAGATACTCCTGGCGGTGGCGATCGCGACTATGATGATGCAGTATTGACTGTACGGGTTGCTCCAGATGCCCCATCGAACGGCATCACACCTGTTTTAGGAAATCAAGAACTGATTGATTTACGCTCCTTTAATAGTCAAATCAACGTAGGAGTAACCATTCAAAGCGAAGCTAATTTCAATAACTTGCTGGGGTTCTATGCTGTTGATGACTTAACTGGACAAATTAATGGCATTATGCCTGGCGATTCACGTTATGCCCAAGCAGCTTTATCCCGGCAAGTTGGAGTTATGAGTAATCGTTCCCAGGATGGCAGTATAGAACTAAATGGCGGCTCAATATTTGCTCCTTTCTTAATTGCTAACGGTACTATTGAGCAGTTCTTATCTCAAAATCCCAGTAACCAATCTCTAGAATCTACCGCCCCAATGGCTTACTTTGGGTTTTTAGGAGCAAATACCGACAAAATCGACCATTTTCGTACCTTTGGTAAGAACTGTTTTGGTGTAGAAGATTTATTTGGTGGAGGTGACAAAGACTTTAACGATATCAATGTTCAACTTCAATTCCTACCGTCTTGAAACGAATGGCACTAAGAAAAGCTCTAAGCCCTACGTAAGAAAGGATACAGCTTTTAATGTCCGCTCCCGCAATAATAGCATGTGTCAGGCGATCACCTATGGAGAGATGATGTACGTTGTCCAAAAAATTTTGTAGGTAGAAGCGGCTTGAGGATTAACCATTCGGCATCGCTTAAATTACTTGGATAGGGTTTGCGGTGCGGATTTTCAATCTTTGGTAGACGACTCATCGACAACAACATCAATGTTATTGATTCAGCCTATAGTCTGAATAAACCGAGGCTCTGTTCTCTTTAGATTTTCTTTGCGAATCAGATCTCAAATACGTGTATTTTTTTACTGTCCAGACAGTGGGTCTACGTAGATTCGGAAAAATGGTAAGTGAAGAGGTAAACAAAATCAAATTTGCACCAAATGCGATCGCCAATTTACCGATGTGTACGACCCCGACAAAGGATATTCAGAGGAATTGAAACAAGAGTGCATAAAAATTATGCTTTGAATCATAATGTGAGAAAAATTTTGATCCATAAATTAGAAAAGAGTTAACGAAAATTCAGGCTTTCGCGCTAATCACAAATTAAAACTTTGAATCAAATTATGAGTGAGAGTTGAAATTCTGAATCATAACTAAAGAATGAGTTGAAAAAACACAATTGGACAAAACTTGCACAAAAAATCCCTGACAAAATTGTTCTAACTTAAACTTTCAATTCAAAATATGGTTCAAATACCCATGTTATGGTTCAAAACTTTTGTTTTAGTAGATATCTGAGTAAAAATAAAATATTTCATTGAACATGCGATTACCTAACAACAGAGCGATCACCTACTCAAATCGTAGCTGAATAATAATGATAATCTTGCCGTTGGATTGATACAAACGTCGCTTTTATAAATTTTTTTATCCCCTACACGATAATCATTATTAGTAAAAAAACTCGAATATTAAAAGTGAACTATAAACTGGATACTCATTTCTGAAGCATATCATGAGTTAAAATCTCAATTTTTAGTTCAAATCACAAAAATGTACCTCAATGGCATGGGTTTTCGCAAGATTGAACGGGTTACAAGTGTGCATCATACTATTATTATTTATTGGGTTAAACAACTAGGAGAAAAGCTACCTGACGTACCAAATGAAGATATCGTCCCAGAAGTTGGAGAACTGGATGAATTAGAGACTTTCATCGAACAAAATCTGGCTGTGGACAGCAGTAAATCACTTTACCCAAGGTATTTTGGCTTGGGTTTTAGGAGACCATAGTGCCGCAACTTTTGAGCCATTGTGGGAAATTGTCAAACAGTGGAAGAGTTATTTTTAGGACTAGTACAACACGGCGGAAATAAACAGACCATTAAATAGCCAAGACTTTACCCTTGTATGTCCACTTAAAAGGTTTAGCCATTCTTTGATTAAAGTAGTCGATAAACTGGAGGATTCGATTTTTCAAATCATCAAGACTTGCGAAACTTGCTCTTCTGAGTAACTTGCGAACCAAAATACTGAACCAAATCTCAATTTGATTAAGCCACGAAGAGTGTTTGGGTGTGTAATGGAAAACAATTCGATGTGTTGGGTCACTTAAAAAAGCAGCACGGGATTTCATGGATTTGAGTATGCCGCTTTTCCCCTTAATCCCCAAGTTAATATCCAAACCTTCTTTTTGTGCAACCAAACGAACCAGAGATTCAGACTGATGAGTGTTCAGGCAGTCCATAATCAAATCCCATTTTTTGGCATCAGGGTCAGCTTCAATCGTGCGACGAATATGAAGAGCAAAATCAACTTCTGTTCTGGAATCTCCACAAGTTGGCGCGACAATCTTACCAGTAGCAACATCAATATTGGCTATCAAGGTCTGTGTACCATGACGAATATATTCAAATTCCCTTCTTTCAACTTTACCCGGTCGCATTGGTAAGTCTTTTTCTAGACGCTCAGTAGCTTGAATACCCGTCATTTCATCAATCGATATTGTGCGCTCTGCGTTTTGAGCACGCTCAATGGCACTCATGTATAAACCAGTAATATTTTCCACTTTTTCGTCAAATTCTTCGTCCACAGGGGGGGGTTAACCAGTAGCGACTCTGGTGGGGTTTAAGTTCTGCTTCTTCTAATAATCTTCCAACATGGCGGACAGATATGCTTTCAATAATACCTTGTTTCATAATTTCGTCCGCTAGTTCTCTTGGCGTCCAATGACTTATTGGTCGTCCGTAATCTTCAGGTGGAGAACAGGCCAATGCAAACAACTCGATTACTTGTTCCATACTAAATTTTACTGGTGTGCCAACACGCTCTTGATCTTGTAATCTTTGAAAAATCGATAATTCTTTACCCTCGGTTTCTAACCATCGGTTTCGCCATAAACGAGCCATCTGCCGATTGATACCTAAATTCCGGGCGATTTCACGATGATTTTGACCCTCAGATGCCATCAGAATTATTTTGGCTCGTAGCGCTATCTGTTGCGGCGTATTATGTCTGTTGAGCAACTGTTGGAGTTGATCACGCTTGCCATCGCTTAAATTTAATATTTTAGGAGTTAATCTAGTCACACCCTGAGTTCTTGATACGCCCCCGAAACTGCTTTTAACCTGATTATTTATTATCCCACCAATATGGTCTGTTTATTTCCGCCGACCTGTACTAGTGTATTAATCTCGCAGCAGAGATTTTCTGTCAGAACTTGGAATAAGGTTTCGAGTTTCCAACGTTTGCGGTACATTTGGGCTATCAAAATTGCATTTGCCACCTCCAAAGGCAGATTTGTGAGAATAAAAATTTCTCTGTCCCCGTCGCGATTAGGCTGCTTCAAGCAGACCTTAATTCGTCGTGCCTTTAACAGTTGACCATCATCGGCACTCAAGATGATGTTTTGCTCAAATACAGTACCACTATCGCTTTGACCTACTAACCGGAAATCATCAGTTGCTTGCCACGGCAGGCTTTGATGCTGTCGGATAATAAAGTAGCCTTGACCAGTAGCAATACCGAATAAGAACTTGAGTGTACAAAAATTCCGGTCTGCGATCCAAACATCATCTTCTTCAACACTCACTAGCACTTCGTCAAACAAAGAGCGTTCTTGGGCATGACCATCTTCACAGGGAAATACGTCCACTGCCAACATCAAACTGGGATCAAGCACAACCAAAGATTGTCCTGGCAATGGGGCACTACTAATATCACGTAGCACTTTCAGACGGTGTTCGCTGCTAGCGATCGCATTCCCATCAATAATTTTTACTCGATAACCTGGTAGTAAATCCGGCATTGTGGCATTGAGGTGTCGAATCGTCGCTTCCATTTGACCAGCAACCTCTCTGACTAGCTCCCCACTGGTACTCGGTTCGATGCCATTGATTTTGTTGTAGACCGAGGTAACTGAAACACCGATTTTTTCCACTGATGCTTGGTGTGCTGCGTGTACTGATGGATGAACTCCGCAGACTACAAGGCTCATCAAATTCACTACTGTGGAGAATAATAGCTCACGAGTGTACTGGTTTTTGGCACTACGTTCAAATAGTTCATCAAGGATTTGAGGACATAATGCTTTCTCTAAAAGCCCACGAACCATTACCGATACTGGACTCTCTTTGACAAAACGTTCAAACACCTGCCCTAGCAACATTTTTTTCTCCACCCAACAGATTTGTACCTGTTTTTACAAAACTACAAATCTGCCCATCACACAACACCTTGAAAGGGCTAGTCCTAGTAGAAGATAAATCCAATGAAATTACCGCCATTCCCGCATTAAGCAACGCGATCGCCTCGGCAGATAGTTGCAGTTAAACGAGGTACGATACCATCATCATGGACAGTGATAAAATCGGCTCTTTTACCGATTTCTAAACTACCGCGATCGCTAAATACATTAATGGCTTTGGCTGGGTTACTGGTAAATAATTGCATTGCTTCGTAAATTGGTTTTTCTGTTTTCTGTGCAATCATAAAAATTGATTGCAATAAGCTTTGGGGAACGTAATCAGAGGAAATCACATCCACTAAATTTTGCAATACCAATTCCATTGCAGAAACATTACCAGAATGAGAACCACCCAAAACTAAATTTGGCGCACCCATTAATACTTGTAATCCTAAGCTGTGGGCTGCTTTAGCTGCTTCTAAGGTAGTGGGAAATTCAGCTAATACTGCACCATCTTGTACCGCTTCCTTAACGTGTTCCACAGTAGCATCATCATGACTTGCTAAGGAAATACCTTGAGTTTTGGCAAGTTCTACTAAAGCTGTCCGGTTTTTTTGTGCATATATTTCTTGTTTTTGCTGACGAGTTGAAATAAATTCATCCATTTGGTCAGCAGTCACACCATGTTTACCCATGTAATATTCTTTAAATTTATCCAACCGAATAAATTGGCGTTGTCCTGGGGTGTGATCCATCAATGAAATCATGGATAACAGAGGATGATTGATATATTGTGCGGTAATCTCATAGACCTGTTCATAAGCCAATTCACAGCGTAAATGCAGGCGATGTTCCACACAAAAGCGTCCGGCTGCTTGTCCTTGGGAAACAACATCAATCATCGGTGCATAGTTAATTAAGCGCGGAGAACCAGCTGCTACATCACCAATTGCGATCGCATCACATACTGTTGTGACTCCGGCGCTGGCTAAATCGCGATCGTGATACACTGCTGCGGCTTCTAAAGGCCAGCGAATACCGGGACGAGGAGACATACAGCGTTCTAGATTGTCGGTGTGTAACTCAATCAATCCAGGTAAAAGATAATCTCCCTCACCATTTTGTCCCTGACTCACAACCCCTGGTTGAATATCAGCAATCAATCCATCTCTAATTACTAAAGTACCTAGTATTTCTTGATTTGGTAGTTGCAGACGATAGTTAGTGTAAATCTGCTCGTTCATAATAATTTGTTGACTGGTGACTGGTGACTGGTGACTGGTGACTGGTGACTGATGACTGGTGACTGATGACTGGTGACTGATGACTGGTGACTGATGACTGATGACTGATGACTGGGAATGGTAAATGCTTTGTTGGGATAGTTAAGAAATCAACTGTTAACTGTCAACCGTCAACCGTCAACTGTTAACCGTCAACTATTAAAAATTAATTCGCGGTTGCAGAGTTGCGATCGCACTTCTTCATCGTGAAAAATTCCAATTAAGGAACAGCCTTGATTTTTGCGTTCTTGTAATAGTTCAATCACTACCTGACGATTACTAGCATCTAGGGCTGAGGTTGGTTCATCTAGTAGTAGAATTGGATAATCAACTACTAATGCTCTGGCAATATTTACCCGTTGTTTTTCGCCACCAGAAAAAGTTGTGGGGGAAAGCTGCCATAATCTTTCTGCAAGGTTGAGGCGAAGAAATAATTCTTTAACCTTGTTATATGCAATATCTATATTTATGCCTAATTCTAATAGTGGTTCGGCAGCTACATCTAAGGCTGGTACTCTAGGAATTACTCTGAAAAATTGGCTGACATATCCCATAGTTTTCTGGCGAACTGCTAAAATTTCGTGGGGTGCGATTTGGCATAAATCAAGCCAGTATTGTTCATGTTTTACCCAAACTGAACCACTATCAACGCGATAATTTGCATATAAACAGCGCATAAATGTAGATTTCCCAGTACCAGATGCTCCAGAAAGAGCGATACATTCTCCCCCATTAACTGTCAAAGAAACTCCTTCTAAAACAGAAAGTTGCATTCCTCCTTGCTGATGCAAAGTAAAACTTTTGCGTAAGTTTTCTACTTGCAAAAGTGCTTGGCTAGGAAAGTTTACGGAACTATGATTAAGAGTTAATGATTGCATGGTTAAGAAGTGCCAATAAAGAACAGTCAACCGTCATCAGTCAACCGTCAACAAATCATGGTGTTAAAGCTGCGCTGACTAGTAGCTGGGTGTAAGGATGTTGTGGATCGTCAAGTACTTGATCGGTTAAGCCTGATTCCACAACTTGTCCTTGTTGCATGACTAGTAATCTGTGCGCTAGTAGCCTGACTACGCCGATATCGTGAGTCACTATAATGACGCTAAGACGAAAATTGCGGACAAGCGATCGCAATAAATCCAATAACCTCGCTTGTACCGAAACATCCAACCCACCAGTCGGTTCATCCATCAAAATCAACCGAGGACGTGTCACCAACACACGAGCTAGTTGTAATCTTTGTTGCATCCCTCCAGAAAATTGCACTGGTAAATCATCTATCCTTACTGGGTCAATTTCTACTTGTCGTAGCCAATGTGCGGCTTCATCCCGAATATTACCGTAGTGTCGCACTCCTACATCTAGAAGGCGTTCACCGATATTGGCTCCCGCACTCACCCGCATTCGCAACCCATCACGAGGATTTTGCTGAACAAAACCCCATTCAGTTCGCATTAATAACCGTCGTTTAGCTTCCGCAAGTTGAAAAACTTCTATGTCTTCATCATTACGGTTGTTATAAGTAACATTACCTTGGTCAACAGTGATGTGATTAGCGATCGCACTCAGTAAAGTAGACTTACCCGAACCAGATTCACCCACAATTCCGAGAACTTGGCCAGGATAAAGATTAAACGAGATGCGATCGCAAGCCTTAATCGCACCATAAGATTTACTCAGATGATGAACTTGTAAAAGAGGTTTTGTCATTGGTCATTTGTCATTTGTTATTAGTCATCAGTCAACCGTCATCAGTCATCAGTCATCAGTCAACCGTCAACACTTCTTTTATTACAAAAATCCGTATCTGAACAAATCCACATTCGCCCGCCTTGGTCATCAATCACAACTTCATCTAAATAGCTTTCTGCGGAACCGCATAACTCACAGGCTTTATCCCATTTTTCTACGGTGAAGGGATGGTCTTCAAAATCTAGGCTTTTGACTTTGGTGTAGGGCGGAATTGCATATATGCGTTTTTCTCTCCCTGCACCAAATAATTGCAATGCGGGACTCATATTCATTTTGGGATTATCAAAGCGGGGAATGGGGCTAGGACTCATCAAATAACGGTTATGTACCATTACGGGATAATCGTAGGATGTGGCAATGTGTCCATGTGTGGTGATATCTTCGTAAAGTTTGACGTACATTGCCCCATATTCTTCTAAGGCGTGCATTTTTCCTGTCTCTACAGACGAGGGTTCTAACCAGCGTAAGGGTTCGGGGATTGGTACTTGGTAAACTAAAATCTGTCCGTCTTTGAGTGGTGTTTCGGGTATGCGATGGCGCGTCTGAATCAGAGTGGCTTCTTGGGTGTGTTCTGTTGTTTCTACACCGCAAACTTTTTTGAAAAAGCGACGAATATTCACAGCGTTTGTGGTGTCATCTGCACCTTGATCGATGACTTTCAGGACATCAGTTTGACCAATTACAGCAGCCGTTACCTGAATCCCACCAGTACCCCAACCGTAAGACATGGGCATTTCTCTGGAAGAAAACGGTATTTGATGTCCGGGAATCGCCACGGCTTTCAGCAAGGCGCGGCGAATAGAACGCTTTGTTTGTTCGTCTAGGTAGGCGAAGTTAAATCCAGTTTCTGGGGATGGGAGAGAAGTATTCATTTGATTGTTGACGGTTGACTGATGACTGTTAACAGTCCATGACAAGTTAGATGTGTGACAGCTTATTTAGAGAGGCGATCGCAAATTGGGTGAAGTGGTTTAAATCAGGTGTGGGTAGATTTTGGATTTTGGCTTTGTCGTCGTAAATTCTTAGCTGTACTGCATCTTCGGCGTAGGGTTGTTGAATAAATTGTTCTGCTTGTTCTGGGGAAAATATGCCTCCTTGGAGTTCTAAGCTGCGTTTGGAAGCAGCTGAGAGACTATCCCAGTATTCAGGATCAATTGAGCAAAGATAACGTTTAGCCGTGACATGAAGCCTAATTGGTTCTGTGACTGCTGGACTAAACATTTTTCCTAGTAAAGGTATAGCGCGATGTTCGTGGCGATCGTCTATACCTTGGCTGGCGGGATCGTCGCCTAAATCATGGATTAAATGTCCTAAATCATGGAGTAAACAAGCGGTAATCAATTCATGGCTTTGACCTGATTGTTCAGCGAGGCTAGCACATTGCAAGGCGTGTTCTAGCTGGCTGACAGCTTCTGCACCATACAATTGAGAACCTTTTTCGGTGAATAGGTTAATAATACTTTCGATGGTAGGGTTCATAGATAAATGTTGACTGTTGACTGTTGATGGTTGACGGTTGACTGGGTGTTTATTGGATTTGGTAGCGGGCGACTTCTTGTCCGGCTATGTATACAGATGAAATCGCAGTAATTGCAGATGGTAAGGAATTATTAGGAGATATCAAGAGGAAATCTGCATCTAAACCTGGGGCGATTTTGCCTTTGCGATCGCTAATTCCTGCGGCTTCTGCTGGTAGGCTAGAAACTAATGACCATGCTTTTTCAAATGACATTAAGCCTAATTCTTGGAGCTTGAAAGGGGCGTAAAACAGAGAAGGATAATGATAATCTGAGCAAAGACAATCGATAACGTTATTTTTCACCGCCTCAGCTACACTCATTAAACCTAAGTGAGAACCACCACGGACTAAGTTAGGCGCACCCATGAGAACGGCTGCACCATATTCACGACACTTTGCTGCTAAATCTACAGTCGCGGGAAATTCTGCGATCGCAACTCCGCGCTGTTGACTCAGTAAGACTTTTTCGAGGCTATCATCATCATGGGATGCAAGCGGAATCCTATATTTATGAGCCAATTCCACCAGTTCTTGTATTTGTGCGTCACCTTCATGTCGTTTTGCTGTTACCTGATTGATTAATTCTTCAATCTCTTCTAGAGACATGGACGATCTCTGCTTCACACTATTGATATAGCGGCTAAATCTCTTTTGATTACCTGGGGGTGGTAGATGATCGTTGATAGATAAAAGATGTACTTTACCAGATATCATCCAATCACATAACTCTTGATGTCCGGCTATATTTGCTTCTTCGTGTCTAATATGAATGCGATGATTGCAGTGTAAAACTTGTTTACCTACCCCTAAAATGAAGTCAATTAAAGCACGAGCAGAATCACGACTACGTAAACCAGGTTCGTAAGAGTCGGTAATTGAGCAGTAAAAAGTAGTGATACCGGATGCTAAGAGGTTACGGTCATTATCTGCGATCGCTATTGGTAGAGGAAAATTAACTCCCGGACGAGGACAAATCATCCTCTCAAAAGCATCGCCATGTAAGTCAATAATTCCTGGTAACATTTGGAGACCTTGAGCATTGACCAGATAAAATCCATTATGGCTTGGTGCCTGATCGATACTAATAAATTGCCCATCTTCAATTAAAACTGTGGCATCTTTTACCCAACCATCAGGAGTTAATACATCTACTCCTTGAATCGCAATTTTTGTATTATTTATTTTCGACAATGTTTGAATAGGTTGTGTTGTTGTCACTGACTTACACCAATTTGTGACTGATTAATAAAATACCTATAGCAATCCTAGTTCAGTTGTAAAAAATATCGTTTTGGCTGTTGACTGTTGACTGTTAACTGTTGACTGTCAACAAACATACATACGAATATTTCTCAAATCATTTAGGACTGCTATAAACCTGACTAACAGGAAAAGTTTCCTTGTTTAATTCCTGGCTTTCTGAAACCTGTGATTCTTCCGGCATAGCTGTTAAATCTGATGATTGATTATTTACTTGTTGCTGTCGAATTTTTCGTACTAAATTTAACTCTGCTTGAAAGTCTATGTAGTGTGGAAGTTTAAGATGTTGCACAAAACCTTGAGCTTCCACATTATCAGAATGTAAAAGCACAAATTCAACATTTTGCGCTGGCCCTTGAATTGTTTCTCCTAATTCTTCAGCGCGCATTGCTCTATCTACCAACGCCATTGACATAGCTTTACGTTCGTTATAACCAAAGGTGAGGCCATAACCACGGGTAAATTGTGCAGGTAATTCTTTACTACCTTTAAATTGATTTACCATTTGCACTTCGGTGACAGTAATATCTGCGATCGCAATTTCAAATCCCAATTCTTCAGGACAAATCACCACCTCTACTTCCCCCATGCGAATCTCTCCCGCAAACGGATGGTTTCTGCCATAACCCCGTTGTGTAGAATAAGCCAGAGATAGCAAAAAACCCTCATCTGCACGCGCTAGATTTTGCAGTCTTGCATCTCGTCCAGATGGAAAGGTTAATGGTTGGCGAGTTAAATCGAAGGGTTGTTGGTTGTTGATGGTTGACTGTTGACTGTTGACTGTTGACTGAAGGTTAAGAAATTCTTCTTCTGCTCCCCTGCTCTGTTCTGGTTGCATCAATCCTTCTCGATCTAGGGTGTCAATTACACGAGGAATTGGTTCTGTAATGGCTTCTGCTTCTGGTGCTGGTGGTATTTGTTCTTCTGCTATTAATTTAAAATCTAGTAGACGGTGAATATAGTCAAAAGTAGGGCCTAACTTTTGCCCTCCTGGAACATCTTTAAAAATGGCAGAAATGCGGCGTTGAATCTGCATTTTGCTGGTGTCTAAAGGTTGGCTGTAGTAAAAACGGGGAAGTGTTGTCCGATAGGCGCGTAATAAGAAAACTGCTTCGACTAAATCACCCCAAGATTGTTTAATCGCTAGAGATGCTAACTCTCGGTCATATAAACTACCTTCACACATTACCCTTTCTACTGCTAGAGTTAACTGTTGTTCAATTTGGTCTACAGTTAATTCAGGAATTTTCGGATCGCCTCTGCGCCTATTTTTCAGAAGCGATTCTGCATTTTGAATCGCCTGTTCTCCACCTTTGACTGCAACGTATGGCATATACTTTTTGTTGATGGTTGACTGATGACTGTTGACTGCGGATTATACGAAATGTTGGGTTGGTTGGAGTATGCATTTAAAGCTCCAACCGTGTTGCTCGAAGCCTAGTGATTGGTAGAATTGATGGGCGCGATCGCGTTTTAAATTAGAAGAGAGCATCATTTTATAACATCCAGCTTCAGCACTAAGTTTGAGCGCAGCTTTTACCATTTGACTACCTATTCCTTGTCCTCGCATAGAAGAAATAACCGTTACTGAATCTAGGACTGCAAATTTGTGATATCCCTGATGCATCATTGTTGGTGCATAAAGAAGGCTAAAAGTCCCTACAGGTTGCTCATTTAAATAAGCAATATAAATGTGATAATTAGGAATTTGTGTGATTTCTGCAAATATTTTTTCTAAATCATCTTTAGGTATAGGTGGCTGACCATCCATGTCAGCATATAACTGATTTAAGAGAGGTAAATCTTCTCGGTTCGCAATACGAATATCAATATTCATAAGTATGTTGGTGCAATTAAAGCTAACTTGTAAGGGCTGTCATTGGTCATTGGTCATTTGTAATAATTTAAAGAGTTTGCTTTATTTACAGTTTCTAGAAACCATGTCACATTTCTTTCATTTTGAATTACTAGTTCTAGGTAGTCCCATTACTGCATTTTCTGTAAATAAAAATATGTCTACACCTTGTGGATAGGCTTGATGATTCTGTCTCCAGAAATTCCAGAAATCATGAGGAATTGTAGGTGCAATAACACGTTCTTCTAAAATTCCCGGCCCTGTCAAAATTACAGGTTCTCCCATTTCAAAACTTTCTACCTGTACTAATAATGTTGTTGAAGCTTCTGGTTTTTCTGCCGTTCCCCAATTAAAAATAGGTAATTCTGGTAACACTGCTAAATCTTGAATTAAAGCAAAGTCAGCTTCCTCTGGGTACTGCGTAAAGCGACAGCCACTATGGAACAACAACCAAGCTTTAACTTGAGCATCAAAACTCGGTTGTAACCATACCACAACATCCAAATCCAACAAAGTTAAACAAGCAGCCCCACAAGCAGCCGTTAAACCCGCAGGTACACTCATTTGCGCTGTTATCTGATAAGCTATCCCTGGTCGTGCATGAGCATCCAACAACGCCCGAAACGTCCTTTGTGCATCATGAATCGAATCTTGTAACCCTGGTAATTGTGTAACTTTAGTCATTTTTCATTTGTCATTTATTAACTGTCATCAGTCATCAGTCAACACTTCGACAAGCTCAGTGCGGCGCAGTCAACCGTCATCATTTATTCCCCTCTCACCATTGTGAAGAAATTAACCTTTGTCGCTTCTGTTTGGCGTTGTTGAAGTTCCTGCTGCTGCTGGTATTCTATTTGCAAGGGTTGAATGACTTCAGCTTGAATGCGATCGCGCCAATGTGGAGTTTGTAGTAATGCATCACATAAGGCTGCTAATTCTGCATGGCGGTGCGATCGCCCTGCTATATATCCAAATCCTGCGATCGCTTCTTCTAGGTTCTCTAATTGCACAACGCAGCGAGTCATGGTGATTTCGCCTAAATTAAACGCCTCCCCTGTACCGCCAGCACGTCCCCGCACCATCGCCAGTCCAATCTCTGGAGAGCGTAAAAAGCTATATTTGGGCAAATTATCTAACTTATTGACCAATTTTTCTAATATCTCTAACTCAGCCTTCGCTAATGTTGCCATCCATGCTTGTCGCTCGCTCACAGTAGGCATAGGGTTGGTTTAGGGTATTTTGTTTTAAACTATTCTTAACTTGTCTAGACATCTAGATGAAAGTACATTAACGCAATTCCGACAACTTGACAATCTATTAGGAAAAATTCGTTAACAGTCAACCGTCATCAGTCAACAGTCAACAGTCAACAGTCAACCGTCAACCATCAACAAAAAAAATGCCTGTATATATTCAAATTGCTGACCAAATCAGACAAAATATTCATCAAGGGGTTTATCAAGTTGGTGAACAACTACCAACAGAAACCAAGTTAGCGGAACAGTTTGCAGTTAATCGCCATACTCTTAGACAAGCGATCGCACTCTTAAAAAATGAGGGATTATTACGAGTTGATAGAGGAAGAGGGACTTTTGTCGCCGCTAAAACTATCCGCTATGCGATTGGTAAGCGTGTGCGTTACAACCAAACCTTAAAAGCGCAGGGTTGGCAAGCGAGGTTTCAATTATTGCGTATATTAGAAGTACCTGCGGATGATGCGATCGCAAAAGGATTAGAGATTAATTATGGTGAACCTGTAGCATTAATTGAACGTTTAGGTTTTGCAAATGAAGAACCCATTAGTGTAGGAACGGGATATTTTCCACTGAAGCGATTTCCTGATTTTTTAGAGCCAAAAAATATCAAAATTTTGCAAGAACAACAATCAATTTCTCAGCTTTTACAACAGATATATGGATGCGATCATATTCGTAGAAGTACCTGCGTTTCTGCTCGTTTAGTTCAGCCACAAGATGCAAAATGGCTGCATCTACCCCTCAATCAACCCATTCTTTTAGCTGAATCAGTAAACGTTGATCAAGCAGGTAATGTAATTGAATATGGTGTAACTCGACTGCGAGGCGATCGCATGGAATTGTTTTTTGAAAATGATTTATTTGTTGACTGATGACTGATGACTGATGACTGATGACTGGTGACTGGTGACGGTAAAGACTTGTTGAGTTAGTTTAGCAGTTAACTGTCAACCGTCAACCATCAACCATCAACAATTATGGAAACTTTTCAGAATTTGCGAGTTTAGCAATTATCCGAAAATCTCGCAAATGAAATTTGGTTTATTATAGAGAAATGGGATTACTTTGCAAAAGATACAATTGGCAAACAGATTGTTAAGTCAGCTGATAGTATAGGTGCTAATATCGCTGAAGGAAATGGTCGTTATAATTTACAGGATAATCAAAGATTCATAAAAATTGCTAGAGGTTCTTTAAACGAGACAAGACACTGGCTAAGGTTAGCTTGTAAGCGCAAACTTTTAACCCAACAACAAATAGATAAAATTAAACGCCTATCTCAACTCCCTTAAACGCAAATCCAATAACATTTAACAGCCACCAGTCAACAGTCAACCGTCAACCGTCAACTAAACTAACCATTCCCTAACTTTTGCAGAGACTACATCAATTGTGCCAGTGGCAACAATTAAAATAATGAGAATTGCACAAACTTTTTGATATTCAAATGCGCCAAAGCTTTGATATAGAGAAACACCAATACCACCAGCGCCGACAATTCCTAACACAGAAGCAGAACGCACATTTGATTCAAATCTGTAAAGGGTAAAAGAAGTCCACAAAGGCATAACTTGGGGAATTACGCCATAAATTACTTCTTGAAGTTGATTTGCACCTGTGGCTCTAATACCTTCAACTGGGCCAGGTTCTATTGATTCTACTGCTTCCGAAAATAGCTTGCCTAAAGTACCTGTAGTATGAACAAATAAAGCCAAAACTCCAGCAAATGGGCCTAAGCCTACAGCAACTACAAATATTAGTGCAAAAACAATTTCGTTAATAGCACGCATAGCATCTAAAATACGGCGTGTGGGTTGGACAATCCACACAGGACACATATTATTAGATGCTAAAATTGAAAGAGGAACAGCTGCGATCGCAGCCATTAAAGTCCCCCAAATTCCCATCGATATTGTAATTAATGTTTCAGAAAAATAATACTTCCAATCACTAAAGTCTGGGGGAAAATAGGAACGTATATATTCCGCCATATTATCCCCCCGTTGTAGAAGTACAGGGAAATTCAATTCGCTTTGATGATAGGCAAAAATTAATACAGCAGCAATTAAAATAAAAAACAAAACTCTTTGAATACTAACAAGCTTTGCTTCTTTGTCTAACATTGCTACTACAGCAGGAGACATGTTAGTAATGCTTTGATTTAGCGATCGCACTTTTTTTCACCTAATAAATTACCCATTATTGCTGTCAACCGTCAACAACTCCCTAATTCAGTTGAATCTCTTTAAGTTGCTGATTGAGTTCTGCTAATTTTTGCTGTTTTTCTTGCTCGCTGATATCCTCTTTGGCTTGAGTATCTTGAATTTTTTTAGCAATTTCTAGTTCTCGAATCGTATGCCAAGTTTTATCTTCCGCCTTAACAAAGCCAGAAATTCCAAATGGTTCTAAAACTTTAGCGTCTTTATAGTTATAGAAGAAGTTGTGAAATTTCTGCTTGATGTCTGCTGGTAAATCCTGACGATAAACAATCGGATCGCTGGGAATTAAAGGTGATTGCCAAATAATTTCAATTTTTTCTCTAGCCGTAGGGTTAGTTTTTTCCAAGCGATTTAATGCTTCATTACTCACGGTAGCTACATCTACCTGTTTATTAGCTACAGCCATAGCACAAGCTTCATGATTACCTGCAAAAATTAAGCGTTTAAAAGCTTTTTTGGGGTCAATATTATTTTTGGTAAAAATATAGTAGCTGGGAACTAAAAACCCAGAAGTAGAATTAGGCTCATTAAAAGCAAAGGTAAGATTGGCAGCATTTTTAATCACATATTGATCGCCACCTACTGCTTTAGCCGCAGCAGTAATAGGATTATCTTTATTAGCAATTAAATGAGAATAGTAACCTCTAGTACCATCTTTACTAACAACTTGAGCAAAAGCTTCTGCTTCAGCAACTTTTGCGGCTTCAATATAGGATTTACCACCTAACCAAGCTGCTTGAACTTTACCGAAGCGCATGGCTTCTATAACTGCTGCATATTGTGTGACATAGAAGGGTTTAATAGGAATCCCAACTTCCTTTGACATAGCAGCAGCAAAAGGTTCCCAAATTGGTTTTTGATTAGCTTGGGATTCTGTAGACAGTACACCAAAGTTAATTTCTTTAATCGCGGAATTACTAGCTGAATTACTATTATCAGCATTAGTAGAACTACAAGCTGAAAGTATTTTGGCACTTGCCAAAGTTAAAGTAAACAAAGAAGCCTGCTGAATAAATAATCTTCTGTGCATATCTTGATTCTTTTATGTAATAAAAATGTTTTTTTGAACAATATCTGATGCGATACAGGAACTATTTCACTTGCTAATATTCAAACATTAGCCGTCAAACATCAACTATTAACAACTAAAATTAACGTTTTTGTAATGCGCGCAATTGATTATTTAAGTTGTTCAGTTTTTGTTGCTCGGAACTACTCAGATTAGGTTTAGATTGCAATTCTAAAACCTGTTTAGCAAGATCTAATTCCCGGATCGGGTTCCAAGTTTTATCATTAGCAGGAACTAAAGCCGACCACTGTAAAGGTTCAAGGATTCTTTTATCTTTAAAACTGTAGAAGAAATTACGCAATTTTTTCTTGATATCTTCTGGTAAGTCTTTACGATAGGCAATAGGATCGCTAGGAATAATTGGTGATGTCCAGATGATTTCAATTTTTTTACGTGCTGCTGGATTAGTTTTTTCTAATCTTTCTAAAGACTCGTTATTATTTGTAGCTACATCTACTTGGTTATTAGCAACTGCTAATGCTGTGGCTTCGTGGCTACCAGAGAAAACTAAACGCTTAAACGCTTTTTTGGGATCAACTTTGTTTTTTGCAAAAATATAGTAACTTGGTACTAAAAAGCCGGAGGTCGAATTAGGTTCATTGAAAGCAAATGTCAGTTTAGCAGCGTTCTGAAGTACATATTTATCGCCACCTTGTCTTTTAGCTGTAGTAGTGATGGAATTATTTCTATTAGCGATTAGATGTGAGTAATAGCCTTTTTTACCATCAATAGCCACAGTCTGAGCAAATGCTTCTGCATTAGCAATTCTGGCAGCTTCGATATAAGATTTACCACCATACCAAGCTATATGTACTTTACCAAAACGCATGGCTTCAATTACACCTGCATATTGAGTAGCATAAAAAGCTCTCACAGGAATGCCAATTGATTTGGACAAAGCTGCAATAAAAGGTTCCCATAAAGGCTTTTGATTAGCTTGGGATTCTGTAGAAATAATGCCAAAATTTAATTCTTTAATTGATGCAGCTTGTACTGGTTCAATCCAATTGTTAGCAATTGCATAAATAGTTTTAGTACCTAGTAAAGATGCCCCAAATAAAGCAGAATTTTCAATAAATAATCTTCTTTTCATGTTTTATTGCTTAGGGAACTAAATTTTTGAACCTCAATGCCGTAAATATGCAAACTTGTGATGCAGGATTAACGATTTTTGAGTATTAAGTGATACAAGAATTGATGAGAATTATACGAGTAGTTCACCATGTCCTCGCATGACGAGTTCTTCTGCGGCTGTACCGTAAATTTCATTGAGTTTTTTGTCATCTAATTCTATAGTTGCGCCATCAAACATGACTTCGCCATCTCTCAGCGCGATCGCTCGCTCAAAATAACGTCGCACCATCTGAATTTGGTGTAGGGAAACAACTACCGTAATTCCGCTTTGGCGATTCAATTGCACAAGTAATTCCATGACTTTCCGCGCCGATTCAGGATCTAGCGAAGCAATTGGTTCGTCTGCAAGGATGATTTTCGCTCTTTGTACTAAACAACGCGCGATCGCCACTCGTTGTTGCTGTCCTCCAGAAAGCATAGAGGCGCGTTTGTAAGCTTGTTCTAGAATCCCAACTCTTTCTAGTGCCGCCAGAGCTTGAAATTTTTCTTCTTTGGTAAATAAATGTAGTATTGAGCGCAAAATAGATAATTTTGCTAAGTTACCAACGAGAACATTTTCAATAACTGTCAGCCGATTTACCAAGTTAAACTGTTGAAAAATACAGCCGATTTGGCTGCGTAAGATTCTAATTCTAGAGTGTAATTTACCCTTACTTTGGAGAACAGTGCCAAAAGTATAAACTGTGCCCACATCTCCAAGATGCAAGCCATTCATGTGCCGTAAGAGCGTAGATTTTCCGGAACCAGATGCACCGATAAGGGCAACCATTTCCCCGTCATTAATTGTGCAGCTTACGTTTTTAAGCGCTATTTTACCCTTGAAACTCTTCGAGAGTTTACTAACTTCGATTGCCACTTTACTTGTCATTTTTTGACAGTTAAATCTCTCTAACTTAAATTTAATAATCTTGTTTGTTTAAGAATCAATTAAGCCAAGGATAATTTATAGTTTTTTTGTTTAATTATCAGTCTAATGAATGAGTTCATCATAAATATATATCAATATAATAGAGATTTTTTCATGTATCTCTACTGCTACATTGCTTGGTTAAAAATTAATTAAATAAAACTTAAATTATTATCATTCCAAGAAATGTGTTTTCTTTAAATAGCAATCCGTTTAGGATTTATGAAATATTACATGTAGGTTTGTTGACAATCAACAGTCAACAGTCAACAGCAAAAACCAATATTTTTCACAGATAAAAACAGATAAAACAGGATTGCTACAAATATTTTTTCTTTTTTGTCAAATAGTTTTAACATTTAATTTATGTTCTTCACTAAATAATAATGTTTCAAACTGAATATTAACATTATTTTTGTCCGTGTAAAATCAGAGATACTTTAACCAAAAATATATATCTAATTAAGAATAGGTAAACAAATAACAATTATTTTGGTTTTTAGATAATCTCTGGATTGTGTTACTTAATTATGCTTTGATACTGTTAAAGTCGATTTAGCAAAACCTTCTGCCTAAAGATTGACTTTTTTACTACCTAACATTTAATTCTTGGAATTCCTGGGAATTGAAACCTTAATTTCCAACTGACATTAGTTAGTAAGTTAATCTTGCCAACTTCTAGAAAGGTGCAATTACCAGACAATTGAAGATTATTTTTCACTAATCCCTACCAGGTGTGAGGTTAAATCCGTGCATAAGTTTTGGTGGCATTCTTTGTTATTTAGCCCAGTGATTTTAGACTTATTAATGCTTGCAGTACCAGCAATAGCATCTGAAGTACTTGTCAATCAAGCATCCAGTTTCAGTAACCCTGAGGATATGGGACAAGTAACCTCAGTTTCCCAGCTTTCTGATGTTCAGGCTACAGATTGGGCTTTTGGCGCATTGCAATCTTTGGTTGAGCGATATGGCTGTATTGCAGGCTATCCCAACCAAACCTATCGAGGGAATCGTGCTTTGACTCGTTATGAGTTTGCTGCTGGTTTGAATGCTTGTTTAAATCAGATAAATCAACTAATCGCTAGCGGTACAGCCGATTTAGTCAATAAAGAAGACCTAATAACATTACAAAAGCTGCAAGAAGAATATACAGCAGAGTTACAAACTCTGCGGGGTCGAGTCGATACTCTAGAAGCTCGTACTGCGACTATAGAATCACAGCAATTTGCCACAACTACAAAACTGCGAGGAGAAGCGATTTTTGCTTTGGCTAGTGTGTTTGGCTCCGATAGAGCAATCAATACCGATGCCCAAAATCGTGGTAGTAGCAGACCAAAACTGGAAGAAAATGCAATTTTTGCCGATCGCGTCCGATTGAACTTTGATACTAGCTTCACTGGTAAAGACCGCCTGAGAGTGAGGTTACAAGGGAGAAACATCACCTCGTTCAATAGTGCTGTAACTGGTACTAACCAAACTCGTTTAGGGTTTGATGGTAATGAATCCAACAATGTCAGCGTCTCAGCTTTGTTTTACCGTTTCCCCATAGGTAACTCCACAATAGCCAGCATAGCCACAGAAGGCTTGGAATACATTGATGAAGTACCTCCTCTCAGCCGCAACTTCGATTCTAGTGGTTCAGGTGCCCTATCTCGCTTTGGGCGCTATAACCCAATTTATCGAGCAGCAGAAGGGCCTGGTATTATCATTAGTCATCAGTTTAATAAAGCTTTGACCCTAACGGCTGGCTACGTTGTGCCATCTGGTGTTGGTAATGACCCCAGTAATGGTAGAGGTATGTTTAATGGTACGTACTCTGCATTAGGGCAAATTACTTTTCAGCCAGCCTCACAATTAAGCTTGGCTTTTACCTATGTCAACGCTTATTACACCGATGGTAGTGGAGTTACAGGTAGCACTGGTACTGGTTTTGCCAACAACCCATTCAACGGTGCGCGAACTTCCATCAATAACTATAGTGTGACTGCCAATTATAAATTCAGTCCTCAGTTTACTATCACAGCTTGGGGCGGCTATACCAATGCTAAAGCTGAAAATACAGCCGTCGCTAGAAGTGATGCAGAGATTTGGAACTGGGCGGTTCAGTTAGGCTTTCCTGACTTAGGAAAGAAAGGCAATTTTGCAGGTTTTGTGTTTGGTGTACCGCCTTACGCAGCTAGCAATGAATATGTTAGTAATACTAATCGTCGCCAAGACGATGATGTCACTTATCATTTAGAGGCCTTTTATAGATATAAGCTCAATGACAACATTGCTATTACCCCAGGATTCATCACCCTCTTAAATCCTGAAGGTAACAGCAGTAACCCAAATATATATGTGGGAGTAGTGCGTACTACCTTTACTTTCTAAAGCCATCTGTCGATGCGATCGCTTTTTTAATGATAGAGGCGATCGCATCGACAATGCCCACCTTATTATTCACCGAGCAGCAGTTGGATGAAAAGACGGGCGATCAGATTTCACGGCAAATCACTAAAGTCCAGCGATCGCTATTGAGTTGACGGTGCGATCGTGGTTCTTGATCAGTGCGATCGCCGCTCTTGTAGGATCGTTCTTTTCACAACTACCATACCTCCCTCAACCCTTATTCTGGGAACGCATCAACCCATCTCTCAACGCCTAACGCACTCTGCATCAACTCAAGAATGCGATCGCACATTAGAGCCGACGAAGGAGATCGCAGGGAGGAGGGGAGATCGCCTGCTATGATCATGGCATTGTCTACCTTGCAATCGATCGATCAAGATTAGCATGAACTTGCCAAAGCCTGCGATCGTTAAATTTTCTTGTCCACCTAAGTGTATTCACAGGGATACTGTCGCATCATCTGTTGCAAATCCACAGGCTCACCCGAAGGTGTATAGACAACCTTACCAGACATTGCTGCAACTATCCTTTTTTGTTTTGCCCATTCATACCAAGCAATTACGTCTGCCGTCGCTGTATTTTGAGGTTTCTTGCCTTCTTTACAAGCAGTGATAAACACGCCAGTGGGTGAGTTGACTGATTGCCAAGTTTGGAGTGCTTCTTTGAGATATGCGATCGCCCCAGGCACATTCGCCCAATATTTCTTCACCACCCCCAAACATGGCTCTGGGTTAATCCGCAGTCGCCGCAACTCGTTACAAATCTCTGCAATCTCCTGCTTGGTGGGCTTATCCATACTTGAACCGACTTTGACTTCTGGCTCGGAAAACTCGTCCTCATGAGGGTCTATCTCACTCGTTGAGTCATCTTGTTCAATTTCATCAACGAAGTGAGTAGTCTGGGGTTTCTCTGGTTCTGGGGCTGCTTGAACTGGCTCATATAAGCTTTGTTTTACCCCTTCATCCTTTTTTTCCTCAACAGCAGTGTTGTTGTTTTTTAAAAGGTTTAAAGTAGTTTCAAATGTTGGCTGATTATTCGCACATCTTGTCGAAATATCTGGCACATCTGTGTCAATTTTTTCGCATCGTTGAGAATCGAGTAATTGCGTAAGTTTTTCCCGATTCAATTGATACTCGCAAGCAGTATCCTTGGGAAATTTTTGAGCAGCCTGTTCCTTGATTAAGTCATCGAAAACTAACTCCTTCATATGACGGCTGATGGTTTCCCGACAGTAACCCAAAATATCAGCCAACTTCTCAAATGTGATTCTGACCCATTCGTGCCCATAGTAGTGCTTACCATCCAGCCAAGATAGTATTGCGGCTTTACACTTCTGGCGACGGTTAAAAGTCGCGAGAAATTCAGAGAGAATATTGACGGGAGTGTGTATTTCTCCAAGTACTGCGGAGGTGAAGCTATTCATTTTCTACCTCCCACATGCGGACGAAAAGTTAAGTTAATTCGCGTACTAACCAATTTCTTGGTCTTCGGAACTTGATGCAGGTGCGTGGACTGACAACCTGGTTGCATGATCAGCAAACTCCCATGCTCCAGCCAGAAATCAGTCGGCTTTCCTTTGATGGGCTTGATTTGAAACTTCCGCTCCGCACCTAAACTGATAGATGCGATCGCTGGATTATGCCCCATCGATTGCTCATTGTCAGCGTGCCAACCTATCGAATCCTGGCCACTTCTGTATTGATTGCCGATGACTATGTTGAATTTGTAGCCAGCCAGAGCAGTAATCCTATCCCTCAACTCGGCCAGTAATGAAGTCCAAGGCAGTGGTTTCAGTAGCACGCTTTTGGAATACAAATACTCACAACCTTCGTCACCGTAGATGCATTCCAGCCGAGGCACAAGTAAAGTTTTACCCACCATTTTGATTTGATTCTGCTGCCATTGCAGTTTTAGGCAGTGTTGGTATAACACGCCAGCTTCTTCTTGGCTGAGGAACTCTGGGTAATAAGTGACTGGTAAAACTGGGGTTAGTTCATTAAAAAGGGACATCTGTATCATCTTCTTCTCCTTGTGACCAAAGTTGTTTTAGTGCTTGTTGTTTTGCTGTTTCTAACTGTTGTTTCTCCTGGGCTGATGACTCACCGACGATCTGCTCAAATTCCGTCCGTTGTCGTTGCTTCAGTTGCTCAGTAGTCACAGGAGGTAATGCCAGTTGCTCATTTGTGCCTTGCCCTGAAGGACGAAAGCCACGACGACGGTATAAAAAGCGAAAATGACGTTTGTCCTGTGGGGGGAGCTTTCGCCATACTTCCTCATTCCAGCCTGGGGGTATGAAGTCAGCAGATGGGGGTAGGAGGTTTTGGATTTGGGCTTGGAGTTGGGCGAAATTTTGTTCTAGTTCTTGAATTCTTTTTTGTAGTTGAGGAATTAGCTTTATTGATTCTTTGGCAATCACTTCGCATTGGAGAAAGTATTTGCGGATCTGTCTACCTTGTTCACTCTTAGACAGCATTCCCATTTCTTTAAAACATTCCAGCGTCAAATAAATCTTTTCTACTGGTCTACCTGCTTTGGAGTTTTCATCAGAAGTGATGAAAACCTCATAGGGCAGAGCTAAGAGCGATTGCTCTGGAAGTTGTACGAAATAATCGAAATTTCGTTCAAAGTATGAAGTTAACATTCTTTTAGCATTACTCTTAGTGCTATATCCAAGCACTGACCAAGCCCAGTCAAAATCTATAATCTGGTTACTGTTGTGCAACTGTTGAGCCAGTTCAAATGTAAATACTGGTGTCATAAAATTGCTCTGGTAATAGTTAATAAATTTGAAAAGTATTAGCAGAAACTTCTCTTAGTAGTGCGTCTGCTATGCCAACAAGACACATCTGCGAACTTGAGCTACGCTGTCTGGTATCGGAAAATAAATTGAAGTGAGCAGCAGTGAAAATTGCTGCTCACAGTTGGTTTTAGGCTGTTACCAATTTTTGACCTTGGGCTGTGCCAGAAAGAAGCGATCGCCATTCTTTAGGGCTGAGGTGTTCAAGTAGTCGATATCCCAAAAATTCATCAGCTGTGTTTTCTGACAACAAATGCACTGCATCTGCTGCCGAGTTACATGGAATACGTTGATTGTCCTTTGCTGCGCGTACTACCCACCAGCAACCATCAGTGAATCCGACTTCACCGAGCTTTACATCATTCTGGTAAATGCCATCGTCGAGCATTTCAAACCCATAGGTTTCACACGCAGTAAAAATCTCAGCCATGATTTCGTTATCGGTAACCCAAGGTTCTTCCGGTTCTAACTGCTCTTGCAGTGGAAGTTTGCCTTGCTGGTACTGCTGTTTGATATAGCTGTGACATCTAGCAGGACTGATGTCTCGGAAAATCTCTTGTCCGTTAATCGTTACCCGCCAGTACAAATTCTGGTAGTTGCCGTGGTCGTAGCTAATGCTGGCTACGAGTAAGTCACCAACAAATGCCTCTTGGTCATAAAACGAGATTTCTAAAATTGTTGGGACTTCCGGTACTTCAGTTTCACTTTGTGGGTTGAGTGTTCCATCAACTGAAGAAGTCAGAAATCGGAAGTCGGAAGTCGGAGGTAATTTACTTGCGTCTTCTATCTGCGAAGTTTCAACTTTATCTTCAGAGCATTTTTCCACTTCCGACTTCCGACTTACTACTTCCGACTTAACTTGATGATGCCATTGGATGTACCGATAGCATTGGGCTTGGGTTTGGTGGCGGAAAATCTCTTCACCATTGACCATAACTACCCACGGTTGGGTGACAAACTCGTCATAGTCGTAGGTGATGTAAGCGACCAGTTGCTTGAGCGCGTAGATTTCGTAGTGGTAGCAGTTGATTTCTACTGTGGTCAGTTGTGGGGCTATGGTTTCTGCTTGGTCTGCAATGTATTGGTCGAGTTCGGCTTGAGCGAGTGCTTGTTCGTCGGGAGCAGCATCAACGGCTGTCTCAACCCTGATTGCTTGATACTCAGCGATGGCATTCATCCAAGCATCCTTGCACCGCTTGTCAAATACCTCAACTGTGCAGCCGACTTCACAATAGATTTGCTTGAGCCGAGCTATGGATTTCAGGCGTAGCTGTTGATGGCTATAAGTTGTATATGTCATGATTAAGAGATTCCTTCTGGAATAGGAAGCACTCAAGATTCGCAGTCCGGGTGCTTTCTTTATATCGACAGTCCTATAATAACATTATAGGTATATCAATATATGTGTAATGTTATAAGAATAATATTGCTCTAAAGCATTGTATAAAGGAGACGTTCTATGAAACAAAATCAACTGTTAATGAAAGTAGGCTGGGAAATAGAGGTTCCTGAGTTGGGGCAACGCATCCGGGATGCAAGACATGAGTCAGGTCGTACTATTACTCAACTGGCGGCTGAAGCTGATATTTCTGTTGCTAACTGGTATGCAATTGAGCAAGAGCGTATTAAAGTACTGCCAATCGCTACCCTGAGAAGAATTGAGCAGGTTTTGGGTGTTGAGTTTGGAGTGCAACCATGAGTGCAATAAAATTAATGGTAAGGAAATAGTGTTCTACTGAGAGAGGTAGTCTCGTGAACACCCCACCCCGTAAGCGCAAAAAAGCCACCTCTACATCCAGTGACTTACAACCAACAGTTAACCCACAAAATAGCTCTCCCCAGGACAATCAGGATTTAGTAACCATCGATGTTCCTGCTGTTGAAGTTCCAGAATTAACTCCAGAAGAACAAAGCGATAAGCCTGACGGCATGGCTACGCTTACCGCTTGCACCTGGAGCGAAAAGTCGAGAGGGCATTTTTTGAGGCAGGTAAGGCATTGGCAGAATTGCGCGATCGCAGACTTTACCGTTCAACGCACCGCACATTTGAGGAGTATTGCCGCGATAGATTTGGGCATAGTCGCCGCCAGTCTTATCTTCTAATGGATGCAGCTGTTGTTTTTGATAACTTGGTTGAAAAATGTGATCAATTTGATCACAAATTACCAACAGCAGAAGGACAAATTCGCCCACTCACTAAGCTAGAACCCCAGCAGCAACAGGAAGTGTGGCAACAAGCAGTACAGAAAGCTGGCGGTAAAGTGCCAACTGGAAAAATCGTCAAAGATATAGTGCAGCGCATCATGGAACGCACCCAAATACCCAACACCTACCAATTGGGTGAAGTCTGCCAAATCTTAGCAAAGGACAATCCCGAACTCAGGGGCAAAGGCGGTTGCTGGGCAATTGTCACTCAAGTGAATGACTTCAGTTGCGCCGTGAGGACTTGGGATGACGAACTGACGGTTGGGCTGAAGCATCTCAAGCCTTATGAATACCTAGCGGAGGACTGTCAGCAGGTGCAGGAAATATGCGATCGCATTTCACGGGTGTACTCCAGTGGGCTGGAGGAATCCGTGCAGAAGTTTTTGGAGTCGTTGGGGAAGCTGAAGCGGGCTTATTTGACTCAGTTGGAGGAGAAGGTGTTGAGGGTGCTGGCGACTGAGATGAAAGACTAATGCAACATATTATACTTTGGGTGGAAGCAACGGGATTTTCTGAAGTCCGATAAAAACGAGCGACGATGCTCCTCTCTATCGGAGGCGATCGCTAAACAAAATTTTTCACATCACATGAAAAGTCAGGTGAAACAACAAGTTTTTATCTGGAAAATCTAACTTTCTCCGCACCTTGAACCATCTGTAAGGCGAATTGAGCTGAGGTGAACGGTTCCGATTTTTGTTGCTTTTCCTCTAAAGTTTTCTTAATTTTATTAATTAAATCGTTAATGTTGACAACTCTCTTGCTCTCTTCTTTCCAAGGAATAGGCTCAACTTTCCATTCACTATGTTCTTCCCCATTTTCTGGATATCTCAACTCACGCCACAGCTTTTGATTTTTATGATTAAAACCAAAATGTAGGCCCTCTGGCTTGAGGGAAATATCAACAGTGTTGATTTCGCCGTCAAACAGACAAATTAATACGTCTTCTGAAAGGCGATCGTGACGTAAAACCTTTAACTTCTCAATTTCTTCCATAGGGCGATCATTCTTTATACAAGCATTAGAAGCATCTATTTGTAAATCAGGCCAACCTGCTACTACTTCAGAACGCATGAGAAAGCCAGTGATTTGCTTGACTTGACTAGGGAAAGTATCTAGCTGGGTGTTAGATTCATGTACACGCCCAATGCTAAAGGCTCCATCTAACAAAGACTCTACCCAAAACCAATCTAACCAAAAGAAACGAATGGATTCAGGGGGTAGCATCCGTTCATCGGGAACTAGGTAATTAAAGGGAATACCAGATAACAGTCCCAGTTGCTTAAACCAGATGTTCACATCTTCAGGAAAATCAAGGCTATCGCTAGAACCTTGAGTATTACCAGGGAAAAGATGAGGATAAAGTGACTGTTGGTTATCTTTGGCTAATTTTTGAGCGTTAGCGCGTTTCCAGTTAAAGAGATTGGTTGCTAATTTTTTATCTTGTAAAGCTAACAGTTGTCCAAGCTGCCAGGCTGCTGCATAGGAGATATCAAATAAGCCATTTTCAGAATTGTAAGCAATAAGCTGGTCTGCACAGCGAATGGAAAGTTTAGATAAATTTATATCTGTTGGATTTTCCCCTGGCAGTAGGGGGCTATGATACCAGGAAATGGTATTGCCACCTTGTCGGAGGTAATGATGTATAGGAACATATCCTTTAGTTAGATATTTATCAGCATCAGGATTATTAGAGTGTGGCAATTGTAGGGTATCTTTTTTGAGATTTTTCAATAATCCCATAAAACTTTGTTCAGGGTCAGAACAAGAAAAGCTCCAGCTTTTGAGAACCACTAGACGAATATAATTTTCATTTTTGGCATCTTGATCGTTAATTTGTATTGTTGTAAATCTATTTTCTAAGGAAACTAAATAAGCGGTGCTAACACCACCTTTCTTGGGCAATCGATTTCCAACGATAATGGATAAAGGTTCATTTATTATTTTTTGTCCTATATTAGATTCAATTTTCTCGATAATTTCATGCAATTTTTTTACTTTCTCATCTTCATTAGCTAAATTTTTGATTGTTTCTAATTCTTTTTTAAGCGAGTCATTAGGCTGATATTTCTGATTAATCACTAACGCTCCTGCATCATCAAAAGCAAGAATATGATATAATTCGTTATATTCTGCTAATATAATCTTTGATTTGCCTGTTTGTGGTAACTCTTGTATATTGTTCAGAGAAAGTAGACAAACCTCGGGAACTACTTGACGCACATGAGCTAAACATTTCAAATCTTCTGTCGTAGGTAATATCTGTGTGAGACAAATTTTGGGCACATCAATAATTGATACTTTATCGCTTTTGTGCTGTCCAACCTCTAGAGTTATTCCTGGCCATTTAATGAGACCTGTTGAAGGTTGCTCTAACTTTTCAATGGTAACAGTTTTAATATTTCCAGATTGCGCTAAAATTGCTTCAATTTGTCTATCAAATGCAGCAAATTCACCTTTAAGTATTTGTGATTGCCTATAATTTTTTTCAACTATAATTGCTTCATCACTATTTTCTATAAGTTTAATCCAGCCAATATCTTGATTAGAAAGATGCTGCCATAATTCTTGTTTTTTACTGTTTTCAGTCATCCCTGTTTCTTGATTGAAAAAGTCCTGTTTATCAATCGTTCTTAGTAGCTTCTCATCATCATGAAGGAGAATAAGTGCTAACCAGGGAACGTCTTGAGGAGCATTTGGATATACTAGTCTTTCCCAGGGCAAAGTGCTGCTTTTTAAAACAACATGAGGAAGAACATGGGAATGATCGCCAAGGCTATTTTCTGGGGGAAAAACAGCATGAATATCTTGAGGTTTTAGCTCAAAGCGATTTCCTTGGACGACAAAGGTGAGTTGTGAATATAAATTATCTGTCTGTTGATTACCGATTATAATATTTTGCGTAATTTTAATTTCATACGTTCCAGAGTCTAGATTTGTCTGATAATTTTGAATAAATTGAATTTGTCTCTTGGCTGTTGTGCTAGTGGTGTTCATATATATTTCTTCACTTAAAAATTAAAGACTAGGCTATCGATGCGATAAGTTGAGGAGGAATCACAAATGCTTGCTTAACTCCTTCATTAGTTTTAAAATCATCTAAATCAATTACGATATCTGATAGGTCTAAACTCTGAAGCAAGCTGTCTCTATTATTTGATTTAGATAAGATTGTATTTTTAATTCCTATCTGTTCATTATTTTCGTCATCTTCTGGGTTTTTGGTAAAAGTAGAAAATAACTGCCATTGCGAAGTAAAATTGACAGTTTTCACACCATAATCTAATTTATCTTGGTCAATAGATTGAGTTGCTCCAGGAGTTGGAGGATTGGCAGACTTAATCGTATATCCAGACAAGACATTTTCGATAAATCCCTTTCGATTGGGATCGTTGGTATTCGATTCAGACCACAAACCTGAAGGAATATTTTTGACAATAGGAATAAAAACGAATTTTAACTTTGATTCTTCTTGTGATAACTTTTGACCATTTTTTGTAATATAAATACTATACTCTGATTTAGTCAATCTATCGTTGCTGACATTCATTGGCGCAATGCCAAAATTACTAGTAGCAGGTGTAACTTTAGATAGAGTAATCGTTTCAGCCTGAAAACCTTGATGGCTTTTAACTGGAATAACAGAACTCGTAGTGAGGATAAATTCTTTCGGATTAACGATAAAAATTTCCTCTTTTTCTACTTCTACTTTGCGGCGCAGTCCGCTTTCAACAGCAATTGTACAAATCTGATTGTCAGCAGGTAAGAAAGATTTTTTAAATTCTGACCAACTGATAGGATCTGGTTTCTTTTGGGAGCGGCTACCAAAGGCGATAGTAAAGGACGTAATTTTCAGGTCAATCGTAGCGGTTCCTGAAAACTCTGGCCCCCAAATGTGTAATTTTGCTCCTAAATCAAAAGAGAATGTTTTGCGAACGCGAATACCGAATATTTTTTCATCGAACGTATAGGATGCACCAAGATTGACACTGATTTGAGCATCATAAGCATAGGGTTTCCAGGCAACAATAAAATGGGCATTGGCAATAAACCAGGCTTTAAGGTTGCCAGATTGCCAAACGGCTTCTAGCCTTCCCCCTGCCATAATGGCTGAGGCTGTAAGGGCAAAGTAGACATTCCCTTTAAGGCTTAACTCATTATTAATGCGCCAGTTGAGGCTGAGTGGATCAACTTTGGGATAGTGGGGAGGAATCACAAAGCGGGGATGATAGCCACCCACCGTTAAGACGAAATCTCCTTCGTGTTCGCCATTAAACCAACTGTAGAAGGCAAATCCTCCACTGATTTGGCAGTTACGCTCAAACAGGTAAGAGTCAGGCAAAATTTTGCCATCAACCTTCAGCGTTCCTTCGGCGGGAACAAAACGAGCCAGAATCGCCAGACGAATTTGGGCGATTGGTGGTGGGAGTTCGCTAGGGTCTATCCCTGGAATCACAGGGGGTGAAATTAAGGTGGAGATACCAATGACATCAAGTGCAAATTGACCATCGCCAAAGGTGGCAACCAAGAGAACAAAAGACTCGACAATTTTAAACGAGGTAAACTTAACCCCAATCGCTAGCATTACCTGCCCAACTTTAGGGGGAATATAGGGGTTTAGGTCTTGCTGAATCTTGATTAATCCATCGACATCTGCTTTACCACCATCTAAAGCGGCTCGCACGAGGGGAAACTGGGGTATCTCGTCGAGGGTAGGAAGAATGAGACTGCGGTTATAGGCAAAGGCAAGGGCAAGTCCTGTAACAAAGAAAAAGGGTACTCCCCCCAGAGGTTTGTCGAGAATGCCGTAGATAAATAGAGAAGGATGTCCCTCAGTTGTTGTAGTGTAGGAAGCTATGGCAGACAGGGTAAAGGTTTCGGTTTTAATTAGGATAGCACCGGAGTATTCATCCTTACCGTTAACAGTGCTTCTGAGTAAGGCACCACCAATGGAGATAGCACCTTTGCTCTCATATTCAATTCCTAAACCCCGGAGGTTAAATTTGGGATTGAATTGAGTGATGGGCGAACCTACCGCTAAACCATCTAGGGTGAGGGTGAGTCCGGCAGCAGAAATGGATGCATCCAGGAGAAACCAAACTTCTGAGTTCTGGTATTGTACTCCAACACGCTTAAAGTAAACGGGGCCAAAGTTTTTCTTCAGGTCGAACCATTTAGCTGTATCGGAATTTTGTGCAGGTTCTATAGTTGCACTTGAGGTTTCTTGTGATTTATTTAAGCTATCTGAGGAAGAGGAATTTCCTGTCCCTCTCAAATGAGATAAATCTTTTGCTAAATCATCCTTTGAATTAAGATTTTTTTGCTTTTTATCTTCAGTAATTGTAATATCTAGTGTTTCAGTATTACTGCCAAATTTCATTGCAGCAGATAAACGTAATCCTTGAGGAATAGGTTCATTCTTATTTTCTTTATTACTTAGTCTAGATACTTCCTTAATTGCTGGATTTGGCGTAAATTCACCAGAGGCATAAATAATTTTAAAATTCTCAATTGCAAGTGTCTGAGAACCTGAGAATTCTTTTCCTATTAAAGGAAGATTAGAGAGATTGATGGCTGTGCCCAGGTCTAAACTAATTAAGAGTATTTTTGAGCTTTGATCTGCTGGGTTTGAGGCCTTTGCTAAAATCAGTAAAAGTTCATTGAGTGTAATCTTAATCTCATCAGGAATTGAAGTTGCTAAACTAACGTCAAATACACCAACTAAATCTTTGATTTTCATCGAAGACTGAGAGGATATGTTTCCTTTTAAAAAAGACATATCTTCTCCCATAGTTTCGAGTACCAATTTGGTTAGAGTGTCTGAAGCTTTTAGTTCAAAATCTAACCTAAGTTTGACTGTAGGTGTCATTTTCAGTTAGTCCTTTATTCCTAGACATTTATAAGATAAAAAATTAGCCATATTGCTTTGGTATAACTTCTTGCTTCAATTAACTATTCAAGCTTATTGCCTCTAAGAAAAGAAGGGAAAAATTCAGCTTTTATAGGTTGGGTAGAAAAACTTTACACCCAACATCAATCTGGTTTTTGTTGGGTTATGCTCTGCTGACTCAACCTATAGAATAATTAGGTATTCAAGATGATTGCCAAGCCATCAGAATTATGATGATGCTGCTGCTTTTTCTTGAGCTATAGCACCTGGCTCATTACTAACCTCAAAGTAAATGCCAGTTAGAGTTAATCCAGTCTCATTTCCAGTTAGTGGCCATGTTGCAGAGAGTCCAATTGTATATTTGTAATCATTGGAGGTTATTTGGGCACTTGCATCTGTTTTCTTTTTTTCTGTCAGGTAATCATCACCTGGAATTTTTACATGAAATTTCTCAACAGAGAGTCTGGCAGTTGCGACTTTGTCATAAAGCTGAGTAAGGACATTGAAGTTAGGTAGTTTAGATTTTATAACCGTTACCCCTGAGTCAGCTGATTGATTCACGCGGTAAGTAGAACCTAGCTGCTTCAAAATGTTGTCAATCCCGTCACCAGCTGATCCTAGTTCGAGCCTTTTAGGCAATTCAACCTCGAAACCTTGCTTTTTAATTTCAGAAATAGCCTGCTTAGGTTCTAGTGCAATAGGTGTACCGTTTAAATCAAAAGCTAATCCAAGCTTTACTGCTGTATCTGCCATTTGTAAATCTCCTCAATTTTTCGTGATGATAGATTGGTGAATGTCTACAGGTTTAATTTAATCCTTGAGTTACAGTAATAATCACTATAGTTTTCAACTCAAAGGATTCTCCAAAGTTAAAAGGTGAAAAATCCAAAGGAGAACCTCTGGCTTCATATAAAATATTTTCCTTTTCTCCTTTTTGAACTGTTATTGGCTTTTCTAATAGCTTTGCAATAGGGCTGTCACCTGAAATATCAGTTTGTAAAGTTAGCTGAAATTCTTCATTGACAGCTTTCAAAAATGCAGTAATAGTTTGAGCTTCCACAATTAAATCATGAATTTCTATGATAAACTCCTGTCCGTTTTACACTCTAAACAAATATATTAACTTGACCAATCGCCATTACGAGAAGCCAAATTATTGCTGATAAACATAACATCTACATACCAATTCTCATCTGGTCTTTGACTTCTAAAATCGGCACGCATATACCATTGATTATTTGCAATATACATATAAACTTGTATGATATCGCCAGCACCAGATTCTTGAATATCTCCGTTTAAAGCTCTAAAGCCAACAATTGCTGCTGAATATTCCTGAGATGAGTATTCCGTATTCTTAGATATGTTATCCCCCAAATTACGGTATCTTTCTAAAATAATGGGCTTTTTTCCATTGATTGTTAAATTTCCAGTGATTACTGTTTCGTCTGCATTTAAGGTAATCTTAGGTGCCTTCTGATCGTATCTTCCTGTTAGTTGAAAATTCTTTGCACTACTATTTCCATCAGCGCTAAATGCTTCTAGATAAATGCTGTTATCATTTGTGCTATTTAAAATAACAAGCTCACCACCTCCGCTGCCTTGCAGCCCTAGCGATATACCATTGCTGCTTCTTACGCTTAATCTTCCTTGAATTAGCGTATCTCCCTGTATCTTTAATTGTTGATCACCTGATACAGTACCAATCCCAACTTTTCCATTAGTAACAGAGAGATTGCCTGCGATCGCCGTATTTCCCTGCACCTTTAACTGTTCATCACCAGGTGCAGTACCAATCCCAACCTTTCCAGTTAGGGTACTTGTATTGGTAATTGAAAGAGTACCTGCGATCGCCGTATTTCCCTGCACCTTTAACTGTTCATCACCAGGTGCAGTACCAATCCCAACTTTTCCATTAGTAACAGAGAGATTACCGGCTATCGTTGTATTTCCATCTACTTGTAAAGCAGCTAAATTTCTAGTTGTCTTAACATGAAGTTTAGCGTTGGGTTCATCCGTACCAATTCCGACACATCCAACTGAATTGTTTTCTCGGTATACTAGAGGCCCCTTATGGATTGGAACAGTAATATATCCATCCCAGTATCCGGGAAAGTTTTGATAGTGAACGTAGAGATTGGCATAGCCAGAAAGCAAATTGGTTTTAAGATTTTTGATACTGAGTCTCAGAATCTCTTGGCGATCTGTTAGCTGCAATCCTGTTTTACAAACAAAACTCCATTGAGGTGTCTGTCCCTGCTCTAATTTGCCACCAAAAATCCAATTTTCCTGACCTTTGTCAATACTTATCTGAATATCATCTGCATTTGTTTTATCAACTAAAGCTGATTGCTTAGAATCATCTGCTTTTGCAACATCAAAAGAAATTGTAAATTTTATAGCTTCATCTAATAACCCAAGGTTCTTAACATTTGGCAAATTCAATATTTGATTACTATCAGTATTTGCATTGTAGTCAATTATTTTTATGTTCAGTCGGCTCAATTCTGATCTCAAAGATTCGGGAGTTATAAATTTGAAAGCAGTGAGAAAACCAATAATGATTTCTAGATCATCTTTTGGTATGGTTGAAAGAGTTGTGTCTTTAAATTTTTCAATAATACTTTGAAGAGTTAATCTAGATGTAAGAGAAGTATAAACTCTAGAGATATCAGGAGATATAGAACTAAGAAGAGTTAAAATTTGATTGGTAATGTTCAAACCAGAATTTAGCTGAATATTAGATTTAGAACTTAAAGAATTTAAAATAGTGATAAGTTGCTTAGATTGTATTCCGGAAATTCTAGAGATTTCGTCAAGGATAACTTTTGCTCTAACTGGCAAATTTTCCGGATTTATTTGCTTAGGTACAATTTCCGTAGAATAATCTTTAACCATCAAAGGCAGAGTCATTTTAGGAAGACTTTGAATGGAGAGGGTTAACTCATTCTCTGTCCCATCATTAAGAATAGTATTAGAACCCAAAAATCCTGCATATAAAGGTATTTGTTTTTTGCCACGTTGGTTAACAATATTGAGATATTGTAAACGATTTCCACTAATCGTTTCTTGAAAACCTTGATATTGAAGGCGATTATATTTAATTTCAACTCGCGTACCTCTTGAACCTCCTTCAGGAGATGCTCCAATATTTTCAAAAATCAGAGTAATTCTTTTACCATTTTCAATTATTTTAGCTGTTGTATTAGCAGATTCAGTGAGTGCCAAAAAATACGTACTACCTTCGTTTTGTATGTTCCATCCTTGGACTTCGCTCTCGTCCTTTCTTACCTTTAAAGTAATACCTTGCCCTTGATTAGATAAGGTTCCAGGACGAAAAGAGATACAAAAATGACAGTTTGTCAGGGAAAGATTTCCCTGGATGCCTTGAAGTTCAATATTTTTACCAGAAGTATTAACAATCTCAATTCGTAGCGACTGTCTCAATGCACCATCATCAATACTGAGAATACTTTGCCCATCTTCATCTGATAGGTAAATTTGAAAAATATCAGAACCTTTAACAGGTATATTGGCACTAGACGGTGTGTTATTTACAGAGCTGCTAGTCATTGGGGTTTCTCCAGATTGAAATAGTTGTTGAACTAATTTGATAAATATTAAGTTAGGAAATCACAGCAGAATTAGCGCTCAAATCCATAGGGTCAAATGCCTGCTTACGCATTTGATTAGCTTGCACTTGCGCCTCAGCCTGGATTTTGATTTTGCTAATTAGTTGAAAGACCTCTACATAGGGACGTTGCCCTAAAGATTCCAGAATTTGATTGACTTCTTCTATGCTTAGATTAATGCTAATTTGTTCCATCTTGCTCACCTAAAAAATTTTCTATGTAGTGATGATTGTATTTATCTGTTATGAATTTGATTTTTGATTAGGTTCATGGGGTTTCAATACTAACCACCCTTCTCTAATTTCCTGAAGGTCAGAAAAACTAGCTCTATAAGTCACTGGATGAATGCTAATTTCGTGCAAATCAAAAATCTTTTCAATCATATTATCAAGACCTTTGAGTTCAACACCTTCAAGTTTTTTACGCTTATCTTTCGAGGCAATTTCAGCTTTTGTTTGCTGTTCATTGATTAGCCATTTTTGCTCTAATAATACTTCCCAAGCTCTGACCGGATCTTTATTTGCTTGATGTTCGAGATAGGCTTGAGTAAATGCTGACTTTTCAATTACTGGAATAGTTAGAAGCTCAGACCATTGTTCTCTACCTTTTTTCTCCAACCAAGCCCAATCATAATCTGGAGCAGTGGGTAACGGAAGCTTGAGGCGGCCTTGATTAGTTTTCTCCGTCAAAATAGGAGCAGTTAAAAAGGTGACTTTAATATTGGCGAGTGCTTTTGCATATTGCTCAGGCGGAATGCTAATTACTTTAGTAGGCAAAACACCCGATGTTGCATGAAAAACTCCTCGTAGGTCAACCAACATTGTTAAAATTTGAGGAGGACTATTAATAGACTGAAGTATATTAATTGACCCTTCTTCTACTTCTGGATTTTTATTTGGGTCTATATATTGAGTTTCAATTTTATCAGATTCAATATTATCACTTTGTTGAGCATAAAAAATATCATTTTCATACTTATAGGTTTCCTCATTTTCAATTTTCTGCTCTTTCCAATAGCCGATTACACCATCATTAAGTTGTCGATACTCACCAATCCGAATCGGAATTTTGACATTAACAAAATCATCTGTATCCCTATTTTCTAAGGGAGTCATCTGCTGCATTTCTTGACGAAAAACATTCCAATCCTGGTTAATTGCGGGTAAACCCTGTAGTTCTAGATTGACTGATGCCCGAACCACTGCAATAGGACGACCCATCAGCAATGCTACACTTTGATGCTGGGCAAAGTTTTCCGGATTGATATTGTTCAGAGCGTTGTTGAGGCAGCTATTAAAGTTTTCGAGAAATTTTTTTCCTAATCTCATTACAGTATTTACTACTTTCTTGAGATGGGTATTTTGAATGTTCTCAGTTTTAATTTGAATACTACCAGGAGCATAGTCCCACTCTGCGTTAGTGTTAATCGACCCCAGAGCTTGACCTTCACTGTCATAAATCATTAAGCTGCCATTTAAATTGTTAGGCAGAATCCATCCACAAATTGGGCTGGTAGCTGGATGATCGTTGCTTTCTTGATTGTCTTTATCGCTTGCTGATAGCCAGCGAAAATTAATGCGACACGGTTGAACAAAACGAGGCGGGAGCACAATACGATTATCTTCCTGGGCTTTCATGCTCTCCGGTTTGATAACATATTCACTCCAGTCTAAATTTCTGACTTGCCCAAAGGTATCAATCAATTGCAAGTCAATAATTCGCATTTCCCCAGAACGAATTGGGCTAAAGTCATCTAACGGTTGGGGGGCGCTTTTTATTTCACCTGCTACTGCTTCTGCAACTTTATTAGTGAAAGTTTTATAATCGTCAAAACCGATTGGGTCTTCAATTATTAGTTGCAGGGTTTGTTTATGCATCAACAGAGCTTCATTAAATCCACCCAGTGCTTGAGACAAACAATTAAGGCTTTTTAGGTCTTTATAAGTCTTAATTGCTGTATAAGTGGGATCTTTAAAATCTTTCGTTGGATACCATTTCTCAATTTGATCTATTTGCTCTTCCAGAAATTCAATGTTCCGTTTCTTTTGCTCGATGCCTTTTTCCTTATAGAATTTTTCAAGATTCCCATAATTTTTCAAATATTCTTCGATTCGATTTTGTAATAACGATTTAGCATAGGGAGTTAAGATACTGGAACCACTGTAGATATTAGAGTGCTTATCAGTTTTAATACTGCCTTTTATATTATTATCAAATACAGATTGATCAGGTTTTGGCGATAAATCTACATCATTTGTTTGAAGCGCATAATTTTGGGTGAGAAAATCATTGCTATAGTTGCGATTAACTGATGTTTTGTTACTACCACTAGCAACTGGAAATATCTCAATCAACCATTCCAGTAAGATTGGATTCCAAGGTTGCTTTTTCCAAGTATCAAAGCCAATCCGCTCTTGAGGATTTTGGGACTCGCCTTGAGACTCTTTACTAGGATTTAGAGCGTTCAACTTGTGGCTAATAACTCCATCAAAGATAGATAGCAAGGATTGTTTATCTTGAATATCTTTATAAATATCAATGAGATAGCATTCCAGTAAATCATCTGGATTAAGCCGACCATCTTCTCCATGTCTTTGAGTTGGTTTAACGTCTTCTCCTACCATTAAAACCACAGGTTCTTTAGGTTGCCAAAAACGAGAGCTACTTGCCCTTTCTAAATAATAGGTTGGAGGATGAGGCAGATTTTTACTTTTCTCTTTGGGAAGAGCATTATATTCTTGTTTAACTTTTTCATTGTGAGCGTTAATATTACTAATTAATTCGTTTATTTGTTTTGCCAGTTTAGCAGATTCAGAATTATCTGAACCGACTGCTCTACTCAGTTTATCTGAATTATCGTAAGATAGATTGAGTGTTCCTATCTCATTTATTTTGTCATGTAGTGGCTTAAGTCCTCGTTCCTCAATATAATATTTTACTTCATCAATATCAGGATAATTATCCCAACTATCCTCTGGTGGATAGGTCGAAACCATATACTTATACCAATCAGAGAAAAGCTGTCTACGTCTTGAAATAATTTTTGCCCACTCATAATCATATTCTTGCTGTTTCTGGTTCAGCTCGTTAAGTTGAATGGCAAGTTCAGACGGCAACTCTAGAGTTGCCGGAGAAGTGGTTTTTTCTAAATTTGATTGATTTGTTGCCGTATCCAACTGGATTTTCCATAGAAATCCTCCAGCAACAGCGTTAAATCCTGCTTCGTGGCGGAGTTCCTCAAATTTAAACCCCGTGTCTAATTCTTGGCTTGCTAAAGTTTCTGCAAGCTGTAAAGCTTCGAGTTGTTCTTCAATAATTGATTTCTGAGATTTATCAATAGTTTCAGCTAAATAAGCTGATAAGGCTTGTGTTCCTGTATTCGCAACAGCTAGGCTAATATTTGCTTTTTCTACTAGACTAATATTGTTATAATTAGTGTTAAATGTTAACCGTGAAAAACAGATAATCTGGGAAATGCAGCTATTCTGATTCAAAGTTTCTTGCCACTCTAATTCTTTTTTGATATCAATAATACGCTGTTGCCGCTTTTCCTGGCTCTCTTGCTGTTGGTCATTATCTGAATAGGAACTGGGCAGGAATTTCCACTTCATTTCCTCTTCAATTGCATCAATGAAGTTTTCAGGAGTGAGGTCTTCCTTGAAATCCTCGTTGAAACTGGTTTTGAAATTCTTAAAAAATTCACCAAGGTAATCCTGTTGCGGTTCGCTATACCAGCCAATCACATCATATTTGAGATCTGATTGAGGAGTAAGTTCAGGCAATTCTGCATCGTGAAAGCCAAATACACTACGACAGTTGGGATAAAAGGCTGCAAAGGTTGGTTCACCGTAGCCAACTGCGGTTAAGCGCTCTAAATATTTCGCACCTGCACCGTTTTTTGATCCAGAATTCTTCCAATCATCAAAGGTCAGTTTTCTACCCAAATACCTAAAGGGCGGCGAATTGGAATTGTTTGTGTCTTTATAAGGATAGGTAATACTGTCCTCTTGAAATCCTGCATCTGGAGGATATAAATAATCACTTTCAATAATCCAACTTTTAGCATTTGTTCCGTCTTTCTTGCTGCGAGTGATGAGCCAGCGATTAGGAACAGCAGGAAATGTCCCATCTTTGCTTTGTTTTGTCAATGCATCGGGTAACGCCCAATGGAGATGGATACCAGCCTTAAGATAGAGATTTTTATTTTCAAAGGGCTGCGAAACAATAGACTCACTCAAATTCACAATATCAGGGTTAACATCTCGCTTGCCACTGAAATAAGGGAGACGATTAAACTCCACCATTGCTTCTGCCACACTGGTTCCATCTTTGAGATACAACGCATCTAGATGTATAGGAACCAATAAAAATTTACCCATAATTGAACCAGCCTCAAATATCCCAAGCTCTTGAATTTGCTTTAGCTACCCTGCTTGAATAAGTGCCATTGCTCTAGTTGCCTAAGTCTAACGACTAGGGAATCAGACAACAAACCTACTAGCCATCTGGTGAACGATCGCTTTATGTCTGTGACATCTAGCACTTTATTAGTACTTACTCCAGAAGATTGGCGATCACCCCCGCTTAATTTTTGTTTCACCACAAACTAGAAGCGCCAATATCTAGATCAACAAGGGCGTACCTTAGAAGTAGGATTCATGATTAAGCACTCAATCCTTTGAGTTGTTTAAGACAATACCAAAACTCTGTGGTGCTGTCTTGACAAAAAAGTATGGAAAAAGTATGGATTTGAGTATGTAAAGTATGGTTCAATTTAGTCTAAATAAACTAAATTTCTGCATAAATAGCGTAAATATGGAGTTTGAACAGGCCCTGGCAATCGCTAACTATGCCATCAATCGCAAAATCGCTAGAACTCTAACTAAAGTGGAAATTGCCCTTTTGTTTGGTGCCTGGAACAACTGGAATTACAATCGCATCGCCACCTATTCAGGCTATTCCATTAACTACTTACAGCGAGATATTGCCCCCAAATTCTGGAAGCTTTTGAGTGATGCTTTGGGTCGCAAAGTTAAAAAAACCAATCTGCGCGGAATTCTTACCCAATTTAATGCACCAATCCCTGATCGCCAACCGCAAATTCCACATTGCGTAGATTGGGGCGAGGCGATTGATGTTTCTCACTTCTGCGGTCGTGAAGAGGAGATAGAAAACCTGAGTCAGTGGATAATTGCAGAACGCTGTCGCCTCATAGCCCTGGTGGGAATGGGCGGTATTGGTAAAAGTGCTTTGGCTGCTAAAGTCGCTCAATTGGTGCAAACAGACTTTGAATTTGTAATTTGGCGCAGTCTGCGTAATGCCCCTCCCTTAGAAACTTTGTTGACTGAACTAGTACCCTTTCTTTCCCAGCAACAAGACATCCAAGCAAAACCAGAACGTTTACTGTACTGGCTGCAAACTCATCGGTGTCTGGTGATTTTTGATAATCAAGATACTCTCTTGCAACCAGGTCAGCGCGCTGGCAATTACCAAGCAGATTTCAGCAACTATGGTGAATTGTTTCGGTTGTTGGGGGAAGCCAGCCATCAAAGTTGTATTGTCTTGACTAGCAGAGAGAAATCTGCGGAAGTTGCCATCTTGGAAGATTGGAGCGGCCCAGTGCGATCGCTTTCTCTTCAAGGTTCCTGGGAAGCATCACTGGCATTAATTGACGCTAAGGGACTAGTGGGAAGCGAGGCTGAAAAACGCCACCTATGTGAGTTGTATCGTTGCAATCCCCTAGCATTGAAAATGGTTGGTACCTCAATTCAAAGTTTATTTGATGGGGAAATTGCTGTTTTTTTGCAAACAGAAACCCCGATATTTAACGGGATGCGCCACTTGCTCGCTCAGCAATTTCAGCGTTTATCGCCCTTGGAACAGAGCATTATGTATTGGTTGGCGATTAATCGAGAATGGACTACAATTGCCGAACTGCAAGCTGATATTGTTCCTGGGGTTTCTCGCGCTAGTTTGTTGGAGTCTTTGGAATCGCTCACTTGGCGCAGTCTTATAGAAACGCGATCGGGGGAATATACCCAACAGCCCGTGATTATGGAATATGTTACAGACTGTTTAATTCACCAGCTTGTCAGCGAATTGTTAATAGTTAAAACATCTTTTTTCAACCATTATGCACTTTTAAAAAGTACTGTTTTAGAATATATACGCGAAAGTCAAATTCGCTTAATTTTACAACTACTCATTGAACAATTAAAAGCTGAATTTCATCGTAATTATCAACGATTAGAGCAGCATTTGCAATCTGTTTTGCTGGCATTAAGTACTGATTCAGAATCAACCTTTGGTTATGGAGTGGGGAACTTCATTAACCTGTGTCTGCACATGCAAATTGACCTCACTGGCTATGACTTTTCCCATCTGAAAATTCGCCACGCAGATTTCCGGGGTGTGCGGTTAAAAGATGTCAATTTTCAATTTGCTCATTTTGCTCAATCTACCTTTACCCAACTCTTTGCAGGTGGAGTATCTGCAAAATTTAGTCCTAATGGGCAGCACTTTGCTGTCGGGGATACCAAAGGAGAATTACATATTTTGCAGGTGGAAGGAATGCAGCCATTAATATCGATCCAGGCACATCAAGGCTGGATTATGGCGGCTGATTGGCATCCTGATGGCACAATGTTAGCTATCGGTGTCGATAGCGCAGTTAGCCTTTGGGATGCCCGCACAGGTCAAAAACTGCGGGACTTGCACGGCTATAACAGTTCCATTTTGGCATTAGCCTGGAGTCCCGACGGTAAATATGTAGCCTGTGGCGGGCAACAGTCCTTACTTGTGGTTTGGAATGCTATCACTGGAGAGCGTTTGACTGAGCTTGGAAGTAACTCTGGCGATCGCAGTTGCTGGATTATGAGTCTGGCATGGTTAGCGGATGGGGCAGTGCTGGCAGCAGGCTATACGGATAGCACGATTAAATTTTGGGATGTGGTGACTGGCGAGCGTATTCGCGTAATTTCAGACCGTGAAAATTGGGTTTTTTCTGTGGCAATGCATCCCAATGGCAAAATCATCGCCAGTAGTGGGTACGATAAAACTGTTAAACTTTGGAATTGGCAAACGGGAGAATGTTTGCAAGCCGTTAACACCCAAGAGCCTTTTTATCAATTAATGTGGAGTCCGGATGGCGAGAGACTAGCAGGGGGAAGTATGAATGGTTGTGTTGTCAACCTGTGGGATTGCTCTCTGCAATGTCTAAAAGTGTTGCAGGGACATGAAAACTGGGTTTGGTCAGTTTCTTGGAGTCCGGATGGCAGCATCCTTGCTAGTACATCTTTCGATCAGGTGGTTAAATTCTGGAATACACAAACCTGGCAATGTGTCAAAACGTTACGCGGCTACAGTAATTCATCTTGGTGTGTCCGGTGGAGTAACGATGGCATTCGTCTGTTGACCGCTAGCACCAACCATACTGTGCAACTGTGGGATGGTCAAACAGGGGAATGTCTGAGAGTTTTTTGCGGGCATAGCAACGAAGTGATGTTTGTTGCCTGGAGTCCAGGCGAACGCTTAATGGCAAGTGGCAGTGGAGATACCACTGTTCGCATTTGGGATGTGCAGACGGGGGAATGCTTACAGGTGTTGCAGGGACATCAGGGTTGGGTAAGGGGAGTCACCTGGTGTCGGGATGAAAATTGTCTGATTAGTTGCGCCAGTGATGGAGCGGTAAAACTTTGGGATACTCATTCTGGGCAATGTTTATTAACGCTGTCAGGGCATACCAGTCTGGTAAATTCCGTTGCTGGGTTTTCTCTAGGCGATTTGGTTGCCAGTGGAGGTTTAGATGGAACTATTCGGTTTTGGGATTTAAGCTGTGGTATTTGTTCTCGCGTCATTTCTGTAGGTCGTTTCATCGGTAGCGTTGCCTTTAGTCCAGACGGCAAAACCTTGGTCAGTGGAGACTACGATGGTGTAGTTCAACTTTGGGATGTGGCTTCTGGAGATTGTTTAAAAACCTTCCTGGGGCATACAAATGGGCGGATTTATTCAGTGGAATGGAGTGCCGATGGCAACAAAATTGCAAGTACCTGTACTGATAAAACAGTGAGAATCTGGAATGTTGACACGGGGGTTTGCGAACAGATTATCCAGGGCAAAAATCACGGAATGTCGGTGCATTGGCATCCAGTCAAGGACTTACTGGCGATCGCTTTTTTAGAACAACCAATTCAAATTTGCGATGTGCAAACAGGTAAAACTCTGCAAACCTTAAGTAGACACCTTCCCTACGAAGGCATGAATATCACTGGCGTGACAGGCATTTCTGAAGGGCAAAAAGCCAACCTCAAAGCATTGGGAGCAATTCAAGTCTAATCTGAACTTCCCTCGGTGCAAATGTACTAAGTGGAAATATGTCAAACCCATCCCCCAAGCACAAAAAAGCCACCTCTACATCCAGTGACTTACAACCAGCAGCTAACCCACAAAATTTCTCTCCCCTGGACAATCCTACGGTGTACACAGAAGTCTTGAAATCCTACCTGAAACTTGGTTTCGTTGCCTTAATCCTAAAATTAGGATGAGAAATGAAGTTTCAAGTCACCTCAGAATAGGGTATTGATGGACTAAAAGGGTTGAAACCTTTGCGGCCTATACTTGTGTGTACACCGTCATCGGTGAGAGGTTAAGGTAATTGCACTTTTGTCAAGAGGGTGCAGGGAAAGGGGACAAATCCATCTTGGAGACTGGCTTTCGGAGATATTTAACCACGC
>NZ_JACJRE010000038.1 GCF_014697075.1 Tolypothrix sp. FACHB-123 | reverse complement strand
GCTCGGCTTATGGATTTAGAAACTTTGAAAACTTCCGAATTAGATGCTTGTTAAACTGGCATTTTGATTGTTAGTTTAGCATAACAAGTACTAAAGAACCAGTATTTTTTCCCTTATTTTTTTGTTTGATATGCAACTTTAAAAATAGTTTCTAATATGAATTTGAAAAATGAATGCGACAGATTGTAGGGACAAGGTAATGCTTTGTCTTATTTGAAAAAAGTAAAAAATAAAGTCTAGTCACAAACATTTAATATCATTATGATTTTGTACGAATAATAAAATAATGCTTTGTCGGGAGTCTACTTCATGAAAGAATATTTGCGTACAGCGATAGTAGTAATTAACCAGTTATTTAAAATCCCAGAAACTTCATGATTGAGAATTATTGGTCAAGGAAATGTGCAAAAACGAGCAATAAATTAGCAGCCCTATTCTACGAGATGGGAGTGTGTTAAGCTAACTACCAAACTACTGCAAAACATGACCTAAATTAACCAGGGTAGCATTAATGGATTTTGTGACATTTTTAGGATTAGTGGCTGCTTCCATAACTACGGTTTCATTTTTACCGCAATTGATGAAAATATGGCAAACTAAATCTGCAAAAGATGTCTCGTTTATCATGTTGATTTGTTTCAACATAGGCATATTTTTATGGTTGATCTATGGAATTATCCTCCAACAATTGCCGATTATTTTAGCTAATGGTGCGACTTTATTTTTTAACTTGATAATTCTATGGCTTAAAATTAAATATAGATAACCCTACAGCATCCTCAGGCTAGAAGTCTAGGGATAGACAACCAAAGTCCACTGCAAAGACTGCTATGGAAACCTACGTCAGTGGGTTTTGTTTGTGTAGGCATGAATTATTATAAACACTCCCAAGCGATCGCCTGTGACATCATCTGTATTTTCTGCTGAACGTCTTTTATTCACCCCCGCTACTCCCAACACCGATGCTATCCCGTTGATTTTCGCCTTTCCCAATGAGTACAGCGTGGGAATCACCAGCTTAGGATATCAGGTAGTATGGGCAAATTTGGCAATGCGTGATGATGTACAAGTTAGTCGCTTGTTTACTGATATTCACGAACAACTTCCGAGAAATCCGGAGATTGTGGGATTTTCGATTTCTTGGGAGTTAGATTATGTCAATATTTTAAATTTACTGGAATTTTTAGAAGTTCCGATTCGCGCATCTTTGCGAGAAGATAAGCATCCACTAGTTTTTGGCGGGGGGCCAGTTTTGACTGCAAATCCTGAACCTTTTGCAGATTTTTTTGATGTGATTTTATTAGGTGATGGGGAAAATCTGCTAGGAGATTTTATCGCAGCTTATAAGGAAATAAGAAACGCTTCTCGCCAAACTCAGCTTCAAGCACTTGCGCAAGTACCAGGGATTTATGTTCCTAGTTTGTATGCGGTTGAATATCACAGCCAAGATGGTGCGGTAAAGTCAATTAATCCCATATCTGGGGAAATTCCCGCTATAGTACAAAAGCAAACTTATCGGGGAAATATTCTCTCAGCTTCAACTGTGGTGACAGAAAAAGCCGCATGGGAAAATATTTATATGCTGGAAGTGGTACGCAGTTGTCCAGAAATGTGCCGCTTTTGTTTAGCAAGTTATCTTACTTTACCATTTAGAACTGCGAGTCTAGAAGGTTCGTTAATTCCAGCCATTGAGAGAGGTTTACAAGTTACCAAGCGCTTAGGTTTATTAGGTGCTTCTGTGACTCAACACCCAGAGTTTGAGACTTTGCTGGAATATATCAGTCAACCTGAATATGATGATGTGCGTTTAAGTATTGCTTCAGTACGCACAAATACAGTTACAGTGCAGCTAGCGCAAACTTTAGCAAAACGCGACACGCGATCGCTTACCATTGCAGTAGAAAGTGGTTCGGAAAAATTACGCCGCATCATCAACAAAAAGTTGCATAACGACGAAATCATTCAAGCCGCAATCAACGCTAAAGCTGGTGGATTGACGAGTTTGAAACTCTACGGAATGGTAGGAATTCCTGGTGAGGAACCGGAAGATTTAGAACAAACTGTATCTATGATGCGTATTGTTAAAAAAGCTGCTCCAGGACTGCGGTTAACATTAGGATGTAGCACCTTTGTACCCAAATCCCATACCCCATTTCAATGGTTTGGTGTGAATAAACAATCCCAGAAGCGGTTGCAGATGTTACAAAAACAGCTAAAACCCCAGGGTATAGAATTTCGCCCGGAAAGCTATAATTGGTCTATTATCCAAGCTTTGTTATCGAGAGGCGATCGCAGACTCTCCCACTTACTAGAACTTACCCGTAACTTTGGGGATTCTTTAGGCAGTTACAAACGCGCTTTTAAGCAGCTAAAAGGACAAATTCCCGACTTAGATTTTTATGTCCATAGCAATTGGTCAACGGAGCAAATTTTACCTTGGAATCACTTGCAAGGGCCGCTACCACAGTCTACACTACTGAAACACTTGGCTGAAGCTACAAGCCATTTTGACTCATCGCCAAAAGAACTTCAGCCATTAAATTCCTAGCTGACAAATTAATGCAAACAACATCTGAGTATTACTGCGCTTATTGTGGTGAACCAAACTTAACCTTTGTTGATTTTAGCGCCGGCGGACAACAATCTTATGTAGAAGATTGTCAAGTTTGCTGTAACCCAAATATTTTGTATGTGCGAATTGATGAAGATACTTTGGATATTGAAATTGATAGCGAACCGGAAGCTTAACAATTTGTAATTAACTGATAGTCACTACAAGAATATCAAGGTGCGACTATATAAGTTTAGTGTTCCAGTAATTTTTTAATTACGAATGACAAAATCCGAATTCGTAATTATTTGTTGAATTTTAGGTTTCTGTTTCCATGCTGCACTTTAAACATACTTCTGTGATTAATGCACCACCAGACGTAGTGTGGAGATTTCACGAAAGAACAGATATTTTACAAATGTTAAACCCACCTTGGCAACCAGTGCAAGTTGTGCGTCGTGAGGGAGGACTAGAGATAGGTGCTATCACAGAATTTCGTCTTTTTCTCGGCCCATTGCCTTTTACTTGGTTAGCGCGTCACACTCAATGTGAAAAAAATCACTTATTTGTTGATGAACAAATATCCGGGCCTTTTGAAAGTTGGATACACAGACATGAGTTTGTAGATGAAAATGGTAAAACTCGGTTAACTGATGACATTTCTTTTGTTATGCCTGGTGGACAAGCATTAGAATTGTTCAGTGGTTGGTTAGTTCAAGCGCAACTCGAAGCAATGTTTCGTTATCGTCATTATGTAACAAAAAGAGAGTGCGAAAATATGTCTACTCATCCGCGTTGAATTGTGAATTTTTTGGTGAACGTTGTCATTTGTCATACCAATTTGCATAAATATTACGATATATTGTAGGGGCACTGGCACTGCCATGCCCTCTAGAATATATTAGATATTGACAAAATATTGCAATTTATCCGAAAAACATCTTCAGATTTTGGACAAATTCGCTAGTATTTTCAAAATGAATATTATGTCCAGAATTGGGAATTATTTTTAACTGGGAAAATGAACAAACTTCAGCCATTTTTTGATTGATATCGATAAATTTTTCATCTAAATCCCCAACCAGTAAGAGCAAAGGATTCTGAATATTATTCAGTTTATCCCACAAAGAAGGTTGATATCCAGTCCCCATAAAGCGGAGAGATTTATCTAATTCTAAAGGATAATTTTGCAAGCGACTTTCGATCATCAATTCATATTTAGGATGATTTTTGATATCACCAAAAATTGGTTGACTATACCAATTTGCTAAAAATTCTGCAAAATCATCTGGTTCCAAACTTCTGATTAACTTTCTACCAATTTGATAATCTTGTTGAATGCGTGCTAATCTTTCTGCTTCTGTTGGTAATCCGGGACAAGCAGATTCTAATACAACTTTAGAAAAACGTTCGGGGAAATGTAGGGTAAGATATAAAGCTAATCGTCCACCCATTGAATAACCGACTAAAAAGCAAGTATTAATTTGTAATTCATCTAATAAATTAATTAAAGCTTGAGCTATGTATGGCATTGTATAACATTCATCACTACCCAAAACTTGAGTTTTACCATGCCCAGGAAGGTCAATCGTTAAATAGGAAAACTCATTAGATAGAAGTGCGATCGCTTCATCAAATTCATCAATTTTACCCATAAAGCCATGTAAAAAAAGAATTACTGGCTTATTTTCGTTCTTAATTAAAGAGTAGTTAAATTGATAGTTCGCTAAAGACATTTTTTATGCATACTCAATAACCCTGATAAGTATAAACTACCAGAGATACAGTATAAATGTGTGATTTTGGAAATAGACCAATATTTCTAAGGCAAAAACCGATCTAAAGCTGCTTTGAGTTGTTCAATTTCCGTATCAATATTACCCTCTTGGGCAGCTCTGGCAATACACTCAGTTAAATGTTCGTCTAAGACAATTCGCGCTACCCGATCCAATGCACCCCTGACGGCGGCGATTTGCAATAACACATCAGGACAAGGGCTATTTTGCTGCACCATTGTCTTAATCCCGCGAATGTGCCCTTCTATACGTGACAATCGATTCACAATCCGCCGTAAAGACTCTTCGCTATGAACGTGAGGATGAGTTGAGTCTTCATGTTCAGAATGAAGATGTTCGCTATCTGCGCTGTGATTGTGGGAATGTTCCCCTGGTTGGGAGGTAGTCAAGGATTTTTTCGGCGATTTGTTTAATCCATTCATGGGTTATGAGAATGCTGGTTTAACTAAGATACTAGCCTAGAAGGGAAGGGAGAACAGGGGACAAGGAAGACAAGGAAAAAAATAGCAACTGACAATTGTACAGACGCGATTCATCGCGTCTGTGACAAATGACTAATATTAATTGTGGCGTGAAATCCGAACCTGGCTATGGGGAATGTCCATAATAGCTTTTGAGCTAAATATACAATTAATTTGATTACAGGTAGTTGCTGCTACGTCCCAATTTAAGAATTGAGGATTGGGTGTTGGTAGGAAGACAAGAGATAAGAATATATTTAACCGCGTCTACCTTGAAAACCGTAGTTTTTTTTGTAATGAGGGTAAAGCTCAAAACTCAAGCCAAGACTGGATAATATCCTCTCTTGAAAAACTCCAGGTTTCAAAATGGACGGGGTTTATTACCTATTTTCTAGTCCCTAGCCTAAGCGCCCCTAGTCCCTCATCAATATAGATTTGTCACGACTACGTAACAGTTACGCTTCTAGATTTAGGTTGTGATTATGAGATTTGCCAAACTCCGCCTGTCTATACGTCAACTAAGTTCCCATGTTTTAGCCATATTTCTAGGAGTTGTTTTAAGTTTTAGTACTTTGCGGGTGTTACCTTCGGAAGCTGAACCAGCGCCAAAGCCGACAACTGCAAATCCACCAGAATTATTGGCGCAACGTCAATCACCGGCTACAGCAGCGATTGGTAGCAGCAGCTTTGTGACAGCAGCTGTCAATCGTGTGGGGCCAGCAGTGGTACGGATTGATACAGAGCGCACTATTACTCGTCGCAACGATCCGTTTTTTGAAGACCCATTTTTCCGCCAGTTTTTTGGCGATGGTTTCCCACAGCAGCCATCGAGAGAGCAATTGCGCGGTCTTGGCTCTGGTTTTATTCTTGACAAGAGTGGCTTAGTTTTGACTAATGCTCACGTAGTTGATAAAGCCGATCGCGTGACGGTGAGACTTAAAGATGGTCGCACCTTTGATGGTAAAGTTCAAGGCATTGATGAAGTTACTGATTTGGCGGTAGTTAAGATTAATGCTGGAAACGATTTACCAGTTGCGCCCTTAGGTTCTTCTAGTAATGTACAAGTCGGAGACTGGGCGATCGCAGTTGGTAATCCTTTAGGTTTTGATAATACCGTTACTCTGGGGATTGTCAGCACCCTCAAGCGTTCTAGCGCCCAAGTTGGGATTACAGATAAACGCTTGGAATTTATTCAAACTGACGCCGCTATTAACCCTGGTAACTCTGGCGGGCCTTTATTAAATGGTGCGGGTGAAGTTATCGGGATTAATACCGCTATTCGTGCTGATGCGATGGGAATTGGATTTGCTATTCCCATTGATAAAGCAAAAGCGATCGCCGCACAACTGCAACGGGATGGTAAAGTTGCTCACCCCTATTTGGGCGTGCAAATGGTAAGTTTAACACCAGAGCTAGCCAAGCAGAACAACACAGACCCTAACTCCCCCATTCAGATTCCGGAAGTTAACGGAGTTTTAGTGATGCGAGTTATACCTAACTCTCCGGCTGCGTCTGCGGGTATCCGTCGCGGTGATGTGATTGTGCAAATTGATGGACAAGCAGTTTCCACTGCGGAACAACTGCAAAATGTTGTAGAAAATAGTCGCCTCGGTCAAGTTTTGCAGGTGAAAGTACAACGAGGTAACCAAACACAACAGCTATCAGTGCGCACAGCTGAGTTACAAAATGCTTCGTAATTAGCGCTGAGTATTGAGTTAAGTGATTATTCTGGGGGTATGCTAAGGCGTACCCTTTATTTTTGGCAAGTTTCAGGGGAGTAATAGAGGCTTGACTCAAGAGTTGGGAAGATATTCAACCTGATACTGTATGTTTTTGATATTAATTGTGGTTGATTCTTAAATATTCGTCTTCTATTCACCATCATTCACCCTTAGATCTCCGATGTTGCACTTCTGAACAGAAAATTCCGAGTTCAGAACACGAAGTTCCGAGTTCGGAACACGAAGTTTCGAGTGTTGAACATGAAATTCCGAGTTCCGTACAGGAAGTTTCGAGTTCAGAACATGAAGTTCCGAGTTCTGATGGCGGAAACTGAAGCTAAAAGCTCGAAGTGTCATGTTCCAAGCGCGAAGTTTTGAGTTCCAAGCTTCAAACTTGCCCATCGCATGTTAATTTTTCCTATTGTGAACTCTTGAGTTTCTACTTGCTACCCGATTAAAAGGCTTTAGGTAATATTACTAGAATAACAACTAAAAAACTAACTGAGGCGAGCAAATGTCAGAAGTACAAAGGCTGATTGTCAAAGATGACGATTTAGAGTACGAAATCTACTTGGAATCAAAGGAAGCTGCGGAAGTTCCCGAAGATGATGAACCCGGATACCGCGATGGTTTACCTACAGTCAATATTCATGAGTTTCAAAACAAGATTCGTAATTATGCCAAGTTAGCTGTCGGGGCTTTTAAGAATATACCTGATGCAGAAGAAGTAACTGTTAAATTTGGCATTAAGTTGGGTGGAAAAACGGGGATTCCATTTTTAACTGAAGGTTCGGCGGAAAGTAATTTTGAAATTGAGGTTAAGTATAATTTGGCGAATAAAAAGCCATAATTCGCCGCATTTTATATATTTATTATCAGGGCATGGCATTGCTGTGCCCCTATGATGATATGCATCTCAATGCGGATTGATATTTATGGGATAGCGCAAGGTTTTTAATTAGAAAGGGATATTAAAAAGGTAATCTTGAATATCAGAATTATGTCGCGGGTTTTCTGGATCGTCTGCCCAACGCCGGGGATTATTAACAATATATTCTCGAATGTTATTTATAGATTTTTCTTCTCTACCAATGAGTTCGTAAAAATTGCGTTGCCAGATTGATTGTCCGTGAGTCTGCCAAATTATATTAATACGTTTGCTAACAACACTTTTATAGCTACCAATAACCGTAGAAATAGAATCACGTAAAGGTTTACCGAATTTTCCTATGTTATATTCGATGTTTTGATTGAAGGGATAGCAATGCAAACTACCAACAGAGTTATCAATAATAATTAAGATGCCATGTATATGATTAGGCATGATTATAAATGTATCTAATGCAATGTGAGGAAAATGATCGGGTATTGTTTGCCAACAGTTAAAGGCAATATATCCTAAAGTATTTAATTGCATTTCACCCTGAACCACATTACCAAATAAACATTGCCGTCCTTTAGTGCAAATAGTGATGAAATAGGCACCAGGTTGAGTGTAATTGTATCCTTTCAAGCGAATAGAACGGCGATGGTGTTTTTGCGGATCGTAGGGCATTAATTTTGGGATTTAAATATTTGCAATTTTTGCCCATTTTAATTGACATTTTTGCCATACATCAAGATATACACCGTAGGGGCATGGCATTGCCATGCCCCCCAACCAATATGACAACTCAACGAATCACAATATTGTTGGGCACCGGATATTTTAAATATCAAACATGGTGATTTATATCGGGATGATTATATATAAATTGTTGGCTATGATGCATATTTACTGGGGGGCGAGGCATTGCCTAGCCCCTACGAATTTATGGATGGTGGTGATGGATTTTAGATATTGTATTTATTGCATATTTTGTCCTAATTTTAATTTAATTATGTAGGGGCATGGCAATGCCATGCCCCCCAACCAATATGGCAACTCAACGAATCACAATATTGTTGGACGCCGGATATTTTAAATATCAAACATGGTGATTGATTTGGGGATGATTATATGTAAATTGTTGGCTGTGATGCATAACTATTGGGGGGCGAGGCATTGCCTAGCCCCTACGTAGTATATTTGTGGGGGTTTGATGTTTTGTGTTGATCGCGAGATGATTGGAAGGGCAATATTCGCCTTTTTTACACCATCATTCGCCTTTGGAACTCGGCTGTTGCACCTCAAAGCACGAAGTTCCGAGTAAAAAGCCGGAGCGATCGCTCTTTTTGCACCATCATTCGTCATCAGAACTCGAAGTTTCGTGTTCGGAACTCGAAATGCCGAGTAATTTACTCGAAGTTCCGAGTTCTCAAGTGCAACTATCGAGATATTTTCTACGCGGTTGCTGTTTCTGGCTTGGCTTTGCGAGATTTGCGGGCGAATCTTTGCCCCATTTCCTCAACTACTGTCTCTAAACCACCGCCTTGTCCGCTAGCTTTGGCATAAGTATACACTTGTAAGGCGGCGGCATAGGCTTCGCTACCTACTGCTAGAGATGTATCATCCACCAATTCATGTAATTGTGACAGCGATAGCAATACAGGATATAACGCTTCAAATAATTGTACGTCTTTGCGCATTTCTTCCAGGTCAAACGATCGCGGTAAGAACTCTGGATTCTGCGTCGCCACCTCCAATGCTTTACTAACAAAGGCGCGGCTTTTATCTCCCATCTTCGGTAATGCTTTACGCTCTTCGTTTGTTAAATCAATTAAAAATGGTAGCTTTTCTTTTATGGTGGCGATCGCTTGCAACACTTCATCTCTCTGTTTTTGCGCCAGTATTGCGCTAATTGGGGCTGTGGACATGGAAATTATCCTCCTAAATTTTACTTAAATTTAGAGTGCCCACATATACCATTTAAATTACAATGAGATGATGGAAAAAGGCAGAATATTTTGTAGCTTTTGTCAGCAAGCTAGAGATAATAGTTTAAAACCAAAGACGATTAAACCTAATAAAACCTTTAAATGTCGGCGATCGCATTAACATTTTAACCAATCATCCAGATAATACATCCCTTCTGCCCTCTGCCCTCTGCCTTCTGCCTTCCTTCATCACTTGAGAAAAATCACACATCGCGCTAGGCTTCATTAGCGTAACCGCACGCTGTATAATCAGGCGATGACAAATCCGCTCTCTTCCGTAATTCCCTCTTACACTTGGAATCGTCCCCTTGGTCTTGGTTGGGACAAGCCCTATACTGTCCGTTATGCTAGCAATATTGATGATGGCCCTTGGCATGGTATGCCTTTAGGTGGCTTTGGTGCTGGTTGTATTGGGCGTTCTTCTCGTGGAGACTTTAATTTATGGCATATTGACGGGGGAGAGCATACTTTTAAGAATATCGCCGCCTGTCAATTCAGCGTGTTTGAGTCTTCTGGCTCATCTTCTCAAGCTTACGCTTTATCTACCGCAGCACCAGAGGATGATAGTCTCGGTGCTTGGCGCTGGTATCCAGCTAGCCAAGAAACTGGCGAAACTTCCCACACGGGTACTTATCACGCGCTGTATCCCCGCAGTTGGTTTGTCTATGAAAATGTCTTGCAAGCGCAGTTAACTTGTGAGCAATTTTCCCCGATTTGGGCAAATAACTACAAAGAAACTAGTTATCCGGTGGCGGTATTTCTCTGGAATGCCCATAATCCGACGAATGCACCGATTACTTTGAGTATTATGCTCACCTGGCAAAATATGGTGGGCTGGTTTACTAATGCGTTGAAGTCGCCTAAGGTGAAAATTCGCGATGATGGAAGTCCAGTATATGCATATCAGCCGCGTTTGGGTGAGAGTCAAGGTAATTACAACCAATTAGTCGAAAATGAGGAATACATTGGTTGTTTTTTATCCCAGGTTACGGAGAATCAACCTGTGCAAGAAGGGGATGGTAGCTGGTGTATCGCTACCTTGAAGCATCCCAAGGTGGAAGTGTTTTATCATACGCGCTGGAATCCTGGGGGTAGGGGTGAGGATTTGTGGCAAAGCTTTGCTAGTGATGGTTCTTTGCCCAATTATGTAGATCAAACTCCTGCAACAGATAATACACAACTAGGAGCAGCGATCGCAATTCGTTTTACTCTGCAACCAGGGGAATCTTTAGAAATTCCCTTTGTCTTAGCTTGGGATTTCCCGGTAACAGAATTTGCCGCCGGAGTTAACTATTACCGCAGATATACAGATTTCTTTAATCGTACTGGTAAAAATGCTTGGGCGATCGCATCTACTGCGTTAACAGAATATCAAAATTGGCGATCGCAGATTCAAAGTTGGCAGCAACCCATCCTGGAACGGGAAGATTTACCAGCTTGGTTGAAAATGGCTTTATTTAACGAGCTATATGACCTCACCAGTGGTGGTACACTCTGGAGTGCAGCCTCAGAACTCGATCCCATCGGTCAATTTGCCGTACTGGAATGCTTAGATTATCGCTGGTATGAAAGTTTAGATGTGCGGTTGTATGGTTCTTTCGCTTTGCTGATGTTATTCCCCGAACTGGAAAAGTCAGTTATGCGGGCTTTTGCAAGAGCGATTCCCCAAAGCGACGACCATCAACGCATCATTGGTTATTACTATACAATTGGCGCAGACACGACAACCGCACCGCGGAAAATTGCTGGAGCAACACCCCACGATTTAGGCGCACCGAATGAGCATGTCTGGGAGCAAACCAACTACACCTGCTACCAAGACTGCAATTTATGGAAAGATTTAGGCAGCGATTTTGTTTTGCAAGTATACCGAGATTTTCTGCTCACCGGCGCTGATGATGTGCAGTTCCTTGCTGATTGTTGGGATGCAATTGTGCAAACTCTCGACTACCTCAAGACTTTTGATAAAGATGGCGATGGGATTCCCGAAAATTCTGGTGCGCCGGATCAAACCTTTGATGATTGGCGGTTACAAGGTGTCAGTGCATATTGCGGCGGTTTGTGGATAGCAGCGTTAGAAGCTGCGATCGCAATTAGCAATATTTTACTCAAAAACCACCTTGGCGACCTTGGCGTCTTGGCGGTGCAAAAATCCACCTATCAAACTTGGTTGCAACAATCTCGCCCCATCTACGAAGCAAAACTCTGGAATGGTAAATATTACCGCCTAGATAGCGAGAGTGGTTCTGATGTCGTCATGGCAGATCAACTATGCGGACAATTTTATGCCAGGTTACTGGGATTACCAGATATTGTAGCGAGCGATCGCGCCTTATCTGCATTAAAAACAGTGTATGATGCTTGCTTCCTCAAATTCCAAAATGGTCAATTCGGTGCTGCAAACGGCGTTCTTCCCGACGGTTCGCCAGAAAACCCCAAAGCCACACACCCCCTAGAAGTTTGGACAGGTATCAACTTTGGAATTGCAGCTTTTCTCGTACAAATGGGAATGAAGGATGAAGCATTACGCTTAACACAAGCCGTAGTTCAGCAAGTTTACGACAACGGTTTACAGTTCCGCACACCCGAAGCCATCACCGCATCCGGTACCTTCCGCGCCAGCACTTACCTACGCGCAATGGCGATTTGGGCAATTTATTTAGTTTACTAGGGCATGGGGCATGGGGCATGGGGCATGGGGTATTTCCCCTTCCCTAACTCCTCTGCTTCACTACTTAAGTATTGTGAATTTTGCAGCCAAATATACATACAAAAAAAGATATACGTTTTATATTTGCGTTTTCCAACCTACTTTACTTGTAGCTGAAGCAGTATGTATTTATATCTGTGATTTTATTTTCCGGTTGTTGCAAAATTTAAGAGAAAATATAAGTAATACCCAGCAAGTTATCAAATATTGAGACGGCAAAACCGCTGTTGTCACGATGTTTGAGTATCCCTATCTCTATTGATTCACTTTACTGAATATCACAAATCTTATGTTCACTATTAACAATTTTTACTCCTTCAAAAAATATATATTGAGTAGCTTTATGTAAAAATAAATACTATCCCAATGTAAATTATGGCGAGCAAAAATTTCCCACGACGACATAAGATAAATTTTTAACATTTCACGCTATATGACTGCAAATCCAGGAAAACACCATAAAATCAATATGTATTCCTTAAAAAGTCAGTAAAATTTTGATAAAGTTGGAAATTCCTAGTGACGGCTGTAGCTTAGGTTGAATGAGGATATATCAGTAGTTCATGAAGACTCTACGAAAAAGATACATGGGTTTTGCTAGTAATTTTTTTTTCTAAACTTTTACTTACAAAAAGCCACTGGAAAATGACAACTAAGCAATTGGTGATTAACAACACAAGTAATTGCGTTTTGCAGAGGCTACTGGAATGAGCAAAACTAAACAGTGAAAGACTTGGCGATTTTTTGTCTGGAAATTACTCGCTGCTTTCAAGATAAATTGCTTACCTACAAAACCAAACTTTAGCTATGAACTGCTCTGCGTTGTCAAGAGTTCAGGAACATATAGAATATACACCTGACCAACAGTACCGAGCATGTCAAAGCTGGGTAGGTTGCAATGTCAGATTAATAGATGCGATCGCTCTAACTGATTTATCAGGTTACCATACACCTCTTCAGCAGGAGTTATTTTCTCATTGCTGTACAGGACTTTGGATGCTTTATACCGATGTGTTCTAGAGGAAAACGCTAATTATGAAAAAACTGATAGCAACCTATAGTTTTAATTACCAGTTGTCCCAACTCTAATTAGATATGTGTCTCACTTAACAAAAGCAGTTTGTAGTTAAAATAACAATAAATTTACTTGACAAAAATGTAGCTGAGTCTGTTGTACATTAACACTCTCGATATTGCGGATTTAGAGAGTAATCTTTATGCTTAATTCGCTACATTTTTTTGTTTAACTATTTTCGAGGTAGCCGATTTACCAGAGCGATTTTGGCTCCGGTTACGATGGTTTATCTATCATATCATAAACCCAGTAATTTTATGATTTTTCTATCCTTATTTTCATACTTGTACTCGCATTACATTCTTGATAAGTAGAGAATATGGCTACAGCCCAAAAAAGCTGTAGCCATTGCTATAGCAAGATTTATCTCCGTTCAATTTCCTGGCACCACAGATAATTTTTAGGAATGATTTTTAATAAGCAGGAGAGATTTAATTTTTTTTTAATAATATCTATACTGCTGATTTTTTTACTGTTAAACAACAAAGTTAATGGTAAACTTTTTAAGTAGCCTGAGGTGAATAAATGTTTTTATGTATATTAAATGAGGGGTATCACCCCTCACTATTTAGAAAATAAGTAACAAAATGTCAAGTTGCACAATACACAAGTAGAATTCACGATGAAATCACTAAATTTAACTTATAAAGGTACTATTTTGGTAGATGACATTAATAGCAAAAATGTAGTATAAATAAAAATGTTGTTCTCGATCGTCAAGGTCATAAAACTTTTCTTGACCAACCCAAACCTTATGGAGTTTTACTGAGTATCTCCTAGATTTGTAGTCAAATAATATACAATAATTTTATCAGGGAACCGAAATTGAATTAGGAGTGGAAAAATTTCCAGAGGACGAAACTGCATCTACCAAGAGCGATCGCGAGACTTTTTTCTGCCAATCAACACAGATAACTCAAGGTAAATTTTTACCTGAGGTTAACTGCAAAGCAAAAGCAGCTTGTTCTATCAGTGCTAGTACCAAATAGTCAGAACTGTGGAACTTGGGAGACTATCTGAAGAATTACGGCAAAGCATCACATTAAGCTTGATTCACAATGTTCAAGTTTCTCAACAAAGGTCAGCTCATGGAAAGAATCATCAGGTTAAATGCAGTCGAAACCTCAAGCCAAGGGGGCAATTTTGGGATGAAGCTTTATGATTTCCATCCGCAAAATCATCTGACTCCTAAGAAAGTATCAGTTGATAGCAGTGTTGTTTATATAGCAGCTGCAACTGTATTAGAAACATCCACAAGCGATCGCCACGCCAGAGGGCTAGGGGTAGGGAAAGCACTGCGTTGGGGAAGTGCTATGCAGTTAGTGAAAAATATGTTCGCTTTACTCCCAACGTAACTAGTAGATTAACTCTTATTTCAGGGTCGGGTAATGCAGTGGATGACCAATATCTACCTAATTAAGCTAATGGTATCAAGCAAGCAACTTGATAAATGAAGAATTTTAAAAGTTGCGTAATTTTGATTTTTTGTTTGAACCAAACAACATTTACTAATAGTGCATTGCCAAAATCTTCCTTCAAGTAATTCAGCAAATGCAAGCAGTTTCAAGCTGTTTGCTAATTTCAATTTAAATTCCCCAAATTGCAGAACATTAATCGGATTAATTTATCCCAGACAAATAACACTATGAACCAAGATATTCCTAGCATTAGCAAATTAAAGGACTCTCTTCCTCCCGAACAGTTTGACCAAGTAGTAGAAGCAATTCTTGCAGGCAAGTATTCATGGGCATGTGTTTTAATGCTACGTTTTGCTGGCTACAATCCCTTACATTACATTCCTTACCGTACCTACAATCGGTTACTCAAAGAAAACTCTCTCATGAATCGGTCAAAGCAGCAGCAAAACCCCAGTATGAACCTGAATCAACAATCTACTGATAAAAGGTCTGAGAAGAATGTGCCTCCTAGCTGTTTAAGCAAAATTAAGGACGTGGCTTATCTAGAAGTTGTTAGCAAACAAAAAGCAGAAATGCGCAATTCTAAGGAGCAGTGGTTAGCAAAGCAGGTTCAATAATAGCAATCAAATCGGAATTCTATCTAGAAAGTTCTCTAGTACTGCTTTGCGAAGTTTGTTTGGGTTTAGAAAATTTCCAATGGGTAGTTTATTGACACCATGCTGTACTAGATTCTGCTTTCAAGTTCTGCGATTTTAATGAATCGATTTCTGAATTAAATAGCTGGATATTCGCAGTTCATTAAGTAGCTGCCTATTTACCATGCAAATTTAGAAGCTGTAGCATGGCAAGTTGACAATTATGTTTAGCCTTAAATACAAGGCTTGTAAAAATCTAGCGGACAGATTTGCTTTGTGATTTCCACTCTCAAAATATTGAACTTTAGCTTCCCCCTAAATCAGGGGGACTGCTTTTTGCTAACTTTAAATATTGATGTTTAATTTCGGTGATACTGTGCTTCACCATTATAACTTATCAAAGATAATATTTAAACCGTATATTTTGTTGATAAAACATATAAAATGCAACAAAAAGCCAAGAAATAGCAAGCAAGTATTTTCCAAATTTATCTATAAGTTAAGTTTCTTAAAAAAACAAAATTTTTTATGATGAAATCTGCCAACTTGGCACTAATTAGGCGATAAAATTCTATAAATTTAGAAATGCCAACTGAAACATAGCTAATTGACCAGCCAATTTCATGTCTAAGAACAAAATCAATGATTAGTTCTATTCATGAAAGAGATTCAATGTCTGAGAGAGTAAATAACTCCAACATCAAGACAAAGCGTTAACTGTTACTAGTGGTGGTTCTTTTTCCCAGGAAGCTTGAGCTATAAAAAGTAGAAGTTGTGGATTCTCCCAGTCCAAACTTTGAATTTCTTCCACCTAGTTTAGAGATGGTGGGAGTGATACTGATAAAACTTCCTTGACTGTATTTGAGTATGGCTTTAACCCAAAAAGCTCATATTTAGTACTTTAGCAGGAGTGGAAATTGAAAAAGTGGCAGTTAAATTGCAATCAATGTTGGTGAAACTTATAGCTCTTAGGCTTATAGCAGTAAGGTTCGTAATCCTCTTTTTCCCAAACAGGATTATGGCTGTTTAAAAATTAGCAATTTATATCATGAATACTGGAAGCTATTAACTTGAATAGCTTCCAGTTTTTTATTGATTGAATAGAGTTGTTTAACATCAGGTTAATTATTAGTTAAATCCAGGTTAATTTATTATTTTTACGACTTAAGATAGATACATAGATAATTATATGTAAATTTTTATAATGATAGTGCGAGCTTAACTCATGAAAAGCGGTAGTTAATGAGCAAGCGCTAGAATTAGCCATAATGATTTCTGAATAATTAGCCTGTAACACAAGCAAAAAATAAATAGAAACCATTTCTAAATATAGATGAGCTTTTGTGCATAAATCTTTTACATAAAGTGTAAGGTAAAGCCTGTTAATTTAAATAAACAGCCGAAATTATATTGCCTATAGCCGCTTGTATCTAAATCTAATTTCACAACTTGGAGATATTTAATCATCAATTTGTGAAAAGTTTATTAGTTGATTACCAAATATAAATTCTCATGATAAACCTCTCTAAGTTAGTAGTTGAAGCAGAGGAAATTGTGAACTTCCTCAAAAGTGAAATGAACTTTAAAGCTGTTTATCAGAATGTTTTGTTTAAAAGATTGATAAATTATAAAGCTCAAGAAAAGGGAATAAATGTTACAGCAGAAGAAATTGAGGCTGAAGCTAATCGCCAGCGACGCGAGAAGCATTTGGAAAAAGCTTCAGATACGTTAGCATGGTTAGCCGATCAATTAGTTACTGCTGATGATTGGGAAATAGGGATTCGCGATCGCTTATTATCAAAAAAGTTAGCTGAATCGTTATTTGCTAAAGATGTAGAGTTATTTTTTATTGAAAATCACCTAGAGTTTGAGCAAGTGAGCCTTTATCAAATCATTGTAGAATCAGAAAAACTGGCTCAAGAGATTCACTATCAAATTGAAGAAGAAGAAATTAGTTTTTATGATGCTGCGCACATTTATGATATAGATATTCAGCGGCGCAAACAATGTGGCTATGAAGGTAATATTAGTCGCTTTGCCCTTGAACCAGATATTGCAGCAGCTTTATTTAGTGCATCTAATGACGAATTGATCGGCCCTTTCAAAAGTGAGCAAGGCTATCATCTTTTTTTAGTTGAAGAATTTATCCCGGCAACATTAACACCAGAACGCTATCAAGAAATTCTCGATAATATGTTTACTAATTGGTTAAATAAAGAACTTGAATATATGCTGAATTCTGAATAATTGATTTGTATTCTGGGCAAAGCAAAAGGCAGAAGGAGAGGGAAGAGAACCAATGCCCAATGCCCAATGCCCAATGCCCAATGCTTAATTTTTAGCTTGTGGTTGTGCGGGGGGAATTGTCACATCTATAGGTGTGACTTGTGCAGCTAGTTGAGTTAAAGGTGGTTGAATAGCGGTTTGATTTCCGACTACCAAAGTTACCAGATTTTCTGGTTTGAGATATTGTTTTGCTACTCTTTGTACATCGGCGGCTGTTGTGGCCGCTACTGCTTTTTGATAGCGAAACAAAAAGTCAGATGGGTAGCCGTAATATTCGTATCGCATTAGCCGCGATAGGGTTTGTGCAGGATCTTGAAAATTGAAGACGAAAGAGTTAAGGGTAGAGTTTTTTGCAAAAGCTAATTCTTGGGCTGTGATTGCTTGAGTTTGGGTGCGTTTAATTTCAGCTTGTAAGGATTTAACAAATTGCACCGTAGCATCAGAACGGGTTTGCCCACCAGCTATAAACATTCCTGGATAATCGAAGCGGGGACTCCAGTAACCATAAACAGAGTAAGCTAAACCTTGACGCGATCGCACTTCATTAAATAAGCGTCCGCCAAATCCGTTTAACACTTCATTCAACACATCTAATGCAGCATAGTCGGGACTGTTGAATTTGCCGCCTAAATGCCCAATCAACACACTACTTTGAGTTAACTGTGGCTGATTGACAGCAAATACACCACCTTTATTGGCTGCTTGTACTTGTGGTAACTGCGGCTTAGAGATTTGAGGATTGCGTCGCCAATTACCTAATTTAGCTTGAATGAGCGATCGCATTTTTTTGGCATCAAAATCCCCAACAACTCCCAAAATCATATTATTGGGGTGAAAATATCGCTGGTAGAACTGTAGCAAATCATTACGGTTAATCTGCTCTAGGGTTGCATATTCTACCGTTCGCGCGTAAGGACTATCTTTGCCATAAATTAATTTGCGAAATTCTCTACTGGCAATTGTGTCAGGATCGTCATTACGCCGCGCAATCCCACCTTTAGCTTGTGTTTTGGCTAAATCGAGCTTTTCCTGTGCAAAAACTGGCTCTCGCAGCACTTCGGCAAATAACCCAAACACCGTTTCCACATCTTCACTTAGTGCTTCAAAGCTGGCGCTACCCGCAGCTTCACTAATGCTAGTCTCTACAGATGCCGCACGCTGTTCTAACATTTCATTGAGTTCATCCGGCGAATGCTTTTTAGTACCGCCAGTTCGCATAACTGTACCTGTCAACCCAGCCAAGCCAACTTTTGCAGCTGGTTCCCAACGGCTACCTGTACGTATTAAAGCTGTACCGCTGACTAACGGTAATTCACGATCCTCCATTAAGTAAACAACCAAGCCATTTTGCAGCACAAAGCGCTCATATTTGGGTAACTTAATCTCTGGTAATGGTGGTAGCTGTAATTCTGTGTAATGCTTGGCTGCTGTCGCCGCAGAAGAAAAGTTAAAAGTCAAAAGTACAAAGGCAAAGGCTACAACCACAGCATAAATCAGCCGCTTGCCATTTTGAATTTTCCACGCCACTTGTTTTTTACCCTTCACCTGATACCTGTGCATATCTTTTTTCATCTGTTTTCTTTGCGTTCTCTGCGGTGTGTCATCCCTGTTTCGACAACAACTTACCAATTGTGCGATTTTCGGCTGTAAACGATGCTTTCGCCACTCGTTGAACATCAGCCGCCGTCACCGCTGCAATTTCATCCAATTGCTTAAACAAATTCCGCCAAGAGCCAGTTTTCACTTCATATTCCAATAACTGCTGCGCCATCCCCATATTAGAATCGAGGCTACGTAACAATTGCGCCCTGGCTTGGGTTTTAACTCGCTGCAATTCTGCATCGGTGACAGGTTCAGTTTTCAATTTGTCAATTTCTGTGCGCAAAGCCGCAGCCACTTCATCAACTGTATGGCCGGGGGCTGTCAGCGCATAAAATAACATCATATTTGGATATTTATCACCTGGAAACCCACTAAAACCTTGGGCACTCAGCGCTAAACGCTGCTTTTCTACCAAAGATTTATACAACCGTGAAGTGCGCCCATTACTTAGTAAATCACCAATGATTTCATAGACGGCATTATCAGGATGGGTGAGGGCTGGGCGATGATAACCTTCTAAATACCAAGGTTGGGAAGGTAACTCTACAGTCACTTCTCGTGTTTGTGTTTGTGGCGGTTCTGTGGGAAGTTCCTGAACAGCTTTTGATTTAGACTCAAAGCGCCCAAAGTAGATTTGTGCTAGTCTTTTAACTTCATTGGGATTAACATCACCAACAATTGCGATCGCTAAATTGCTAGGTACATAGTAATTGTTAAAGAAATCTTGCACATTTTTGGGTGTGAGGTTGCGAATATCTTGGTCATAACCTATCACCGGTCGTCTGTAAGGATGGACTTTATAGGCTGCATCGATAAACTTTTCGATCGTTAAACCAATGGGTGAATTTTCTACCCGCATCCGCCGTTCTTCTAAAATCACCTGTTTTTCTTTATAAAACTCGCGACTGAGTACGGGTTCAAGAAATCGTTCTGATTCTAATGACATCCAAAGTTCTAATTTATTGGCTGGGAAGCTATAAAAATAACGAGTCGCTTCTGTAGAAGTAGTTGCATTTAAACCCACACCTCCTGCTTGTTCGACAATTTGCCCCATTTCATTTTGTTTAACCAGCTTGGCTGCTTGCGCTTCTACTTGTTTAAATTCAGCTTCTAACCGCTCAACTTCATCTTTTTTGCCGTTGGCTTTTGCAGTTCTAATTTGTGCATCCAATTGCTCTAAGCGATCCAGTAATGGTTTTTCTGCTTTGTAGTCTTTAGTACCAATCCTGGTTGTACCTTTAAAAGCTAAATGTTCCAGAAAGTGAGCTACACCAGTTTGTCCATCTGGCTCATCTACACCACCAACATCAGCGTATGTCACAAAAGAAACCACTGGTGCTTGATGGCGTTCTAAAACAATGAACTTTAAACCATTATCCAGGCGAAACTCTGTTAAATCCTTGATCGTTCGGTCTAGATAAGGTTGAATCGAAGTTGGTGTTTTGCTAGGTGGTTCTACTCTTTGAGCCGGGGGTGCTGTAGTCTGAGCTAGAGCAACTTCTGGGAGTAAACCACACCAAAGTACTGTCAGGGCTAACAAAGTTACAAACATCCGGTAAAGCATCACGGACACTCTCTGGGAAGAATATAAAATTGCTCTCCCGCAATTGGGCTGATTCATAAGCGGTGAATAAAGTAAAGTTTCATCATAATTCGTAATTAGTAATTCGTAATTCGTAATTCAATAGAGATTGATAGCTCATTTATATAAACGACTTGTTTTGTGTTTATGTTTCTGTGGTAGAAGCCAGATAAAGGAAAAGCTTCAGCTTGATTTATTGTTAAATCTTTGTCACAAAACATAATTACGAATTATGAATTACAACTACGAATTGTTTAATACCACAGAGGCAGGCTAAGACACAAACAGAGCGTTAATCTTGTATTAAGCTTTCTGTGCTTTTCGTATTAGCTGTTAGACAATAATGCTACAAGTCGTGTTCCGGAGATCTCCCAATAACTACTATGCGAGTTTTTAATTCTTCTCCCCCCTCAGAGGCACAGACACGTACCCGCATTTTACAAGCGGCACAAAAATTGTTTGCCTCCCAAGGTTTTGATGGTACTACTACCCGCGACTTAGCACAGGCCGCTGGTGTAGCCGAGGGTACTTTGTTTCGTCATTTTCCCAATAAAAAGGCAATTTTGGTAGAGGTGGCGACTAGTGGCTGGATAGATATTCTGACAGATTTGCTGACAGAATTGAGCGAAATGGGCAGTTATAAAGCTGTAGCCCAGGTAATGCGCCGTCGGATGTGGAATTTACATAAAAATGTCGATTTGATGAAAGTTTGTTTTATGGAGGTGCAGTTTCATCCAGATTTACGCGATCGCATTCAATCGGATGTGATTGGAAAAATGACAGATGTGGCTGAGGCTTTCTTTCAAACGGCGATGGATAAAGGTATTTATCGCCAAACCGATGCCAAACTAGTGGCTAAGGTATTCTTGGGAATGTTTGCAATCGCCGGCTTTTCCAACAATACCCTCATGGAACCAAACGCCTCTCCCCAAGAAATTCAGCAAATGGCGGAAGGACTAGCTGATATTTTTCTCAATGGCGTACTAGCCAAAGAATAAACAACTAGACTTTTAACTAATTTGTCGCGCTTGGTAACTCCACTGCTGTACCAACTCGATTGCTGGACACAAATCTCGCCGTTGCATTGTGGCTACTTGTAAGCGGAGAATTTGTTGGTGTAATCGGTGTGTGGGAACCTGTGCTAATTGGGCTACAGAACCAATACCCGCATGTAACAATAAACCACAATATTGCGTTCCCACCGTGGGAATTCTTGCCAAATCAGCCAAGGCTACCCATTTATTTATATATTGCAGGTGAACTTGTAATTTATTAGCTAGAACCAACCTTGCTTCTGGGGTTTTCCCTTGCTTGACTAATAATCCTGTGGTGGTAATTCCCCAGCTTTGCAATTGAGATTGTTCTTCTAGACTCAATCCCGGTAATTGTTCAATTGGCCAGTCACACCCCTTAATGGTGTTGCTACTAGCGGTTTGTTTAGAAGGCATTTCTTTTAATTAAATAAGGGCTGCTGTAACTATTGTGCCGCAGAATTATTTTAGTTTATGAAGGCAGAGGGCAGCACTACCCTGCGGGAACGACTCCGTCGAACGACAGGCTCAGTGACCGGGTAGAAGGTAAGTTAAAAGGTATGAAAATTATGTTTTATAACAGCTATAATTTCTTAATCTTGAGTTAAGATTTAAGCGATTTTATAAACTTAATTATTAAATATAAATACATATCCATAATACATCTATTGTAGGGGTTTAGCAGTGCTAAACCCTCTATAGCGCGGATATTCATTACCCATATTCCTATTATCTAATCTTCTTCCTACGCTCTTCATTTTTTCTATCATATAAAAACCATTCTTCATCACTCATCTGTTGGGCATTTTTTATTCTGTCCACAGCAAACTCTAGATACTCAGAATTAATCTCACACCCTAACCATCTTCTACCTAATTGTTCAGCCGTTACTGCTGTAGTACCCGAACCTAAAAATGGGTCGATTACAATATCTTGGCGTTGCGATGACGCTAGAATAAATTTTCTAATCAATTCTTCTGGCTTTTGGGTAGGATGTTTAGTTTTTTCATGCATTCCATTACAAGTCGTCGGAATTTCGATCACATCTCTGGGTTTAGCACCTTTTAAGTTCGGGTTCCATATTTTCTCATTATTCTTCCCATTATTGCCATACTGACTAGTACTAGCTTGGGGATGCAAGGGATATTTTAAAGTGTGTTCACCATATAATATTCTAATATTTTCGATATTCATATAGAAATATTTTGATTTGCGAAAATGCAGAATACTTTCATGGGAACGTCCCCAATCATTTGCTAAATTAGCTTTATTTTTGTAATGCCAAATCAGCCAGCGACATCCTTTAAAAAAACGAGATGCAGGTAATTTAATATCGGCTAATATTTCCGAGAAACCACAAATATAAAAGCTACCCGTAGGCTTAAGAATTCGCGAAACTTGCTCAATCCAAATCACAGACCATTTTACATAAGCTTCCTGCGATTCAAAGGTATCCCACTCGGCTTTTTTAATATTATATGGAGGGTCAGCAATTACTAAATCTACTGATTCTGTCTCTAAGCTACACAGCCACTCTATCGCGTCTCCTTGCCAAAGTTCACCATTTTCATGGGCATAAAATAATTTCATAGCCTCAATATAAATTAGTCAGTCAGTCTCAATAACAGCAATTTGTTATTACTGATAAACACTAATATTGACCAATTATGCAAGAGGTCTATTGTAATTATTTATGAACTAAATACTGCTTTGCATAAGTTCATAATTTTTTTAACGCAAAGGAACGCAGAGGTTAGCGCAAAGTTTCGCTGAGTATTTCCCACGTCAATTCGCTATAAATTAATGAAATGCTGTACTAAGATTCTACAATTTGTCATGTCTTGAGAAGTTAATTGTACAATTCGCCGCGCATAACCGTAACTGCTTGCCCAGCTAAATAAACGCGATCGCCTCCGGGATAACGCACCTTGACAACTCCCCCACGACTGGATGCTTGATAAGCTAAAAACTCATCCTTACCTAAGCGATCGCGCCAATAAGCAGCGAGACAGCAATGTGCAGCACCAGTCACAGGGTCTTCATTTATACCTAATCCCGGCGCAAAAAAGCGAGACACAAAATCATACTCGGAATCAGCTTGCGTAATGCTAGTAACAATAACATCAGCCACAGGTAAGCTTTTCAATTGTTGAAAGTTCGGCTGTAATTGTCGCACCAAATCCTCAGATTCTAACTCTACCAAATAGCCAAGGGAATTCTGCACCACAGATTTACACGTTACACCCAAAGCTTGACTCAGTTCTTCTGGTACAGCAATAGGTTGTGAATGATTTACAGGAAAATCTAACTCAATCCATTCACCCTGCTTTACAGCAATTAATACACCACTTTTCGTATAAAAACGGGCAACTTCATCCGGTGATAAATGTCCTTCTGACCAGAGTACATGAGCGCTAGCTAAAGTCGCATGACCACAAAGGGGTACTTCTACAGTTGGTGTAAACCAGCGCAAATTAAAGCCATCATCCTGTTTGACAAGAAAAGCCGTCTCCGATAAATTCATTTCCAGCGCCACATTTTGCATCCAGCGATCGCTTTCGGGAGTCGGTAACACACATACAGCAGCCGGATTTCCTGCAAATGGCTTATTGGTAAAAGCATCCACCTGTGTAATTATTTGTCCCATAGCATCACCCTTGTATTTAGACTGCGATCGCCTTTAACAACTTAATATAAAAAAGGATACATTTGCCGAGCCTATTTTCCGTACAATCGAGTCAAATAAGTCAAGCATCGTAGTTACTAGGTTTGATAAACTACAAGATGCAAAGGGGTAATCACAGGGTTTGCAGCGATTATTGGTAATAAAGTGATGATTACTCAGGCGAGCGCTCAAGAAAAATAATGGTTCTGAAATACATATTTAGTCTATGTTTAAAAAATGAGCCAAATTACAGTTTAAGATTTCCGAGCCATGCTAAATCAAAACAAACAATTGAATCTGAAAATTCTTGGTGTCATTTTTGCAGCCATGAACTTAGTCTCACTTTCTGTAGGATTAATCGGCTGCTCTAATGAAGTTCAAAACCCACTCAATCAAACTGAGCAACAAAAAGAACAGTACAAAAACCAATCTAACCAAGAGTCTGAATCAAATCAGAATAATGACGACGATGACGATGACGATGATGATGACAAAAAAGGTAATAGAAAAAATGACAAAGATGATGATGATTAAAAATAATTAGAACTCAGTTAATCGGTTTTGTCAGACTGTTTCAGTCACAACTAAATTTCTGACTGAAACTCCAAATCAATATAGGGCAAGAAATATTAGATTTTTTAGCCATAATTCATAATTCATAATTTGCATAAAAGCGAAATTTATATATGTTTATCGCTAACACCTCAAGTTCTTTAATTGATACCTTACGTCAAAGACGGCAAAGACTAGCTCAAATTATAGATTTCCCCGCAGTTCTTTGGTCAGGAAGCAGTAATCCGCGCAATTTTGCTGCTAATGTCTATCCCTTTCGCGCTAGCAGTCATTTTCTCTATTTTGCTGGGCTAAACCTACCAAATGCGGCAATTCGCCTAGAAACAGGGAAGCTAGAGTTATTTATGGACGATCCTCATCCTAGCAGCGCCCTATGGCATGGAGAAATGCCCAAGCGTGAGGAAATCGCCCAAATTATTGGCGCTGACGGTGCGAAACCAATGTCAGAATTAGAGTTTTTGGTAGCAGACGCAGCCACAATCGCAGTTCAAGATGCAGCCACATGGACAAAACAATCCCAACTGCTAAATCGATGGGTTTTACCGCAAAATCCCCCCCAAGGAATTGATTTAGAGTTAGCCAAGGCTGTTGTATCCTTGCGCCTCACCCACGACGAAGGCGCGTTAGCCGAGTTACGCAAAGCTGCGGTTGTGAGTGTAGAAGCCCATAAAGCCGGAATGTCCGCCACGTTACAAGCAAAACGGGAAGCAGAAATTCGTGGAGCAATGGAAGGAGTCATCATCGCCCATAATATGACTACTTCCTACAACAGTATTGTCACAGTCCACGGCGAAGTATTGCACAACGAGCATTATCACCACCCCTTACAACCAGGCGATTTGCTATTAGCCGATGTGGGTGCGGAAACTGAAACAGGCTGGGCGGCGGATATTACGAGAACTTTGCCTGTATCTGGGAAATTTTCATCTACCCAAAGAGATATTTATGACATTGTCCTAGCCGCCCATGATGCTTGTATTGCTAAAATCCGTCCTGGTGTCGAGTATGGCGAGATTCATCTGTTAGCAGCCACAATCATTGCTGAAGGATTAGTAAATTTAGGCATTTTACAAGGAAATGCCGAAGATTTAGTATCTAGAGATATTCATGCTTTATTTTTCCCCCACGGTATCGGTCATCTTTTAGGCTTAGATGTGCATGATATGGAAGATTTGGGAGATTTAGCAGGGTATGAAGAAGGGAGAAACAGAAGCGATCGCTTTGGCTTAAGCTACCTGCGTTTAAATCGTCCCCTCCGCCCAGGAATGCTAGTCACAATTGAGCCAGGTTTTTATCAAGTTCCAGCAATTTTAAACAATCCTCAAAATCGCTCAACATATCAGTACACAGTCAACTGGGATAGATTAGCGGAATTTGCGGATGTCCGAGGAATCCGCATCGAAGACGATGTATTAGTTACAGCAGAAGGCAGCGAAGTTTTAACGGCTGCATTACCAAATGATGCCGATACCATAGAACAATTAGTCAATAGTCAATAGTCATTGGTCATTTATCCTCCTAACCCCTAACCCCTAGCCCCTAGAGATACGTATCAGGTTGCTCAAGTCGCAAGGAAAACTACTAAGCTGGTAAATAGCACGTTTAAACTCTACTCAAAATTTCTACTGCCTCACTACCTGTAATCGAAATTATGTTTGATGCATTAGCCGATCGTTTAGAATCTGCCTGGAAGAAACTACGGGGACAGGATAAAATTTCCCAGTCCAACATTCAAGATGCTTTGCGCGAGGTTCGCCGCGCTTTGTTGGAAGCAGATGTTAACCTCCAGGTAGTTAAAGATTTTATTAGTGAAGTCGAAGCCAAAGCACAGGGATCTGAGGTAATCGCTGGCGTGCGCCCTGACCAACAGTTCATAAAAATTGTTTACGATGAACTAGTTCAGGTGATGGGGGAAGAAAATGTCCCCTTGGTAGAAGTCGAGGGAGAAACTACCATTGTCCTCATGGCTGGATTGCAGGGTACTGGTAAAACCACTGCAACAGCTAAGTTAGCTTTGCATCTGCGGAAATTAAATCGCAGCTGTTTGTTAGTAGCTACAGACATATATCGTCCAGCCGCGATCGATCAGTTAATTACCTTAGGTAAACAAATTGAAGTACCAGTATTTGAACTGGGAAGCGATGCAGATCCCGTAGAAATTGCCCGCCAAGGCGTAGAACGCGCTAAAGCAGAAGGCATAAACACAGTAATTATTGATACTGCTGGTCGTCTGCAAATAGACGCAGATATGATGGCAGAATTAGCCACAATTAAACAAACAGTCCAACCCCACGAAACCTTGTTGGTTGTGGACTCGATGACTGGTCAAGAAGCCGCAAATTTGACCCGCACCTTCCATGAAGAAATTGGGATTACTGGTGCAATTCTTACCAAAATGGATGGTGATAGCCGAGGTGGTGCTGCACTATCCGTCAGACAAATTTCTGGTGCGCCGATTAAGTTTGTCGGTGTTGGTGAAAAAGTCGAAGCGCTGCAACCATTTTACCCAGACCGCATGGCATCGCGGATTTTGGGTATGGGCGATGTCCTCACCTTAGTGGAAAAAGCCCAAGAAGAAATTGACTTGGCAGATGCAGAGCAAATGCAGGAGAAAATCCTCTCAGCCAAGTTTGACTTTACCGACTTTCTCAAGCAATTGCGCCTGCTGAAAAACATGGGATCGCTAGGTGGAATCATCAAAATGATTCCAGGGATGAACAAGCTTTCTGACGACCAACTAAAACATGGAGAAACCCAGCTAAAACGCTGTGAAGCGATGATTAACTCCATGACTCGCCAAGAAAGACGCGACCCCGATTTATTAGCTAGTTCTCCCAGCCGCAGACGCCGGATTGCTACAGGATCTGGCTATAAAGAAGCAGATGTGAGCAAACTTGTCGCTGATTTCCAAAAAATGCGATCGCTCATGCAACAAATGGGTCAAGGTCAATTCCCTGGTATGCCCGGAATGTTTGGCGGTATGGGTAACGCCTTCGCCGGCGGAGGTAATCGTCCCCCAGCTCCAGGTTGGCGAGGTTATAGCGGAAACAATCCTGGCGCAGCAGCGAAAAAGAAAAAGAAAGAGAAGAAAAAGAAAGGCTTCGGGAATCTTTAGTTAACAGTCAACAGTCAACAACCAAAACAACTGACCACTGACTATTGACAACTGACCAATAACAAATAGCAGTTCATACCCAGCAAGTGCTAAAATTAGCATTCCAGGATGGAAAATTGTGCCTAAAAGAAGTTGAGCCTCAATTTAGTGGCAACAGCCAAAGCTAAGTTGCAAGCTCTCAAAGGTTGAAAAATACAGATAAACAAAGTCTTTTAACTTTGGAATATGGACTTTTGACCTCCACAAAACGGCACCTACTTTCAACTGAAATCTACAAAACAGGAGAACGATTTTTCAATCATGATCAAACTGCGCTTGAAGCGATACGGTAAAAAGCGGGAAGCGAGTTACCGCATCATAGCTATTAACAGCCTCGCTCGCCGCGATGGTCGTCCCTTAGAAGAACTGGGATTTTATAACCCCAGAACAGATGAAGTAAGATTGGACGTTCCCGGAATCGTCAAGCGACTCCAACAAGGTGCTCAACCAACTGACACCGTTCGTCGCATCCTAGTAAAAGCCAATGTTTTTGAACAGGTCAGTGCCACAACAGCCGCATCATAGTATCGGAAACCAATCCTCCTCAGCCAGCCCCAATTACGAGGGGTTGGTGAGGTTTTTAGTACAGCCGTTTTTAGAATCTCCAGAGTCTTTAAGCGTTGATTGTGAGATTTCCCAAAGCCTCAACAAGGCTTGGATTCGCATCGCCTTTGACAGCACAGATAAAGGCAAAGTGTTTGGTCGGGGAGGACGCAATATTCAGGCGATTCGTACAGTAATTGCCGCAGCGGCCGAAGTGGCTGGACAATCAGTATATCTGGATATCTATGGCAGCAGCGCCTCACGGGAAGGCGCATCTTTTGATGAAGATAGGGAAGAGCGATTACCGCCACCCAAATCAAGAGAACGACGTGGAAACGGAAACGGCCCCAGACCAATCGCCAAACCCCGCACCCGCTAGGTTCAAACTTCATAGCCAGTCTGGGCGGTTTATTATCCGCTCAGACATTCTGGCCGATAGGAATGGTTAAAAAACGCCAAATTTGGTACTCTGGCATCAGTAGTGTGAGCCATTGCTTGATTAATTAATGGGTGTTTCCCATCAAGAAGAGCGATCGCCATACTGCTTATAGTTAGCGATAATCATATTAAACTCTGAGCAATCTCTGTCAGGAGGTGAAACCAGGGAGTGGCTGAAGTTCGTTTAGGTGAAAATGAGTCAATAGACTCAGCGTTGAGACGTTTTAAAAAGAAAATTCAAAAAGCCGGCATTTTGTCAGAAGTGAGACGCCGGGAACGTTACGAAAAGCCTAGTTTACGACGCAAGCGTAAAGAGGAAGCCGCACGCAAAGGTGTCCGCTACTAAATTCAAAGTAGCGTCTTTGCTAAATGTGGTTAATATACATTAACTATCTAAGTTAGGGTTTGAAACTATTTGATAGCAAACCTACTAAAAGTAGAGATGTGATTCATCGTATCTCTACTTTTCTCCTTGAATAGGGGTTAGAGACTAGAGGCTAGGAGTTAGGGGCTAGGGGTTAGCGAAACAAATGACAAATGATCAATGACCAATGACCAATGATTCATGCATAAAAAAGAGAATTTTATAATTAAAAAATAAAATTTGTAATAGTTTTGCTGAAATCTCAAAAATACTGTTCACATATTAAAAAATACTATGGCAGAGGCCTATAAAATTGAGCTGCCGAACATTCCAAGTGCGATCGCTCTTGCTGGAGATGGAGAAGAAAACCTCAAACTTTTATCCCAGCAAACAGGGGCCAGCTTGGTATTACGCGGACAGGACTTACATATTTCGGGAACACCCAAACAAGTTGATTTAGCATCGCGATTAGTGCGATCGCTAGAAGAAATCTGGATTAAAGGTAATACTATCTCCAGTGCGGATATTTCCACAGCCCGCCAAGCTTTAGATACCCATCGCGAAGGCGAACTACAAGACTTACAGCGCGATATCCTCGCCAGAACTCGCCGGGGTGAAGAAATTCGCGCTAAAACCTTTCGTCAGCGTCAATACATCGATGTTCTCCGCAAGCGTGACTTAGTTTTCTGTACCGGGCCTGCGGGGACTGGTAAAACCTTTCTTGCTGTCGTTGTCGCCGTTCAAGCACTCCTCGCTAACCAATTTGAAAAGCTAATTTTAACTCGTCCCGCCGTCGAAGCTGGCGAAAAACTCGGCTTTTTACCCGGAGATTTACAGCAGAAGGTCAATCCTTATCTCCGCCCCCTTTACGATGCGATTAATGAATTTATCGACCCGGAAAAAGTCCCCAATTTAATGGAACGGGGTGTGATTGAAGTCGCACCACTAGCTTATATGCGGGGACGCACCCTCAATAATGCCTTTGTGATTGTCGATGAAGCGCAAAATACCACACCCGCCCAAATCAAAATGGTATTGACGCGATTGGGCTTCCGTTCGCGTATGGTAATTACAGGTGACATGACACAAACCGATTTACCAATCAACCAACAATCAGGTTTAGCCGTAGCCTTACATGTCTTAAAAAACGTTGAAGGTATTGCTTTTTGTGAATTTTCGCAAAAAGATGTCGTGCGTCATCCCCTAGTTCAACGCATCGTCGCTGCTTACGAACAATACGAAAAATAGTATTAGTCATTTATTGCTTAATCTCTCAGCACAAATGACCAATGACCCTTCGGGTTCACCAGTTGTTCATGGGGGAAACCCCCAAGAGCACACTGGTTCACCAATGACAAATGATAAAGGACAAATGACAAATGACTACTACTTTAAAAGAATTTTTAACAGCTTGCGAAAACTTAGGAACTTTGCGTTTAATTGTCACTAGCAGCGCTGGTGTATTAGAAGTTAGAAGCAAGCTAGAAAAGCTATTTTATGCAGAGTTACCTAATAAGGGTAAATATGCCAATATGCATACCGAAAATTTTGAATTTCATTTGAATATGGACAAAATTACGCAAGTGAAATTTGAAACTGGTGAAGCGAAAAGAGGTAATTTTACAACCTACGCTATCCGCTTTTTAGATGAGAAACAAGAAACAGCCTTAAGTTTCTTTTTGCAATGGGGTAAGCCTGGAGAATATGAACCAGGCCAAGTAGAAACTTGGCAAGCTCTTAAAGACAAATATGGCGAAGTTTGGCAACCTTTACCCGCCGAAATTTAATTTTGCAATTAGGCATAGTCTATCAATAATATTTATTTATGTACTATGCCTAATTTTTTATTACTACTCAATTCTGTAAACTCAAATACATCGTGACTACCACCACGTAGCACAGATTCCTTATGTTGTCCGACAAATCGCTTTCCAGTTGCCTGTTCTAATTGCTAATAAAAATTTAGCTATTGTAAAAAATTTTTCCATATCTGCTTTTACATAGCTTTTGCACCGCTCACAATCAAGCGCTTAAATAACCCTTCTGACCAACCTGTTTCGCGCAAAACCGCAGATGAAGATACTTCGATATAAGCTTGCTCAATAAATGCCAAATCAATCATACACATCCGGCTAAGAGCATCTTTAAGGTTTGCACTTTTACCATCTTTTGTTAGTCGCTTACCCACCTCATATATTACTGTCGCCATTGCGGGGACAACATGTTGAGGCCCAATACCGAGGCGGACATGAACTAGACCAATTTTCCAGCGCCTTTCTGCATAAGCATTACCCCAATTATCCATACCTGTAAACATTTCATGAAACCATTGAATAAAAGTTTCATGGAGACGATGCATTCGCTCGTTACTCGCATGTAAAATTGCATTCATTTCTGCATCTCGTCCCAAGTAAGCATAAAAATGATCCGCCATCTCTGAAGCTGCTTCTAAACCCCAATCTGCTTCAGATTTCAGTAATTCTCTATCCTCAGTTGTCAAACCAATACGCTTTTCTAAGGTAGCCATGAAAGTATGTGGATCTAAAGACATGATTCAGATTTCCTAAAAATCAACTAATGCTGGATAAGATGGGATATTCAAAGTAAGCATGAAGAATCTATAAATTGTGAACTCTGCAATTGAGAACTATTAAGAGAATTCACAATTTATAAATTAAGCTCTAAATAATCCTGGAATTTTCAGAATTTTTCTGCCATAGTACACTAAAGATTTAGACGGATATTACCGATAGATAAAAATCTTTTCTACCTCATGGGAATGAGGACAACAAACTGAGCTTAAATCTAAGCCATTAAAGGTGCAATTTGAGCCACAGCACGTTTGATTTCCAGAAACAATAAACCCTGTTTAACCGCCGCATTAGCTAAAACTAATAAAACCGCATCGGGGCCACAACTCACAACAATTCCAAAACCTTTCTCGCCTTCCACAACAATCCGGTCAATAGTTCCTCTAACTAATTCACTACCTATGCGTTCGCCTAAGGAAAGCATAGCTGCTGACATAGCTGCGGTGCGGTCTTCATCCATTTCGCTAGGTAATACAGAAGCTAAGGCTAGACCATCTGGGCTAACTAAAGCTGCACCTTGAATGTGGGATGTCCCACTCACAAATTCTTGGAGAACCTGTTGTAACATGGAAATATTTATCATTGCTTTTGCTTCAGTAATTGTTGATAAGATTTGTTGATTATTTGTTTGTAAATCGATTGGCAAATTTGCAGTTTTATCTGTATCCCAGAAAATTTGGCTCAATTTTCTGGGAATTAGCTTAAGTATTTTGCCCAAATGCATTGAGGCTGATTTGCTGCTACAAAATCTAAGGTTTCATAATTTCTGAAGTCAGTACTTTTAAAGCTTCTATAATTGAAGCTTTTTGAGTCGGATTTACAACCATTAAAGGTAGTTTTTTGCTTGCATTGTGCAATTCCAAAGCGATCGCTATCTCTTCTGGCGTTGCCGCTGTGGGACAATCCATGTGAGTTAGTCCTATAAGTATGGGAATTTGCACCCTCTGGTTAACAAAATTGAGAATCTGCACGCCGTAGTGAAAATATTCCCGACGTTGAGCATCTACAAGCACAATACAAGCTTGAACTTGGCGAATAAGGATATCCCACATAAAGTCAAATCTGGGTTGTCCTGGTGTGCCATAAAGATAAAGTAATTGATTAGGTACGAGAGAGAGTAGCCCAAAGTCCAGCGCTACCGTAGTTTTATCCTTGAATAGCGCTATTTCATCTGTACTCTTTTTATCGGTATCAACGACTTCAATGTCACTAATACTGCGAATCAAGCTCGTTTTCCCTGCACCTACGCAACCTGCGATCGCAATACGTAGGATTTCTGTCTCCGTCTGTGCAACGATCATACTTTTATAGCCCTTGAGATAATCGCAGAGCTACCTTCTATGAGCGTGAAAGTAATGATAATTACCCACACTGATATCAGGAGTGCAAATATACCCTGAAAGCACATCAGTTTTTCTATGATGCTTTGGGTATTTTGACGTATCTATTTTTCAGCACAGATGCAATTTTCCAGCAATTGCACCAGACATTACGCACCCTGAAACTAGTCAATCAGTACTTTAACGGATTCTACACTATTATTAATTTACTTTTCAAACATTAACTCATTATTTTTTTATATTTAAATTTATGTATTGCATAATACAAAGCAAACTAATTTACTATCTGCATAATTAGTGGGCTTTCAGCTGATAAGTTATATTTGCTTGTGTTTTTGCTACTTGCATCAACGAAATGTAACACAATAATCCTGGAGATAAATTTTTACTCGCTAAAAAACCAAGTACAGGCTATGAAGGTGATTTGGAGTTTTTGCTTAGTGGCTTTGTTCCTCTTTGGTGGAAACGGGAACGCTACCGCGGGGGAATTATCAGAAAGGCTGGCTAATTTCCCCCAATGGGAAAAACTAACTTCTGTGCAACCTGCTGTAGGCGATTTAGCTTATCCTGAGTGGATGGCAGGTTATTGGCAGGTGAAGAGTACATTAGTGGATTTAGTTGCGCCTTTAGCACCAGACATAGTTACACCAGGATTTGACGCTAATCGCAAACAACTTAATCAGCCGATCAGTTTTTTAGTCAGATTTATTCCCAAACAATCTTCGATTTCTGGTTTAAAAGGCTTTTCACAGATAGACAAAAAATCATCAAAATTAGTGGCTGATAGAGTCTTTAATAGTTTGAATTTAGCACGCGCTTATTTAGGTAGTGAAGCAGTGTTATCTGTGAAAATAGATCCAAACTCGCCTAATCGCCAGATTACATTATTGCGTGGCGATCGCCAACTAGTTTCTATTGTCACCGCACGCGCTATCGAAACTACTTCTAAAGATCGGTTCATCACTACAGAAGTGTTTCAACAACTGTTTAAAGGCGGTTCTCGTCCTTATTTAAATACTGTCGAATCTACCACTGCTTACCGTCAGGTTTCTCAATCTCAACCAGCTATAGAAGCAGATCAAGTTACCGCTGTTTATCTTTCACCTCAAGATCCAGCCTATTTCACCGCCAATTCCCAACCAGTTGCTCTTTATCGCTATCGCTTAGAATTTTCACCCTCGGAAATAGCAACTACTCCTGAAGATTGATTTCGACCGAAAAAACTTGACTACATTGTAATACATATGTAGTATATAAATTCCAAGCTCACGCTCTGGGAAAGAGTGCATCATGGCCAAATTCCGAGATATTTTACATTACTTTCGCCCCTACTGGGGTGTGAGTATTTTTAGTATCGTCGCATCGAGCATTTACGAACTAATTGATTTGGTTGTACCTTATGCCATTGGACAAATTTTAAACGTTTTATCTACTCAACCATTAGATCGACCGCTAGCAAGTGCGATCGCATATTTTGCTGAACTTATCGATTACCCAGTTGATAAAAATCTCTCCTTGGGTATATTGCTAGGAATCATTTTTGTAGTCACCGTTGTGAGAGCGCCTACACAACCGTGGTTAACTAGCTGGTTTCACTGGGATATAGCCTTAAGAGCGCGTCGAGAGAAAACCGAAACAGCCATAGCTAAAATTCTCACTCTTCCATTAGAATTTTATGATGAGAATAACCCTGGACGTATAGCTGGTAGAGTAGCCAGAGGTTTAACTAACCACACTTGGACATATCCCGAAATCGCTGGACAATTAATTCCCAAATTAATCCGGGTATTGGGAATTTTTGGGTTCATTTTGTTAATTGATTGGCGGATTGCGACATTATATTTGATTTCCTTTGTCGTTATTCTCACCTTTAGCTTGCGAGATTTGAAAAGGATCATCGGTTACGAGAGCCGTCTCGATCGGTACATGGAAAATACCGAAAGTCGTACTTCTGAAATAATCACAAATATCAAAACTGTCAAAGCATTTGCAACGGAAGGTAAAGAACTAAAGAGACAAAAACAACGCCTAGATCGCGAACTCAAAGTAGTAGATTATCGCATCCATAAAGGTTACGTAAATCTCCTAACTTGGCAGAAAACTGTAATTCAATTTTGTGTATTTGCCATACTAGGATTAACTTTAGCAGCCACAGTAGGTGGAAAGATTTCTCTTGGTCATTTTGTCATGACCTTAACTCTTTCCAGCATGGCATATTCTGAGTTAGAACCTATCAGCAACCTAGCAGAAGTTTTTGCCCGTCGCTATTCTTCCATGCTGCGGTTTCACGAATTTCTCCAAGAGTCAGTTGACTCTGATGCAGATGGTTTATTACAAGTAGAAAATCAAGGCGAGTCACCCTATCAATTTACGGGAAAAATTGAGCTATCCCATGTCCATTTTGGATATGATGCCAATCGTTTAGTGTTGGAAGATATCAACTTATTGATTGAGCCATACCAAACAGTAGCTTTGGTTGGGCGTTCTGGTTCAGGTAAATCTACCTTAGTCAAGCTGTTGTTGCGGTATTTTGAACCAAAACAGGGACAAATTCTCATTGATGGTCATGATATTCGCACATTAGATGTAGGGAAATATCGCCGCAGATTAGCGATCGTTCACCAAGAAGTCGATATCTTTAACGGGACTGTGTTAGATAATCTCACCTATGGCAGACCAAATGCCACCTTTGAGCAAGTTCAGGAAGCTTGTAGGATAGCCAGAGTTGATGAAGTAGTACAATGCCTACCCCAAGGTTATTACACCGTTGTAGGCGAACGTGGCGTGAGATTATCTGGTGGACAAAGACAGCGCTTGGGAATTGCCAGAGCCTTGCTGGTAGAACCAGACATATTAGTGTTTGACGAAGCTACCTCCAGCTTAGATTACGAGTCTGAGCGTTCCATTCAATTAGCCATGCGATCTATTCAAGGAACCCGCACTACAATCATCATCGCTCACCGCCTGAGTACAGTCCGGGAAGCCGATAAGATTGTCGTTCTCGATCGCGGAAGAATTGTGGAAGTTGGTAGCCACGAGGAACTGTTGCGCCAAGAGGGTATTTACCGCCGCTTGCATTCCTTGCAAGAAACTGGCGAACTCCTGAGTTAGTTGAGAAAAACTGGGTTTATTTACTTAACCCAGTTTCTCCCAAAAAAAATTTTTTTCAACCCCTTGCAGTCTTAAAAACTTGGTGCTATTGTTATAAATCGTGATGCAAAGCGGGTCGGTGTCCGAGTGGTTAATGGAGACGGACTGTAAATCCGTTGGTTTGCGCCTACGCTGGTTCAAATCCAGCCCGGCCCACCACTTCACAGTTAAGAGTTATAATCGCTGAGTGAATGGTAAATTTCCCAGCATTATAACTCTCAACTATAATAAAAGTTAAGTTTTGCCCGTGTGGCTCAGTGGTAGAGCACACCCTTGGTAAGGGTGAGGTCACGAGTTCAATCCTCGTCACGGGCTTTTTAAATCATTGAAAAAACAACGATTTCGTGCAAGTTGCATAAATTGGCTGTACTCTACCAGTATCTCTTTATATCAGTCTAGTTGCATAGAAGTTGCATAACAGCATTACTTATCAAACTACAATAAATCAATAAGTTATTATAATCAGGAAACTTACTTGGTTGATTCATTACCACGTAGATGGGGTGTACTGCTATGGTTTAGCTGCCTCTAACGCCTCTATTTTCAGTTTCAGGTATCATACAACCTAAAACAACGTATCGCCTGTTATAAGGGCTTATAGCAGCAAGTATTAATACTTAAAGGGTAGAACGATTGGAAGCAAGAAATAAATGATAGGGAGCTAACAATATTCTGCGATCGCAACCTCAATCGTAGATAAGTACATATTGTCAGTATCACCACTAATGACCACGCTTCTAACACTGTGTTATGAATGACACATATACATAGGAGCGCTTATGTTAGATGTATTAATACTGGCGAGTGTATTGATAAGTGTGAAACCGCCAGTTGAACCTAATTGGGTTGTGATTAGCAACAGTGTTACAAATACTATTTATTATGATTCCAATAGCTTTAGAGGTGCAGGTAACTACAGAACACTGTCGTTGCTTAAGACTTCCAAGGTAGGAGAGAGATCAACAAATCATGTGTTTTACGTGCAATGTAAGAATAAAACTGTTGGTCAGGTAGCTCCTCTAATTAATCACGATGTTACAAAGTTAGACAGGAAGCGACTTACTTATCCAGATCCAAACAGTATAGGTGAAGCTCTAGTTAATATTGTATGTCCAATGATAATTAAGTGAAATGCTATTGCTTCACGTAGAAATTTATCAGAACGTCAAGCGTATTGAGGCACAATAACACTAATTATAGTAATTAATACCACAATAATAAAAACATCATAAATACAATATACATATTTATAACTACAAAACTTATCGTGCTTATTGTATTTAACCTGGTATAAATAGCTTTATAAAAATCATATTTCACTAAATATATTCATTCCAATATGTATTTCTCTATATATGTATGAATCAGCAGAAAAATCTTGAACTTGTTAAGCAAGGTAATCCACAAGCGATTGAAGATTTGCTCAATCAAGCTTTACAGTCTAAATGTATTAAAGCGAAAACGGCTTTAAAAGATAAATGCTTACAAGTTTTATTTGAATCTGCTCAAATACCAAGTCAAGAAAAGCTAGTTACTTGGCTCTATGAAGGAATGACAAAGTTGCACATAGAGACTATCGAAAAATTAAATATTTATGGACGACAGTTAGGTAAGGAAATTCCAGATTGGACTCAAGAAATTTTGTTAAATCAAGGCTTAAATCCAGATTCACATAAATTGCCAATAGAAAATAAACCAATAAATGATATATCAACAGTTGATTATTCAAAACTCAGGTTAATTTCTACACTAGGGCATGATATTGTTCCATACACATCTGTAGTATTTACCTCCGATTCTAAAACATTAATAAGTGGCGGAAAAGAGCTTATATTGTGGAATGTAGATAAGCAAAAAATAATTCGTGTTCTTAGTGGTCATACAGGTAATCCAGCAGTTACTTCGGTAGCTATAAGCCCTAATGGAGATTGGATTGCTAGTGGTGGTTCTGGAGATAGTCTAGTTAAACAATGGAACTTGCGTGAATTTTTAGAATCAGATGGCGGTAGAACTCGTAACCTTGTGGGACATAAAGGTACTTGGTTAAGTAATATAGATACAAGATTAAACCCAACAATTACTTCTATAGCTTTCAGTCCTGATGGAAACTTAATTGCAAGTAGCGGTTGTGATAAAAAGGTTAAACTTTGGGATGCAGAAACGGGAAATGAAATTTATACAATCTCTGAGAGTCAGGTAGTTGCTTCACTTGTGTTTAGCACTAATGGGAAATTACTTATTGGTGGTATTAACAAGAATGTAAAACTGTGGAATTTGGAGACAAAGGAAGAAAGTACTTTTACCACACGCGCACCTGTATCTTCAGTAGCTATTAATCCTAATGGACATATTTTGGCTTGCGGTGATATGTTTGGTGGAATTACATTATGGGATTTAAAATCAAGACAAATAATAAATATTTTATCTTTATATTTTGATTCAGTTTCAAATGCAATTAATACAATTGCTTTTAGTCCAGATGGTCTATCTTTAGCAACCGGAAGCAGTAATAAAATTATAAAAGTTATTCCTATTTTAACTACAAATAATGAAGCGACTTTGATAGGGCATACCGATTCCATAAATGCCGTGTGTTTTAGTCCTGATGGATTTAAATTAGCGAGTGCAAGTAATGATAAGACAATCAAAATTTGGAATATTTCAGTTAATTAACCGATTCACACAGTAAGTGCATTTATTAATAAATTGGCAGGTTGTAATATTCTCTATAATTTTTTAGTTTTTAATCATAAAATGCTTAATTATGTGGAACCTTAGCTAAAACCATTGCTATGACTGGGTTTGAAGGTTCAACTATAGGTTCCAATTGTAGGTTCCACAGTATGATTGTGTGAAGCCTATTCAAAAATAATGGGGCGGCTCCTGTGTTAGTTATCCCTCTTTTATTACTACGAATAGAGAAAAATAATGTTTCAACTCTGAACACTAAACGCAATAATGAATTGTGCGATCGCATCTCAACTTTGTCATTTAAATAGAGGGGTTATACCATTTCACTTGAAGTTGATAGACATAGCCAAGCTGGGGGAGTGAAGTGTATCAAGATTTTCGTGAAATGGTATTAGCAAACAGGCAACATCTACCTAATAATTAAAAACTACAATTGTTCTGATTAAAGTAATCAAGTTTTTGACTATAAGGATCAACATTAAAGATGTGTTGACCCTTAGATTTACCCCCAGTGTGGAGGCTTACAAAGCTTGCTATAACTGCATTTCAAGGCAAGGTTCCACACTTATTCGTAGGTGAGGAGCAAAATAAACACATACTTGTTGCTTACCACCATTTGTATCTGCTTTTTTATCTTTACGGTCAATCTGCCCTTTTTGACGTAGTTTCTCTAGGTTACGTCTGACAGTTTCCCGGTTGCGATTAAATTCGGTTGCCAGTTGGTCTACTGTGTATTCAATTCCTGGTTGGTCTTCCAGAAAACCTAGTAGTTTGTCCTTTAATGGTTTAGATACATTTTCTGGTTCCCCAAAGTTACCTTGATGCGTCCAAGAGTAATTATCTGCATCTAAATTAATTAGATATTGTCCGGTACAACCTGAACGGGACTTTCCTATTTCTAATACCCGTTGTGTGGTTGATAAATTATCTTTTGCTTCACCCTTATGCAGCCGCCATACTTCAGATACATTGTCACAAATCGCTGTTGTACCTCTAGTACCACCAGCTTTGTTTTCATGGTGTAAAACCATAATTGAGCATTTATACTCATTGGCAATATCTCGTAGATCATATAACACAGCACCGTATGATGTATCTTTTTCTTCTACTCCACTATTGCGGTTAGCTGATGTTAGAGAATCAATCACCACAAATGTGGGATGTTCGCGCTCAATCCATTGCTTCAATTGGCGTATCTGTGAAAACTGCCAATTAGTTTCAATGTTAATTACTCCTCTTGGGATATCTTTAAAACCAGCAATGTTCAGCCGTTCTGTTGTATCAATCTCAGGTTCATCAGTTTGAATGATTAAGACTTGACCCTGCTTAGTTCTGTAACCATTCCAAGCTTGACCAGTAGCAACAGCTTTACAAATGTCATAGGCTAGTAGTGTTTTACCTACACCCCCATCGGCAAATAAAAGCACAGTGGTAGCTACACTGATATGAGCCGCAATCACCCATTCACGTTCATCTGAAGTAGAGGCTAGAAATTCGTGAACATCTTTAGGGGCAAAGCTCTGACTACCAGTTAACTTAGCTTCATAAATTTCTAGTAGCTTGCTGGGTTTAATTTTATGTTTCCTTGCGAGTTGTTCTATTTCCCACTTTTGTAGTCCAGGGTCTTCAATTTGCAAAATGCGCTCTACGTTATTCATTGCTAATTCATACTCTTGTGGCGAATTAGAATCGATTTCTTGTTTAATATGGTCTGGACAGCTTTGTTCATAGACATTCTTATCTAGGTTGCGAATTTTTAACCAACATTCAGATTCATCTGCCATAAATAGCAGTGCTGGATGGCAATCATTAGGGTCAACACTATCTAGAATTCGTTGAATCTTATCTGAATCAATCCCTAACTTCTTACCAGCTTCTTGAGCTAGTTTCTCAGTTGTGCCACTGTAGTTAATACCTTGTTCATTACACCAGTTTTCCCAACCGTACCACTCTCTAATGGCAGTTGTCATAGCTTCAGAACGGTCTTGAGTAGCAGCATTACCTTCCAAAATACTTTTACTCGTTTCACTCCCTAACAATTCCAATCTAATAGTAGATGTATTAACTTGTTGAGGAGCGCGGGTTGTTTCCTTTTTGATTTTTGTTTTTTCTTCCTTCTGCTTTTTGGTTGAATAAATACCTATTGATTCCAGCGATTCTACTTCAATCAATGGAACTCGCTTGATATTGCAGTAAGCATTCCCTGATATTCCTACGGTTGGAGCTAATACAGTAAACCTTCCTTCCCCTAATGCTTCACCTATATGATGACCACCGGGTTTTAGCGAGAAATTTGTAAAATTAGGTAGCTGCTTAACTTTGACTCCTAATCGATATCCACCACTATGAGTGCGTTCGGTAAATGTTTCTTGTAATTGTGGATAATCTTCTAGATAAGATTCAATCGCGCGATCGCAATCTTCTAGAGAATCAAAGTTTTTAGTATCAAAATCTAACCAAATAGTATTGTTCCATCCACCTAGCGTACCAATACCGTTATCTGGATGAACAAACCACTCTTCTAATTCTTTATCAGTAGGTAGTTCATTCTGATATTTGCTGTGGTTTATGAGATGTGGTTTACCATCTTTATCTAGATATGATGGATTCTTACCTGTGAATATGGGCTGAGGTTTACCATGTTTATCTAACTCAATTTCTTTAGTATTTTTTTTAAGCTGGGGATACTTACTAGCGTCTTGGGCTGGTGCTACTGGCAATACTGGATAACCATTTTCTAATAGCCAATTAATAACTTCTTGACGCTGATCTACATAAGGAATGTTATTATAATTAGAAGTCATGTTAAAATTATTATTAATATATCGAATTAAATTAGTCAGCTTAATATAGTCGAAGTAATATAGTTAAAATTTTATAAGCAGAAACGCCAGTACTCAATTAAGTACTGGTATTTTTGTTTTTTGCTTATCGATATACTCTAGAATTAACTGCCTCAGTAAAGCCGTAGTAGACATTTTATGTTGTTTGGCAGTAGCCACAAAAGTATCATAATCATAGTTGGTTAATCTTGTAGGTACAACGCGAGTTAGCGTATTTTTTTTCATATTTGTCATTGTTATTATCGTTAAATTTAAATTGAATAGACACGACCTAGCCATCTAATTATTAGATGTCTAACCCTTTCTTACGATAAGGGATAACCAGTCTTCCTTAGAAGTGTGGTCAGGTACTATACAGAATATCCTCAGCCCGTTTTTTACCTACCTTCAGCATTCTTGGCTATTCAATGCCTCAGTTACCTCAGAGCGTCTTGGATATTCAGTTTTCATGGTTCAGAGAGGTTTTTTAATCCTCATATTCATTGTAAACATTTAAATTGAATTTGTGTTTACTTTCTAGAAAAGAAATGATTCAAATCTATTATCTAGATCTAGATATTTTTTGAGGATTGATTATATTAACAGCAAATTTACTTCATTCTTATTGATGTCAATCTAGTTAATAGCTTTAGCATTGATAACTCTATTTTCTTACGGCATACAAGTACATTATCTAATCATAAATAAGATAGATAGTTAAGGTAGATATCTTAGCTAAGATAAATGTATTTAAGATAGTTCATGTAACTCTTACTTAAGATAAGTATCTTATCTATTGGTAATTGCATTAATGCAAATAGCTAACTACAATAAGTTGTTAATCTTAGTTATCGTACATACGTGAAGTTAGCCATAGTAACTTACTTAATATTGAAGGCGCGCCGTACATGAGATAACTATTAGCTGTTACATGAAGTAAGAAAAAAGGATAGTAATGCGTGTTTACTATCCTTAGTTAATGTTTGTATTATGAGTGCTGTAGTGCGAGTATGATGAATACAGTTATAACGCTGGTACTTGTACCTGTATTATGACTATGCTTCTAAATCTCAGGTAACTGAACATTATTATTGATAATGTCATCATCTGGACTCCAGTAATGCAAATTAATCATCTCTTCTGATGTTTCCATAAGCGCCGCTACAGTAGCTATATCTACACCTTGACGTAGATAATGAGTAATACTAGTATTTCTTAGATTGTAAGTTGGTAAGTACTGTTTTACCTTACCTTCGTTGACTAAATTTTCTACAATCCTCTTGGTGTACCTTTGTGTAAAGTTTCTGAGGTTGATGTAACTACCATTCTGTGCTGGAAATATTAATTTACCAGGAATGGGAGAAATATAAGTTGAATGCCTATCTAGCAACTCTCTGATTTGTGGTGTGATTGGAAACATACGAGCTTTGTTATTTTTGGTACTTTTTAGTACACCACAGCAATATGCTTTATCAAAGACAATTACTTTTTCTTTCACACAATCCCAAGTTAGCGCGATCGCATCTTCAGGACGGCATCCAGTAAGAAACAAGAATTCTACGAAATCAGCATACCAACTATCTTTGAAGGCTGACTTGATGTTGCAGTACCAATCACCCCTAAAAGCTTGAACGATAGCGTTGACTTCATCTCGTGAGTATGCTTTTTTTGTTCTACCGCTTTGAGGCTTATCTGGTAACTGTTGTTTCAACCTTCTCCAAGGGTTAATACTAATTAATCCAATCTCAAATGCCCAATTACTACAAGCGTGTATATCGTTAATAATGCGCTCAAGCGTAGTAACAGAATAGGTTTTGAGTAATTCTGGTATCAACAACTGTGCGTTTTCTAGATTCAACATCTCAGGTGAAATTTTAGTCAAGCATCTATCAATCTGTGACCATTTCTCTTTTTGAGTGGTTTCAGCCACACTTGCTTGTTTAGCTACCTTGTACTGTTCCCACAATTCCTTAAGGTTTAACGCTACATTTTTATTGATTGAGACAAGGTTATCAGGCTGTTGAACTATTGGTTGATACTTCTCTAGCGTGGGATCAAAGTAGCCTGCAAGAATGTCAGTTTTAATTTGACTAGCTATTCTATAGGCGTTCGCGATCGCTAGCCTATCGCTATATTTACCACCTGGAGAGAGTGAGTATTGCTTCCCTTGATATTGGAACCTAATTATGATTCCGCCATTGTTGTTGCGTGGGTTAATCTTAGGTACTCTAGATGACGGCTTCTCGTACATTCTCTAAGTTGCATAGTTCTTGCATAATCCAACTATGCAACTTGCTCAAAGCCTCGATAATCGGTTGTTTTGCACACCCTTGGTAAGGGTGAGGTCACGAGTTCAATCCTCGTCACGGGCTTTTTATTTTGTCCATATAATCTACGGTAAATCAAGGGTTTCAGCCTTTATAAAAGATTTAGAGATGCAAAAACTGAGTTCTTTACTCACATTTTTGACTATGATTTGGCTATTGAGTCAAAATTTTCGTTATCCTGCTTGTTTTTTTGACTATGATTTTAGTGGAACACATTATTTTTATCTAATTTAAGCTAAGTTTGTCCCTATTCCTCTAGCCACGATCGCGGCTAATAAAGGAATGAGAATAAAGCCAACCAATTCAGCCCTAATTAACAAAATTATACGGTTCAGCTTTGCTAATTCTAACTTGGGTAATTCACCCCGTAACAGACTTTTCAACCAACCTAAAAAAGAAACAGTGGGATAAATAGACAAACAACCCACAACGATAAAAGCTGCTACTTTGGCATAAAAAACTGGGTTGTGCAAATAGTAATCTGCACCTTTACCAAAATAAAGAACTCGCAGGATACCTGTAATCAGCACAACAACTGCTGATATACCATAAATCGCATCAGCTATGACAATTTTCCAAGCTTCTTTTAGGCTCAAATCTTTGGTTAAAGTAAATCCTTCTAACACCAACGCACCAAAACACAAGATAAAGCTTAAGTAATGCAAATACGCAACGATCGCACTTACCCACATAATATTTCTAAATTTTTGCTAATTTGCTATTTTGTGACTTTAAATTCCAAGTTAACACTAAGAGAAGCAGCTAAAAAGTAACCATTTATTCAGACAAAATTATCTTACTATTGCATAGGGTTGATGATGATAGTCTTAATTATTGAAATTTTTTAATGGCAAGCGATCGCACTTACCCGACTTCTCCCCTATTTTTTAGTAAATCTTGAGTTACTGATACTTCTATGTACAAAATTTAGGATGAAAACTCGCATTCTTTTTATACTTTTATCACTCTTTATTTACGGGATTGCACTTAGCTTACCTGCACTTGCATTTAGGATAGTCGATATCCAATTTGGGGGTGTAAACAATAAAGAAGAAATCGCTACTCTGACAAATACAATTTCCACAATGACGGGTGCAGAACTTACTTTAGTCGGTTTCTTTGGATTATTATTTTTACAAATTCCGCCTAGTCTTGGATGGTTAGCTAATCCCGGTTATTGGGTTTCTTGCGCTTTCTTTTTCCGACAACAATATCAGTTTTCTACTTTAGCTGGACTAATATCTATTCTCTTTGGTTTTTTAGGGACAATATCAGCCTTCTGGGTGAGATTACCTGATGGTAGTAACCCTTTTAAAAAACTAGCCTTATCCGAACTACTTCCTGGTTTTTGGTTGTGGCTCGCTGCACCTGCATTGATTGCATTGGTGAGTTTTTTCTTCAAGCTACGCAAATAAGATTATCTTCCCCATTCATGAGCCATATACACTATTGCAATTGCCCTAGTTCTCCCCTATTTCTGAGTAAATTTATAGTTGGGGTTGTACATCGTTGTACATCAAAGTATTAATCTTCAACATCTAATATTATTGGTGTTATGTTATACAAAAAAACATTGTGGATTTTACCTATCGTTTCCACATTCAACTTTTTAGTGACAATACCCAAAGCACAAGCTAACTGTCCTGGATCTGTACAGCCACTTGAGGAAGTGCAACCACAAGTACAGAAGCGATGGGATGAATTGCAGCGCCAAGAAACTTACCCTTGGGGAAAAACAAAAATTTATCAAAGCTTGCAAGGCGATCGCATTACTTTAGCACCCAGTTTCGATCAACTCCAAGGCTCACACAAACAGGAAGCAATCAACTTACTAAAGCTAGGTAATTACATACATAGTGTTTATGCTAGCGACGGACGCTTGCTTTCAGCAGTATATGACGCTTGTACCAGGTTTGATATGCTGACAGAGAAAGCACGCTATAGTTGGTATTACAACAGTATTGGGCGTACATTACCCACTAACTTGAACCGCGAAGCTTTGCGCAATGCAGGGCGTCCATCTTGGCGAAAGGTGATTGTACCTATTAGCCAAGCACAAGAGCGATCTGTCCGTAATTTGTTTTGGAGCAAAATGGGTTACAGCCAAGCAAACAATGGTATGTGGATTGCTTGGGTTCCAGAACATGGATATTTTGAAATTAATGTGCCAAATAATTACAATATCAAGCAATTGAGTAAGTTCTGGGGTTCCGCACCCCGTAACTATCGCTATATCGTACTGTCAACGGACGGTTCATTACTATTCGACGCCAACTTTGATTGAGCGTTATCCCAGGAAAAATTACAATAGGCGATCGCTTTCCACCTCATAGACAAACTACCGGAATCTGCGCTCGCCCAAATTTTTTAACAATTATTATTATTCTCATTGAGGATCAAACTTGTTTAAGTCAAGAAAAAGCGATCGCACCTGAGTTTTTAGCGATGCACTGCAATTCGCTTACCGGGGTCTTGCTTTCTTACCCAAGCCAGAAATTTTTGCATTTGCGGCTCATTGCAGAGTTTTTCTAGAGTATTGAGTTCTTTAGCAAGTAGTTTGTTGTCAAATAAAGCATGTATTTGGCGATGACAAGCAGAACAGATATTGACTGTTTCGCCTGGATCTTGGTGCTTGCGTTTGGTATTTTGTCGCGGAACTAAGTGATGGACGGTTAAATTCTCCATCTCTCTGTGACACAGTTCACATTGCTCTCGTGCGTTCTTGGACACCTGATTACTACTAAAACTCAACCCTATCTAATAGCATAGCGATCGCTTGCTATTACCAGGTGATCGCATTATCTCAAAAAATTAATGTTGTCTTTACTGAAAACGAGCGCGGCAGGGTTCGAACCTGCGACCGATTGCTTAGAAGGCAATTGCTCTATCCACTGAGCTACGCGCCCAAGATAATACAATGGCTCTTACAAGAGTCATTTTTTTAATTATATCTTTTCCTTCACCAAGAAGCAATTGAAAATTGCAGATTTCCCAGTAGGAAGGCTAAGATGCTAGTCGCTGGTTACTCAATGTACACTAAAAACGAAGTAAATGGACTATTTTTTTTATATATTGTGTGGTCAATGGGTGATTTGGGTATTGGGGTAAATCAATGCTGGGTAGCTTATTGTAGAGTAGCCTCTAGCGATCGCGAGGTTTCCGTCTACAGTATGCTAGGTAATCGCACTCTTGGCGATGCTTGCAAATCGGATTATAGATCGCATATTGAGAACGCCCCTGAGAGGAGTTATTTGCTAGTGCCATGTTTATTCTCAAACGGCAGGATGTAGAAATATCAAGCATTCAGCACCCGAAGCGGGATCAGCCAATGCCAGTCCTCCACTATCAGGGGCAAACATTTCGCTTGATTAGCGTTTTTAAAGCTAGCCAAGAGGAAGAAGCTAGAGCCTTGTGGAGAGAATTAACGGATCAACGCGGCAAAGCCTGTGTATTGTTGGAGGAGCCAGATCGTTTTAGCGTCTGGGGAAAAATCCGTTTAGAACAGCTAGGTAGCGATACAGGTAGTCACGGGAAAGCAGGAGTTTTTACCCAAGGTAGCCTGCTGCTATTGCAAGCTGTGTATATGGACATTGAAGATTTTTTAGGTGCTAGACAAGCGGCTTTATTTGAAAAAGATATCACGGAGATATTGCGACAAAAGCAACTTCCCCAAGCGACTACGCCAGAAGCAGTCAAATACTTGCTCAAGCAAGATCCGCTGGATACCCACAGCCTACCTGCTTGGCAAGAAAATCATGTAATTATCTTTTTACAAGAACTCCATAAGCTAGGAAAAACCTACTTTGGCAATGCCAACTTCGCTCATCCTGTGGTGGATCGATTACAAGATATGCCGGATGGAGAGCGATCGCTATTTATCAGTTGGCTAAATCAATCTCCAATGAGTAAACTGTGGCAATAGCATAGACAAATTAGGAAAAACTGTTGCCACGGATAGTTGCTCTTGGCATCTAATTGTGCATTGAGGGAAAGAGCAATTGACTAGTGGGTTTGCAGATAAACTCCTGCCTACACAGTCATGCAAGTCAAAATTCTGCCAAATTCTGTTTACATAATCAAGCTTATGGGTACATCTTACGAAAATTCCTACCGTTCTAAATCTATTTTCACAACTGGGAATATAGTTTTATTAGGCATTGGCTGGGCTGTACTGGCACTGCTATACTTTTTATTGTTTAGCGCTAAAGTACCAGGAGCAAATGGCATCGAAACTCGTGCCGAATGGTATGTAATTGGTACAAATATTTTTGAAGCGTTAGCTTACCTGGGTGCCGGTATCTTATGCTTGAGGAATTGGCGTAGTCCGCAAATTGTCAGTGGTCGCAATGTTTGGCTCGCCATTGGCATAGGTATGCTGTCTTATTTCCTAGGGGGGATATTTTTCGGTTATACGGAAATAATCTTAAAAGAAGAACCGGATGTTTCTATTGGCGATGTGTTTTTTGTAGTAACCTATCTGTGTCTTGGTACAGGTATGATTTTAGCAGCGGCTCATAGGCGAATCAATCTCGAAAAATGGCAATGGCTAATTGTTTTAGCCATTGGCGTATTTGGTAGTTTGTTAGCCTGGTGGATTTCGCTGCAACAAAGCAAAGAACTAGAGTTGCTAGGTACTGTTTTGAATTGGTTCTACATAGTCAGCGATGTAGCGATTTTAATTATCGCCACAACTTTGCTCTTAGCCTTTTGGGGAGGAAAAGTGGCGCAATCATGGAGAATGATTGCGGCCGCCGCATTTTCGCTCTACATTGCAGATATGTGGTTTAAATATGCTCAAGGTCCTAATTATCAAAGTGGAGAGATATTAGAAGTGTTTTGGGTTTTTAGTGGAGTGTTATTTGGCATGGGCGCTGTTTTAGAATATGACACATCATTGAGCCGATCGCGGCGGGAGCGAGGAAGAAAACGAGCTTAGAAAAGATTTTTGGTGTCTACCGTGAGAAAATTAACCGATTCTGACAAACAAGAAATTCTCAAGTTATATCGAGAATCTGCCGAAACCACCTCAACTTTGGCGGAACGGTATGACGTTAGTAACTCGACAATTAGCCGTCTGTTGAAAAGTACCTTGCCAGAAGATGAGTACGAGTACCTCGTTTCTTTGAAACGTGCTGCCAGAACTCCTGAAGGTAGGGCACAGGTAAACTACGAACAGTTACCCCTTTTGACTCAGCAACAACCAAAAAAAGAAACTCCGATTATCGACAAACCTGTTGTGGAGTTACCTAAGGTTGAGCCAGAAAAAGTCGTAGCTGCATCAGAAGAAGACGATAGCCAAGAATCAACTCTGGCGATTAGACGGGTAAGACGGCGTTCTTCAGCGGAAGCAAAAGCCCAGCAGCCTGCTGCTGAACAGCTAGAAATTATCCCGAAAAAGCCGCCAGAAGTTCCTAGCGTCCCCAGTCCGAAACTGCCAGAAATCGTCAGCTTGCCTACTCCTAAGGCACCAGAAGTTCCTAACCTTCCTATTCCCAAACGGACAGAAATTAGCAGTATTTCTAGCCGCATCTTAGATGATGAACCGCCACAAGCCAACGTATTAGCCCAAATGCTAGGCGAAGACTTGTTGGATGAATCTGAGGATTTGGACGATTTAGAGGACGATTTAGACGAAGACGATGATTTCTATGATGAGGATGAGGACGAAGACTATGAGGAAGCAAGACCTTTAGTCACCAGACGCAGACCAGGGGAAGCACCAGTGCAGGTGTTACCTTTGTCCTCCGCACAGTTGCCGAAAACTTGCTATCTGGTGATTGATAGATCCTCAGAATTAATTACCCGACCACTGAGAGACTTTGGCGATTTAGGTCAAATTCCTAACTTAGAAACTCAGCAAAGAACTCTACCTGTGTTCGATAACCATCGCGTGGCTAAGCGTTTCTCTACCAAGCGCGATCGCGTGATTAAAGTGCCTGATAGTAAAATGCTACACAAGGCGCGTACTCATCTCCAAGCTAAAGGCATCACGCGGCTGTTGATTGATGGTCAGGTATATTCCCTATCTCCGGTTTAGATATTATGGAAATACCTGCTGGCTACGGTGTGGTGTTAGCGACAGCAGCCAATGTTCAAGAGGCACAAGCCATCGCTAATGCCCTTGTGGAAGCTAAACTCGCTGCTTGTGTGAGTCTATTGCCAATCCACTCGATTTACACCTGGCAAGGGAAAATACACACAGAAGATGAATGGCAGTTACTCATTAAAACCGATTTGGCACAATTTTCTACCTTGGAAGCCAAAATTCGGGAACTGCACTCTTATGAGTTGTCGGAAATTATTGCTTTACCAATTGTTGCAGGTTCTCAACCTTACCTGCAATGGATTTCGGAACAAATCAAGGGTGATTGCTAGACGATTCAACATAAATAACCCCATCTTTTGACATTTCTCGGAGATGGGGTTATTTATTGGGGAATTTTTTTGCGCCTCGGCTCCGCGACGGTTGAGCGTAGTCGAAACTTGGTAACCGGGGGACAAGGAGGATAAGAAAGACAACTGACAACTGACAACTGACAACTGACAACTGACAACTGACCTAATTATAAACAGCAGCTGCAAACCGAGTTGCTAAGTTAATAATGTCTTGTTTGCGGGCGATTTGGTTAATCCATGCCTGGGGAATATTCTCTATTCCGTAGTAAATTCCTGCTAACCCGCCAGTAACCGCCGCAGTAGTATCTGTATCGCCACCTAAGTTAACAGCAGTTAACACTGCTTGAGAATAAGATGAGCTATTTAACAAACACCACAGTGCTGCTTCTAGGGTATCGATAACATAGCCGCCAGAATTAATTTCTTCTACGGGCAGCTTCTGGATTTCACCGCTGTAAATACGGGCAAAATGGGGTTTTTCTAACAAATACTCTCTTAAAGAATAAATTGCTTGAATTTTCTCTAAGCTTTGTAAATATGCTATTTCCGGGTCAGCCCCTTCTAACAGGGCAACGGCAATCGTAATATAAATACCACAAGCCATGCGCGATCGCGCATGGGCATGGGTAATGGCAGAAACATCATGTACCCGTGAAATTAATTCGTTATAGGTCAAGATTTTGTGGCAATAAGCCATTGGCAGGATTCTCATCAACGAACCATTACCATTGGTGTTTTCGATTTTTCCCCCAGCTTCCCGGGGCAAAATACCCTGTTTCAGACGCATAATCGCGGCATGGGTGGTATTGCCAATATCAAATAGCTGACCTCTAGGAGTCCAATAAGCAGCTTTATACCAGCGCCAGAAGGAATTGGCTATAGCATCTAACGAATAACCTCTACAAAGACTTTCTGCCAAGCAAAACGTCAAAGAACTGTCATCTGACCAAGTTCCTGGTGGTTGATTCCATGTGCCATAACCTTGCATGGTTGTCACAGGCGATTGAACTCGTTCAGCGCGGCTAGTAAACTCCACCGGCACACCCAACGCATCACCGACACATAAACCCATCAAACCAGATAATGTTTTTGCAGCGGTTAGCATTATTCAATCTCCATAGAAGTCTCTAAAACTTAACTTTATAGATTCCCTCTAGAGCTTGTTGCAATAGCTGTTACAACCTCATATTTCAGCTTATATGAAAATATCTCATCAATGCTTAAATAACTTTTTCATCTTGTATTTTTGCTCTAATAATTATTGATATTTATTGTGCCAGTTATCAAAGCGTCTACCTTAACGAAAAACTCCCGGATAGGCTGCAAAAAGCTTGTAATTATAGCATCGTTATTTCAAGTTCAGATCAATACATGGCTGGAAACGTACCAGCATCAATAGAGACAAAAATTTAGTAGAAATTGAAGAAATGTTGGAACCTTTTTGATTGGTTTGCGACTTTTAATTTAACAGCAAAAAAACAATATTTGGTGCGAATTATGAAAGGTTTAATTAAGTCTTTTGTGACAATTTCTGCTTTGTCTTCTGTAGTAATTGCTCCTCTTTTGATTAATGCAGGTCAAGCTTCTGCACAAACACAAAAAGGTACTGATGCTAGCTATATTGGCGCTGGTGTTGCTGGTGGTGTAACTAATGGCGGACAACCTGGTCAAGATGCTCAATTTGGTGGTAACGTCACAGGCCGGTTAAAATTAGGCCCCACTCCATTTTCTGCACGTACTCAAATCTTGTTTAACGATCAGACAACGGCGATTATTCCTCAAGTTTCCATAGACGCACCAATTGCTAAAGGAACTAACGTTTACTTAGCTGGTGGTTATTCTTTTGTGGAAACTGATGGTAAGCAAACTCCTCTAGGCGATCGCGATGGCGTAGCTATTACTGCTGGTGTAGAATCTGAAGTTGCTAAAAACTTTATGCTCTACGGTAATACCACACTAGGTATGAAGACTTACCAAAATAGCCCAGCTTCTGCTGTCAGCATTCAAGGTGGTGTAGGTTATCGGTTTAGATAGGAATGGGGCATGGGGCATGGGGCATAGGGCATAGGGCATGGGATAATTTTTTTCCTGCCTTAGCCCGGAAATACTCATCCAGGGATTGAAGTATTTCATAGGTTTGCAAAAAGGTGTCAGATTAGCTAGATGAGGGAGTTGTTTGTTCTAAAGTTCCCAATCTGAAAGTTTGGCACAACCATATATACTGGTATGCTGGTTTTGTTAAGTGTTGCGTCACTAACAAGGCCAGCTTTTTGCCATGTTAGAATAAAATACTCATATTCCTCATAATTCCGACCGGATATCCGGGGATCACCTAGCCGAAAAGGTGCTTTGAAATTTGCAGCTTCGGCGTCTACCGATGCCTTACTAAGAACAGTCTACAACTCTAATGGTTAAATCTCCTCCTTCCCCGATTGCTAGCCGTAAGCCTTCCAAAGTCGAAGGAATCAAGGAAAACAGTAATTTTTTGCGTGAACCTGTAGCCACTGAAGTACTTCAGGATACAACTCACTTTAGCGAAAATGCAGTGCAGTTGCTGAAGTTTCACGGGTCTTATCAACAAGATAACCGTGATAATCGCGTCAAGGGGCAGGAGAAAGATTACCAGTTTATGCTGCGGACAAAAAATCCGGGCGGTTTAGTACCGCCGCAGCTATATCTAGCTTTAGATAAGCTGTCTGATGAATATGGTAACCATACTTTGCGAGCCACTACCCGCCAAGGATTTCAGCTACATGGGATTTTAAAGAAAAATCTCAAAGCAGCGATCGCGTCTATCGTCAACAATCTCGGTTCTACTTTGGGTGCTTGTGGCGATGTTAACCGCAACGTCATGGCTCCCCCCGTACCTTTTAAAAATCGCCCAGAATACCAGTACGCTTGGGAATATGCCCAAAATATTGCTGATTTATTGTCGCCCCAAACTGGTGCTTATTACGAAATTTGGCTAGATGGCGAAAAAGCAATTAGCGCAGAAGAAAGCCCAGAGGTAAAAGCAGCCAGACAAAGCGATACTAACGGGACATTAATCAACAATTCTGAAGAACCCCTCTATGGCACTTACTATATGCCGCGCAAGTTTAAAGCTTGTGTGACAGTGCCGGGGGATAATTCTATTGATTTATATTCCCAAGACCTCACCTTGGTCGTTATTACCAATAAAAAAGGCAAATTAGAAGGTTTTAACGTATTTGCTGGTGGTGGTTTAGGGCGGACACATAACAAAGAAGAAACCTTTGCTAGACTAGCCGATCCGATTGGCTATGTAGCGAAAGAAGATGTTTACGACATCGTCAAAGCCATTGTTGCTACTCAGCGAGATTATGGCGATCGCACTGACCGCCGTCACGCCCGATTAAAATATTTACTGCACGATTGGGGTGTAGAGAAGTTCCGCGCCAAAGTTGAAGAATATTTTGGCAAAGTGATCGCCCCCTTTAAAGAACTGCCAGAATTTAAATATCATGACTTTTTAGGCTGGCACGAACAAGGCGATGGCAACCTATTCTTAGGCATTTCCATTGATAACGGTCGGGTTAAGGATGAAGGTGCATTTCAACTGAAAACCGCCTTAAGGGAAATTGTTGAGCAATTTAACTTACCGATCCGCCTAACAGCCCACCAAAACCTGATTTTCTACGAAATTGCACCAGCAGATAAAGCCGCAATTCAAGCCATTCTTGACCGTTGTGGGGTGATCTCCGACCCCAGTAAAATAGACCGCTTAGAAAGGTTAGCAATGGCTTGTCCAGCTTTACCTACCTGCGGTTTAGCCATCACCGAATCGGAAAGAGCAATTCCTGGTATTTTAGACCGGATTAGCACAATTCTCGATAAAGTTGGTTTACAAAACGAGCAATTTGTGGTAAGGATGACAGGCTGTCCTAATGGCTGCGCTCGTCCTTACATGGCGGAACTGGCTTTTGTGGGAAGTGCGCCGGAAAGTTACCAAGTATGGTTAGGCGGTTCGCCAAATCAGACAAGGTTAGCCCAGCCTTACATGGAACGGCTACACCACAACGATTTGGAAACCCAACTAGAGCCGATTTTCGTTTACTTTAAGCAGGCGAAAAACGCCGAAGAAAGCTTTGGTGATTTTTGCGATCGCGTCGGTTTTGATGCTATCCGCGAGTTTGCAGCTAATTACACAGTACAATCCGTGGCAAATTCAGATATTACAGACGATAGCGACGGTTTAGTCGAAGCAATAGCCGATTCACGAACCGCAGACAGCGAAGGACAAGAAGTAGCAATTGAAAATACTACCATTGCTACTTATAAGACTCGCCGCCGTGTTAGCTTGCAACATGAGGTTTACAATAAGCTCAAAGACGCCGCAAGCAGCCAAGGTAGACCAATGACCGAATTGGTACATGAGGCGTTAGAAGCTTATTTCCAGAATCTGGAGAAATAGGGGCTAGGAGCTAGGGAAGAGAAATTTTCCCAGCAACTACTAATACCAATTCTCTGTACACTTGCACTTAATAATTGCTTCTTTCCTCTTGGCGTTCTTGGCGTACTTGGCGGTTCATTCAATAAATATTAAGTGCATCATAGCGAATTGGTCTAGACAAATTTAACTCCTGATAAACGTCGATGATAGAAAATATCGGCGTTTATTTTTATTTCTGGAAAAATTTTCTCTCATACCAAACTGCAATCTAAAACTTAACATTGAAACCCTCACAAGGGCGGGGTTTCCCCGCCCCTACGGGGATTCGTAAACAATAAAAATTATGAATTATTATGTCTCAACTGCAACGAATAGCGATCGCACCCTCTCAACTCCAACAAGGACAAATTGCACTCACCAAAGAGCAACAACACTATCTAACACGGGTATTGCGCTTGCGTGAAGGCGATCGCTTTATTGCAATGGATGGTAAGGGTAAATGGTGGTTAACCCAGCTAGCAGGGGAACAAGGACAGGTTTTAGAACCTTTGATAGTGGAAACTGAGTTACCTGTAGCTGTTACCCTACTGATAGCTTTACCTAAAGGTAACGGGTTTGATGAAGTAGTCCGGTGTTGTACGGAGTTGGGAGTTACAAATATTGTCCCGGTTTTGAGCGATCGCACTTTATTGCAACCTAGTCCGCAAAAACTCGAACGCTGGCAGCGAATTGCGGCGGAAGCTGCGGAACAGTCAGAGCGGGCGTTTGTGCCGACAATTTTAGAACCTGTGGCTTTTAGTAGTAGTTTAAAATTGACAAGTAGCCACAAATATATCTGTGAAGCGCGTGGTAATTTTCCACACCTAATGAGCAAAGTCGAAGGTCTAACAAATGACAAAGAAATCATTATCGCTACAGGCCCAGAAGGTGGATGGACGCAGCAAGAAGTTGATAATGCGATCGCATCTGGATTTCAAGCAGTATCTCTGGGACGGCGGATTTTGCGAGCTGTCACAGCACCAGTAGTAGCTTTATCACTAGTTTCCGCAGCTTGTGAAGTATAAAGGATGTATATCTCACGCATAGACGCTATCGCGCTTCGCGATCTCGAAGAGTAGGCGCAAAGGCGCGAGACATCCTTTTAGTTTGTCTATAAATAAAGTGATGATTGAGCAAGTTGCCGCAGCCTTTGAGCGTAAAGACTATCACACTGCTGCTAAGTTACTCAAAATTCTGTTAGAAGAATCACCAGATAATCCTTGGGTGCAATTTTATCTGGCAAGGCTGCATGAAGTATCAAAAAAATACGATCATGCAGAAAAAGTTTACCGACAATTGCTGCGAAGTACAACAATTACCAAAATTTTGACGCAAGCGCGTCAGGGTTTGCAGCGATTGCAAGAAATCGAGCAAGAAGCCAGACAAAGAGCGATTATTGAGGCGACAACAGAACCTAGTAATACAGAATTAGGTGTACTTGTCTTAGAACCTCTAACTAATGAATTAAAAGCCCAATTAGCACCTAAATTTGCTCAGATATTCCAACTTGACAATTACACTGCAAGGCTAACTTTACCTAGTCGTGGCTGGAAGTTATATCGCACTGGACAAATAGGAGAATTGAAGTTTTACGGAATGCAATTACAACAAGCTGGTATTCCCTGCTTTTGGTCTACAATCGCAACAATTGGTCAAATTCGTGTATTTCAAGTGAATAATTTTGTGGAGTCTGCTGCTAATACTACTGTTCTTTGCCGTAACAGTGCAAATCAAATCGGTTCTTTAACTTTTAAATGGTCAGAAGTCAAAGCACGAGTACTCGGACTATTACCTATTTTTGAGCAAGTTGTAGATGTTGATGCCAAACGCAAACTAGAACGCAAAACTAAAACCCAAGACTATGCACAATTTTGTGATTTACATCTACCTGGTAGGGGTTGCATTTTGCGAATTGCAGATAAAAGCTATGAATTTCAAAAGGGCTTAGAAATTACACCTCAAGTTAGCCAAAATACTCTAAGAATTAATTGGAATTCATTACTAGAATGGCTTGACCAACAACTACCACAAATCAAGGTTTGGTCAGATTTTACACCTTTTGCAGAAACTATCTTAGACCAAACAGAAATGCTGGGTAATATCCAGTCTCACATTCACCTGTTCCGTAGGGATAAGACTAACTGGGACCCAGCATTTCATTTATATAGTGGACTCGTATTTTCTCACGTTACCCCCAATCGAGACCGGGATAATTAGCGATCGCACAAAAATATCTGGAGAAAAATCTCATCAACAACAACTGACAACTGACAACTGACAACTGACAATTGACATTAACCAGGAGTTTTAACTTGACGAGCGAGATCCAAGTAAGAACTCATATTAGCTCCAGGACGGCGACGACCGTTAGTGCTACCAGTTGTCGCAGCAACATACTTAGGCGCAAAGGTGGTTACTTTTGGTTCTTCTTTAACTACTTTAGCTGCAGCGGCTTTTTCATTTTTACCAGGTTCAACTTTCAAACCTTGCGCAGTCTGAACTAGTTGTACATCAGCAGGTTTTGCTTCCTTAGTTGATTTTTTCTTAGCAGCAGCTTTTGTACCGTTTAATGATTCTGCTTTCGCTGGTGCTGGTGCTGTTGCTGTAACTTTTTCTGCTACTTGCTTAGTATTATCTACTACTGTTGCTGCTGCTTTCTTTACTGTTTCTTTAGCTTCATCCAATTCTAAGTAGTAGCCGTTGCTTTTCTTATTTTTTCCTGGTAAGAGTCCAGTCAGGAAACTGACAATGCCCGAAATCAACTTTTTGATAAAATCCATTACAATTGCTCCTGCCTTTATAATTGGGAATTTCTACCGTAATTATTAAAAATTACGACATTATTTTACATTTTTTTACTTTGCGTCATCTGAGCGAGCGATGACAACCTATATAAGGTTTTTACTTAATCAACATTGTAGTAATAATACAGCGCAAGCGTTTTCACCTGATTTGTGATATCGCTCATAACCTGAATACAATGCATACACTAAAAATTAATTATTAAATTTTACGGTAACTGAGAGCAAGATTCTGATAGTTGGCTTAACAAAAATTAACAATTATTTATTTGCGCGATCGCGATTTTTCATTAAGTACAGTTGTTGTCTTTTAACCAGTCAAAGGACTGTCATAAATCCTTTTTCAGCCGAATCAGGCTCGGTTAAATTTTGTACAGGAGGCATTAAGCAAAAATATGGTAGTGAACAATCAAAATCAGCAACGCAATCCTGTGTTATTGGTACATGGCATTGATGACACGGGAGCAGTTTTCTATCGCATGGGCAAGTATTTAAAACAACGAGGTTGGTCTGTCTATGCCTTAGATTTAGTGCCGAATAACGGTGCTAAAGGTTTGGATGAGTTAGCAAAGCAAGTCAGGGATTATGTAGACAGAGAATTTTCCCCAGAACAACCACTGGATGTAGTTGGTTTCAGTATGGGCGGAATTGTCAGTCGTTACTATATCCAGAGGTTGGAAGGAATTAAGCGTGTACAGAGGTTTATCACCATTTCTTCACCTCATCAAGGTACTGTGATTGCTTATGGTTCAATGCGGCCTGGTTGCGTGCAAATGCGTCCTAAAAGTGCTTTTCTGCAAGATTTAAATTCTGATGTGGCGATGTTGCAGGAGATAAACTTTACATCAATCTGGACTCCTTATGATTTGATGATTGTCCCCGCTAAGAGTTCCCAATTACCCGTAGGTAACGAGGTAATATTGCCAGTGGCTTTACACCCTTGGATGCTGTCAGATTCCCGGTGTTTGGAAGTAGTAGCAGAGACATTAAGCCAGCCGATTAAGTCCTATCCCCAATTTGCGAATATTCAGCACCGCCAAAAATCGCCTCTCGGTGACGGTAATATTTAAATTCCATTATGTTATAAAACGGATCTTCTAAAAAGAAAGTGCGATGCTCTAAAGGCATACCCACAAAGCGGTTTTTCGGTTCTTCCCGAAAAGGTAGTTGGCGCTGTTGTGCCCTTTCTAATAACTCTTGCCAATCTTGTTCGGCAGTAAACACTAGCCCAAAATGTCTGGGATAAATACCGCGTTGGGGTGTCAAAGGTTCCTTAGTGGTATGAGCTACTAACTGATGACCGTATAAATTAAGTATTAAAGCATGGGGGTTTTCTCGTCCGGGAATACAGCCCAAACCATCTACATAATATGCTTTGGTTTGAGCAATATTGCTGACTGGGAAAGCAAGATGAAATAATATTGCGCTCATAGTTTTCGCCTAGAACACTAGTACTGATTATTGCTATCTATAATTTATCAAGAAAGGCAGAGGGCAGGAGGCAGGAGGCAGAAGGGATCAATCCTTATTGCTCGAAGTATGTAAGAGGCTAGGGAAGGAGAATAAGGAAGATAATTGCCCAATGCCCCATGCCCAATGCCCCATGCCCAATATGAACTTTATCCGGAAAGACAAGAGAATATCTGTAATTGTTGGATTATGGGGTGGAAAGGATTAAGCAGTAAAGTGCGAATTTCGCTATTCTGTTGATCATCAGTCCACACTAAATGAGATGTATTACTGATGCTCTCTTTCTTTGATTCTGCAAATCCTTGGTTGGTAGGAGTCGGATTAAACGCAATTCTTTTGGGTTTAGTTTGGATTGCTCCTAAAAAGCTGCTCACTCCTGCGGGAATCTTCCATGCTTGGGTTTTGGGTGTGATTATTTGGGGAACATTGGGTTGGGAAGGGTATCTGGTAGTCGGATTCTATTTTTTAGTGGGTTCTGGTGTGACGCGGATAGGTATAGCGCAAAAAGAAGCTGAAGGAATTGCGGAAAAGCGTTCTGGTGCAAGAGGCCCGGAAAATGTCTGGGGTTCGGCGTTGGTCGCGGCGCTTTGTGCTTTGGGAATTGGCGCTTTAAATGCTGGATTATTGGCTGCTGTTCCTCAGTCTGTAGTCGCTAGTCTCCAGTCTCTACTGGTCTTGGGCTATGTGGCGAGTTTTAGTACCAAACTTTCTGACACTTGTGCTAGTGAGGTGGGTAAGGCTTACGGTAAACGAACTTTTTTGATTACCACAATGCAGCCAGTACCTCGCGGAACAGAAGGCGCTGTCAGTTTAGAGGGGACTTTAGCTGGGGTGGTGGCTTCAATTGCGATCGCAATTCTCGGTTGGGGAGTTGGTTTAATCAACTTGTTAGGGGTAGTTTGGTGTGCGATCGCGGCTTTGATTGCCACTAGCTTAGAAAGTGTCATTGGTGCTACCCTGCAATCTCAATACACCTGGCTCACTAATGAATTAGTGAATGTGCTCAATACATTCATCGGTGCGATCGCAGCTATGTTAATTGCCTACATCTGGGGCTTATTTATTGCTTGATTAATTAGGGCGCACAATTTAAATCAATTTAAAGGGTGTTATTTATCGTCAGTCTTTAGCCATTTTTTATGGTTACAGATATTTTGCCATTTGTAAGTAAATGTCAAATAATTCTGATCCATCTAGTTAATTTCTAGAGATACAAATAACGTCATTATTTTTCTCTAGCTAAAGACTGATTTTGGTGTTTTCCCAATCCCAATAAAATATTAGTAATTATTCAAAATAATTTACTAATTTATTTCTATAGAGATTTTGGTATTCAATGTAACTAACAATCCAAGCTAATCTCTATATTATTACAGTTGGAATTGTATAAACTATTTATTATTTTTATTCGTAATAAATTTATGGAATCTTTATCATTTTTAACTGTTAACGATCAACCAATTTCTCTAGAACAAGCAGTAAAATATCTCCAAGCATCGGGCAAATTGACTCAGTTTATTGGTGAGATTATTCGTCAGTACATAATTGATGAAGAAATCAACACCAGAGATGATATTGATATCAGTCCGGCTTTAACAGAACAAGCAATTATTGATTTTCGACTGAAAAATCAACTTATAGATCCGCAAATTTTTCAAGAATGGTTAAAGAAAAATGGCACAGATTACCAAACATTTCACGCATCAATTGCTTTTAATTTTAAACTGGAAAAATTGAGAGCGTTAATTACCGAACCGAAAATACCAGAATATTTCATTGACCGCAAAATATATTTAGATAGGGTAGTAATTTCGAGAATATTTGTGGATAATCGCGAAATGAGCGAGGAACTACATACGCAAATTGAAGAAGGAGGTAGTTTTGAACAACTAGCTAAAGAATATTCCTTAACAGACGATCGCATTGTTAATGGCATGATGGGGCCGATTAGTCGCGGCACATTACCAGATATAGTCAGAGCGGCTATTGACGCAGCAAATCCCGGAGAATTGATTGGCCCAATAGAAATTGAGGGACGTTATGGTTTGTTTCGAGTAGAACAATTTTTGCCAGCTTCTTTAGAAGATACTCAACTAAAGCAAACACTACAAAATGAGTTGTTTGAAAAATGGCTAGCAGAAAAAATTCAAAAGCTGACAGTCAAATTACAAGTGAAATAAAAATTCTGGATAATCAATATCTAAAAATAAACGTGCTAGCTTCTGTACCGTGGAATCAACCGCCGCTATCCTGGCTAACTTCTGAACAACAATCCCGATTACAAAATCAATCAGAAATTCGTCGGTATCGCCTGGGAGAAAAAATTTGGTCAAACACCATTGGAGGTCACCAGTTTTTTATTGTCACTGGTAAAGTTCGCTTGCGCGAAGAAGAAATTGGCAAGCCATTAGCAGCTTTACAACCAGGAGACTGGTTTGGTGACTTACAAAAATTATCTGTAGAATGCAAAGCTGTTGCTGCTAGTAAAGAAGTCATTGTAGTTTGTTGGGAAACTACACTTTGGACGGAAGTTTTAACGCCAGAAATGGCGGGCTTTTTTCAAGGACAAGGTGAGACAGCGCTGCGGGAGGGTTTCCCTCCGCAGGCGACTGCTAATCCGAAGGAGGAACAAGGAGAACAGGAAGAAATAAATAATTCCCTAGACCCTAGCCCCCAAGTCCCTAGCCCCCAGCCCCTAGCCCCTAGTTATAACTATCCATTTGTGGCTAGTGGGAATACAGCCGCAGCTTGTTTAACGATGGTGGCGCAGCATTTGGATAATGCTGTAAAGCTGGAATGGGTACAACGCCAACTCCGGGGACAACGCCCGAAAAATGTTGTGGAAGGAGGAGAAAAGTTAGGCTTATTGTTGCAGCGGTTGCAAATTGATTGGCGTGATTTGCGCTCTTTGACATTTCCGGCTTTAATGCAGTGGTATGCTGGCGGGCAAGAAAGCCCTACTTGGGTGGTAGCCTATGGGATGAAAGGCGATCGCTTAATTATCGCTAATCCTTTAAATAGCGATCGCACTTGTGAAAGTCTTCCCCAATCTGTCGTGGAAGCCGCTTGGGATGGGAAAATGTGGCAAGTTGAACTCATCTCTAAGCAGGAAACATTCAACCTGAGTTGGTTTACTCCCGCAGTTTGGAAATACCGGAAATTATTAGGCGAAGTCTTGCTTGCGTCTTTCACATTGCAGCTTTTGGGGTTAACGACACCGCTAATTACCCAAGTTGTGATTGATAAAGTCATGGTTCAGGAGAGTTTACCGACTCTCGATGTCATGGCGATCGCACTTTTATTGGTAGCGATATTTGAAGCTGTACTCGGCATTCTACGGCTATTTATCTTCACCCATACAGCCAGACGCTTAGATTTAAGTTTATCAGCGCAGTTATTTCGCCACTTAATGCGCTTACCCTTAGCCTATTTTGAATCGCGGCGTGTCGGGGACACAGTAGCCAGAGTCCAAGAACTCGAACAAATCCGCCAATTTCTTACAGGTACAGCCTTAACGGTGATATTGGATAGCATCTTTGCTGTGGTGTATTTAGCATTGATGTTTTATTACAATATCCCCCTCACCTTTGTAGCTTTAGCAGTATTGCCATTATTTGCTACATTAACCATCGTCGCGACACCAATATTGCGGGGTTGGCTGAATGAAACCTTTAACCGCAGCGCTGACAGTCAATCCTTTTTAGTAGAGACAGTTACCGGGATACACTCAGTTAAAGCCCACGCAGCCGAACCAGTAGCCCGCGATCGCTGGGAAGGTTTATTTGCGCGCTTCATTCGCACCAGTTTTAAAGCCTCAACTACCTCCAACATCAGCAGCAATTTAGGTGACTTTCTCACCAATCTTTCTACCTTATTAATTCTTTGGTTTGGTGCGAAATTAGTCATTGACCAAAAACTCACAATTGGTCAATTGATCGCTTTTCAAATGTTATCAGGAAGAGTCACCGGGCCTCTATTGCGTTTAGTACAGCTGTGGCAGAATTTGCAACAAGTTCTCCTATCTGTAGATAGAATCGGTGATATTCTTAATGTCGCGCCCGAAGCTGAACCAGGAACCGGATTAGTATTACCAACCCTCAACGGACAAATTACATTTGAGCAAGTATTTTTCCGTTACCAAGCAACTACAGAACCAGTATTAAGGGGCATTTCTTTTAATGTTGAGCCAGGACAATTTGTTGGGATTGTTGGGCGTAGCGGTTCTGGTAAAAGTACCCTTTCTAAATTATTGCAACGCCTTTATCCAATTGAATCAGGACGCATTTTAATTGATGGTTTTGATATCAAAAGTGCCGATTTAGCTTCACTACGGCAACAAATTGGTGTAGTTTTGCAAGAAGACTTTTTATTCAACGGTTCCATCTTAGAAAATATCACCCTCGGCAACCCCGATATTACCGCCGAACAAGTAGTAGAAGCAGCTAGGTTAGCCGTAGCCCATGATTTCATCAGTCAATTACCCTACGGTTACGAAAGCAATGTAGGAGAAAGGGGTACAGCTTTATCAGGGGGACAGAGACAACGCATAGCCCTAGCGCGGTTGTTCCTTTCCACCGCACCGATTTTAATTTTGGATGAAGCCACCAGCGCCTTAGATAGCGAAACTGAACAGCAAGTACTGCAAAACCTGCAAAAAATTTCCGCCAACCGCACCGTGTTTCTCATCGCCCATCGATTCGCCCCCCTCAAACGTGCGGATTTAATTTTGGTGATGGAACAAGGTGTAATTGCCGAACGCGGTACACATCCGCAATTGTTGCAGCAAATGGGATTGTACTGGTCACTTTATCAACGCCAACAAGCGAATATTTAGCATCACCGCATTACCCCGCATTTCTCACAAGCTGTAGGGGCGGGTTTACAGATATGCTTCCATCATCCGTGAGTATCTGGCTTAACCCGCCCCTACGATTTATTGACTGCTTAAGCTGGGGAGATATTTGTCAGGTAATTGACTAAATCAGCTTGGCTAGTGAAATCTAACAACGCCTCGGCTAAATCTTCTAGTTGCGCGATCGCTAAAGTGCGAATCTGCTGTTCCGTTAGCTGAAGAAAAAAAACACAACAGCGATCGCAATTTGCAAATCACTATATTTAGTCATCAGTCGCGCGATAATTAATCTAGCGATCAAATTAATTCATATGTCTTCTACACCATGCCCTAGTTGTGTAGTCACCCTCAATCAACAACAGGAGCAAAACATCTCTCATCGCCAAAATTGTCAGCAAGTTCCTGATAACCACAGCAAAACTATAGTCAAAAATTGTACTGTGGTTGAAAATGGTCGAGTTGTGGTGAAACCATTACAACCATTACCTACTGAGACTGCTGATTAAAATTTCAATCTCATTCATCCAGCGCAAAGACATCGTGGAAGGCGCGATAATCAATATAGCGATGTCCATCCTCTGTATCGTGCATAATATTGGCAAACTCGTAATTCCACAGAATTTGACTAGCACTGTAAGTATGACGTGCATGAACAACCTGTGCCACGGTTTCATCAATACCGCTGAGGGAAATCACAATTGAGGTATGGGTTTTAACTAAGAATTCTGGTGTCATTCCATACAAAGGACTAAACTCATCAATAGTATGCATGGCTGACCAACTTAATGCAAAACTAGGTGATTGATTCCGCCGTAGTTTGAGATCGTAAATTCGGCGGATTTTGTGCCCTTCTGCTGTCATTTCATCTCGCATCAGGTAGGCTCGCATCTGCGCTTCGATAATCTGGTTGCGCCGTTGATTAGCTGTACGGAACATGAAGGTAGGCTCGCCATCATGGGGAGTAATCACAGCGACACGGCTAAAAACTACGCGCGCAGTCGGACGAGAGAATCGAGCAAAGGCCAATCCCGTCATCACAGCAATACCCATCAAACCTGCGATCGCTTCAATCGTGACGATAATATGGGCATAAGTTGTTTTTGGATACATCGCCCCGTAGCCAATAGAGGCCAGAGTTTGCACGCTGAAAAAGAAGACATCTGAAAAAGAACCAGGTCGAGCATTCTCAATACAGTCTCCACCTGCTAAATAAGCTAAAGCAAATATGGCATTAATCGCCAGATATGCCACAGCAATTAGCAGCAAAAAGCCAGTCCAAGGAATTGTCAACAAAAGATGATAAGGATCGCGCCAGTAAGAATACCAAGCACCTAAACCGACAATATTAAATTGTCCGTCCCGAATTTTGATGTATACTCGCTGTTGCCGATGGGGATCTTGCTTGCGAAAAAGCTTCTGCAATCGAAATTTCATTGGGAGTGACCACAAGAATTAACTAAGAAACAACCAAGTGCTAATCTATCGTTTATGAATCGACATTTTTGGCTTACTGCTTTAATCGCCTTTATTAATTCCCTTAGTTTTACGATTTTAATTCCTATTATCTATCTCTATGGCAAACAATTTGAACTCAACGATTTTCAAACTAGTTTATTATTTTCGATTTATTCCATATCACAGTTTTTTGCTACTCCAGTAATTGGTAAACTCTCCGATCGCTTTGGCAGAAAGCCGTTATTGATTATCAGTTTAGCCGGAACTGTCATCGCTAACTTAATCGCTGGCACAGCAACCACAGCAGTAATGCTTTTCCTGGGTCGATTTCTCGATGGTATTACTGGCGGAAATGCTTCTGTAGCCCAAGCAATTATTTCCGATATCACTACTCCTGAAAATCGTGCTAAAGGTTTTGGAATTTATGGCGCAGCTTTAGGACTGGGTTTTGTCTTAGGGCCAGCCACAAGTTTGTTAGCACAGCAGATTTCTTTAGGTGCTGCATTTATTGTTTCTGCTTCAGTTGCATTTGTGGCTCTGATAATCACTATTTTCTTATTACCAGAAACTATTAAAAACAAGGCTAAAAAATCTCCAAATATTTTTGATATTGGTTTAGGCAATTTAATGAAAGGTCTATTTATTCCCAAAATAGGTATTTTATTGATTATTAACTTTTTTATTGGGACTACGTTTACTATTTTTACTTACGCCTTTCAACCATATTTTTTGAATGTATTAGGACAAAATAGCCAAAATTTAACACTGATGTTTTTCGGGTTTGGCGTGCTGGGTGTAATTATGCAAACCTGGGGCGTCTCAATTCTCAGTCGCAAATTTAATTTAGTCAAAATATTATTTTTAGGTTTATTTATCCGCAGTTTGTCGTTTATTTTAATGCCAGTTTGGGCTAATATTATTTATTTTGTAGCCGTCAGCATCCTCTTTTCACTGTTCAATTCTCTGGTTCAGCCAATGATAAATTCCCTCATTTCCCTAAATGCTCAACCTCAAGAACAGGGAACTGCTTTAGGATTGAATGCTTCTTATTTAAGCATCGCCAATGGTGTGGGGCCTGTAATTGCAGCAATGCTGGTTAACCAATCAAATCCTACTACCTATGGTTATCCTTTATATTTAGCCGGAACGCTGACATTTTTAGTTTTATTTTTGGCGATCGCAACTCAGCAAAAATATACACCAAAAAATTAGGGCGAGCAATGCTCACCCTAGTACTAGCTGACTGGAGAAAAACTGATTTTTAACTTTGACTACGCTTTTGTTGCTGGATTTTGAGAACAGCGATCGAACCACTCTTGGTATTTCTGGCGATATTCCTCATTGTCAACCAAAATTGACACTTTTACCTGCTGACAACCAGGCTGCTTCTCTAAGGCGATCGCATTTAAGAGTAAACTAGCAATTTTCGCAGAACTAAACAAGCCGCTGACAGTTAAACCACTGTTGAAACTTGTATCTAAACTTGTTCCTTCCGATATTTGTGCTTCTGCTAACTCAATTCCAGCTATTTTCTCTTCTCCTAAATCAATTTCTGCTAGCTGTTTATGTTCTGGGCTGACTTGTTCAACAATCAATTTTTCGCGTCTGACAGGAACTTGTACCATCCGCGTTTCAATTTCTTTGCGAACGATAACATCGCCTATTTTACGTTTACTACTATTAACAACTAATCTTTCTTCTAGTAAGTTAATAATTTCTTCTTCCTGAATTTCTGAGCTACTGGTGGTTACTAAATTTCCTTCTAAATTATTATTTAGAGTTTGATTATTAGCTACTTGTCCATTTGCGCCATCTGACATGATCTGCCCGCCTTGTTTATTCGCTGATAAATTTTCTGGGAGATTTTCAACTTCTGCCTTTTCTAAATCTACGAAAATCGATTGAGTAGGACTGTCAATTTTCTGAATTTGTTTGCTGCGCAATTTTAAAAGCTGATAATTATCGGTTAATTGCTGGTCATGGGCTTGGATATCTTGTTGATTTGACCATTGCTTTAAAATTAAAATTAGCCGATTTTCCGCATCTAAAGTTAACTCTTTAACTTCGCCTAGCAATTGTCCTTGTTTATCTAGTACCGCAAAGTTTCTCACCTTACTGCTCAGATGCTCCAGCAAATTACTAATCCGTTGATTCAGACTTACTGGTTTTACTAGTTCAGGTTTTATTGCCAGAGTTTGGCTATTCATAGGGCAAATTTAGTTAACTAAAATTGGATAGATTAATTAACAAATTGAGTTGTTATCAGTTATATAAATAAAAGTATATTTATGATGGGCAATGCCCACCATATCGGGCTTTGGATAGCTCTTAAGCCACCCTCATATTCAACGTTTTTACTGTCAACAGTTAACAGTAGGGGCGGGTTCATTTAGATTATTGTTGATCCATGAGGATATCTGTGAACCCGCCCGTACAACAGTCAACCACCAATATATATTGATTAACGTTCTTCAATTGGTAGACCACCAGTAGTATCTACATCCAATTCTTCACGGCGAACGGTTGCTTGAGCTTCCGAGGTTTCATGCTCCACAACTTTTGTAACTTTCACTTCTTCGCGGACAACTGCTTCTTTGCGAATCTCAGGAGTTTCTTCATAAATTTCCACGCGAGCTACTTCACCTTCGCGGAAATTAGCTTCGCCAGAAGTAACACGTTGACCTGCGTCGGTTGGGGTGACACGCTCAATAACTACGCGCTCTCTTTCTAAAGGGACTTCTACCCTTGCGGTTTCAGTTTCTACATGTTTACCAATTGCTACTTCACCAGTTTTCTGACGTTTCTTACTAGCAATTAGCCTTTCTTCGTACAATTTCAAAGTTTGGTTATCACTCTCATTGATGTTGTACAAAGCGGGTTCATGAGAGTAATTGTATGTATCGCGGTTGTAATTAGGTTGATAACCTGTATTTAAAGGCGCAGAAGCATCTAAAGGTCTTGATGTATCAACCGCAGATGTTGAGTCTACAGCAGATGTTGCATTTACAGAACTTGTTGCATCTAAGGGACGGCGATATACTCCACGTACCCGTTCTTCATAATCATAATCAATTCCTGAGCGTTCGTTGAATTCTGGTAAAGCTTCAGCTTGCTCTCTGGTCATACCAATTGCATAAACGCGGTCAACGTTATAATCAATGCGAGCGCGTCCAATAGGTAGCAATACTTTTTTACCAAAAATCCAAAAGCCTAAGTCAACAACTAGATAACGAAAATGACCTTCATCATCTACTAAAACATCGCTGACAGTACCAATTTTCTCATCTCTACCTTCTGCATACACGCCAAGGCCTTTAATATCATCTCCTTGAAAGGTATCGCGGTAGTTAGGATCAAAATCATTTAATTTGTAAAGTGCCATTATATTTGTCCCTCAAGTTTTGACTTTCATTCGCTATTAACTAACCTAATCTAATGTATTTTTTTATTCCTCTTTCCCTTGGCTGAATTACATAGAATCTTCAGATATATATTTTGGTGTTTGATATCATGCAAGGTTAAATTTTAATTATTGTGACCTGATGATTTAGTAGGGTGTGTTATACCGTAGGTTAACGCACCTTAATTTTTTAATTATTGTTAGGTAAGGAGTTAGTTAAGTTTATTTAAATACTTAAATATTTTATTTAATAGTGCAGGCAAACATAATTATTAACTTTACCTGCACTATCATCATGACGATTTTAAGTAGATACAAATAGGCAAGAGAGCCTATTTGATGATGTGAAATGATTTGAGATTGAGCTAATTAAATAACTCGATCATTAGGCTTGTTTGTTTCGTTCACATCGAGATTTCCGGAAGCGTCAATATCTAACTCTTCGCGGCGGATTGTTTCTTGTGCTTCTACTGTGTTGCTATCTACTACTTTTGTGACTCGAACTTCTTCGCGGACAAAAGTTTCTTTATGAATTTCGGGAGTTTCTTCGTAAAGTTCTATGCGTGCTACTTCTCCTTCTTGGAAGTCTACATTTTGGATATCTACTACGCTTTCTGAGGTGGGATTGACTCTTTCAATGACAACACGCTCTTTTTGTAACGGTACAGAAACTTGTGCTGTTTCTGTTTCTATGTGCTTACCAACGGAAACTTCTCCGGCTTTAACACGATTTTTACCAGCAATTAATCGTTCTTCGTATAGTTTGAAGGTTTGTTGATCCTGAGCGTTCAATTCAAATAACTCAGGTGCATGGTAATTAGTTGTTTCCTGATTGTTAGCTACTTGATTATAAGACGAACGATAAACATTGCGAACGTTGGCTTCGTAATCTTCATTCACAACCATGCTTTCGCGATATTCAGGTAAACGTACTACTTGCTCTTTACTCAATCCATCAACATAGACTTTGTTTTCTGAATAATGAATATGGGCTAGACCGATAGGTAGTAATATTTTTTTATTACCGCTATCAAAGCTGGTGTCGATTACTAGATAACGGAAACGTCCATTATCATCAACTAAGGCATCAGCAACGGAGCCTACTCTCACGCCACCTTCTGTATAGAGTTCTAAAGCTTTAACGTCTTCACCACCAAAAATTTCTCGGTAGTTAGGTTCAAAATCTTCAAGTTTATGTAAAGGCATAAATTGTAAAAAACTGGCTACAAATATCTATACATCAGCTTAGAAATTATTGAATTTATTTTCATCTGACTGGCGGCTGAATTTAGCGACTAAAGTTGTGGTTGATAGTTCATCCTCAAGAACTGAAAACCATAGCATGAGACTTAGATTATCTAGAATGCTTAATTTATGTATAACTATAGTTATATATAAATTTATTTTATAAATTAACTGTATTTCTTTAGGGTGACAGGCAAGATTGAGAAATTAGCAAGATGAAATTAGTGTAAAGATTTCTATCAATCTTGAAAATGGCGATCGCTTAATCAACACTTCACATTTTCATCGTTATAAATGAAATCGGAATGAAGAGATAAGCAGAAATAATCAATAACTATTGTCTTGTTTGCGCAAGCTAAAATCAGCGTCATCTAGGATACCAAAGTTGTGATGTTTTATTTCTAGTTATTGATTTAATTAGCAGTTGGTTTAGAGTAAAGATAAAACCTCACCGATCAAAATGGCAAACTTTGTATGTGGAAAACTGTGTTTTTTACGCTTATCTTGATGATTGCGTCAGTGCTGCTGATTGCAGAAGCGACTTTGGCGACGCCTTGGTTGGAAAGTAATTCCTGGTTGGCTGAGAATACTGTAAATACAGTTTCACCTGATTTGGCGCGATCGCTTGAATTACCCCAAACCCAACTTGAAGCATCTCCAAGCGATAACTAAGAAGACATCTTTTCCACCCCTTTGTAATATAGATGCGGGGATAAGCCGTGGCGATAGCATAGTTGTAAATCAACCAGATGTATGTGGAGTAGATGTACCCAATCGCTTCTAGGGTTGATCAATTTCCAAATTTTCACATCATCTGGTTGCGGATTAGCAATAAGGAAATAGCGGCGAATGGGCGGGGAAACCCATTGGTGTCAACTTAACGTGAAACCCTCTTGGTTGCAAGGTTTTGCCCTCACCCCCAGCCCCTCTCCCTGAAGGAGAGGGGAGCAAGAGATTTAGTTCCCCTTCTCCTGGGGGAGAAGGGGTTAGGGGATGAGGGCGAGGGTTTTTGTACAACACTCGCCGTATATAGCTTTTAGCTTAAGTTGACACGTATGGGGGAAACCCCGCCCCTACGGGGTGTATTTGTTGCATTTTTGTTTTCAGTCGATGCATTAACAAGGCCAGTCGATGCATTAACAAGGCCAGTCGATGCATTAACAATGCAACCCGATGCATTAACAATGCAACCCGATGCATTAACAATGCAACCCGATGCATTAACAAGGCCAGTCGATGCATTAACAATGCAACCCGATGCATTAACAATGTAAGCCGATGCATTAACAATGCAACCCGATGCATTGGAATTGCAGTTAACTCAATTGAGCGACGAGTTGATTTTCTAATACAGTGTCGTTGGTTAATAAGTCTTCAACGGTAATCCGCAGAAAGCGTTGTTCGTCAACTTGAAATTGAATTTTAATGCGATCGCTTCCGGGGAATCCTGGGGGTGATAATTGGGCGATGCTTCGCGCACCTTCTTTATCATTTAGGGGTTTGACGGTTGTCGCGCCAGTATCGAGACGCCTGGTAATTAAGCGATCGCCATCGAAATAAACTTCTGTACCGCCTGTTTCTGCACCTAATTCGCCCATGATTAACTCGATGCTGGGCTGATTTTCTAAGGATGCGCCTAGTACTAATTCTACTGGTTGGCTCATGGGATAAGCTTGTCCGGCTTTAATAATTGGATGCCAACTGTGGCGTTGATTACGTCTATCCCAGTAGCGCACGCCATAGCTATGATAGAGAAAGTCTTTAATTTCGATTCCCTGGGTAATTTGCAGAGCACCTTGCGCGATCGCTTCAAAGGGACGTTCGCAGCGAATTTTCTCGGCGTCAAAATATTGTTTTACCCATGTCTGCACAGCAGGTAACTGCACTGTACCGCCAACTAACAACACGGCGTTAATATCAGCTAGTTCAATTCCCTGTCTTCTCGCTTGCTGTAACAGACTCGTCATCAATTCATCAAGTCTGTCAAAAAATGCGTGTTCTCTAAGAATAGTTTCTAAAATCTCGCGGTTAAGTTCGAGTTCGTAACTTTCAAAACTTTCATCGTCAAAATAGACTTCACTGGCTTGGGTTTGGGTTGACAGTTGAATTTTGACTCGTTCTGCTAGTCTGGTAGTTAAAGGACTTACGGCTAAATCTTGCGTTTTGGCGAAATAATCGACAATCCAAGTATCAATATCCGTTCCGCCTAAATTTTGTCCGGCTTTTGCAAGTACACGGGCGGTTTTGACTTTTTGCTTGGAGTCTTCCGCTAAGGATTTATTACCCCACTTCAGTAAAAATCCTACAGGTTTAGTATTGGCTTGGGCGCTGCGATCCAACCGTACCAAAGATAAATCTAAAGTACCACCGCCAAAGTCAATGACTAAGAGAATTTCTTTATCTGCTAAACCATAACCTAAAGCTGCGGCTGTCGGTTCATCGATCATCCGCACTTGTTCGACGGGAAGGGCTTGACAAACTTGTCCTAACCAGTGACGGTAGGTTTCAAAACTATCTACTGGTACGGTTAAGACGAGAGAATCTAAACCGCCTTGTAAAGGTGCTAATTCTGCAATTACTTGATTGAGAAACCAGTTACCGACTTTCTCAAAAGTAACGCTTTCTCCGTCTAATTCCGGTAAGAAACCTTGAATATCTGCACCAATACCACGTTTAAAACTGCGGAAAAAACGCGATTCGCCTTTTAAATCAAAACCGCGATCGCGTACTTGTTGCCCTACTAATACTTTACCTTGGCTGGCGTCTTCCACATACACCAAGCTGGGAATTAAGGGCGGATTGAGACTTTGTTGTATTGATAAACCAGGAAGACTCAAGGTTTCTGGCTGCTGGGTGACTGGGTTCCAACGAGCAATGACTGTGTTGCTAGTACCAAAATCGATTGCGATCGCCATATTTTATAATTATTACTTCGCGCCAAGACCAGGACAATTCCCGGTGAAACTGTCCTGTGAACAAACTACTCATTTGAGATTATTCTCTATTAACCACCATGAGCGCAAATTAGCGATCGCTACTTCTTTGTGTTTGGCTTCAACTTCGATCCAAGGTGCTTGATAATAAACATTAGGCATAGCAATTATCATATCGCTGTGCTTTCTATCTCTAAAAGCTGTTTCACCGTTAGAAATATGGACTAATTGCCAATCTGGATTTTCCCAGGTTTCTCTAGCAGCGTAAAACATCTCAGCCACGCTAGGATCGTCGTAACTATCGAGATTTTCATGACAAACATGATGGTGCGCATCAAAAACCATTGGTACGCCAGCTTGCTGACAGACTGTTAAAATTTCGCTAGCGCTGTAGGCGTATTCGTCATTCTCAAAAGTTAAGCGGCTTTTAATTGCTTCTGGTAATTGCGAGATTACCTTTACCAGTTGTGGGATACGTTGCGATTTACCGCCATGAATATTCATCAACGAAAAAGGCGATCGCGGTAAGTTTAATAAATCTAACGTGCGGGCGTGTCGTTCTAAAATTTTGATACTAGTTTGTAACACTTGCGGTGAATCAGAACTCAGGACGACAAATTGATCGGGATGCAGCACCATGCGAATATTTAAAGACTGCGCGCGATCGCCAATTTTGCCTAAATCAGCGCTCATTTCTTCTAAAATCTGCGCGCCAATTTCATCTTCCATATCGCTGAGAGGAAACAACGCCGAAGACATGCGATACAAGCGAATCTTGTTTTTCTCGCAAAAAGATAATGCATCATGCAAGCGCTGCAAATTATTTTGATACAGTTCTCTCAGCGCACTTTCTTGTTCTTCCCTTGTCAGTTTTAAATAGCGCGTGCGCGTCATCGTCCGAAACCGCACTTGTTTATCAAAGGTAATGCAAACCAGCCCTAACTCTGGTACAAAACCTTGTGCTTGGGGAAAATGCGGTAAATTTTGGTACTGGATTGCAGTCATTGATATCATTGCTCAAATCTTGGCGCTTCTTTGATTTAACTAAGTTCTGTCTTCAGGCGCTCAGTATCTAAAGACAGAACTCTGGAATTTGAGAGATGAAGACAGTACGCAACAGCTATCTATATTTTGTGTACTTGCTGCATCGTTAATTTTTTCCGTTACACATCTATCTGTTGAGGCATGTTTTATCAAGAAATTTAAATTTTTATATAGTTATTGTATAGATATTGTAATAATTTTACACCATTCATGACTTGACAAGCCTGACCACTCAAGCATTTGCCCAATTTTTGCCATAAAAAGGCCATAAGGAGGAATGTCAAAGATTGGATATGTGTCTTTTGACAGTTTAGTCAATACCCTGAAATATTTATTAATATAAATAGAGATTCACCGTTCAGGGTGAAACACAAATTCTTCACCAAGGGAGTAGAAGAACATGGAAGAGCAAAAATCATCAGACTCTAAAGATGCTCTAGGATACTTTAAGAATGGAATTTGGCTATTTGGCCTTTCATCTTGGGTATTTGGGATTACCGATCGCAGTATTGCATCCTTTGCGGATGGTTATTTATCAGCTTTAGATTTAACGCAACTATTTACAGCTGCGACATTTTTTGTAGCTTGGCTATTTTTAAAGCCAGTATCTAAAGCTTGATTGTCTAATTAGTAATTCTGTAATTAGCACTTCAGTGCTTGAGAAAAGGTAGGACTTACAATTATTGGCTGATTTCCGCAGAAATCTGAAGGTGCGTTATGTGAAAGAGAACACTTTTTACAATCATCGGTATGTCAATCAAAGATGGCGACTAGGGCGAATACACAACAAGCAAATACAGTTATTTCCACTTACAAAAATAGAGGTAATTCTCCAATATTTGAAAATTACCTCTATTTTTAATGGAATTTTTTATATAAATTCTCTGCTGAGATGCAGATAATTTGAATAAACGAACCGCGTTCGGTGAAGCCGTTCCCGTAGGGTAGACGCAAAGAACGCAAAGGAAATACTAAGTAAGGTGTTACAGGTATGAAGGGATTGGAGAGTTTGAGAGAATAATCATTAGCTATATATAATGCACTCTACAATTTAGAGTTTCCTGTTTTCTCTCTCTTTCTCTCTCTACCTTATTGTATAAGAAATTATCTTCTTGGCGTTCTTGGCGTCTTGGCGGTTCATTAATTAATATTGTTCCGTAAGTCCGGATCTATATAAATCGTCACATTTAGCAGAAACTTTTACCAGAATACATCTGTCTGGTGATATAAAGTATCCAAATACTATCAATGAATCCTTCTGCTCAAGGTATCCCCGGATTACCCGATTTAACGCATCCGCAAGAGCTGATACAATTTGGTACGCAAGCCCTTAAAGGTTCGCTCCTAATTGTATTTTTAGTCATAGCCTTAGGAATAGCGATCGCGCTTATCAGTTTCTCCTTACGCCGACATCCCACAGCACAAACAGTTTTCTTCAATGAATGGGCGATTAATTACGCACAAATTCTCAAGGGACTACAGCATTTAGCTTTAATTATCATATTGTTAATTCCCGGATTTTTTCTCTGTTCCACATTAAGCAATCGCTACCATCATTGGGAACAAGCCAGAGTTGCACAAGTCGCAGAAACCGTTGCTGGCGATAAACTAGAACAAACAGCGCCACAAATACGCTACGTAGTAAAAGAACCATATACTTATACAACTACAGTTAAAGATAAAATAGTTAAAGTTAACGATACGCAACAAGTAAATCGCTATTTAACATTAGCTGGCTCGCAAATTCAAGTAAAGCTAAATCAAGATGTAGATGTGAAAGGGCGCAGTTCTATTTATAAAGTAGATTACACTGCCGAATACAAAGTAAATAAGGTTCTTTAGTACTTGTTATGCTAAACTAACAATCAAAATGCCAGTTTAACAAGCATCTAATTCGGAAGTTTTCAAAGTTTCTAAATCCATAAGCCGAGCG
>NZ_JACJRE010000037.1 GCF_014697075.1 Tolypothrix sp. FACHB-123 | reverse complement strand
TAAATGTCTGGTTCCTGGTTTTTAATTGTATTATTATTTACCTTTTGCTTCAGTACAGCTATGTAGTTCTTTATGCTTCATAATGAAGTGCGGAATACGGGCTATATCTATTAGTAAAACAAGACCGCCAAAACCATTTTTTTAATCGATTATATACTATAGCATCATAAGACACCTCTTTACCTTCAGGTTCTGCAAAAAAAGCAGATAGAGGAATGATCAATCCAGGATATGGAAGATTTTTGAGAGCAGCAATCTTCAATTGTTTTCTAAAAAAATCAATTGCACCGAAAATACCACTCCTAACCTTTGGAAAAGCTTCTCTTATCTGTTGCCCACTTAATTCTAATAAACTTTCCGGAGTAGTTTCTTTTTTAAGAATGGCTGCTGTACATCTTAATATTAAATCACAATCTTCGCCTACTTCAGAAAATCCAAATTCTTCTAGATCCTCTTTTAAATTCCTGAAATTTTCTAATAAATCAAAATCCTCATTCCATGTCCATGCTGAAAGTAATTGAAGCGTATCAAGCTTCATACCAAGTCTATTAACACGCTCAAAAACAATAGCAACAATAGCTCTATCTTCTGTTTTTAAAATTTGTGCTGGAATGGAAACTTCTTTAAATTTTTCCTGTAATGTATCTAATCGTCTAATTTGTTCTGTAGTACATTTACTTGTAGCTTCTCTATATTTTACAGAATCAAATAACACATTTAGAGGAAAGTGTTTACCTGAGATAACTTCTTCATCACGTAATGCATAAAATTGGCTTTCCTGGGCATCTTCTTGCGCTTCCAAATCAAAATATATCCCAGTCCAGTTATGTTCATTTGTTGGCATTAACTCTGTTTGAAACACAGAAAAAATAGATGTAAGTCTTTGCTGACCATCTAAAACATAGTCTATGGGATAATCTTCTTGTGGGCTTGGAAGATCAAAAGCCCCAAGTTTTCTTTCAGTTGCAAGTTTGGATTTTGTTCTCCAAAATAATAAAGAACCAAATGGATATCTTTTATAAATGCTGTCCATTAAGTATGCGACTCTGTCCATGTCCCATACAAAACCACGTTGAAAGGCTGGAATTCTGATACTACCACTACTTACTGAATCCAAAAGCTGTCTGATAGAGTAAGATTGATATTCCATCTTAAATAAATGATAATACTGATATTTAACATATAGACTGTATCATACCTTCATCAAGACAGTAAGTATTACTCTGATCTTAATCATCTAACGTAGATGGAGAGACACGAGATTTCGTGTCTCTACAAACCAATCTAATTCTGTTCGAGTGGGCTATGGGTGTAACAATTTTTCGGACAAGTCCGAGCGCAAGCCTGACAACCAATACAGTATTCTGGATGGATAATAGACATCACTTTACGCTCTATTTCTTCATTCTCTTCATCTTCGACAAACTCGCCATCTTCATTTAATGCTCGTAGTACTAGCACATTCCGACCGCAAGCTTTAAAGCATCTACCACAGCCAATGCATTTGTCCTGGTTAATTTCTTGAACAAATTGGGGTGTCCAGACTTGTCCCCCAAAAGTTAAACCAGTGAGTATCGCCATAGAGTAATTTTATTGAATTATGAGGTTAGGGGTTAGGGGCTAGGGAATGATTTTTCTGTCAACAGTCAACAGTCAACAGTTAAACCAAATATGGTTCTTGGTGAGTGCGAATAGTGCAGTCAGAACGGGGATAGGAAACACAAAGAACAATAAAGCCTTTAGCCATCTGATCCTCATCGAGAAATACTTGCTCAGTTTGATCTACTTCACCTTCAACGACTTTAGCGACACAACTAGAGCAAGAACCAGATTGACAGGAAAAGGGTAACTCTACATCTTGTTGTTCTGCGGCATCGAGAATTGAGGTATTTTCATCAACAGGGATGGTAATATCGAGCGATCGCTTTTTATTGATTAGTCTGACTTGATAAGTTGTCATCTTCATGTCCTCCAAAATAAATTCAGGTTTTGAGTATCAGCTACAAGGTACGCCAGCAGGACTGCAATTCCCTGCTTGAAAGGATTTCCCACAGCCACATGTATCTGTAGCGTTGGGATTGCTAAATTTAAATCCGCTTTCCAGCAAGCCATCGACAAAATCCACAACCACGCCTTCTAGTAATGGCGCGCTTTGGGAATCGACGTAGATGCGTAACTTACCTTGTTGCAAAACGATGTCATCGGCTTGCGGGGTGTTGATCACTTTGATGGAATACTGGTAGCCACTGCAACCACCATCCTCAACAGCAACACGGATACCTTTTTGAGTAGTATTTTCATCTTTGCTTGAGGCTAAAAGGAAGGTACGCAGCCGAAATTCTGCTGCTTCCGTTAAAGTTAACGTCATAAAATCTACCTACTGACAACTGACTATTGACTATTGACCAAAACGCGACTTAGCTGTTGGGGCTGAGGAGAGTGGTGAGAATGAGTACCGCATACTGGACAATTGCGATCGCGATATGAACGACGTTTAGCAAAATTCATCTGGTGTAAATCCATCGTTAATAGTTGCGATAACAATGGTTGACTACATCCAGTAATTAACTTGATTGCTTCTAGCGCTGTCAAACAAGCCAGAGTACCCGAAACCGCACCCAGTACGCCAAAACCACGCCGATCCCATTCTGGTTTTTCGGGAAATAAGCAAGACAAGCAAGGTGTTACGCCAGGGATAATTGTGGTTAAGTAAGCTTCCATCCCATCCATCGCCGCTTCTACCATCGGCTTACGCCAACGCACGCAAGCTGCATTTAATAAATCGCGTTCAGTAAAATTATGGGCACAGTCAAGCGCTACATCGGCGGATTGAACTAAAAAATCTACATTATCTGGCGTAACATAATCAAATATGGCTTCGACTTCCACATCTGGGTTGATATCCGCTAGCCGTTCTTTGGCTTTAAACACGCGCGGCTTACCTACCCAATCGTCACTCATGAGAATCTGACGATTCATGTCATCTAGCCGCAACTCACCGCCTCGAACCAGAATCAGCCGCCCCACACCAGCTACAGCCAAGTAAAGCGCTGCTGTACCGCCTAATCCTCCCACACCTGTCACCAGCACTGTTGCTGACTTAAGTCGCTGCTGTGCTTCTTTGCCAAAACCAGGGAGCATGATTTGGCGACGGTAACGTTCTAATTCAGTAGGCGAGAGATTTACCACTGTTGATTTCTCCTGTTTTGAAGGGGCTAGGGACTAGGGGCTAGGAATAGCCCTTTCAAAGTGCATACATTTACAAGAACTTCTTCACTCTGCGCCTCTGTGAACTCTGCGGTTAAAAAATAATTTATCTAACCGCAGAGAGCGCGGAGAACACAGAGAAAGAGATTTAGCTGGTGGCAATTTCTGTCAGCATGACAATATTGTTTGGCTTCTGTTTAAACACCTTGAACAGCTTTTGTTGTAGAGGTGTGGAACTGAGGAAAACTTCATAAGCTTGTTTAAGTGCCGTGCAGTATAAATCTAGTTTTTCTACTTGACTGGCTGCGGAATTATTATTATCAATCTCGCGAATGTATTGAGAAAACAGCTTCAAAATATGTAAGCGATTAACATGGACAACTTTAGGATCGTAATCAAGTTTAAAAAACTCAAAGTATTCCTCCGCATCGACAATTTGATTAAACTTTTCAACATCCCATGTCATGATTTCTGCTCCAAACTTTTTAGCTGAGATTTAAGTTCATCTAAATGACGGTAAATTTCATAAGTTTCGGCTGCTACTGCTGTCAAGTTTTGGTAATCTGTTGGCAAGCCTTCGGCTAAATCATGCAGATCCATCTTCATTTGACCTGCCTTACTATTCAGCCGCTTAATTTGTAGTTTTAAATCTTCAATAGCTTTTTGATTTTCGCAATCTGTTTCTGCTGCTGGCACCATAATTTTACCCTGCGAATTATTACAACTTGGCAACTTCAGTGTATTTCTCTGCTAACTCAATACCCTTTTGAGTTAGTTTTTCGCCTTCTTCTGCTAATTTTTCTAGAGAATCAAAGCCGAAACGTTGAGCATCGCGTAAGGTTCTGGCGACTAGCAATAAACGACCGGAAAACACCAGCACCCAGCCAAAACCCTCATGACTCAAATCAATTACCACCTGGGATAATGAACCAGTTTTTTGTTCAATTTGAGCTGCGATCGCGCGATAGAATGACATAATTCTGGCTTTGGTAGCCGCTTCTACATCACCCTCTACAGAAATTTGGCGTTTCGCTTGCTTGCTGACAAGATAAGGTTTGAGAATTAATTCATCCGACCAATTGCGATAAAATCCATAGGAATCTTGGGCGCGAATTTGTCTGACTAACTCTTGCACAAAAGGAGATTTTAACGCTTCGCTGCTAGTAGTTTGGTTGATAGTTTCTGTGGAACTCATACGGTTACTTCCTCTTCTTCAAAACTTGGTGATTTTTGTTGTAAAGCTTTTCGCAACCAGGGGGGAGGGCTGCCTTTTAAAGTTTGGACTAACTGATCTAAAAGGTCAGTAATTTTATCATCCTCAGACCTCGCTTTGATGGGTGTAATGCGTTTTTTAATTAACCGAGCAGCCGCACTACCGCCAATTGCTGATACATAAACAATCGTACAATCAGCTAAAGCTTCAATTTTGGGAACTAATTTATCTTCATTCCCATCTTCTTTGAGGTCGCCATCAAATTTTAAAGTATTGAGAAAGTGATAACCCTCCGGTGAAACTTCATAAACATCTATTTTTTTCGCCCAACCAAAATGAGCATTAATATGAATTTGGTCGCTAGTTGTGAAGGCAATTTTCATAATTTATCCTCCAATAATTACAAAGTTTTTAATGCTTGGCTTTTTCTTCTTCGGCTTCTAGAAATAAATTGCCCAGGTCAAACAAAAGTTGAATAGTTCCTCGGTAACCGATAGTACAACGCTGTCCATTACCCAAGCGGTCAAAAACCGGGAAACCAAGACGATAGTGAGGAGTATGCAGACGGCGAGCGATCGCTTTACCATGAGAATTTGCAATTACTAGGTCAGAACCTACCGCTAATCGCTCAAAATCTTCCAAATCCCCAATAGTCACGCTTTCTACTGGCAGGTTTTCTAAAAGTGGCGACTTTGTAGTTGTCACGGCGGTGTGAATTTCCGCACCCATCGATTGCAAAAACCAAGCTGTTGACCACAATAAATCAGGTTCCAGTGCTAACGACACTCGCTTACACCCAAAGTAAAAGTGAGTATCCAGCATCGCATCTTGTAACTGACGGCGTTGATGGCAATATTTTTCTGGGACTGCATTACCGCTAATATCTACCAGTCCTTGCAAAAAGTTATCGACTGCGCCTAATCCCGTTAGTTGAGGAAACACCTCGAAAGGTATATCAAACTGTGTTTGCAAACTTTCGGCTGCACCGTGCATACTCTCGCCTAGTGCGAGGGTAAACACCGAACTACCCATTTCTCGCAGTTCTGGCAAAGTTGTCCCACCACCAGTCACCGCACTGTAGGAATCATCCAAGTGACCGTCAAGGGAAGCAGAAAGGTCGGGTACTACAATCGGTTTTAAGCCAAAAGCAGAGACAATTTCTTTAATTTCTTGGACATCCCCAGGAGTAAACGCAGAACTTACCAAAATATTGATTTGGTCTAATCTGGTTTCTCCCGGTTGCGGCAATTCCTTAACTATACTTTCCACGGCGGCGGCGAAACCATCTTGCAACGCACCTTTAAAATCAGGCGTAGAAGCAAAGACAATCGGCAAGTCATATAATTCTGGGTGACGCTTGCGGATACTTCTAAGGATTCCTTCCATGTCATCCCCTCTAGTTTCCGTGAGTCCGGTAGTTAACAAACCGATAATCTCTGGCTTGGATTTCTCTACTAGCGTCAGGATTGCTTGCTCAATATTATCCTCACCACCTAAAATAGTGCTAACTTCCGTCATGGCAGTGGTGGATAGGGGAATAGCTTCCCGAAAATGCCGCACTAACATAACTTTGGCGAACGCAGTACAACCCTGGGAACCGTGAAACAAAGGCATTACACCCTTCAATCCTAAAAATGCTAAAGCTGCACCTAAAGGTTGACTTTGCTTCAAGGGATTAACCGCAACCGATTTGGAAGAATTTTGGATTTTAGATTTTGGATTTTGGATTGAAATCGCTTCTTCTGCTTTCTGGTCACTGAGCGAAGTCGAAGTGACCTCCCACAATGCCGGCTTCCGCACCTGCGCCCATACCGGACTATGCAAAGCTTCATCCAGTTCTCGCGCCATCTCCACCATACCCACATATCCAGCATAAGGATGATGGCGTTCTTGATTAATATCTAAAAATGGGATACGGGCTTTGAGGGCAGTGTATTGATTGCGACCACCAGCAATCAGCATATCCGCTTTTGTCTGGGCAATCACCCGGAGTAATTCTTGGGCGTTGCCTTTTTCCATAGCAATGCCATCTTTTCCTAGTAATTCTTTGATCCTCGCTTTATCTTCTTCAGTACTTTTCTTGGTGCTAGTGGCGACAACTTCCATGCCTAAGTCTTTAGCCGCCGAGATAATCGACCAACTTTTTACACCCCCGGTATAAAGGACAACTCGTTTATCTTTGAGGCGATCGCGGTAACGAGCTAAAGCAATATCTAGCGCAGTAGTTTCTTCTGTAATTAATTTTTCTACTCTTTCTTGTAAACCTTGGTCGCCTAATTTTGCGGCAATATTCCGCAAACAGCGATTCATATCATCTACACCATAGAAAGATTCTTCAATATAAGGGATACCATAACGCTCCTCCATCTTTCGCGCCACATTAATCAAAGCTTTGGAGCAAATCATCACATTCAACTTAGCACGGTGAGCATGACGCACTTCATTATACTTAGCATCACCCGTAATTTTAGCGAGAACGCGAATACCTAATTTTTCAAATAAGGGCAGAACACCCCACAATTCGCCAGCAATATTGTATTCACCAATCAAATTGATATCGTAATGGGTGGTATATTCTGGTTCAGCAGTACCGATAACATATTCTAGTAAAGCTTCCCCACCGACGCGATTACCCAGATTTTTACTGCCAATAAAACCAGGTGAATTTACGGGGATGACAGGTATACCTGTTTTCTTAGCTGCTGCTTCACAGACTGTATCCAAATCATCGCCAATCAGGGCCGTTACACAAGTGGAGTAAACAAACACCGCCGCAGGTTGATAGCGTTGCTGCACTTCCAAAATTGCTTTGTACAGCTTCTTTTCCCCACCGAAGATGATATCATTCTCACTTAAATCAGTCGTGAAACCCATTTTGTAGAGATGGGAATCAGAGGAAAGACTACCACGACCACCCCAAGAATTACCAGCGCACGCGATCGGCCCGTGGACTAAATGAGCAGCATCGGTAATCGGGACTAGGGCGATGGATGCACCATCGAAAGCACAGCCGCCTTGAGCTGCACCGGGTTGGGCTTGTTGGTGACAAGATTTGTTTTTCTTGCTCCCATGCTTGTGGTGATTGTGTTCGCATCCTGGTTCACTCAGCAGCTCGTTAATTTTGCCTTGGGTGATTTTCATGACTTGATGGGTGATTGGCAATCAAATTTCTTGTTTTTCTTCCTTCTCTCTTCCTTGGCGTTCTTGGCGTCTTCTCTGCGAGACGCTTCGCGAAGGCGGTTCATTCTAAAAAAGATTTTTTAACGCAGAGGGGCGCAAAGGTAAACGCAAAGGTACGCGGAGAATTAGCAGATGTATTCGGTGATATCTTCGCCACATTCATCACAGAGGTAGGAGAGGCTACGGAAGCGTAAAGCTACAAATTCGTCGTAGAGGGGATTTAATTTGCAGAGTGGGGGAATGTGGAAGGTGTGTCCGAGGAATTTAACGTCGCGTTCAAAGGGACAGCAGCAGGGTATTACTTGACAAATGAGATGGGCGGTACGGCGATCGCATATTTGAAATCGATCCACCCATCGGCGTAACGGAGAGAGAACATCAAAAAAGCGATCGCGGCTGTGGATGATTGTACTCATGGCGGCTGGTATAAGGGAGACAAGGAGGACAAGGGGGACAAGGAGGACAAACAGAATAATTAGTATCAATGCCCAATGCCCCATGCCCCATGCCCAGTTATCATCGAATCAAGTCGTAAGAAATATCGGTCTTGGATGGAATAATGGTGTTGCGATCCAACTCATCTAGGAGGGTGTTAACAATCCAGTTGAGTAGGTTGATTGTACCTTGGTAGCCGTAGGTAGCGTAGCGGTGCAGGTGGTGGCGATCAAAGATGGGGTAGCCAATCCGCACAAATGGGGTTTTGGTGTCGCGCCAGAGATACTTACCGTAGGAATTGCCGATGAGCAAGTCTACAGGTTCGGTAAATAGTAAAGAACGCATGTGCCATAAGTCGCGTCCACCGTGAATTGTCGCACCTTGACCAAATGGGCTAGAGTCGAGTAATGCTCTCAGTTCTGCCTCAAAATGTTCGTTGCTATTGCTGACAAGGATGTGAACTGGTTCCGCACCTACTTCTAATAAGAATTGGGTTAAACCAATTACCAAATCAGGATCGCCATACATGGCAATCCGTTTACCATGTAACCAGGCTTGCGAATCAGTTAACGCATCCACTGCGCGTCCCCGTTCATCTTCTAATTCTTGGGGAATGGGCTTACCAGTTAACGCCGACAGTTTCATCAGGAATTCATCAGTACCGCGAATGCCGACAGGACGGTTAACGTAGGTTTTTTGATGCCATTCGTGTTCGATGTATTCGCGAGTTTTGGTGGTGGCGTAAGCTTGGAGTGCGATCGTTGCTTCAGCATTAATCGAATCAGCCGCATCTTCTAGCTTAGTTCCACCTGGATACATATTATATGTACCGTTATTCGGAGAATCCAGGTATTCGGAGTTATCTGCTAACAGGGTATAGTCAATTCCCATCACATTAGCAATCCGCTTAATTTCTCGCAGGTTGCCAATGTAGGTTTCAAATCCAGGAATAAAGTTGATTTTGCCGTTGGTGGTCTCTTTCTTCTTACCTGCCGTCAAATTCGACAAAATCCCCTTCATCATGTTGTCGTAGCCTGTGATGTGTGACCCAACAAAGCTAGGGGTATGGGCATAAGGCACAGGAAAGTTTTCAGGAACAGACTCATTTTCTTTGGCGGTTTTGATAAAAGCTTGCAAGTCATCCCCAATTACCTCTGCCATACAGGTGGTGCAGACAGCGATCATTTTGGGTTTATACAGGTTGTAAGAAACTGCCAAGCCTTCAATCAGGTTTTTCAAACCGCCGAATACGGCTGCATCTTCCGTCATGGAGGATGATACGGCAGAAAACGGTTCTTTAAAATGGCGGGTGAAGTGGCTGCGGAAATAAGCAACGCAACCTTGAGAACCATGTACAAAAGGTAATGTACCTTCAAAACCAACAGCCGCTAAAATTGCGCCTAGAGGTTGGCAAGCTTTCGCCGGGTTAACAGTCAACGCTTGGCGGGCAAAGTTCTTTTCCCGGTATTCCCAGGTTTTTGTCCACTCAGCCATCTGGGTAACTTGTTCGGATTCATGCCCACATTCAAACTCTTTCTTCCCTTGAAACAGCTCCTGATACTCCTGCTGTTGAAAAAGTTCAGCATGATCCTTAATTTTATTGACATCATTTTGAGCCATCGATATCCTCCTTCAAAAAACTCTGCGTACCTTTGCGCGAACCTCTGCGTACCTTTGCGTTAAAAAAAGCTCTTACTTCCTCCAAGGCGCACCAATCAAACTCCAAGTTGGACTATTCAGTGCAAGATCCATGTCACGAGCAAAGATAGCGAATCCGTCGTAGCCGTGGTAAGGCCCAGAATAATCCCATGAGTGCATTTGCCGGAAGGGAAGCGCCATTTTTTGGAAGACGTACTTCTCTTTAATCCCGGAAGCGATTAAATCTGGCTTGAGTGCTTTCACAAAATGCTCAAATTCATAGGCAGATACGTCATCGTAAATCAATGTTCCATTCTCCACATAGTTAGAAGTACGTTTGTAGTCGTCGTTGTGACCGAATTCGTAACCTGTACCAATCAGCTTCATACCCAGGTCTTCAAAGGCGGGAACAACGTGACGGGGACGCAAACCACCGACCATGAGGGCGACTGTTTTACCTTCTAAGCGGGAGCGATATTTTTCCAGTACAGCTTTGGTTTGAGCTTCGTACTTGGCAATGACTTCTTCTGCTTTCGCTTGAATTGTTTCGTCAAATTTAGCAGCAATTTCTCGCAGAGATGCCGCAATCTTGGTGGGGCCGAAGAAGTTGTATTCCAACCAGGGAATACCATAAGCTTCTTCCATGTGGCGGGAGATGTAGTTCATGGAGCGGTAGCAGTGAACTAAGTTCAGTTTCACGCTGGGGGTGAGCATCATCTCGTGTAGTGTACCGTCGCCAGACCATTGAGCTACAACGCGCAAGCCGATTTCTTCTAACAGAATGCGGCTAGACCAAGCATCACCACCGATGTTATAGTCACCGATAATTGCTACATCGTATGGGCCGGGTTCAAATCCGAGCGTACCTTCTTTCTTGGCTTTGTCGGCTTTGGGGAATACCCAATCCCGGATGGTGTCGTTGGCAATGTGGTGTCCGAGGGATTGGGACACGCCCCGGAAGCCTTCGCAACGTACAGGAACAACAGTTTTACCAGTTTCTTTGGATTTCTTCTTGGCAACTGCTTCAATGTCGTCACCAATTAGACCAATTGGACATTCGGATTGTACGGATATACCACGATTGAGAGGGAACAGTTCTTCAATCTCATCGATTAATTTAGCAAGCTTTTTGTCTCCACCAAAGACAATGTCCCGTTCTTGGAAGTCGGATGTGAACTGCATGGTGCCGAAGGAATCGATACCAGTAGTGCCGATATAGTAGTTACGACGACCTGACCAGGAGTAGTAACCGCAACCAACGGGGCCGTGGCTGATGTGAACCATGTCTTTGATGGGGCCCCAAACCACACCTTTTGAACCTGCATAGGCGCAACCACGGGTGGTCATTGTACCGGGAATGGATTTGATGTTGGACTTAACGCCGCAATCAGATTTACCTTCTTCGTAAACGTTTAAGTGTTTTTCGCGCTTTTTGCGCGATTTTTCGGGGTAGGCTTCTAGAGCCTCTTTTATAAGTTCTTTTTTATCAGCAACTGATGTTGGTTCTGTTAAAGTTGGGGATTCGGTAGGTGACATAATTCTATATCTGCCTCTTTAGTGGGGATGAATGCAGGGAAAGGGTTAAATTATTTGCTGCTAACACCAAATGCTCATCTTCTACTCTCTGTGTCTCTGCGTTCTCTGTGGTTGAAAAAAATAATTCAGGACTTACGCAAAAATCTCCCAAATCCTTAATTTATGGAACCGCCAAGACGCCAAGAACGCCAAGAGTTCGTAGAGTGTGCATAAGTCATATAATTTTTAACCGCAGAGGACACAGAGAACACAGAGTAAAGAGTTTTCTAGAGTCATGGGGAGTAGGATGGTGGTTAAATGGCTGAGAGTCTGTGGATTATCGGTTAATTAATGTGGAGAACGCTCCATTAACGAACTCTGGCGACATCGTGACACCATCACACTGCGATCGCAGCTGCAATTAGACTACTGCGGCTGCTTTGCCTGAGTCTTGGGCGATCGCTTTTTGGTATTCTTCTTCGCCGCCCAGGAGTCCGAATTCAACCAGCAGTTCTTCTAGTTCGTCCATTGAGATGGGGGTGGGAATGGTCAGTTTGGTGTTCTCTTTAATCTTTCTCGCCAAAATACGGTACTCCTCGGCTTGCTGACTATCAGGAGCATATTCAATTACCGTCATCCGACGCAGTTCTGCGTGTTGTACGATATTGTCACGAGGTACAAAGTGAATCATCTGAGTATTCAGTCTGGCAGCCAATGCCTCAATTAATTCAACTTCGCCGTCAACGTTACGGCTGTTGCAAATCAGACCACCTAAACGCACACCACCGGAGTGAGCGTACTTGAGAATACCGCGTGCAATGTTGTTGGCAGCATACATTGCCATCATTTCACCAGAGCAAACAATGTAGATTTCTTGCGCTTTACCTTCGCGAATTGGCATGGCGAAACCACCGCAAACTACGTCGCCCAATACGTCGTAGGAAACGAAATCTAGGTCTTCGTAAGCGCCGTTTTCTTCCAAGAAGTTAATGGCGGTAATGATCCCGCGTCCAGCACAACCAACACCAGGTTCAGGGCCACCTGACTCCACACACTTGACATCCAAGTAACCAGGTAGTAATACTTCTTCGAGTTCTATATCTTCAATTTCGCCGCGTTCAGCAGCTAGGTGCAGAATGGTAGTTTGGGCTTTACTGTGCAACATGAGGCGGGTGGAGTCTGCTTTGGGGTCACAACCTACAATCATGATCCGTTCGCCCATTTCAGCCAGACCAGCAAGGGTATTTTGAGATGTTGTGGATTTACCAATACCGCCTTTACCGTAGAATGCAATTTGTCTAATGCTGTTGTCAGTCATGGTTGTTTCTCCTGCAATAAGTTTGGTGGTTGAGGTTTTGTGGTGGTCTGGGTTTGAGAGTGCGATCGCTTATACCATTTTGGATTTTAGATTTTAGATTTTGGATTGTGAAACATCTATTGGATAAGCGTTTCAAATTTCTATCTGTCGCAATCATTTTTCAAATTGGTATTAATTGTTTGGTTGCGATCGTTTGTAAGAACGTCGCTGGTGGCGCTCGCCCTAACACCTTCGGTTCGGGAATAGAGACAGTTTGCATATGTTTGCTAATTCGTAATTCCTAAGCTGTTGCAAATTGAATTCGCATACAATGTTTAGCCACGATGCTAATAGATTCTGGGCTGTTCATTTTGAATTTTGAATTTTGAATTGTTTATCGACCCTTAGCAAGGCTGAATAATGGGTCAACAGCTTCTACTCGTAAGCTTTGGCTAACACGCTCTTGCAACTTGGCTTCAACGGCAATTTTGAGGGTAGCGGTACTGCTAGGACAGGAACCACAAGCACCTTGCAATACTACCTGAACCCTATCGCCATCTACATCGTAAAGTTCAATATCTCCGCCATCAGCAATTAGTAGTGGTCTAACTTCTTCATCGAGAACTTTTTGAATCAAGGCAATTTTTTGGACTGTAGTTAGCGGTCTTGGGGATTGCTCTTGATTAGTGGCAATATTTGCCGCAATTTGAGTGCTGATTTTATAGCTAGTACCAACAGCTGATTCCTGTTTCACCGTAGCGATCAGGTCATCGATATTAGCAAGGCAAGAACCGCAACCGCCACCAGCCTTGATATAGCTTGTTACCTGTTCCGCAGTGGTGAAGTTGTTTTCTTGAATCACCCGGCGAACCTTGGCTTCGCTGATGCCAAAGCAACTACAAACTAAAGCACCTTCATCATCGTCATGGGCAACTACAGGAATACCCCGGTATTTGAAAATTGCTGCTTCTAATGCTTCTTGTCCCATCACAGAACAGTGCATTTTGGCTTCTGGTAATCCGCCTAAGTATTCAGCAATCTCTTTATTAGTGACTTTCAGCGCTGCATCTAAGGTGAGACCTTTGATTAACTCAGTCAAAGCCGAAGAAGATGCGATCGCACTTGTACAGCCAAAAGTTTGAAACCGAGCATCAAGAATCTTATCGCTGTCTACTTCTATTTTCAGGTGCAGTCTTAAAGCATCTCCGCAAGCAATACTGCCCACTTCACCAAAAACCACCGCAACACCTGATTCATCGCTATTTTCAATTGCACCTTGGTTTTTGGGGTTGTAAAAAAGTTCTAGTACCTTATCTGTATAATCCCACATGAGCAATTTTAGATTTTAGATTTTGGATTTTAGATTTTGAATTTGGGCATGGGGCATTGGGCATGGGGTATTATTCTCTTTGTCCTCCTTGTCCCAATCAATGAGCCAAAGCCTCTTCCCTTCCTTGTAGCCAATCAGCTTGGTCATTATTAAAGGGAGAAATAGCGCGTAAACGTTCAACAATTGGCGGCATTACTTCTAAAACTCGGTCTATCTCGGCTTCAGTGGTGTAACGTGAAAGACTGAAGCGAATCGAACCGTGTAAAGTGGTATATGGTAAGCCCATTGCCCGCAAAACATGGGAGGGTTCCAAAGAACCAGAAGTACAAGCGGAACCAGAAGACGCACAGATACCGTATTGGTTGAGGGATAATAAAATCGCTTCGCCTTCAATGTATTTGAAACCGATACTGGTGGTGTTGGGCAATCTTTGCGTAATATCACCGTTAATTTCAGTATCAGATATGGCAGCTAACAAACCTTTTTCTAGGCGATCGCGTAATGCTTTTTCCCGTTGCACATCTTTTAAATGTACCTGAGCTAATTCCGCAGCTTTGCCTAAACCAATAATACCGGGAACATTCTCTGTACCTGCTCTGCGTCCCCTTTCTTGATGTCCGCCAATTAACAGGGGACGGAACCTCACACCGCGTCTGACGTACAACGCACCCATACCTTTGGGAGCATGGAGTTTGTGACCGGAGAGGGTGAGCATATCAATGCTGCTGGTCTTGAGGTTGAGGGGAATTTTACCTACAGCTTGCACTGCATCTACATGGAATATAGCACCTGCATCCTTTGCCCGCAACCCTATCTGCTCAATTGGGAACACCACACCGGTTTCATTGTTGGCGTACATGGTAGAAACTAAAGCAGTATTGCCAGTTAAGGCAGCTTCTAGTTCCATCAAGTCAATTTGACCCTTGCGGTCTACAGAGAGGTAGGTGACTGTATAACCTTGTTTTTCCAGTTGTTTGCAGACATTGAGGATAGCTGCATGTTCTACTTGAGTGGTAATAATGTGGCGCTTATCAGGTTGGGCGGCTAAAGCGGCTTTGATAGCTGCATTATTGCCTTCAGTACCGCAACTGGTGAAGATAATTTCTGAATCTTCCGCACCCAACAAAGCTGCAACTTGCGCTCTCGCTTCTCTAACTGCTTTTCCTACTTGTCCGCCAAAGCTGTGCATCGAAGAAGGATTACCGTAAAACTCGGTGAGGTAGGGCAGCATTGCCTGTATAACTTGTTCATCTACCTTGGTTGTGGCATTATTATCTAAATATATTACATTCATACTTCTAGACTCACCACATCTTGTTTACGCTTAGAAAATTGCTCAGAAATTTTGGCGGAATACAGATTAAACCAGCGTTCCCAGTAATCTGCTTGGTAAGTTCCTTTTAACTTCGCCACTAAACGGTCGTGAGTAGCAAACCAGGATTCCCAGTAATCAGTCAGTGCTTTTACGCAACCATCTTGTATCGGACATTCGGCGGCACATTGGGCTACACCATAGGCACCAACACAGCTTGTACAAAGGCTAGAGTCAATCAAGTAGCGATCGCCTGCGATAATTTTAATAGCACCAGTGGGACATGAAGATTCACAGCGACCACAGGAAATACATTGGCGAGTAATCTTGTAAACCATGATGATTCTCTATTTAAGCGGTCAACAGTCAACGGTCAACGGTCAACAGTCAACAGTTTTCTCTAACCCCTTGATATACTGGTCGTAAAATTCCAAAGCCACTTTTTCGATTACGTCGTAAGCTTCAACTGTCTGTAAACCAGCTTTCTGCAATTCTTCCTGAGGACAATGACCAATTTTAGAAACCAGAACTGCTTTACAATCAGAGATAGCCTTAATAATGTTGTCTAAAGTCGCTTCCTCACCATATCCACTTTGGCAATAGTGATCAATTTTGCGATGACCGACAAATTTAGCGCTGCTACCATCCACTTCGTAAACCATAAACTCTTTCGCGTGACCGAAGTGCTGGTTAACTAAACCGCCGCCTTTGGTAGCGACTGCAACTAAAATTTTGGGTCTGTTCTTGAGAGTTGTTGTTTGCAACGTCTCTACAGCTTTTTCTTTGGTAGCTTTGATTTCTTGTTGAGATTTCTCTATCTGTGCATGGACTTCTTGGCGTTGCTCCAAATTATATTCTGGAGCCATTTCCATAAATTTATCTTTGGTAAATTCTTGACTGCGGTCTTCACCCAATAATCCTACCGCATCGGCGCGACATTGACGACAATGGCGCATCATTTTCATATTACCAGAACATTTATCTTGTACTGTTTTCAATTCTTTAGGATTGGGGCCGCGTTGACCAGTTAAACCAAAGTGAGTACCGTGTTCTGGGGCAGAAATCAAGGGCATAATATTATGCAGAAACGCACCCTTGGAACGAATGACTTCGTTGACTTCTACCAAGTGTTCATCGTTAACTCCGGGAATCATCACCGAGTTAACTTTGCACAGGATATCTGCTTCTTGGAGAGCTTGCAATCCTTCCATCTGCTTTTCATGCAGAATGCGGACACCTTCAATACCTCTGTAGCGTTTGCGGTTGTAGTGAACCCAAGGATAAATTTTCGCGCCGATTTCTGGGTCTACCATATTAATAGTTATGGTGACATGATCGATATTCAGTTGTTTAATCCGATCCACATAATCGGGAAGCATCAATCCGTTGGTTGATAGGCAAAGTTTGATATCTGGTGCTTTCTCGGCAATTAACTCGAAGGTGCGGAAAGTCTTTTCTGGGTTCGCTAGGGGATCTCCGGGGCCTGCAATTCCCAAAACTGTCATTTGGGGAATTTTCCCAGCAATCACTAAAACTTTGTGCGCTGCTTCTTCTGGTGTGAGCAATTCGCTAACTACACCAGGACGGCTTTCGTTAGCACAATCATATTTGCGGTTGCAATAGTTACATTGAATGTTGCAAGCGGGTGCAACTGCAACGTGCATCCTTGCATAGTGGTGGTGTGCTTCTTCGCTATAGCAAGGATGTTTCTCAATCCGCGCCTTCATTTTTTCATCTAAGCTAGTTGTGGTATCAGTTTTGCTACTGCAACCACAACTACTAGATTTAGCTTTAGTTTCCGTGGGAGCTGATGTTAGGAGTCCTGTAGGTGGTGGGGGTGTCATTGAATTTCGCTTGCCTTGGGAATAAGGGACTGGCGTTATACAAGATGCTTTTGTTCGCTCTCAGTCAGAAATTAAAGTCGCGTTGTACTCTGAGAATTACCTACTCTAGTTAGATAAACTTAGACTTTCGGCTAGTTTGTCCGCTTGGGGGACTGGGGTAAATTGGGGTTTAAAGCGGCGACTTTGATTCATAGAGATGATTGCTACAAACTTGGATAGCGATCGCTGTTGAGTTTTTAGCAATACATTTGTGTTAGTGCCTTAAGTGTTGAGCGATACATGTTTTATTTATACCAGTCACTTGGAAGGAGGAAATTGCTGGTGTTTTTTATAATTTATTAAATTTATTACACTTGTACTCAAAAGCTGCAATGCAGAATTAGCAAGGTTTACATAGATTTTCAAAAAACTTTTTAGGTATAGGTACTAGTATTTATTCCCTGGGGTACGAGTATTTATAGCGAAGGGGTTCAAGTATTTTTGTACTCACCTGTGACTCAATACTAGCTTGAGTTTGAGCGTAATTTTAGTTGTTTTTTGCTGTTGTTCAATCTGTACTCAGATTGTCTGCGATCGCTCTTGTGACCGCTACTTACTTAGGTTCTTTTTAGAGAAATAACTGGAGCAGTAAGCAAACACTACCCCAGTGGCTAAGCGAAATTCAATTCCGTATCTAAAATAACACTTTTTCCCAGAAAAAACTATCCTTAAAATAACTTCATCGAAAATTGTGTTTCCATATACAGACGAGCTAGCTCGCCTAAATGATGGGTTTGACCCTTGAATACTTGATACAACTTGATATACAAGCATTGACGTTTGATCTCAGGACAGAACAGGCGATTTTTTTACCAAAACTTAGCCCAAAAATATGAGATTGTAGCTGGATATACAGACAAAAATTTTTCCATAAATAATCTCTGCAATTACAAATGAGTACAGATGACTACAGATGAGTACATATAAAAATAGCCGAAAACTCATGTCAGGAATATCTGTAAATCCCGCTTGGTGTAAAGCTTTTTCTGGAGTTAACAACTACTTAATTTTTAATCTAATAAATACCAGTACCCCTAATTGTGAAATACTAGTACCCTCAGGTGAAAAAAATTTTTTTCAGCTTGTAAATTCTGATGCTATCGGAATTGATCGCAATTGAGTACAAGCTAATACAGACACTGGTGTAGCTAGAACCAACTGATATAAGTAATATGGGCATTGGGAATTTGTTAGTTGTCAGTTGTCAGTTGTCAGTTGTCAATAATCAATAGTTAGCTTAGCTTGTCCTCTCTTCTCCTTTGCCCACCTTCCCTTGTCTTTGTTGCCTTTACAAGCAGCCTTTAACCCAAAACTATATCAGTATCGAAAGACTCTAACTACCATTGCAAAGATGCAATGGTAATTCATAATTGTTCATTTAGCATTTGTTGTATAAATTGATAGTTAATAACTAATGAAAGGTTCAATTTAACGATTTGAATTTGTACGTACGTAGACTGTTTGATTACCTATTGCTCTTGAGGAATTCACCATGCTAACAATATTAATGGCAGGTATAAGTTTGATAGTTATTCCTGCAATGGTAAATACTTATTTTGGCTATTTGTTGGTAAAAGCCAAAAAGTAAATTGTGATTAATTCACTATACCAATACCCAGCAACACACCTATGATTAAACTCAGGAACTCAGCGAAAATCTAAATTGCGACAAGAGGCGTTGTGTATATGAATGCGATCGTGATCAATGACACTACACTACGGGATGGCGAACAAGCTGCGGGTGTTGCTTTTAATATTCAAGAAAAAGTTGCGATCGCGCAATTATTAGATGCTATTGGTATTACTGAATTAGAAGTTGGTATCCCTGCAATGGGAGAAATAGAAACAAAAGCGATCGCCACAATTGCTAACTTAGGTTTAAAAGCGCAACTTTTAGGCTGGAATCGGGCAAACATTGGCGATATTCAGGCTTCTATCAACTGTGGTTTACAGCGTGTGCATATATCTGTACCTGTCTCGGAAATTCAAATTGCTGCGAAGTTTCACGGACAGTGGCGCTGTATGTTAGATAAACTCAAAGATGCTATTAGCTTTGCACGCGATCGCGGTCTTTGGGTAGCAGTAGGCGGTGAAGATTCTTCAAGAGCTAATGACAGTTTTCTCTTAGAAGTAGCTTTGAATGCTCAAGAATGGGGTGCTTCTAGATTTCGCTTTTGCGACACTATTGGCATTCTCGATCCCTTTACTACCTATACCAAAGTTAAGCAATTAGTGACATATTTATCGATTCCCCTAGAAATGCACACCCACAACGACTTTGGATTAGCCACAGCCAACGCCTTAGCTGGGGTGCAAGCGGGAGCTTTATCGGTAAATACAACCGTGAATGGCTTAGGGGAAAGAGCCGGTAACGCCGCTTTAGAAGAAGTTGTTATGGTGCTCAAACGCATCCAAGGAATTGATTTAGGGATTGATACAACCCGCTTGTTAGAACTATCTCGCATGGTAGCAACAGCATCCGGTTGTCACGTACCGCCTTGGAAAGCGATTGTTGGTGAAAATACCTTCGCCCATGAATCGGGAATACATGCTCATGGTGTGTTGCAAAACCCCGTCACTTACGAACCCTTTGCACCGGAAGAAGTTGGCTGGGAAAGGCGCTTGGTTGTGGGTAAACATTCAGGTAGACATTTAGTAAAAAATCTACTACAGCAACAAGGTATTGATTTAAATCCGGAGGAAACCCAATCTGTCTTAGATGCAGTACGACAACATTCAGTAGAAAACAAACGCAGCCTCAATATGGAAGAACTTTTGAGTTTAGTTTCATCTCAAAAGTGATAACAGTTGACGGTTGACTGTTGACTGGGAAGAAAGTGTTTAATTTGTTCTGGTGTAAACAATTGATGATGGCTAATTTGAAACCCCTTGTTTTTTAGAGGCGAATTTGATTTCCTGATCCTAATTATTTTCGATTCTTTGTTTGCTGAAGAAATACTTAAATGTTCAACCTAAATAAGCTAGCTTGATATGCAATTAGATGAATTAGAACTAGATTTACCACCAGCGTTTGAAATTGGTACCAAAGTTAGAACTCGTAAACTAATCCGTAATGATGGCACATACCCAGGGCAAGAAATTGGGGCAACGCTAGCAAAAAAAGGAGATATTGGCTACATCATTAGTATTGGCACATTTTTGCAAAACTCCTATATCTATGCAGTGCATTTTATTGAAAAAGGTTTGATTGTTGGTTGTCGCAAAAAAGAATTAGAAGCTGTAGAGGAAATTAAATGAAAGTAATGCTGCGTCAAAATGCTGCTGGACAGTTAGTAGTTTATGTTGCCAAAAAAGATTTAGAAGAAGAAGTAGTCAGTCAAACAATAGCAGCGGAAGGGAAGATTTTCACCTTAGCAAACGGTTGGGAATTAGCAATTCCAGATTTAGCCGAACCCTTACGCTTACCTCAGACTATCGAGGCTAAAAGATTGGCTTAAAAATAGGGACTAGGGGCTAGGGGTTAGGGGCTAGGGGCTAGAAATAAGTAACTATCAATGCCCAATGCCCCATACCCAATACCCAATACCCAATAAAAAATCATCTGTAGGGGTGCAAAGCTTTGCACCCCTACTCGTGTATTTTAAGAATATGTCATATTTCTTAAACTGGATCTGGGCATTAATTGGGAGAATTGGTGTAAATTGGCAAAAACTACCTATCAGTCCGGTAAGGATCTCAGCGTTCATCGCGATCGCCGTCTCCAGGCTAGCTTAGTAGTTATACTAACCTGGATTTGTGTAAGTTTGTTGCATTTAGTACCAGAATTGCAGTGGCTTATTGTGGGATTAACGGTTGTGCTGGCTGTGCAAATGTTCCGAATGCTGTTGGCAAAACCAGCCAATTTAGTAATTGAAGATGATACTTATGTACCGCTAGTCTCAATTGTAGTTCCTGCTAAAAACGAAAGTGCAGTCTTATCCGATTTAGTTCACAGTTTATTTGATGTAGACTATCCTCGCGATCGCCTAGATATTTGGATCGTTGATGACGGTAGTACCGATGACACGCCAGATATTTTAAGTAATTTACAAACTAAATTTCCCGATTTACAAGTTTATAGCCGCCAATCAACTAATGGGAAATCAGCGGCGCTGAATGCAGTTTTTCCCGGTACTAAAGGCGAGATGCTGTTAATTTGCGATGCTGATGCACAATTACCTATAAATATTCTCCGGCAAACAGTACCTTTATTCCAAAACAAAGGTATTGGTGCTGTACAAGTGAGAAAATCAATATTTAACGTACACACTAATTTTTTAACTCGCTGCCAACAAATGGAAATGATTTGTGATAGTTTCCTGCAAACCCATCGCATTGCTGTCGGCGGAATGTCTGAGTTGCGGGGAAATGGTATGTTATTACGGCGAGAATTAATAGAAAAGTGTCAGGGTTGGAATGAAGACACTGTTACCGATGATTTAGATTTTTGCTTTAAACTTTATTTGGTAAATAGTGAAATTGAGTTTGTGACTTCTTTAGCTATTCAAGAAGAAGGAGTCACAACCTGGAAACAACTTTGGCATCAACATTGTCGTTGGGCGGAAGGTGGCTATCAGCGTTTCTTAGATTATTTTCCCCAAATCTTAACTCTGGGCTGGAAAAAAGAAATCGACTTATTATTATTTTTCCTTTTACAATTTCTCTTACCAATTGCCTTAATCCCAGATTTACTGTGGACGCTATTTTATAGCGATCGCTCCGTTCTCTGGCCGCTGCAAACAATACTGGGTATTATTTTAACATCAGCTTTTATAGTCGGACTTTACCAATATCAAAATTTACGCGGACTGTCTTTGCTGTGGGCAACTATTCAAGGTTCCCTCTACATGGTGCATTGGGTGCCGATGATGATGGTAGTTACTTTAAGAATGTGCGTGCAAAAACAGCGATCGCGTTGGATTAAAACTAAACATCGGGGTAAAAATATTTACAAAGAGCAAAATATTTGATTAAAAAGGAGATTCAGAGCCTTTTGGAATAATAACAACTAAATTTTTAATTTGGTTGGAAGTTTAAACCCTTGTTCCCTCAGATTACAAGCTCTAGAACTTCCTTCTGCCTGCTGCCTCCTGCCCTCTGCCTTTCTTCAATAATATTTAACTTTTTGCCAATTTTTGGCTGTTTTGGCACTAAAGCCAACGTTGTTGTTTGGCATACATAATACTACCAATGACAATTAAAACCATGATGACAATTACCAAAGGATAAGCCCAAGGTTGATCCAATTCCGGCATATATTTAAAGTTCATACCATAGAATCCAGAAATGAAAGTGAGTGGTAAAAATACTGTCGAAAGGATTGTCAGGCGATTAACTCTTTCGCTGGTTTTACTAGCAGTATTATCCCGTTCAATTTCGAGTAATTCTGACATCCAGATTCTCAAAGCTTGGTATTCTTGTAATAACTTATCGACTTGATGGGATAATTCTTGATTAAAAAGTTCCTTGACTGGCAAACTTAACCATTGGAAGTCTTCGTAATCCATCATCGCTAACAGTGACTTGATGCTTTGAAAATTACGCCGTCCACAGCGAGTAGATTGTCTCATGGTGGCGATTTCTTTGTAAGTTGATTCATCACCAGAATTATCTAAAACTGCATCTTCTAAATCATCAAGTTTTCTAGCAATATAGTCAAATACAGTATAATAATTATTGAGAATATCTTTATAGATAAGATACAACAAATAGTCAATTCCATACTGTTGTATATCTATGATTCGCTTTTGAATATTGTTGCTTAAAATAGTTAAAATTCTAATTTCGGTAGTTTCAAAGGTAATAATAAAATTATTGCCCACTAAAATACTGCCACGTACTATCTCAAACTCGCGATTTTTTATTTGATTAGTCATAATTTCATAGCTATCAAATAAACAATCTTCAATCTCTTCATCAATGCCTATGGGAAAATGGTTAAAAACCATATCAACGCGAGAGGGATTGAGTCCGAAGTGGTTGATAATTTTGGCAATAGCAGTGCGATCGCGGAAACGGATACAACGCAACCAGATATTGTGAGAGTTGCTAATCATTTCCAGAATAGCATTAACATCCTTACTGGTAAATACTTCCAGATGATTCTGGGAAAAAGTGAAGAGAATGAGCATATCGCAATCCAAACTGAGCCGTGAGATCACACGGTTATTGGCAATCATACCTTGAGAATTGTTGCATCTATACCTTGTAATTATGATTAATTAAATTCTCTCACTTCTGGGGATAGTTTTATCAATATAATCAATATTTTTTGAATAATTACTAACCTAAAAATTGCTCTCGCAAGCATCTATTTATTTGTATTTCCAGTATTTTATTTAAAAAAAATCCTCAAGAGATAAATTTTTTACCTTAGATTTAATTTAAATTTAACCTGCTGTTAATTTTTTATTTAGGATTAGGTGTAAATTGGCAACCTATTAGGGGTTTGGTATGACGTGCAGATTACGGTATTCCATTGATCGATACAAGCGATCGCGGTACTTCTTTACAAGATAACGGCTTTAATTTTTTTCTGCGCTATCAACCAATACGGTTCAGTTAAGGATAATTGTAGGTTGGGTTGAACGCAGTGAAACCCAACAAGCGACCGGAAATGTTGGGTTTCGTTCCTCAACCCAACCTACGCCATTTTAAGATTTTTGACGCTAACTGAACCGTATTGCGCTATCAACCGTTTTAGTTTTACACCAATTTGCAAAAAGAATGTAACAAATGGGTAGCTCACATCTTGCACCAACGCTTGGGGCATAGGGCATTGGTAATTTCTTTGCCATGCCCCATTCCCGATGCCCAAAAACTCCATCCCCTTGGGGGTGGAGTTTTTCATGTTTTCTGGTGTACGCAGTTCATGACGGCTACTGAGCAATCCTATTTCAGGTGTAAAAAATATCGATTTTGGCTGTCAACGGTTAACAGTCAACCCTGCTTATAATATTTTACCAATCCAAAAGCGGATTGCGATCGCATCTACCCTGAGGTAGTTTTCTTTAACTATCTTGATGAATAAAGATTTCCCCTTCACTTCTGCGGAAATTACATCCTAGTTTAGATGACTGGCAATATATCTTTTAAATTCTTCAAACCCCAAGCAGAATGTATAACTTAACCTTTATTAAACCTAAATTTAATTATAATTAAAACAAAACCTGTTGTAGCCACGTAGATTTACATATTCAAAATTCAAATATTTACTCTAACTGATTGCAGTGAACTAATGCATGGTATTGTAAATGAAAATACTCTCTTCAACTCATTTTAATTTAGTAAAAATATTATGAGTAAGGTAAAAAAAGCTAGTCAAACTATTAATTTAAATAATTCTCAGTATTATTTAAATCGAGAATTAAGCTGGTTAGAATTTAACCGACGAGTTTTACATGAAGCCTTAGATATTCGCAATCCATTGCTAGAACGACTGAAATTTACGGCTATATTTAGTTCTAATCTAGATGAATTTTTTATGGTGCGTGTTGCACTTCTCAAAGAACAAATTCAAGCACAGGTAAGCCAGCCAACTATTGATGGACTAACCGTAAAAGAACAATTAGAAGCAATTTATCAACGCCTACATCCAATGGTGATTGAACAACATCACAACTTTGAGCAGGTACTACGTCCAGAAATGGCTGCTCATGGCATTCAGCTTTTAAATTACATTGATACTAGCCAAGAACAGCGTAGTTACCTCAAAGAAATATTTCAAAAAAAGATTTTTCCCGTTCTTACGCCCCTAGCTGTAGATCCCAGCCATCCCTTTCCCTTGATGGCAAATCTCAGTCTCAATTTAGCAGTGGTAGTTAAAGCGCCAAACACAGGGGAAGAAAAGTTTGCCAGAGTTAAAGTCCCGAATATTCTCCCTCGGTTTATTTGCCTCCCGCAGGAATTACAACTAAAAAATGGCAAGTCTCAATACTGGACAGGTGTGGCTATAGAGCAGATTATTGCTCACAATTTAGAATTTTTATTTCCAGGGATGATTATTAAGGAATATCATCTATTTCGCATAACTCGTGATGCTGATTTAGAATTAGCAGAAGAAGAATCGGATGATTTATTATTAGCAATTCAACAGGAATTACGTAAGCGTCACATTGATGGCTCTATAGTCCGATTAGAAATTCAACCATCAATGCCTCAAGCAGTAAGACAGATGCTAACGGCAGAAATGGAATTGTCTGAAAGTGATATTTATGAAATTAACGGCTTACTAAATTTAAAAGATTTAATGTCGTTAATGAAATTGCCTTTACCTCATTTAAAAGATCCAAATTGGAAACCAATTATTCCACCTCGGCTGCGCCATTTGCATCAAAAAAATAAAATTGCTAATTTAGACGGACAAGAAAGCAGCATTTTTGCAGTGATTCAACACAAGGATTTGCTCGTACATCATCCCTATGAATCCTTTAGTTGCTCTGTCGAAACGTTTATTACCCAAGCTGCTCGCGATCCTCATGTCTTAGCAATTAAGATGACCCTTTATCGCACCTCTGGAGATTCTGATATTATCAATTCTCTGATTACTGCTGCTGAAAGTGGTAAACAAGTTGCGGTGATTGTTGAACTTAAAGCTCGCTTTGATGAGGAAAATAATATTACTTGGGCGACTCAGTTAGAAAAATCTGGCGTGCATGTAATTTATGGGCTGGTAGGACTGAAAACACACACAAAAATTGTCTTAGTAGTGCGCCAGGAAGGAGAAGAAATCCGGCGATATATGCATATTGGCACGGGAAATTATAATGCTAAAACAGCAAATTTATATACTGATGTTGGGCTATTAAGTTGTCGCGAAGATTTAGGCGCAGATTTAACCGATTTATTTAATTATCTAACAGGGTATTCTTGTCAAGAGTCTTACCGCAAATTGCTGGTATCTCCCGTTAATATGCGCGATCGCATTATTGCCTTAATCCACAGAGAAATCGAACATTGTAAAAATGGCAATAAAGGTCATATTATCGCCAAAATGAATTCTTTGGTTGATGCCGAGATTATTGCGACACTATACGCAGCTTCTCAAGCTGGGGTGAAAATTGACTTGATTATCCGGGGTATTTGTTGCTTGCGTCCGGGAATTCCAGAAGTGAGTGAAAATATTCGCGTTATTAGTATTATCGGTCGTTTCTTAGAACATTCACGGATATTTTACTTTGCTAATAATGAAGAAAATGAAGTATATATCGGCAGTGCTGATTGGATGCCGCGTAATTTAGATCGCCGAGTGGAAGCAGTGACACCAGTGGAAGATGTTGAGATTATCCAAACCTTGCAAAATATCTTAGCTATTATGTGGGCAGATAATCGACAAGCATGGGAGCTACAATCAGATGGTTCTTATATTCAACGTCGTCCTGAGCAAGATGGAGTAGAGCGTAGTTCTCAAAATATTCTCATGGAAAAGACGCAACAATTATCAAGTAATAAATTTTTCACCGCATTATAAACCAATACAGTTTAGTTAGGCTGCGATGCGATACGTCGTAGGGGCACGGCACCGATAAGATTACTGTATACACCAAAAGATTGTGGATGCCGTGCCCCTACTTTGAAAATTATGTTTCTCAAAATAGATGTGGTTTAAATAGAACTTTTTGGTCAGTATATTTAGGGTAGACAATGCCCCCAAAAAATCGGATGTGGTGTCATTGCCCACCCTACTAAATCCTAGATGAGATTTTGGATTAGAGATTCAAAATCTAAAATCTAAAATTCGGTGACGAAATCCCTCGCTGTAATTACATTTGTGGGCACGCCAATTAAGGTTGCCAGTAGCTCATTTGTTTCTGTGACGCGAATGAGGGTATTTTTGGCACTGCTTTGAATTGTCAGTTGACCGAATGTGAGGTCACTTGACAAAGCAATCAAATCTGTACCGTTTTTGAAGTCCCGAATTATATCTGCGCCTGCGCCTGTTGCTAAAATAAAGCGATCGCTTCCTTTACCCCCAACCAGGGTATCATTTCCTTGACCGCCATCTAGCCAATCATCCCCATTACCGCCGTTAAGGATGTCGTTACTTACCTGGCCAAACAACATATCACTGCCGTTACCACCGTTGAGGGTGTCACTGCCATTACCACCACTGAGGGTATCGTTGCCATTGCGACCGTTGAGTTCATCTCTTCCAGAAGTGCCAGTCAGCGCATCTTGACCGTTGTTACCATTAAACACGCTACGGACACTTTTTAATTGCGCGCCGATGAGAACGGGATCGTGATCTGAGGAACGATAAGGTGTTGGCTGATAGAGTCCAGGAGGGTTAAATTCCTGGTTATAATCGAGAATTCTCGGTTCATCAGCATTGATATGCCACTCGGTTGCTCCGGTTATCTGATTACTGAGGCTGGCAGTACTCAAAGCATGATCCAGTCGTCCAGATTGCCCATCAAAGATATAAGAGTAGGGGTTTTGAATATATCTACCCAGTTCATCGACCAACCCACCATTGCGTAACACATCAATGGGATCTTCTTCACCATAAGCATTGAGATCCCCAAGCACTAAAACATCGCTGTCTCCTGTGGAGATTTTCAACTCGTTAACAAAACCCAGCAAAGCTTGCGCCTGTTGCACCCGTGTTAAATTAAAAGCACCTTGCCCGTCACCTTGGTCTGCATCTAACCCTGTACCTGTTCCACCCTTGGATTTGAAATGATTAATTACAGGGGTAAAGGTTTCGCCGTTGGAGTTGAGTACAAAGGTTTGGGCTACTGGTTGGCGATTGTAAATTGGGTCGGAATCGCTGAGGGAATTACCAACTGGGGTTACTGTTCCTGGCTTGTAAATAAAGGCAACTTTAATTTCGTCAGTTCCTACCCCTGTGGCGGGATCGCGAATGTAATCATAGACATTTGCACCTAAAAATGTATTCAGCCGAGTGACCAATTCCGCGATCGCAGATTCTGAATTATCGCCATCATTCTCGACTTCAATTAAACCTACCACATCAGCATCAAGCGCCGCGATCGCGCTGACAATTTTTGCACTTTGGCGCTCAAACTCTACCAAGTTTGTGGCTCCCCGTGAAGTGGGAAAGCCGCCGCCCATGCCATCGCCATTGAAGTAGTTCAGCACGTTAAAGCTGGCAACCTTGACGTTACCGCCCACGGCTGCGGGTGCAGCTGTCCGGGGATTAGCATCGACAAAATTAGGTGTGACAGTAGGTTGCAGCCGATAGCTACTAAACCCGAAACCCAGCACACCTGTAAGAGATGTCACTGTACTGCCTACGCGCAACGTGCCGTCTTGATTTAAAAAGGGAACTGTTGGGGGATTTTGGGTGCTGCTACCATCATCGAGGAGAATTTCCCGCAGATTGTTGGCATTTTGCTGTTGTGTAACTGCGGCAATGTTGTTTTCGTCGTTTTCGGTTTCCGAAGTTGGAATATCGGTAGGATCGAGGAAATTTGTGGGGTTAAATAATCTTCCTGCGGCAGATAGCAACACCTCACCAAACCGCCCTAGGTTAAAGTTTTCGGTTACTGTTAAGGTTTGGGGGAAGGTAACTAACATTCCCTCATAGCGTTCTAAGTCAGTCGTTGCAGTTACAGGTAAATCAATTATTACAGGTGCGATCGCATCTGAACCAACTACAGTCAGTCCGCTAATGTTAGCAATTTGAGTTTGATTAAAATTTTCTCCTACCGTTCCCGTCAACCGCACGGTTTGACCCACACTCACATCTATGCTGTTAGGCGCAAAAACAAAGATACCGTCAGATGTTGCAGCATCGCCATCACCAACAGCTTCCTGGACATAAAAGCCATTCAGCCCACTGCTACCTTGAAAGTCGCCTACCACAACGGCTTCGATTGTCACAGTTTGACCGACTAGCGAACTGGCTGCACCACTACCTTGAATTTCGTAAATCTTTCTCAGGGCAATATCATTATCAGTTATATTCACATTGAGGTTGGGAATCGGCGTGAGCGTGTCAGAGTAGGCGGCATCTAGACTGCTGACAATTGTATGGGTAATTACTCCTGTGTGGGGAGATGCTTCTACCTCTAAATCATTAACTGCTTTGACGGTAATTGTTTGGGGATTAGTATCTGTCAAACTGAGGCTAACAGAGTTAGAGAAATTTGTGCCATCTGTACTGATTTGCGTTTCCCCATCGGCAGCGATCGCAATATTTACAGCACCGCTGGGAGTAGTCTTAAGCGCAATCGTATAAGTATCAGTTGTTTCACCCTGTTCATTTACCTCAGTGCTATTACTAGATTGAGTAATCATTACTCCTGGGCTAGTTCCGGGATTAGCGGCGTAGCTTCCCAAGCCGTCAACAGTATCAGTAGCAAAGCCTTCCCATTCCAAACTTGGATCGAAAGCATCGCTAGGATTGGTATCGCCAGTAGTAATATTAGTTTTCCGCCTTAGGGTGTTGTCTGCGGTACTAGTCAAATTAGTTCCCCACTCCGCACCCGGATCAAAACCAATTTGACCAATTGAATCAATAATCGCCCCATTTGCGCCGCCTTGACGCAACACGATCGCATCATCGCCATTAAACCAGCCAGCACCGTTGGTTTGGTCTGCTTGTGCCAAAATTGTTGCATTAGCACTGCTTTGAGCTAACACAAATACATCACCAGGGGCAATTGTACCTGTTAAATTAATGGTTAATCCTGCGTTAAGGTTGCCATTAAAGTAGAACTGAACCACATAATTTCCAGCAGCTAAATCGATTACCGCACCTGTGCCGTTAAAAATTTCTAGGGCTTTATTGTTGCTGCTACCTTCAATATATTCTGAGAAAAATAATGCCATTGAAATCTCCGTAAAATCTGCAAATTTAGCTCAACTCAATGCCCATTAATATGGGCATCATTGGGGAATTCAAGATAGACACGCCTGCGATCGCTCACACAAACAGAACATGAAAATCTCTTTTCCCAATTAATATTTCGGTTCATTAAATTAATTATCAAAGCCTGTTTAATTAAGGCTTAAGAAGTTAATAAATTTGGATAAAAAAATGAGCGATCGCCTTAATTAAATAGCGATCGCTCTAAATTTTCAGATTGTGGTGCAATATTTACCTTTGATGAATCCAAGCTTGGAGATAATCGCGCAGAGATGTTCCTTGAGTTTTTTCCACTACTTGTTGGGCTTTATCTTGTTGTCCTAAAGCAAAATATAGCTTGACTAAGTGAGTATATTGGTGAGCGCGATCGCTTTCATCGGGTACTTGGATATACTCATTGATGTAAAGTATCCGGCTTTCGGGATCGGCAATTTTTTGCGCTACTTCAAAGGCGCGATTGAGTAATTCTATTGCATCTTCGTGGCGTTGCAGTTGTGCATAGGTTTTAGCGATCGCTATGAGTTTCGGTGCTTGTCTATCTGGTAATGATTCTAACTCTACCATTTGCAAGGCGACATAAAAACCATAGGATGCAACCGCTTGTTGAAAAATGGTATCATAGCTCGATTGCTGCAAGTGCGCCACTGGATTGGCTTGGGCTATGGTGAGAGCAGCTGTATATTGTCGCTGTTTAATTAAATATTCGGTGATTGAATATAGCAGATTTCCGCGAGTATCATCATCTACATGCTGTACTGCTTGAAGAACTTGCTGAAGGTAAAATTGTGTTTGTTGTTCATCCCCGAAACGCAGATATGCTTGAGCGATCGCAGCTAATGCTAGAGCTTTCTGTGCTAAGGGTTCTATAGCTTGAGTAAAAGTAATTGCAGCTGTAATTAAACTAGTAAATTCTTCTGGCGTCGGTGCAATTGCTGCAAGTTCCGCCCTTGTTAATACATGATATGGATTAGAAATAAAAATAGAATTGTCAATTTGTGTTAATACTTCATGAGCGCGATGCCATTGATTGGCGCTACTATAAGCAATGGCAATTTCTTGCAGTAGAGAATTGCGTTCTTCAGGAAAGAATTCACCGGGAATCTGTTGCGCTAATTCTAAGGCTGCGTCAAGATGTTGCTGGCGTAATGGTGCTTGGACAATTTGATAATACCAAGCGGGTTTGGAGATAAAATCTGTGTTATTTTGCACCACATTTAAAATTGTCATCGCCAAATTATATGCTTGTGCATCTACAGCAGCTTGCAATATATTATTGACGTAACCCACAGAATTAACCGCAGTTTCCGATTGAATTAAACCTATAAGCTGTTCGAGAATTTGTTGTACTTGCTGAGATTGGTTGGCTTTGGCATAAGCAACTAAAATCATACCTAATGCTAAAGCTTTTGGTTCATCTTGGGTAAGACGTTGGGCGGCATTTAAAGCAATAGTGAGTTGACCTGATTTTTGGTAAGTTTGAATTAAAGTTGATTGTATAGCTTCTGCAAGCTCATTTTTTGCTACCCGTTTCAAAGCTTCGGCAAACAAGCGATTTCCCCGGCGCACTTGATGATGAATCGCCCAATAAACAGCCATTTCTACTAAAGCATAAGCTTGGTATTCTGCTCCTTGAATTTTATGGGTAACAGATTGAGCTAAATGCAAATCTCCTCGTTTTACTGCATCGCGCACGACTTCTTGACGCACTGCATTTAGATAATAGTCATTGCTAATCTGTTCGCTTAATTTCAAAGCCCGTTGTGGTTCACCAAGTTCCACGTATAGCAATGCTATCGAGAATAGATAATTCCACTGCGCATCAGGATAATCAGTAGGAAGTTTCCCAACCGCTGACAAAGCTTGAATCAGTGCATGTTTGGTTTGGGATTTATTTTGGAATTGCAACCAAATGCGGGCGATTTGCATAAATTCATTAGCGCGATTTGCTGCTTCTGGAATCTGCTGCGCTGCTTGGCTGGCTTGTTGCATTGCGATCGCGGCGAGATTGGTACGTCCCAGAGTTTGGTATGCTTCAGCTACTTGTGCTAAATTTTGAGCGATTGCTAAACTTGAGTCTTTACCTAAATTCAGAACAAACTGCTGCACCTTCCCCAGCCACTCAATCCACTTATCTTGTTCTGGGCGCGGGAGTTGAGTTAAGGGTTGAAATACAGACTGCTCATTTTGAATGAGAGAGAAAAGTAAATAATTGCGTTGTTCGGGATTGGTGAGAAGTACAATATTGTGGAGAATGCGATTGTATGTTTCCAGCAATGGCGCATACTGCTGGGTTTCAATTAATCGCTGCACTTCGTTGCTAGCTTCAATAATTTTGTCGTGCAGAACATTTTGGTAAACTTCCGGGGAGATTTGAACGGTAGATATCATAGTGTGAGGTATTTGTCTCGTTGCTAGAGAATTACTACAACTAGCGCCCACACCTTTCCTTAAAGCTGCTTGTGTTGGCAGTATTGTTTGTAGTGATAGATACTATTGGCTATGGATTATCTGTAATGTGCGATCGCGCTTTTTATCAATTCAGATAATGTTGGTTAATGTTGGCGACACATCCATATATTCTGAATGGCACGGGCATTGCCCACCTGTGTCAACTTAACGTGAAACCCGCTTGGTTGCAAGGTTTCGCCCTCACCCCCAGCCCCTCTCCCTTAGGGAGAGGGGAGCAAGAGATTCAATTCCCCTTCTCCCTGAGGGAGAAGGGGTTAGGGGATGAGGGCGCGAGGGTTTTTCTACAACACGCGCCGTATATAGCTTTTAGCTTAAGTTGACACCAATGATCTGTGAACTCGCCCCTACTGAAGTAGACTCAAGATTTTGAGGATATTTAGTCATCTTGAGATGACTTTGACTATTAGCAAGGAACTTCAGTTCCTTGCGGTAAGCGGGTTTCACATTAAGTTGACGTTTGATATAGCTGTAGTCACATAAGTTAGAATATCTTCAAAGCGTGAATATTAACAATAGCAAGAGTTTTACCTTCTGCCATCTGCCTTCTGCTATAACTGCGCAACCGAACATAATATTATGCGGAAACATCCAAGATGATGCCATCTTTTGCACGCATATAAAGTACTGGTGTCGCAAAGTCGCGTTGATTTAATCCGACTTCTTGAGAGATAGCGTTGCGGGTTGTTTGAATAGCAGTGTCTACAGGATAGCCGAGAGCAAGGGTGCGGTAAAATTCATCAGCAAAAATCTTGGCGGTGGTGTCACGGATAGAATATTGCATCGCCACTACCGCAGGTATTCCCCGTTGTACGAGATTGGGTGCGATTCCGGTAAAGATTTGCTGCTCTGACACTTCTGCGCCTTGACAGCAATTGAGTACAGCTAACCCCAAGCTGCGGTAGCCTAAGAAGAAGTTGGCGAAACTTTCTTCATCCATCAATTTAGCTTGCTTATTGTCATCTTCTAGGGCAATGTAGCCTTTGTTGTCTTTAAAAACACTATGCCCGATGAAGTGGAATATATTATAGGGTTTTTCGCGCAGCTTTTGATTAATGTTGCGGGTGGTAGCTTCTTTGATAATATCTAATTCTATTTGACCTGCTTTTATGTGTTTTTCCAAAGCTGAGTTAATGAGTGTTGCTTCGCCAGTTGCGTCTAATGTAGCTAAGTCAGTAGGAGATGAAATGACGAGTAGCACTTTTAGGGGTAATTTAGCGGTTTTGATATCGCGTTTTTGCAGGGGAACATCAATATAGCGAGAAAGCACTGTTTGGATGTTGTTTCCTAAAAAGGTATTGCTTTCTGCGTCATAAAGGAATTCCCAGGGGAGTGCGGCTAATTGCGGAGATTGAAATATTAAGCGCAAACGAACGCTTTCTTTATTTGCTTCTGCCCCTGCTATTGTGGCATGGAAGCGAGCGTTAATTTGGTTGGGAAAAAGCGCTTGGTAAAGTTGGTTTCCTAATCTTTTGAGTAATTTATCGTTTGTTTTGTTCAACTCTATCAGTTCTAAGGCTAGTTCAATTTCGTTCATGTCTAAGCGTAATTCAGATGAAACATCACCTTGTTCTGAAGAGGCGCGAATTTGGTGATTTTTATCAACTAATATTTGAAAATCTTGGTATTGCATTGTTTTTGATTCTGTTTGAGTAGCATTTTCAATTGATGCAGAATGAAAAATTTCATGGTTATAAAATTTGTAACGCTCTTGAATATTGGAAATAATATTCTTTGCATTGTCTACCCCAGTTAATCGTAACTTCCACATTTCAGAAAGCATTTCAGAGCTACCGATTTCTCCTAATGCTCTTGCGGCACTGCTACGCACATTAGCATCTTGATCATTCAAAGCATGAATCAATGCAGCTAACGCCTGGCTATCTTTGATTTCTCCTAATGCTGATGCGGCATTTCTACGCACCGAATCATCTTGATCATTCAAAGCATGAATCAATGCAGCTAACGCCTGGCTATCTTTGATTTCTCCTAATGCTGATGCGGCATTTCTACGCACCGAATCATCTTGATCATTCAAAGCATGAATCAATGCAGCTAACGCCTGGCTATCTTTGATTTCTCCTAATGCTGATGCGGCATTTCTACGCACCGAATCATCTTGATCATTCAAAACATGAATCAATGCAGCTACCGCCTGGCTATCTTTGATTTTTCCTAATGCTGATGCGGCACTGCTACGCACATTAGCATCTTGATCATTCAAAGCATGAATCAATGCAGCTACCGCCTGGCTATCTTTGATTTTTCCTAATGCTGATGCGGCATTTCTACGCACCGAATCATCTTGATCATTCAAAGCATGAATCAATGCAGCTACCGCCTGGCTATCTTTAATTTCTCCTAATGCATATGCGGCATTTCTACGCACCGAATCATCTTGATCATTCAAAGCATGAATCAATGCAGTTAACGCCTGGCTATCTTTGATTTCTCCTAATGCTTGTGCGGCAGTTCTACGCACATCAGAATCTTGATGATTCAAAGCAGCAATCAATGCAGCTACCGCCTGGCTATCTTTGATTTTTCTTAATGCTTGTTCGGCAGTTATACGCACCCAATCATCAAGATGATTCAAAGCATGAATCAATGCAGCTACCGCCTGGCTATCTTTGATTTCTCCTAATGCTTGTGCGGCAGTTCTACGCACATCAGAATCTGGATCGTGCAAAGCATGAATCAATGCAGCTACCGCCTGGCTATCTTTGATTTTTCCTAATGCATATGCGGCAGAACTACGCACATCAGAATCTGGATCGTGCAAAGCATGAATCAATGCAGCTACCGCCTGGCTATCTTTGATTTCTCCTAATGCATATGCAGCATATCTACGCACATCAGAATCTTGATGATTTAAAGCATGAATCAATGGTGCTACTGCTTGGCTATCTTTGATTTTTCTTAATGCATATGTGGCAGTGCTACGCACCACAGAATCTTTATGTTGTAGTCGATTAGTTAAAAATGCAATTCCATGCCTAGAGCGTGTACTCTCTAAAAACTCTATCTTGAGCGATTCAGAAACTTCTAACTCTAGAATTAAATCAACAGTTTTTTTCTGAAACTCTGGCTTTACCTCTCCTGCTAACCTTGCCCCTAACTCCAAATCCACCTCTAGCGCTAACTTCACCACACCTACTGCTGACGCTTCTTTCTCCACTAAAGCCAACATCAACGCTAAAGGTTCTGTCCACTTTAAATAATTGAGATAATCCCGTTGCAACTTTTCATTACTAATATGGGGAAGCTTCTGAAGTAGGCATTCCGCAGCGTAGTATTCCTGAAGCAGCTGGTGGCGAAACTCTATTTTTTCATTGCTACTAATTTGAATTAAATGATGCTTGAGTAAATCTTTCAGCAATTTTTGGGCTTGAGTAGGCGGATTATTAACTTTCCCTTCCAGAAACTTCGTCAAAATTTCTTCCGCCTCAAGCCTATCAATGATGACTCGCAATTCTGTTGGCGATTCTCCTTGCATCATGGTGAAAGCCAATGCTTCCAATGACTGCTTCCACCAGCCGCGCAACTCTTCATCTACTGGAACATCATCTTTAATTTTGTCGCCATAAAATTGCGTAAACTGTCGAAACACCAAACCTAAATTCGGCGGTATATCGTTTGTTAGTTTAAATAACTCACACAGCATCCACAGCAGCAAAGGCGTTTCCCCAAAGGAACGCAATCTTTCACCTAAGCGCTGTAGCATTTCCTCACCTGTTTCCGGCAAATAGGCGCGGATAAACTGCTGCATCTGTTCTGCCGTTAGGGGTTGCATTTCCAGCTTTTGCTCAATTCCCAAATCGCCACCTACCCCCAAATCTCGCGTAGTGAAAATCATTGGCGTTTTGGGGTGATTTTCCCGAAAAGTTTTTAACTCTCGCCTTGCTTCTTCATTGGGTAACTCGTTTACCCCATCCACAAGCAGCAAAAATTGCCGGTTACGCAACAAGGTTTTTATTTCTACATCTATATATAATCCATGCCGATGCAAAAAATTTTGTATCAAATCCAGCACGGAAGTTGTGTATTGCCGCAACTCCACTAGCACGGGTATGCACCCCAAATCGCCTAGGGATTTTGCTTTTTCTGCTTCTTCCAACAATAGCCGCGCTAAGGCTGTTGATTTGCCTGAACCTGGTTTGCCTACAAGTAATACATGATTATCTGCATATTTACGTAACCCTTCCTGCACTGGTAAGCGTTCTGTTTTCTCCTGGGTGTCACCTCGGTTGTCTTGCTTTGGCGACACTGTTGCTACCATCAAGCCCTCAAACGGTGAGTTTTGTCTACGCCCTTCTACATCTGTAATGGTGTACTTTTCCCACCAATGTTGGTAAGTATGGCAGACTGATTCTAGATAATGTTGAAAATCAGCGTTCATGCAGGAAGTTGACCGAGCAAGGGCTAAAATTGTTGCTTAAGCTGTATGAATAATTAGTATAAGCTCAAATTCTAGGTTTACTTATTAATACAACGGGGCATTGGGCATTGGGCATGGGAAGAGAGATTTTATACAGCAGATTGCTAGTTGGTGAGGTAGAAGCGATCGCTAATTGTAGGGGCAATGGCACTGTTCACCTGTGTCAATTTAACGTGAAACCCGCTTGGCGACAATGTTCTGCCCTCACCCCCAGCCCCTCTCCCTCAGGGAGAGGGGTGCAAGAGATTTAATTCCCCTTCTCCTGGGGGAGAAGGGGTTAGGGGATGAGGGCGAGGGTTTTTGTACTACACGCGCCGTGTATAGCTTTTAGCTTGAGTTGACACCAATGAGCCAGAGATTACCCATAAACAAGAGAATTTTGAGTGCATCGCCTTACATTGTTAATGCATCGGCTGGCATTGTTAATGCATCGTTTGGCATTGTTAATGCATCGCTTGGCATTGTTAATGCATCGCTTGGCATTGTTAATGCATCGCTTGGCATTGTTAATGCATCGGCTGGCATTGTTAATGCATCGGCTGGCCTTGTTAATGCATCGGCTGGTATTGTTAATGCATGGCAGAAAAAAGCAGTTTACCGTTAATTTAGCCTTGGTTTATCCAAAAACATCGCCTTACTGCTATTTTTTGAGGCGTTAATGGGCATATTAAATACATACCATTACTACGTGTTTTCTATGGCTATCCAAAACACAAGACGCCGTTTAAGGCCTCAAGTTCTTAGTCAAGATCTAAACTCTTTGCGTGGATTGCAAACTGTTACTACCTATGATACAGTCCGTGCTGATGCTTCCATTGCAAATATCCAGAACGCTTATCAGGCAATGTTGGCGCAGCAACAAGCGGAAACTGAAAGATTAGCTCTATACCGTGCGGCTTCGGATGCTGCGAGATTAGCAGAATGGGAATTCCATAATGCAATATTAGCAATGAAAGAAGCTGTACGGGGGCAATATGGTTCAGATAGCGATCAAGCGCAAGCTGTAGGGTTGAAGAAAAAATCTGCTCGCAAACGTCCTAGCCGCAAAAAGTCGGTTTTGGTTACGAGTTGATAATACAACCCTTTTAATATTTTAGGTAAATGAGTACGCGCTTTGGGGCATGGCAGTGCCAGTGCCCCTACAATCAACGATAATTTGTATCTCACCAACTTGTAATCTGCTGTAATGTAGGGTGTGTTGTCGCGCAGCGCAACGCACCGAAGTATGATCAATAATTAAAGGTGCGTTAGCCTACGGCATAACACACCCTACAAATTATTACTTGTAATTGTTCTGATTTAATATCTTTGACAAAGAATTAAGCCAAACCATTGCTGAGGATCTGTCCAAGTTTTTAATGTCTTCATTCCTTGGACTTTTAGCTGCTGTTGCATATTTGCTAAATCAAATTTGCGAGAAATCTCTGTCAGGATGCTTTCGCCTGCTGCAAAACCAACATTTAAATTCAGGGTATCTAAGGTAACACTATGACTTTCTTGACAATGGAGATACATTTCAATTTGAGTATCTACCACATTGTAAATTGCTTGATGCTTAAATAAATTAAGGTCAAAATTACCTTGAAACCGCCAATTTAAATGAGATAGCATATTTAAATTAAAAGCTGCTGTTACTCCTTGACTGTCGTTATAAGCAGCTTCTAAAATGTCTTTGGGTTTTTGTAAATCAATCCCCAGTAAAAAGTAATCTCCTGGTTTTAAAGCCAGGGCAATTTGGCTCAAAAATTTCTCAGCTTCTTGTGGTGTAAAGTTTCCTAGAGAACTTCCGAGGAAAAAAATCATCCGCGATCGCAAGGAATTAGCTGCAAGATGAGCTAAAGCTTGTTCATAAGTTCCCAGCAATCCCTGAATGAAAAACTCAGGATATTTTGCTTGTAATTCCAGAACGCTGGTTTTAAGAATTCCACCGCTAATATCAATGGGGAGATATCGCCAATCATCTGCTATTTTTTGATAAGCATCCAACAACAGGCGCGTTTTTGTAGAACTCCCACTACCCAATTCTACTAGTTCACAATTGCCGATAATTTGGGCAATTTCGCCAGCATATTGGCTCAAAATTGCCGCTTCTGTGCGGGTAGGATAATATTCTGGTAACTGACAAATTTGCTCAAATAATTGAGAACCGCGATCGTCATAAAAATATTTCGGCGGTAAACTTTTGGGAGTCTTGCTTAATCCTTGGATGATATCTTCACCATCATTATTTAAATCCTGATAGTGATTATCCAGAATCAGTAACGGATCTATTACCATGTTCTCATCTCTGCTATTTTCTATGTGGTGCTATAAAATTTTGGGATGACTGGATTAAACAATGCTGAAAGCAAGATATGTAAATCCCATGAAAAAACTGAGAAATCTCAAGGGGAAAAATCTTGAGCAATTCTAAAACCAGCGTGTTGATAGAAGTAAGGGCGGAACCAGTTACGATAGGTTGGTAAGGCCATTGAACCATTCGTAGCCCAAGAACCACCAAGCAGGATTTGATGTTTGTGATCAAAAAATGGTGCTGCTTGATCTAAATAAAGAGAATGGGGTTGAAATCCTGGTAGGGGGTTGAAGGTATCGCCTAGCCATTCCCAAACATTTCCGCGTAAATCATCAAGACCAGTATGATTGTTAGTCGGTGCAAACATTCCTACTGGACTAGGGGAGATGTATTTTAAGTTAAGATTGTGTTCGGTTGAATTGCTGACACCGGAAACATCGCCTTGAGAATAAATTAAAGCTTGATTCCATTCCGCTTCACTCATCAAGCGAATATTTTCACCTTTCCAACGACAAAATGCGATCGCTTCGTAGTAGTTAACTTCTACAGGCCAATCTAGGGGTAAGTCGATTTCCTCAAATATAGTACGATAGCGATAGCCATCTGTGCTAGATATCCAGAATTTAGGATGTTGGACGTTGTAGAGTTGCTGCCAATTCCTAGATTCACTATCCCAATAGTCTGAATTTTCATACCCCCCATCTTGGACAAACTGGAGAAATTCGCTGTTAGTGATGAGATACTTACTAGCTAAAAATGCTTTCACTTCCACAGTGCGATCGCCATATTCGCTATCCCAACCGAAAGTTACATCATCTTGTGGTTTTCCTAACTTAACCACACCACCAGCAATCAAGCGCATTTCATTCTCTGGAATTTCGCCATTGCTGGGTGCGTAATCCCATTCTGAAGGACGTTTGAGACAATTAACCGGTAATTGACGCAACAACATCGAAGAAGTTTCAAAGTGAATTCGGCTATGTTCTATCCCCATTAACAACGCCCAAAAAGGATGCTGTTGATGAATTGGTAGATCTAATGGCGTATTGACAATTACATTGGCGATCGCTTCTTTAGCCTGTTCTCGATATTGCCAAACTTTTGCAACCTCAGGCCAGCTCATCTTTTGCATAACTGCATTTAATTCTGCTGGTGTTTCTGGATCGACTCCTACTTCAAATAAAGTTTCATAATGTGAATTAATCCGCTTCTTGATTAAGCCAACGCAGATTAATTTATTGATATAAAAAACAGGCGAGTGACCAAGATAAAAAATCAGACAATTTCTTAAAGGATCGGGATTGAGGTAAAAACTGTCTTCGCTAACCAAAGACTTCATTAATTTTTCCTCAAGTTCCCAAGCATTTTCAAAATACTTGAGCAGACTTTGGGAACTGCAATCATTGAGTGTTGGTACTCGATTGGATATCTGCTTCTTTATCGTAGGAACTCTACTCATGGTGTTTGGATAGAAAATTCACGGCTGAAATTGTACCAATTACAATGTTTTTCGGAAAAAACAGTGTTTTTGAGTAAATTTTTCTGATGTGGTTATGATCGGGCAATTTGTTACATTTGTAAACTATCTTTAAGCAGAAGAAATAGGGAAAGACAAATGATTTTTACCTAAGGGACTTCCAACTAAAAAAATATGCGATCGCTCTGTAGACAGGAGGCTCATTAGTGTCAACTTAACGCGAAAGCCGACTACCGCAAGGAACTGAAGTTCCTTGCTAATAGTCAAAGTCATCTCAAGATGACTAAATATTCTCAAAATCTTGAGTCTACTTCAGTAGGGGCGGGTTCACAGATCATTGGTGTCAACTTTAAGCTAAAAGCTATATACAGCGAGTGTTGTGCAAAAACCCTCGCCCTCATCCCCTAACCCCTTCTCCCTCAGGGAGAAGGGGAATTGAATCTCTTGCTCCCCTCTCCTGGTGGGAGAGGGGCTGGGGGTGAGGGCAAAACCTTGGCACAAAGCGAGTTTCACGTTAAGTTGACACCAATGGGCTAGGAAGCTTATACCAATATCGCTACAAATGTAGCGACTGTCGCATTCTTTTTTTAAATTGGTATTACTCTTGCGGTCAATCAATTAAAAAATTGTATTGACAGTTGATACCATGTTTGCTAAAATTCTACTCGATACAGAACAGCTATGCTAAACATGCTTATACCGAAACAATAAACCGCTTGCAGTTAAGCAAGCGGTTTTTATACTTTCGTAGCAACTCAATCTAATTAAACAAGCTTCAAGTCGGGATACTCAGCCAACAAATCATCAGAAGTGAGAGTATCACCTTCAGCTTGCGGAGTCCACAGGACTTCTAACGCTAGAATTTGCTCGCTAGGAATACCACCAATTTGACGCAAAGCTTGACGCAAATCATCACTACTGTTGATTTGTGGAATTGCATACTTGCCTAAAGTCGCTACCAGCAAGGTAACGATAATGTATTCACCAGGGCCAGAAGTAATGAGATCGGTAGGATTTTCTGGATTTACAGTACCAGGTAAAGCTTCTTTCGCCAGGGCGGCTTTAAGTTGGTTGTTAACGTTAGATAGGGTTTCTTCGCTAAATTTGCTGCGTTCCGCTAAAGAGAGACGGTTAAATTGAGCTTCGGCGGAATTTAATTTAGCTTGCTGTGTACCACCACCGACATATACCCAGTACTCTGGATGGCGCAGCAAAGCTAGACTGGTTTCTTGCAAAATTTCTGCTCTTCCCTGTGGTGAATTGGTGTCAGCAGTTTCCGCAATGCGATCGAGTTCGGGTTGTAAATCGCGTGCTTGAGCTAATAAACCCACTTGTAAACGAGTTACAGACACAGCGGGGTTGCTGCTATAGCCTGTTTCGCTCACAGTTTCACCGCCAGTAACACGGCGGAAGCTTTGGAATAAGAAATTAGCGATCGCAATAAAAATCAAGATGCTAAACAACCCGCCAAATCCGCCACCAATTCCCCAAAAAGGAATTAGAAAAGGAAATCCAAAACCACCGCCCCCAGGATAATATCCACCACCAGGAGGTGCGTAAGTGCGAGGTGTGTAAGTGCGGCTAGAAGGTACTCTAAAGGAACCGCCACCGATGCGTCCGCCGCTACGAGCAGCTAATGCTCCATCAGCGTGACCAAGTGCCAAAGTTAACACCAGGCTGAGGACAAAGAAAGTTTTTAACAGCGGTTTGATGGCTAGTTTTAGTTTTTTATGCATAATACAGTTGCTTGAAAAACGGTATTGGTGATGATTTCTCCCAACGCTGTGCTTGAGAGTTATGCTTGGTCACTAACGCCAGCCCGTAGCAAGCAAGCGAATTTTTGATTAGCAGTAGCTCTGTGTGACTACTATCGGAGTCGGCTACATATTCAATGTACCGCTTCTGATTTGGTCTAGACAGCACGCTTAGGGGGGATTTCTTGAGTAGATAACCGTACCTGAAATCTTTTAGCGATCGCCAGAATTTTGGGATCAATTAATGATTCAGTTGACGGTTGACTGTTGACGGTTGTACGGGCGGGTTCACAGATATCCTCGTGGATCAACAATGATCTAAATAAATCCGCCCCTACAGACGGTTAACCAATGCCCAATACCCAATGCCCAATACCCCATTTTGGCATTTTGGCATTATTTTAAGTTTTTTCAGGATAGGCTATTGATAGAAACCCAATTTAGCAATGACCACAGTCGTCTATGAACAATTGATTTAGCTGGCAGTACTAGATTTTCATGCTTGTTAATCAGGTAGACAAATTTTATGTGGTGAGAAATTGCCCAAAAACATAAATTAACAATATTTAAAACAAAATTTTGCCAAATACTGTTTTCAAATCTGGCTGAAATTTTTATACTCCAATCGCTAAGACAAGGATTGTGAATTATGGTGCTAAAGCCTATGTATTACAAAATGATATTTTTCGGTATAAATCTTATTGATAAGCCTGAGATAAATACGGATACTTAAACTTAAGGATAAAAACAATCTGTAAATTCCAGGATTCTACAGGCTAGTTGTTGGCGCGGATGACAAAACAGTAGAAAATTATATACAGTTTTGATCGCTCCCCAATGGAAATTACAGCAAGAAATTTTTGGTCAAAATTCAGTGTAAGTATCTCTCTGTGGCGGATGCCCAGGCTACTGGTGACTACCCAGAGGGGTAGCCTGCTAGGCAATTACGCCCAATAGCGAAGTTACTGCTTTTCTCGGAAAAATTGTGGAGAGTAACATATGGTTAAATTCCAGAAATTATCAAAAAAGGCAGAGGGTAGAAGGCACAGAGAAGTCCAAGCGGAGGCTTCCTCTGATCGGAACTTCAAAGAGGTAGAAGGGAATACTGTTTCCTGACGGCAGTTGCTTTATCAATTTTTTTCTATTCTTACTTCACTAACAATTCCAGAACAGCAGAAAATTGGCGTTTCTTGCTTCACCAAAATTAATCCTATAAAGAATTAATAATTCTTAGCACTATAGTTAGAAAATATATTATGGAACATATTTCGCAACTTGGGGCAAATGTTAGAGATAAAACTGCGTTGCCTGACATTTTAGTAATATCTCGTAGTTTCCTACCAAAAGAGGCTGTAATTAGCGAATATATTTATAGTCGCTGCATTCAAGACCCAGAACGGGTAATTGTTCTAGCTGCTAGTTGCTCAGGCGATCGCGTATTTGACCAAGCACAAAAATTTCCGGTATATCGTTGGCCAAGTCCAAAAAATTGGAGTTTTTTACATCCTTTCTTCAACCTCATCTATTCATTTGTATTAGCGATAAAGCTATATTTTCGCTATCATTACCGCTACATTGAATGGGGTCACGGCTACGAATTTCCATCAGTTTTACTTTTAAGCTATTTCCTACCTATTCGCTTTTTTATCTATCTTCACGGTAATGATATTCTGTGTGGGTTACGTAATCCTTTATGGCGATCGCTATTTAAATTGACACTGAAACGGGCTGAAGGTATTGTTTGCAACAGCTCTTTTACCAAGGATTACTTAAATAATCGATTGCGATTAAAGACTCCTACCCACGTTATTAACCCCAGCATCAGACCAGAAAAATTTAGTCAACTCACTAATCCAGATAACTTGAGTGAGTTAGGCGCAGATGTGCGGCAAATGTATAACATCCCAGAGACAGCAATAGTTATTCTGTCGGTGGGACAGCTTGTCAAGCATAAAAGCTTTAACCGCGTGATTGATAACTTACCCCTACTGTTAACTATTGGGGTGGATGTACATTATATAATCTGCGGTCAAGGCCCTTGTGAATCGGAACTGAAATCTCTCGCCCAGCGCTTACGAGTAGACCAAAGAGTACATTTTGCACCAAATGTGAGCGATCGCGAATTAGTCGGTTATTATGCTGCCTGCGACATATTTGCTATGCTGAATTTATTGGATGCTCCAGCTAGGAATATAGAAGGTTTTGGCATTGTTTACCTAGAGGCGAGTTACTTTGGCAAACCTGTAATCGCCTCCCGTTTAGGTAGCGTTATCGATGCAATTCAGCATGAAGAAAATGGTATCCTTGTTAACCCGAAATCTGGCTATGAAGTTTTTCAGGCCTTCACTCGTTTGTGTCAAGACCGAGCGCTACGGGAAAAACTCGGTCGAAAAGGTAAAGAACTAGCCCAACGTAAAACCTTTCACCGTTCGTTATATCGGTTGGAATGATTGACTTTTTACCCCCCACCGACAATGGTGACAACTTCTAAGCGATCGCCTTGTTGTACTTTTGTTTGAGTCCAAAACTGGCGATGTAAAATCTCACCGTTATACTCTACTGCTACTAAACGCGGATTAAAGCCTAGTTGTTGCAGGAGTTCGGGTAACGGCGTTTGGGATGAACATCTGTGATTCTCCCCATTTACTTGCAGTGTAATTTCATTAGACATCAGCTTTCACAAGTTGATTAAATAGCAATTAAGAAAGTTGAGAAAATTCTGAGTAGCAAAGGCTACTACTCAGAAATTTTGAATTTTGAATTTTGAATTTTTCACCGCTCTGGCTGGATACGATGCAATTGGGAAAGCAAATATTGTGTTACTAAAGTTGGTTGTTCTGCTTGCATGAGCGATCGCACTACAGCTACCCGTTCTGCACCTGCATCAATTACGTCATTGATATTATTTGCGTCTATTCCCCCAATTGCAAACCAAGGAATAGAACAATTTTTGGCAGCATAACTGACATATTCTAAGCCCGCAGCTGGTTTACCTGCTTTTGTTGGTGTTTCATACACTGGCCCCACACCAATATAATCAGCACCTTCAGCTATTGCCCCTTGCATTTCTTCAAAATTTGTGGTAGAACGACCTATGATCCTTTGAGAACCGAGTAATTGTCTGGCAGTATCAATGGGCATATCTTGCTGTCCTAGATGCACCCCATCTGCATCTACGGCCAAAGCCAAATCTACACGGTCATTGATAATAAATAGCGCACCGTAGAGATGACATAGCTGTCGGAGTTTTTTAGCTTGTTCGAGACGAATAGTATCATCAGCAGTTTTGTCACGGTATTGTAACAAAGTCAAGCCACCTTTGAGAGCAGCTTCCACTGTTGTCAATAAATTTTCTGCCGGTGAGGTAACCAAATACAGACGCGATCGCCACAGCAGTTGATGGCGTTGATGACCTAATAAATTACTTTCTAGGGTATACATTTGATACCGCATCTGCTTAAAGGTTTTACCCATTTGCGAATGATGCAGCTTACCGTATTCCTCCAGCACCCGCATTGCTTCTTGCACGCGACAAAAGTTAGCTTGCAATAAAGCTTTGATACTAGTACGTTGTTCCTCTTGGGGATGGCTTAACTCGGTTCCCGTGTCACCTGGGGTATCGCGCGCCGCCCGGAGTTCCGCCGTATGCCAATGGGCAATCTCTTGCCGCAGACGCTTGCATTCACCAGTAAACTGAGAATTGTTTAACCCAAAGCGACACCATTCTTCAATAATTCGCAAACCCTCACGAGCGCGATCTAAATTAGCATCTAAAATGCGGTAAACAACTTGCTGCGTCTGCTGTGTTTGGCTGTATGGCTCGACCATTTCAACAACCCCATTTCTGCTGTCATCAAAAGATGGAAAATCAACTATTCTAGTAACTGTCATTTATTAAATTGGTATTTTTACTAGAAATTTACTATGCACTCAAAAACATAAGAGTAGCAAGGATTCTATCAAATTAGCAGATATACGTGTCCGTTCAGATAAAAGTAGTTTAAGATTACAGCCCATTGAACGAAGGCAGTCTCGTTGACAATTTTTTTCATTGACAAAGCACAGATGAAGCGGAGACTCTCATCTTGCACCAAAGTATTTATACTGAGTTAATTAATTTTCAATAAACATTCTAATTTGTCAATAAAACGAAAAACTACGTTTATTACCCTGCGTAGACAGACTTCGTTTGTATAGCTCCACCTTTATAGGGTGTAGGTGCAAGATATCTTTCTCGTCAAAATAGTTAAGTTGTCAATGAAACTGGTACAATCACCATATTCTCGATAGGAATATGTAGTTTTCCTCTTGCTTTTGATCGGGAATACCTGCGATTATCTTATATATCATCGCGTATACGGTATTTCTATAGAATAACCGTAGATATTAATTATAGAGGAGGATCGGTAATGAATCTGTGGACACGCCAGCTAAAGCGATCGCAACTAAAAATTGGGCGAATCATCACCCGGTTGCGGTTAAATTCCCTCAAAGGCTTTGTATCCATGTTTTTGGTAGGGACATTCCTGAGTGTAGCCCTTGCTGCTTGTGCTGGTGGAAATGGTGGTAATTCTGCCAGTGAAAACCCAGCAGCTAGCCCTGTTGCTGCTAAAAAACAAAATCTTGAGGTAACTTTGGTTTCCTTTGCTGTTACCAAAGCAGCTCACGAAGCTATTATTCCTAAATTTGTCGAAAAATGGAAGCAAGAACATAATCAAACTGTTAGCTTCAAACAAAGCTATGGGGGTTCTGGTTCGCAAACTCGTGCAGTGATTGATGGCTTACCAGCAGACATTGTTCATTTAGCGCTGGCTGGAGATACAGAGAAAATTCAAAAAGCCGGACTAATTGAGCCGGGATGGGAAAAAGAAGCGCCCAATAATGCCATTGTCTCTAAATCGGTAGCTGCATTAGTAACTCGTCCAGATAATCCTAAAGGTATTAAAACTTGGGCTGATTTAGCAAAAGATGATGTCAAACTAATTACCGCAGATCCAAAAACTTCAGGGGTAGCGCGTTGGAATTTCTTGGCTCTGTGGAATTCTGTGATTAAAACTGGTGGTGATGACGCTAAAGCACTTGATTATGTGACGAAAGTTTATAATAATGTGCCCATTCTAGCTAGAGATGCTCGTGAAGCTACTGATGCTTTCTTTAAACAAGGTCAAGGTGATGTCTTAATAAATTACGAAAACGAAATTATTTTAGCATCACAAAAGGGTGAGAAAGTCACCGCCATAATTCCTGATGTGAATATTTCTATTGATAATCCCATCGCTGTAGTTGATAAAAACGTTGATAAAAACGGTACTCGTGAAGTTGCAGAAGCTTTTGTGAAATATCTGTATACTCCCGAAGCACAACAAGAGTTTGCCAAATTAGGATTCCGTCCTGTAGATGAGACAGTAGCCAAGACTAAAGAAATTGCCGATAAATTCCCTAAAGTGAAAACCTTAGGTACAGTCCAAGACTTTGGCGGTTGGGGAGAAATTGATAAGAAATTTTTCGCTGATGGTGGGATTTTCGATAAGATTCAAGCCGCGAAGAAATAGATAATTAGTCAATGGTCAATGGTCAATGGTTGACTGTTGACTGTTGACTGTTGACTGTTGACCGTTGACTTTTGACTTTTGACTCTTGACTATGACTTTATCTCCTTCTGTAGAAGCTGACAGTAAAACTCCCGTTTGGAAGGGATTGCTGGAAAAATTGCGTCGGATTCCCTGGACTTGGCGCATTACTTTGGTATATCTCACCGTAATGTTATTCATCCCCATCACGGCGATGTTTCTCAAAGCGAGTACGGAACCGCCAGCGAAATTTTGGGCGATCGCTACTAGTGAGATTGCTTTAGCAACATATAATGTCACATTCGTTACTTCACTATCTGCTGCTTTGCTCAATGGGGTATTTGGTACGCTGATTGCTTGGGTATTGGTACGCTACGATTTCCCCTTCAAGCGGATTATTGATGCCACAGTAGATTTACCATTTGCTTTACCTACATCGGTAGCAGGTTTAACGCTGGCAACAGTGTACAGTAATAATGGCTGGATTGGTTCACTATTAGCACCCTTGGGAATTAAGGTATCTTTCACTCGTTTGGGTGTTTGGGTAGCGATGATTTTCATTTCCCTTCCGTTTGTCGTGCGGACAGTGCAACCGGTACTGCAAGAAATGGAACAGGAAACAGAAGAAGCAGCTTGGTCTTTAGGCGCTTCTCAATGGCAGACTTTTTGGAAAGTGATTTTACCGCCTTTATTCCCGACAATTCTCACTGGTGTAGCTTTGGGTTTTTCTCGTGCAGTTGGGGAATATGGCTCTACCGTCATTATCTCGTCTAATACACCTTTCCAAGATTTAATTGCACCTGTATTAATTTTTCAACGCCTAGAACAATATGACTACTCTGGTGCAACTGTAATTGGCGTAGTGTTATTAGCAATTTCCTTAGTACTACTTCTAGCAATTAATTTCTTACAAGCCTGGTCAAGAAGATATGACAGTAAATGAGCCAAAGTTTCACTCATCTAAGTCAGAGAAACCTACAATCAAGCCGAAACAGACTAATAGTTGGGTACCAGCACTGTTAATTGGGATTGCGATCGCTTATTTAGCTTTGGTTCAATATATTCCAGCAATCAATGTATTTGTCCAAGCTTTCGCTAAAGGGGTAGGCCCCTTCTTCGCCAACCTAGCCAAACCAGCGTTTCTCCATGCAGCTTGGCTGACATTATTACTAGCACTGATATCTGTCCCCATCAATGCAGTTTTTGGACTTTGTGCAGCTTGGGCGATCGCGCGTCATAATTTCCCAGGTAAAGCTATAGTCTTAAGTATTATTGACCTCCCCTTCTCCATCTCCCCAGTAGTCGCAGGATTAATGATTGTCCTCCTCTATGGGCGAAATGGCTGGTTTGGGCCTTGGCTACAAGCAAATGATATCCAGATTATTTTCGCCTTTCCGGGAATGGTACTGGCTACAGCCTTCATTAGTATGCCCTTTGTCGCCAGAGAAGTAATACCCGTCTTAGAAGAATTTGGCAAGGATCAAGAAGAAGCCGCCAGAACACTCGGCGCAAATGAATGGCAAACCTTTTGGCGCGTCACCCTACCCAGTATTCGCTGGGGTTTACTCTACGGCTTAATTTTAACCAACGCCAGAGCAATGGGTGAATTTGGTGCAGTTTCCGTTGTATCTGGCAATATTGCCGATAAAACCCAGAGTTTACCACTGTTTGTGGAAGATGCTTACAAACAGTATGAAACTGAAGCTGCCTTTTCTGCTGCTGTATTGTTAGCGCTGCTAGCAGTCGTCACCTTGGTATTGAAAGAAATTTTAGAACGCAAAACCCGCATTAAAGATGTGGAGTGAGTTGGTTGGAATTGGGGTTGAAGAAAGAGAAGGGAAGGAGGACAAAAAAGCAGAGGAACCAGCGCCTCGGCTGTGCGAAAGTTGAATCTCGACTTCCCTCGATTACCGCGTAGTCGAAACTCGGCGACTAAAAGCAGGGGAGCCAGTGCATTGCGCGGGTTCCCCGCTTACTGCTCACTATTCACCCAATGCCCAATGCCCAATGCCCCATGCCCAAGAATTAATTCATGACATAAAAACAAAGAATTTCTGTAACTTCGCCTTTTGTAATTGTAAAATTTAAACCTGCGGGGCTGGGGGTTTCTATTGGGTAACTTAAACGAGTAATATCTCCTTCTGGGGAAGCATCTATGTTTCCATAGGTTTTAATTACTTGTGATTGTTTGTCGCCTACTTTAACGCCATCTATAGTGGCATATTTAGCACTGGTGGCTTTGATTTGGTAAACAGTAAATTGATTTTCTGGGGAATTTTCAGCTAAATCGACTGAAATACCTGGATATTCTAGAGTACGTACTTTACCAATCGCAGGCATAAATTCATTTTTTACTTTTACAGGGTTACCTAAAATTTTTATTACTTCTACTTCAGACATATCAAGTTTTATGCCACCTATTCCCAAGCGTTCGATAGTTATTGCTGGTGGCTGATTATTATTTGGAGAAGTCTGAGAATTGCCAGAATTATTAGCATCTACAGCATCTACATTATTTGTTGCTGTTGACTGATTATTATTTGGGGAAATTTGAGAATTGGCAGGATTGTTAGCATCTACATTGTTAGAAGTGACAGGAGATTGGGTACAGCCGCTTAAGGGGATAATCAAAGTAGCGATCGCTAAGGAAATGGCTTTTAACATAATTCAAAATATCCGGTAAATATAAGTTTTGTCATGATTAACCTATAACGTTTTACTCATTTTAGAGACTGGAACAATTATCCCTTTACTTAAGTAATGGGATGCTCTGGCGATCAGACTAAAACCAAGTCGTGAATAAAATCCTTCAGCATAAAGGCTCGCGGTCGTCATCACTCGATCGATACCTTGTTCCATTGCTTGCTCGCAAAAATGCTGGACTAAAATTCGCCCGATTCCTCTTCCTTGGTATTTGGGATGCACATATAAAGCTATCAGTTCATCAGCAATATAACTAGCAAAGCCCGTAACTACATCATCAACAACTGCAACCCGGAAATTGTCTGCTTGAATAATCTTAAAGAGATTAGCATCATCAGGGCGATCGCGGTAGTTGCGCCAAGCTAACAGTTCTTTTTGCGAATAGTAAGTTGCTGGTAGGGCTTTAATTGCAGCAATATGAATTGCACTCAGATCCCTTGCATCTGTTGGTTGTGCAGGTCTAAGATATATTTCGTTAGCCTTCATATTTTTATGGCTGGCATCGAGATTATATGCCTTTTTGACTGGATTTTAACAAAGGTATCAAGTTGTTTATAAGTTATTTAACTGGCGATCGCAATATGTAAAAAAGCTCACTTGTGCAAGACCAGAACGTCGGCTTGTTCCAGAAGCCAGGGTTCTGCACTCCGGTATTTTTACTGGCAATATTTTTTATTTACTCTGGACTCAATACTCAAATTTGGTTAGTAAATACACTTACCTTATGGAGAATTAGCTGTTAATTGTGGCGATCGCAATTTTTGTTAAAGTAATTGCATGTATGTTAACTGCACAATTCGCCGACAAAAATGGGCGCTCTTCAGCAATGATTACTACCCCGATTAATCCCTGTGGTGTAATAAGTTAACTATCCTCAAAATAGGTTTATAGCCAGGAGTAATTACCCCGACTTTATTTACTATCATGTTTATTAGGGCAATCGCCACAACATTGATGGCATCGCCACGATTTCCCTTTTTATTGCTAGGTACAAGTTACAAAAAATCTCCTGCGTAGATACAAGATTGCTGTCTGGGATTAGCATTGCTAAACTGCACAATCCTGGGTTAATAATTACGAATTATAAATTACGAATTATAAACGTTCAATTATTGCTGAAGTATTAAATTTAACACCCTTAATTGATAGTTATTTATTCAGTATTGTAACAACAATTAACATCTTAACCTGGCACGATTGGACTTGAGATGTGTATAAAAAGGTTGACATTTTCTAGTGATTTAAAGAATCATCTTAGGGAAACCGGATAGTCATTGTCGAGGAAACTATGCACACAGTAATACTCGTTTTGTTTGAGGTGCTGATTGTTATTGGACTGTCACGGTTAGTAGGACTGGCATTTAAGTCAGTTAAGCAACCGCTGGTAATTGGTGAGATTGTCGCCGGGATTATGCTTGGCCCTTCTCTATTTGGTCTAATTGCACCATCAGTAGCAGCTAACGTATTTCCACCTGAGACAATTCCTTTTTTAAATGTTTTGTCACAAGTGGGACTGATATTTTTCATGTTTCTCATTGGGTTAGAACTTAATCCCAAATACCTCAGCGGTCAGTTAGAAACAGCAATTTTGACTTCTCATGTGAGTATTTTAGTACCATTTTCTTTAGGCACCATACTATCAGTATTGCTTTATCCTCTGGTTTCCAATGCGAGTGTTTCCTTTACCGCCTTTGCCTTATTTTTGGGTGCGGCGATGTCAATTACAGCTTTTCCTGTATTAGCTAGGATTATTACCGAGAACAATTTGCAAGGTACCCGCTTAGGCACATTAGCCTTAACTTGCGCCGCTGTGGATGATGTGACGGCTTGGTGCTTGTTAGCAGTAGCGATCGCCGTCGCCAGAGAAGGTAGCATTGTAAGTGCATTCCCCACAATTATTGAAAGCATACTCTACATCGCTTTCATGGTCACAGTTGGGCGTTGGTTTTTGCAACGTCTCGCTACCTACTACCAGCGCACAGGACGCTTAAGCCAATTGGTAGTAGCCTTAATTTATATGGCTGTTGTTGCATCGGCTTTGATTACCGAGTTAATTGGCATTCACTTAATTTTTGGAGCCTTTTTACTCGGTGCAGCTATGCCCAAAAATGCAGATTTAGTCAGGGAATTAGCGGAAAAAACCGAAGATTTTGTCTTAGTATTTTTGCTCCCGGTGTTCTTTGCTTTTAGCGGCTTGCGGACGCAAATCGGCTTACTCAATCGTCCAGAATTGTGGTTAATGTGTGCATTAGTTTTAGGAGTAGCGATCGCAGGCAAGTATATTGGTACTTATGTTGCGGCGCGTGTTAGTGGAATTAATCAGCGAGAAGCCTCGGCTTTGGGCTGGTTAATGAATACTCGCGGCTTGACTGAGTTAATCGTACTCAACATTGGTTTAGATTTAGGCGTCATTTCCCCCGTACTCTTTACCATGTTGGTGATTATGGCATTAGTCACCACATTTATGACCTCACCATTACTGGAATGGACATATCCGAAACAGCTGATCCGCTTAGATCGCTTAGAACCAGAATTAACAGCAAATCAAGGGGAAACTACTGTTGTTAATAACGATTACCGCATTTTAGTGCCAGTAGCTAATCCTAGCACCCAAAAAGGCTTAGTGCAGTTAGCGGTGGCGATTGCTCTCAACCATCATCAAGCGGCTGTCGTTCATCCCCTCAGTCTCATTGAATTTGAAGAAGACTATGCCTTTGAGAATACACCTGTTGAGGCTAACCGTTTAATTGAACAACGCCAGCAGCAGCTAGAAGATTTAATCAATACACTAGAACCGCCAACAATTCGTTCTTCTGTCCAACCAATCGTTCGCTTATCGAGTAACGTTGCCAGAGAAACCGCAGAAATTGCTAGAATTGAGCAACCTAACTTGATTTTAGTAGGTTGGCACCGTCCTGCTTTTAGTAATAATCGCCTAGGTGGTAGAGTTGGTCAAATTCTCACCTCAGCACCCGTAGATGTAGCAGTTTTTATTGACCGAGGTGGAGAGCGGTTAGAAAGCTTGTTAGTGCCCTACTCGGCAAATATTCATGATGATTTAGCCCTGATACTAGCCTTGAGATTATTGATCAATCGTGACACTTGTATGTTACAAATTTTACAGTTAGTGTCAGAAAATCAAACCAACGATGAATTAAGTTATGAACTGCACATGATGATGGAGCGCTTACCCAATAGTGTACGCGATCGCATTGAAATCAAACCGATAAAAGCCCAAGAGCCAATTCAAGCCGTGATCACAGCTTCCGAAGTCGTAGATTTGACAATTGCTGGTACTAGCCGCGCTTGGGGTATCGAACGCCAAACCCTAGGAAGATATACAGATCAGCTAGCAATTCAATGTCGTTCTTCTTTGCTGATTACCCGGCGCTATAGTCAAGTCACCTCTCATTTATCATCGATGCTATCGGAAGTCAGCACTCAAGAATCGATTGCTAGGAGTTGAAATCATGAATCATTTCAATTTAAAATCCTTAACCTTTTATGGAGTTGCGATCGGTTCAGTTCTCCTATTATTTAAAACTGTCAGCGTCTATGGAGAAACTAATTTAAAAGCACCCCCAGCCATGAGCGATCGCTATCGGCTGGTTTTAGCAGAAGATATACCAAACTGCATGAAACCAGAAGCATTAATCCTCAACATTCAGCAATCAGGTATTTACTTAAATGCCTCTTTTTACCCAGCATATCTTGATGCTGAATCCGCCAATATGCAGACAAGCAATAATTCTCTTTCTGGAATCTTCAGCAATCCACAGTTGAGTTTATCTGGCAAACTTGACAGAGCCATTCTCTGCAATCCTACTGCTCAAGAAAATACACGCATTCATTCAGCTAAAATGCAAATGCAATTGAGCAATCAAGGCAATTTAATTGGGCAATTATTCTTGAGTGGTAGCACGAGGAACTTTAAATTTACTGCTGTACCAATTCAAAAGCGAGTAAAATCTCAGCCCAAAAAAGGTCATTAAAGTACAAAAATGCCAGATAGCTCAAGAGATCAAAGATAAAAATTATGGAAAAAAGTTTAAAGACTAAACAATTTTGCCAACTTTGCACGCAGCTATTTGGTATTAGCTGGTTTGGCGTATATACAGTAGTTTCTCTGCAAGCTGGTAGCGCGATCGCTTTACCATTAACAAAGCAGCTACCAGCCCCTTATTCTCCAAATTTACCACCGCCAATTGGTGGCAGAAATCTTAACACACCCTTAGCCACACTTGATAATTGGCGCTTTTCTCCAGAGGCTCTACAATTAGAGTTTTCTCTTTCATCAAGTACCACACCTAATTATTTTTATCTCGCCCAACCTCCCCGAATTGTTGTAGATTTACCTAATACTAAATTGGGCTATGTTCCGACACAACAAAATTATTCGGGAGCTATCCAAAGAGTCCGTGTTTCTCAATTAAACGCAGCTGTAACCAGAATTGTTTTAGATTTAGCACCAGGAACTTATGTAGATCCAAATCAGGTAAAATTGCAACCTGCATCTTTGAAAAATCCCACCCGTTGGGTGTTGCGAGGTTTCAATTCTGGTTACAGAAATCCTGTACAACCGAGAAACTATCCTCAACAACCTAATGCTTTACCGCCAATTCCATCTAACTATCCTCAACAGCCTAATAACCTACCTGTAATTCCCTATAACTATCCCCAACAAACTATTAGTCAACCAACAACTAATAATCAACAAGTACCCTTTTTGACATTACCGCCACCATCTAACGCTTTACCAGCAATACCTACTAACCAACAGCAACCACTTGTTGTGGTTCCACCGCTTACATCCCATAACCAATCTCAATTACCAAATCCTACACTTCCACCACCAATTGTGGTAAATCAACCTAGTAATTTTGGTAACCCTACACCAATTACTCAACCTAATTTTCCCGTTCCCACATTACCTCAATCTCCACCTAATTTTACCGAAGCACCAGTGATTGAATTTGGTCAACCTATTCCGAAAATGCGAAATTAAATGAGAAAAGACTGATGTTATTGGCTGACGTAGAAAATTTTAATTATCAGCGATCCCCTTGTTAACTGTTGATTGTTGACGGAGAAGAAGGATTTTCTCATGATTAACTGACTAACAAAAAACATCTACATCATTAATTTAGTATTTTCTCTTCCCTGAGACGGGCGTAATACTCAATAATATTTTTGAATAAATAACTACTGAGGTAATTACTCATGTCTCGTTCTGCACCCTATCAGCCTTTGTTGTTAAAGATTATTCACGCTGTGAGTGGAATTTTAGCGATCGCTGCCATCATCACAGGTTTTTTAGTTTACAATACCTTCGATGGCAGGTTTGGGAAAATACCCATCCCGCGTATTGGGCCAATTATAGATATTCACGGGACATTTGCAGTATTTTTCTTTTTTGTTTTCCCTGTCTTAGCAATTTATAGCTTTCATGCAGGTAATAAACGGTTATTACAAAAAGATTCCTTACAAAACTTAACTCAACTTGGCAGACCGATTTGGTGGGTGAGTTTGCAAAGAATTGCTAATACATTAATGCTAATTGCGGCGCTTTTAGCTGTATTTTCTGGCAGAATGATGCAAGAAGAATGGTTGCCTACAGGAGATTTAAATCAAGGTTGGTACTACCTACATCTTATTGCTTGGGCAATCCTAGTTTGCTGTTTAGCAATTCATATCTTGATGTCTACAAAAGTAGGTGGTGCGCCTTTATTATTATCTATATTTTCGCCAAATGTTCGTTCGGAAGATAGCCCCACACAATGGAATAGACGGTTACGTAATTGGTTGAGTAATTTCTCAGCTAATTTTGCCGGAGAATTTAATAATCTGCGGCAGAATAATTTCCCTCTCAGCATTATTGAAATCATTGTGCTCATTGGCATTTTTGCAGCGCTGATTTTACCTTTGTTGTTCTCTGGTGGTGATTAAATCAACAAATTTTGCTGCGCTCATGACTGCGTCTAAAATTAGCTAAAAAGCGGAGTGGCTTCAACTCCGCTCAGTTTCATACAGGATAATATTCCCTATGGAAAATATCTGCAAATTCGACTGCAAATTTGCATGTTGAATGAGCGAATTTTAAATTAGAATCTATCCGTTTCTTGTGATGGCGCAACTGCTCCTGGTTGAGACATAAAGAAGTTTTGCGCAGCTTCATTTTGATAAATACATCTAATATCAGGTTTATCGGTATCTAAGTTACCTGTGAAGCCAAAAGTATTCAGACGATTTTTACATTCTCTTACCTGATCTGATGTTACTAGCTTACGCTGTTCTAAGAGCGCCCAGTTATTTTGACGGAGAACGCATCCAGGGCGCATACTAGGTTGAGCAACGTAGACATTAAATGGGTTAAGAGTGACAAAAAGTCTCGCATCCATTACCATTGCGCTGGCTCCGTATTGCACGCAAATCTCAGGGTTTGGTGCTTTGGTATCGATAAATTCACGAGAAGCCACATTAGATGGGGATAAAGTGGTTGTCGAGCTAAAAGCAATACCAATTCCAATTCCTAACACAAACACACCCCCCAAAATTGCTATGGTGGTGAAGTTAAATATTGAAGATTGGAATGAAGATGATCGAGAACTATTAGCCGATGATCTATTAGTGGTTGTACGTCTCATTGTCGCTGGTTTACCTTCACGCCTCAGATAGCAGAGAGTTGTTTAGAGTGATCTCTCTCTTTAAGTATGCCGATTATTGGCAAGAATTGCCTGCAACTGCTCAAGTAAATTATCAAGAAAGGCAGAGGGCAGCTTTACTGGAGGCCTTCGGGAATACTGTTTCCTGACGGCAGTTGACACCAGGTGCTTCAAGTCTGGCGACCGACCGCACGCCCCCCTCTGAGAGCGACCAAAGGGAGCAAGGGTTTTAAACCCCGGCGGTTAACGGCGCTTGTAATTGGAAGGAGATTTTAACTTCTCTCAATTACTCCTTCTGCCTGGTCACTGCGCCTGTCGAAGTGCTGCCTTCTGCCTCCTGCCTTCTTCAACCCCGCTTAACTTCGTTCCCTGCTTAAGCAAAAATGTCTTGCTCAAGTCGTATTAGAAACTCATTAGCAATGTTCTGCAACATTGCCAGTGTTAAATCAATATATGCGGTATCACAAAACAACCCAAAGCGGGCGATCGTGATGCCATTGATCGTCATCAGGGAGAAAGCCCCACTCACCCAATCATCGGGAGAGGAAGCCGTAAGTATGAGGTTTCCCTCGTGACATTGAATGCTGACTCCACAATCTTCATCAAAAATAACCTGGGGTGTCCAACCTGCCCTGCACAGGGCGGAAAAGACGTAACAGGTTTGGCTGCTTGCTGATGATTTTAAGTAGTTGTGAAGTTCCTGGGTTCCGATGTGCATTTCTTGTGCCTCAGTAGCATTACTAGTGCATGATGTATACTCAGAATTTATTTGCGTAGATAGGGAGCTTCAATTAATTGACAGTAAATTCTTTTTTACTGTCAATAAGGAACGGATCTCAAAATTTCATAAGTTATACAAATCTTGCTATGCAAGAATTTCAGCCAATTTTACACAAGTAAACGAGAATCAGGAGATCGCGGCTCCTTAAATAGTTTGTTTTCTCCCACTAAAAAAAGCTTAGTATTTTTGGAAACATGATACTAAGCTAGATTTTGTCTAGATATATTTATACCCGAATATATGATTTTATGTCTATCTAATTAAATTAATATTTAATTATGCGCAGCTATCTATACCTTTATAAGTACTTATGCTCAGCTTTTACTACCAGTGTGAGCAAAATAAAACCACCTTGGTGGGCGGTCAATCAATTTTAGATTTTGGATTTACGATAGTGCAGCGTCATTTTCAGATCGTCCCACCCCTTGAAGGATTAGGCAAGCGCCGACTTTCTGTCAATATTTTATTTAACCAAAGCGATCGCAGTTACTTCTGGTGGACAATACCAACGTCCGGGGGGGAAAGTTCCTAAACCACGATTCACATAAAGCTGGTTTTTTCCTACCCAATGTAAACCTTGACCCCATTGCCAATTTTTCACAACTTTCGGCCATTTTCCCTGTAAAAAAGGTATCCAAGGCCAAAGGAATTCGGGAATATTTTGCCGAAATGAAGAAATCCAGTAAGGTACCGAACCAATTCCAGGAATCACTATTTGTCCACCGTGAGTATGTCCTGAAAGTTGCAAATCTACGCGCCATTTTTGCAGTACTTCGGCGCTATCGGGGTTATGAGATAAGACAATTCGCGGCGTATTTACCTCCAATTGTTCCATTACCAAAGCAGGATTAAAATCCGGCGACCAATAATCAGGAAGTCCTACCAAAGCTAATTCAGAACCTAAAGGATAGGCTACTTGATTCCATAAAACTTGAATACCCACAGCAGTCAAAGCATTAGTTATTTCGGATTTGGAATTAGGAAAATATAAATCATGATTTCCTAAAACTGCATAAATACCAGCCCGACTTTTTAAATTTTGCAATCGCTTTGCTAATTGATATATGGGGTAGGGAAGGTTTGTAACAAAATCACCTGTTAATACTATTAAATCGGGTTGAATTTGATTGCTGATCTTAATTGCTTGGGTCAGCAATTCTTCCGATAACAGCAACCCATCATAGTGAAAATCAGACATTTGGACTATCTTCGTATTGCGTAATAATGGAGATAGTCCGGTAATTTGAATGTTTAAATATTCGGTGCTTAAAGGTTCAGAAATTAAGTCCATATTATTTAGTCAGTCAGCACAAATAAAACTTAACCTTTAAAGTTACTATTTGCCATTTGCCGTTGGTAATAACTATAGGTAGTGATTTTCTCTATGTAAAATCGCTTGGCTCTCTAGGTTGAAAAAATAAAAAAAATGCGGAATATTACATTCCGCATCCAGAGCAGCATCTTAACTAAGATATAGATATTCTTCACTCATACTCATGCAACGCACCTAACTTCCGCATCTGTGGCCAAATCAGCGCCGTTGCAATAACTACAAGAATCATGCCAATTCCACCACCAACGACCGATACTATGGTTAAGGAGCTTTTTTAATTTCTGTTTGCTCGAAGACATTTTTTAATAAAGTCAAGCCTTCTTCAAGATTTGATACTTGCTCTGGCGTCAAACTATCAAGAATATCGGCAATATGAGCGCGAGTAGTTGCTTGGGATTGCTTTAACAGCATTGTTCCCGCTTCCGTTAAATTCAGCACTATTCGCCGCCGTTCTTGGGGGTGATCGTTACGTTCTACCAGATTGCGTTGAACTAAGCGTTCAATTGTAGTTGATGCTGTAGCACAGGTAACGCCTAAATGCTCTGCTACCTCAGATAATGATGCACCAGGATTGCGATTGAGAAAAGCGAGCGATCGCAACTGAGGTATCGATAAAGATTCAGCATTATGACTGCGCATGTCTGCTCGGATAAACCGCATTAGTAAAGGAACTGTTTCCATTACTCTCGCAGCACATTCTTCCGTTGGTTTTCCGAGCTTGGCCATCTTTTTCTCCTAATTACATTGCCACCCGTGGGTAAAGTCGTCCACAGATCACAGTTAAGCCTATTAATGTTAACAAGAGAATTGTACAGTCCATACCAAACCCATAAACACTAGAGCCATTGGCGATCATTGTGCCCCGTAATGCATCAACTTCATAAGTTAAGGGATTGATGCTAGAAATCAAATGCAGCCAAGCTGGCATCAATGTTAAGGGATAGATAGCATTACTGGCAAAAAATAACGGCATTGTAATCAGTTGTCCTATCCCTGTAAACCTTTCTCGGCTTCTGACTAAGCAGCCAATAATTAAGGAAAAAACACAAAAACAAGCTGCACCTAACAGAACAATCACCACTACTTGCAATAAAGCTAAGGGGTGAAGGTTGAGCTTCACACCTAATAACAGTGCCAATCCATAGATGATGACTATTTGCGATAAGCTTCTCACGCCACAAGCTACAGCTTTACCCAACACCATCGCCGCACGAGGTATGGGAGTAGCTAAGAATTTATGCACAATTCCTAAATCTCGTTCCCAAATCAACGTCATTCCACCAGTGAAAATGGCAACAAATAGCACACTCTGAGCCAAAATCCCTGGAGCCATAAACTCTAAATAAGATAAGTTACCTGTAGGGATAGCGCGAGTGCGAGTAAAAACTTGCCCAAAAACTAACAGCCACAATGCAGGTTGTACGCCACGAATGAGTAAATCATAGGGATCGTGGCGGAGTTTACGTATTTCTAGTTCTGCGATCACAAGAGTTTTCTGAAATAGCTCTTTAATTGCAGAGATAAAATTGCCTTTATCTGTAGGTTTTGGTTTAACCCAACCGTTGAGCATTACGTCTGGTTCTTTTGATGTCATGATAACTAACTCCTGATGCTAATTCGTCCCCTGTGTAGTGAATAAACACATCATCTAAGGTGGCGTTTGGTTTATCTAAACCAGCCTTTAAATCTGTGGGTGAACCTGTGGTAATTACTTTACCCCGATTCATAATTGCTACTCGATTACACAAACTGTCGGCTTCTTCTAAAAAGTGAGTTGTTAAAAAGATAGTTGTGCCGTAATTTTCTCGGAGTTCCTGCACCAAATTCCAGACTTGGTTACGCGCTACCGGATCTAACCCCACTGTTGGCTCATCGAGAAACATAATTTGCGGTCGATGCAAGATAGATTGAGCGATTTCTAGCTTGCGAATCATTCCCCCCGAATAATTTCTCACCAAGCGATGAGCTACTTCCACCAAACCCATAAATTCCAAGACATCACGGATACGCTGTTGGCGTTGTTTGGGGGGAATGTCATATAATTTGGCAAAAATTAAGAGATTTTCATAACCTGTCAGCGTCCCATCAGCAGACAGCGCTTGCGGTACATAACCGATCGCTCTTCTCACAGCCTGGGATTGATGGGTGACATCATAGCCGGCGATGCTTGCTCTACCCGCACTTGCTGGGAGTAGGGTTGTCAACATCTTAATTACTGTACTTTTCCCGGCTCCATTGGGGCCAAGCAAGCCAAACACCTCACCAGCGGCAACAGTAATATTTAGCCCATCCACCGCTATAAAGTTGTCAAAACGGCGCGTCAGTTCTTGTGTTTCTAATAAGACCGATTCCGGATAATGTATAGGAATTTCTAATCGGTCGGCTTTTCTCGTCAGTTTTGTCACGATTTCGATGCACTTCCTTATAAGAATAATTAGACTCCCTAATTATTAGCTTCCCATATATTTACAGTAAGTCAAGTACTTAGCTCAAAAATAGGGGCTAGAAGAGAGAGATTCTGAATAAGAGGAAAAGGGCAAGAAGAAGACCGGGGCGAAGCTTATACCCATGTTCTACTCCTGTTCTACTCCGCTCCATGCATGGAAAAGCGCTTGCTTGCCTCTTCCGATAACAGGATTTTAGTTCAATATTTGATAGCAATAAAACAGATGAATACAGATAAAATCTCAAAATTTTTTCTTTCAACACAATTAATAAATCTTAAAAAGATAATTATTGTTTGAGATTTGATAGCAGTATTTTCTAATACTTAATCGGGAGGCTGTTTGATTTTTAAAGATTAGATAAAGTTGGGAATATCATGGAAAATTTATGTTAAATAAATAATCAGTTTATCAATTGTTTAAGAACCTCGGACTCACCCCAAATTATTTGTAAGTGTGTAGCCAATGAAAGAGAGCCAACACCGTAACATGAGAGCGATCGCTCTCTTTAAACCTCAGTATGTAAAACTTGGAACACACCTCTAGTTAGCATTTCTTGCCAATATTTAGATTCATTCTCCCTGATTTGTGGATGCTTTCAATAATCATCCGCTAGCCACTTCATGTGGAATTTCATGTATAAAACTTTTCCAATGAGCAATTATTAAGAGGATTTACTATGGCAATAATTAATGTTTCTGCGGGTCAGTCTATTCAACAAGCCATCAATGCAGCCAAAAATGGAGACACCATTATCGTTGCTCCGGGGGTTTATCGCGAAACACTAACTATATCTGGAAAGGCCATTACACTGGCTTCCGAGTTTTTAACTACCGGCGATTCCAATGCCATTATGACAACTATCATCGATGGTGGTGGATCGTTAGTAGATTCCGACCCTGATGTGGTGCGATTTACAGATACAGTTCCTGCTGGTGCAAAATTAATTGGTTTTACCGTTCGCAATGGTGGTGATGGAATCAAAGTAGAGGGAACGAAAGTAGATATTCTTAACAACTACATTACTAACACCATAGATGGTATTAACTATAAGTTGGTTTCTAGCGGTGTAAGTGGTGGTACCGCGCGTAATAACCTCATCGAAAACAATAAAGATGATGGTGTTGATATTAATCAAGTTGCAGATGTAGTTGTTGAAGATAACATCATCCGTAAGAACGGTAACGATGGTATCGAAGTAAGAATGAACAGCTATACAGGTACTACAGTCCTTAACAATATCATTCGCAGAAATATTATCTCCGCTAATAATGGCGATGGTATTCAGCTGATTGATTATCCAGAGTTTTCTCAACGTTATTACCGGATAGAAAACAATCTGATTGAAGGAAATAGAGATGCCGGTTTAGGCTTAATGGATAACGGAGACTCATCGGAAGACTATCGAGCTGCTAGTATCCCGGAACCTATAGATGTCATTGGTAACACTTTTAAAAATAACAATCATGGACTAACTGGTGGAGACAATCTAGTTGCCATCAATAATATCTTCATCAATCACACCAGAATTGCAATGAAGGGTGTAGATGGAAATTCTATTGCTGCTTATAATCTATTTTGGAACAATGGTACAAACATTCAAGGTAGTAATGTCGATACTAGTACCACTATATTTGCCGATCCTCTGTTAAGTACGTCCTCGGAATTACAAACAGTTAGTCCAGCAATTGATAAGGGAACTGCATTTTTCCAATGGCGAGGTAGAACAGTACTTGACCTAACCAGCAGTTCATACAACGGTTCTGCACCAGATTTAGGAGCTTTTGAAAGTGGGACTACATCTCCCCAACCCCAAGGTTCAATTGGTAATCGCATCTGGAATGACACCGATGGCGATGGTATCCAAGATGCTGAGGAAACTGGGATTGCCAATGTTAGCGTCAAACTGCTGAACTTAGCGCAACAAATTCTTGCAACTAAATTAACTAACACTAATGGTCACTATACATTTAATAATCTATCGGCAGGTACTTACACTGTTCAGGTAGATAGCAGTACCTTGCCTAGTGGAGCGCAAATAACTAGCGATCCTGATGCTACTAAGGACGGTCAATCAGTAGTTAGCTTGGCGACAGATGAGACAAAGGTCAATATAGACTTTGGTTATAAGTTTCTGCCGCAACCACCGCAACCAAAGGTAATTGAAGTTCGGGTTAATTCCAGTTCCGATGATGCTGAACAGCGTCGGACTACTGGATCAATGAATTTGACAAGTACAGATTTAGAACTGATTAATGATAGTGTCGATCAGCTTGTAGGTTTGCGCTTTGTAGGTGTGAATATTCCTCAAGGGTCAAAAATTACCAATGCTTATATCCAATTCAAGGTTGATGAAATCGGTTCAACTGCAACCAACTTGACCATACGAGGGGAAGATGTGGATAATGCCCTCAATTTTACTACTTCTAAAAACAATATTTCTAGTAGAGTAACTACAGATGCCTCTGTGGTTTGGAATCCTGTTGCTTGGACTACTGTAGGTGCAGCAGGTATTAACCAACGAACTGCCAATATTGCATCTGTGATTCAAGAAATTGTCAATCGTCAAGGTTGGAGTAGTGGTAATTCTATCGCCACTATTATCAGTGGGACTGGTAAGCGCACAGCCGAGTCATACGACGGCGATGCGCTAGGTGCTCCATTGTTGCATGTGGAATTTACTCCTCCTGAATCGTCTATTATCTAGGCGGTTAAAAGCCAGTCCTAAATTGCGATCGCATTTGCATCTACATCACCAAACCTGTGCAATTGTAGCAGAATGTAATTATGCAAGATTTTGTGGCTATGAGCATAGGCGATCGCTATTACAAACAAGACCTCGCATTTATTCATGATGTCGGATTTCGGGGTTATGCATTGAAATCTGCTCCTGGAATATTGGCAATTCTCGCTCAACACAACATCCACAAAGGACTGATTGTAGATTTAGGTTGTGGTAGCGGCTTATCAGCGCAAGAGTTCGCCAAAGCTGGCTATGATGTTTTGGGAATTGATATTTCTGAGGCGATGATTGCGATCGCTCGCGCCAGAGTACCAAATGCGGAGTTTCGCCTTGATTCTCTATTTCAGGCTGAGATCCCCCCTTGCAATGCTGTGACCTCAATTGGCGAATGTCTCAACTATCAGTTTGATGCAAAAAGCGATCGCCAAACCTTAACCAATCTTTTCCATCGCATCTATCACGCCTTAACTTCTGGGGGTATCTTCATTTTCGACATTGCAGAACCAGGACAGCTAACACCAGGAATTACCAAAGGATTCACAGAAGGTGACGATTGGGTAATACTCGTTGAAAAAGAAGAAAATCAAGAACACAGTATCTTAACCCGTCGTATTATCACCTTTCGCAAAGTTGGAGAATACTACAGACGGGATGATGAACTACATCACCAACGTTTATATCAAGCGACAGATATTGTTAATCAACTCCATCAAGCTGGCTTCCAAGTTCAGACAATGGGTAGTTATGGTCAATATTCTCTACCACCAGTCCATACAGCCTTCGTAGCACATAAATTATGACTTGTGTCAGTTGTGTCAGTGGTCATTTGTCTCTCATCAAAAGCCTCAAAAACTTTGCCCTTGACTTTTGGTTGGCGTTATAGAATTTTGCGATTATAACTGAATAGTGAATTCACTGCTGTCTATAAACTACGCTCACGAACAGGGACAGATCATCTACCTAATGCTACGGGTTGGTCAAACTCTTCACCCGTTACAACGTTCCATCCCATCTAGGCGTGTCACCAAACATTTCGGTAGGTAACTTTTGTCTACCTATCTAGAAACAATAGTCTCTTATTGATCGGAGTACGGTAGCAATTGGACAGTAGATAACTTTTCACAACATTACTTATCTCAGTAAACAAGGCTAGAGTTCATCTATGATAAATCTTGTAAAGGCTTGTTTATCAAGCCTTAGCACGTCTATAAGTATCTAAATTACAAGCATTTTTTTCATTCATCTTGTATTTATAAATACTTTAATATAGGATGAATCAACCCTGTACAATGTGTACTTTTTTTCATGTGTGAGGAATTAACTTGTGATTAAACAAAATTTAATAGGTATACTACTACTCAAAAATGGGCAGTATATTTTCTCTGGGTTAGGAAAAATCTTCATTACTAGTTTGTTGCTGACTACAGCTATATCTACATACGCCGCTGCTGCTGAAGATAAATTGATAGTTGATAATGTCATCAATAAATTCAGTTCTGACAATCAAGCACAAGCAGATTCTGCCAATGATGAAACTATGGCAGAACAGAAAATCAATTTTAGCCAAGTAACTATAGAACAAGACAATCCTAGTTGGGAATTCACGCCTGTTCCCACATCAGAAGCATCTGCTTCCAAGCCCAATGCAGACTTTAAGCACAAACTACCTCAGGTAATTGCGCAAACAGATTCTTCTGGTACTGTGGGCGATACCTTAGGAGAAGCCAATAGATTACGTCAAGAGCTGTTTATTGAACCCATACTCACCGAAATCCCCAGACCGCGCAAGGGCGGTGCACCTGGTTCTAGTGCGGGAACACCCACTGCTTATGGTGCTAGTTGGGGTCAAGCTTTTATTGGTGGTGGAGGATTCATACCTTTTGAGACCGGAAAAGTAGATGGTTCTTTATCTGCTGGTTTTGGTTTAGGAGATGCAGTTAAATCAGTAGGGCTAGAAGTGGCCTTCAATATCTACAGTGTCGGTGGTCAAAAGGAATTGTTTGGAGACTTTGGCGATAGTGGTGGTATTGGTTTCAAATTACATAAATTCTTTGCAGACGGTACAGCAGTAGCGGTTGGCTGGTCAAACCCAATTACATGGGGACAAGGAAATAAGTCTCAAGATACAATCTATGGTGTAGTTACCAGAGCATTTTACTTACAGCCTGATAGCCCGACTAATAAATTACCTTTAACTGTTTCTGTGGGTGTTGGTAGTGGTGCTTTTCGCTCTGTAGGGGCCCTCAGATCTCGCTCAGGTGATAATCCACCAAATTTCTTCGGGAGTTTAGGTTTACGAGTTATACCTGAAGCATCCTTGGTAGCTAGTTGGACTGGAAGTGCTTTGAATTTAGGTGCATCTTTTGCTCCTTTCCGAGATACCCCTATAGTTATCAACACTATTTTCACGGACGTAACTGGTAACTCAACTAATGCTACTGGCTTTAGTTTGAGTGCTGGGTATAGTTTCCAGTTCTAATTGTTAGGTTTTTTGCTACTTAAATTTGAGATAAAAACATGAACAAGCAAAAATTATCTTTAGGCTTGAGTTTGGTGTTAGTTTTATCAAGTTCTCTGGTGGTTACTTCTAATAGAGCAAATGCTGGTACTGCTGGTGCTTCAGGCATTCCTGCTGATTCATCTGGTATCTCTGGTGATAGTTTTGTTCCTACCAATGTGGAAACACCAGGACAATTAAATCAGCTATTACCAGGCGTGAATTTAGAAATTAGCTCAAGTGGACAAATTGTTGTTCCGCAAGAAGTTCAAAATAACCTCAATAACATTGCCATTAATATAACTAGCCAAACACCTGAACCTAATACTTTTGCAGCAGCAATTTACATAGTTTTGGTAGGGGGAGTTGGTGCAGAAGAAGGAAAAGCTCAAATTCAATCTGCTTTGACAAGTTATGCGGTTAGTCCACAATTAGCACAAGCATTTATCAGTTCAATCACGGGTTTGTTAGCCAATGGAAATGTGAATATTACGCAATTGGCTGTGGCTATTAATAACTGGAATGAGATAGTGAAACAACTTAGCCCTAACGATCTACCAAAGGTTGCAAATAACCCAGGTTTAGGAAAACTAGCACGCGATCTCAAACAATTAAGAAATGCTTTAAGGAAAGCCCGATGAATTAGGAAAGGCGATCGCGCTAGTTTAAGTATGAGCTACTTAGTGCGATCGCTCTTGTTTTTGGTTATTTATTTAGGGTGCTAAATATTTGTCAGCTAAAAATATTTGGTGAGATTTACTGAACTATATTTTCTAGACTCTGAGATACCATAGTTGCTCATCGGTTCATGCCAAAACAATGATTTATATTTTCCTTGCTCTTGCATCCGGGTTAGCTTGGTGGCTAATTTCACTGATTATCCCTATGCCCATAGCTTTAATAGCAATACCATTGTTACTTTGTTTACTTGTCATTACAAGTAGCGCTGTAGAGCCAGACTAGGAAAAGAGTATTTAAGGCATTTTTCAAGGATAATCGAGGAATGAGAAGCGCGATTGCCCTTGGTTTATTTAAGTAAAATTACTAGAGATACTAGTAACATTTTTTTAAAATATATACCTTTGGACAGATATACATCCGAGGAAAATCATCGAAACTACTAAAATAATGATGCTTTTTGCCCTACAAGTACGATCCTATATACCTGTAGGGTTTTTTCTTAACGCTCTCTAAGCACTTAGCGACTACGATAATCATTGATTGAGCTTTTCAGAAAGGCGATCGCTCTTTTTAGGTATTTTAAGCATAACTTTTTATGTCTTCTCGTGAAAGGTTTCTTATTGGTCATACTTGCGACCCTTATAATATTTGCATTCCAGCCCATGAAATATAGTTGCATAGTTATTTTACGAAAAAAATTAGGCAGATTGGGGAATATTTTCAAGGGGCAAACGGGCGAGCGGATGATTAGCAGATTTTCCACAATGCGATCGCACTTCAGCCTGTGAACATTTCTCAAAAAGCTTAATACCGGAATTTAGATACACAAAATCCACTTAAGCAGGAAGCGTAATTTTCTGCATTGATATACTGCTCTTATACCAATGACAGACTGACTGAGTTGAAAAGTTGCGACTAGAGAATGTTTCTGGGAAAAAACTATTTGTATATGAAAATAGTCAATGTTGTCCTGATAACTAATACGGAGGTATGAGGGCAGAGGGCTATTAATTGAGTCACTCTATTTATATCGCTGACGATTTTACCATTTCCAGTAACCAGTACCGTATTGCGTAGATGCGATCGCTTTCGCCGTTGCCGCTACTTATAAAATGTAAAGTACTACAGGATAATTCGCTCATGGCTATCAGTTTAAAAACTAATTCCATTACCGAAGCTTGGAGGTTACTGGACAAATCTCTTATTTTTTATAACAATCGTCCCATTGGCACAGTAGCAGCTTGTGACTCTCAAAGAGTAGCCCTCAACTACGACCAATGCTTTATCCGTGACTTTGTAATTTCCGGATTGGTTTTTCTCACCCAAGGAAAAGCCGAGATTGTACGCAACTTTTTAATCGAGACTTTAGCCTTGCAAAGTCACGAAAAGCAAATGGATTTTTTTAAACCAGGCCCGGGATTAATGCCTGCTAGTTTCAAAGTCGATATTGTTGACGAAAAGCAAATTTTGACCGCTGATTTTGGGGAACACGCTATTGGCAGAGTTCCGCCAGTGGATTCTTGTCTGTGGTGGGTTATCTTATTACGAGCTTATGTAAAAGCCACAAAAGATATTTCTTTAGCTTATCAACCAGAATTTCAACAAGGTATCAAGCTAATTCTAGATTTCTGCCTAGTGCATCGGTTTGCCATGTACCCAACCATGTTAGTTCCAGACGGTGCTTTTATGATTGACCGTCGCATGGGAGTTTATGGCAATCCTTTAGAAATTCAGGTACTATTTTATGCAGCTTTATTAGCAGCCAGTGAGTTACTTTTACCAAATGATAGTGGTGTTCAATATCTGCAAATAGTTAACCGACGCTTAGCAGCACTTGAATACCATGTCAAAGAATATTATTGGGTAGATATCAATCGCGTCAACGAAATTTACCGCTATAAAGGCGAAGAATTTGGTAAAGAAGTTGCCAATAAATTTAACATTTATCCTGAATCTATTCCTGATTGGTTAACCGAATGGCTACCAGAAACTGGAGGGTATTTGGCAGGGAATTTAGGGCCTTCACAACTAGATTTTCGCTTCTTTGTCTTGGGAAACTTAATGGCCATTCTTGTTGGTTTAACAAGTAAGCCAGAATCTCAAATGATTATGAATCTTATTGAACAACGCTGGCATGATTTAATTGGTTCAATGCCGATGAAAATTTGTTTTCCAGCTTTAGACGGTTTGGAATGGAAAATCGTTACCGGCTCAGATCCAAAAAATAGAGCTTGGTCTTACCATAATGGCGGTAATTGGCCTGTTTTACTTTGGTTGCTGGTAGCTGCGGCTATTAAAACAGAGCGAATAGAACTTGCTAACAAAGCTATTGATGTAGCTCAAAGCCGCCTTAGCCATGACCAATGGCCAGAATACTATGATGGTAAAAATGGGCGATTAATTGGCAAAGAAGCCAGGAATTTTCAAACTTGGACTATCTGTGGGTTCTTAATGGCTAAAGAACTAGTAGCCAATCCAGCGCATTTGCAGTTAATTAGTTTTGAGAAAGACCCTGAGATAATTAGCTGTGTCAAGTAAAAATTTTAATTTCTCTTTGCTCGACGTTATCCATTTTTGAGAATATAAGGGTACAAAAGAAAGAAACATGAGCATAGGCTAATAGGAATTAGCATCAATGACAATGTCCATATCACTGTAGTAAAGCTGATATTCTTTACCCAAAGATTATTTAGGATACTATCCTTGCAAGTCCTGTTAGATGAGATAAACACATGCATTATTGGAAAGTGCGACCCTATAAAGTGCGATCGCATTTTTTTATTTTTATTATCTGGACTAAGTTTTGGGTTTTGGGTGAATTTACTGTATGCAGTGCGATCCGATTGTACTGTTGCGCTCTGCTAGTGTTGCATTCACAGAAAATTCAAATTAATAAAATTGCCCTTCTCGACTAAAATTGTGTATTACTATAAAGCACTACCTTTATGTGGTCATGCAACTCATCAAAACCGTATTATCGACTGCTTTTTAGAAGAGAGATGATTTTCTGAATCTACGTAATAAACGTAATGTCAATTACAAAGTTGCTGAATACACTAAGTAGAGAGCCGTTTTTGTGGAAGCGACTCTGAAGTTGCATATAAACTAATTTTATGGACTTTTCAAGAATTAGACAAGCGCTAATCAGTCTTCCTAATGGAGCCTCTGAGCCGATAGTTAGTAGCATATTTATCACAGAATTATTAAAAATAATTGGTTTTGATGTAACTGAAACTATCCCAGGATTTAGTACAGGTAATGGTGGTAATGCAGTTGATTATGCTGTTCGTAAAAACTATGACAGCGATATTTTCGTCCAAACTAAATTAAACCCTTACTTATTGGTAGAGGTAAAAGGCAGGAATATAAATTTACACCCAAAAGCTGCACAATATAAGTCAACAGTTAATCAACTCAAACATTATTTACTTGCTCCAAATTGCAAAACTACTCAATGGGGATTAATAGCTAATGGTGACTATATCCAGTTATTTAGAAAACATAATAAAGTTATATACCCAGCAACACCTTGTACAGAAATTACAACAGATAACCTAGATAAAGTTATCTCGCTAATTAAGCAGAAAATAGACAATCCACCAAAAGCACTTACTGTGGCAGTTTATAACAACAAAGGTGGCGTAGGTAAGACTACAACTACACTCAATTTAGCGGCTATGTTGACGATGTTAGGAAAGCGAACGTTGATTATTGACTTTGACCCTAATCAACAGGACTTGACAAACTCGCTAGGTCAAAAGCCCAAAGAAGATAGTTTATATTCTTGGTTAGTAAATGATAAGAACCAACAAATACCAAAGGGTTTAATAAACTCATTTAAAGTTTCACCAAAATCAGGTTCTGTATGGCAATTTGATATTATTGCAAGTGATGCAAAGCTGCAAAATCTTCCAGAAGAAAACCTGCGTCAACTTATAAATTATGCCAGACTACGACAAGCACTAGAATCTTTAAAATGGCAATATGACTATATTTTGATAGATTCTCCCCCCAACTGGAGATTTTATAGTCAGAGTGCGATTTACGCGGCTGATGTGGTTTTAATCCCCACTAAGCACAACAGCATATATTCTTTAGAAAATGCAGCTACCGTTATTGAGCGCTTTATTCCTGAAATTCAAAACGTAAGGCGAGATGGAGGGCCAATTCCCTTGCCCATCTTTTACAATGGTGAGTCTATCACCGCTCCAGCAAAACTTACAGCAGAAGAAGCAATAGACAAAATTATAGAACGAGCCAAAAGTAACAAACCTAATCCTATTGACCTAACACCGTACTTTTTCCCTAAAACAACTTCGACGAGGAAAGATCTCCACATTTTTGGCATACCCAGTTACGCACATATTGCAGGTGCTGCATTTAGTAATATTCCTGCTGTTTATAAGAATAAAATAGCCTGTGAGCATTATTTGGGATTAGTAAGAGAATATTTTTTACAATAAGAGGTTTATATCTATGAGCGTAAGCAACATTGGAAATTTGATGTGCCTTTCTCTAGATAAAATTCATCCAGAGAAAAGAATTGATGCTCCAGAGTTTTTAGTTAAAGCATCTGCAAAAAAATTAATTGAGTCAGGTGGGCGCAATTGGGTTCCAGTAATTGTTAAAGAAATTGACGAAGACAAGTATGAAGTTATCGGTAATTCATTTGTTTATGCAATTGCTGAAGAGGCTCAACTAGAAAGAGTCTGGTGCATTGTTACGGATTCGACTGATACAACATTTGAGTTAACCAAGATTTTGACTGGTGAGTTAACACCTAAAGTGAATCTCTCTACTGCTAGCAGAGATGAAATTCAGGCAGCTTTGCAGTACCTTATTGAAAAACCTAATAGTGAAATGACAGGTGTAAAGTTGTCAATTGCTACTAATCGCATTGAAGAAGCTCCACGAAAATCTTGGACAACTTTAGAGCCAATTATAAAGCTAAAGTGTGGCATAACCAAAGGAAAAAAACTAGATGCGCTCAATGAGGTTTTTTATCTGAGTCCTAAATTAACAGCAGAAGTTGTTGCACCAGAAGTGGCTAAACCTGAAGCTACTACATATATTAATCTGAATAAATTAACAATTACACAACTCAAAGATATGGCTAAAAAACAAGGACTTTCTGGGTTTGCTAAGAAAAAGAAGCAAGAGTTAGTTGCTCTGCTAACGACTAATTAATCTAATGATGAGTTAACTAATTCACCTCAATCTCAGCGCTTTCATTTACAGAAATTATTCTACTTTTAGATACTTACACGGAAGTGAAATGGCTGGGCAAAAACACAGACCTATAGCAAATTTCTGTGTTGGGTTAATTATGAGGCAATTGAGAAACTCTAAAAATAAAGACTAAGGTTGGAAAAGTGGTACAAAATTGGTGTGATTTTGGTATGAGCTTAAACCCCTAGAAATGGGAAAGCCTGCCGAATCCTGTAAAAGGAAGGCAGGCTAGGGATTTTAATAATCGGAGCGGCGGGATTCGAACCCACGACCTCCACTACCCCAAAGTGGCGCGCTACCAAGCTGCGCTACGCCCCGGTCAGAATTATTATAGTAGCAAGAAGTTTGAGGATAATCAAGAGATTTCTTCAAAAAACTTTGAGCATCTCAGCTGCTTGCAACAAACCAGGGACGGCAGAATTATCCCATTGACCTTCTGCACAGCGTCCTGTATTCAGGATGAAGCGCAGACTGTAGCTGTGGGGATAGCCTTCTACCTCCATCCATAATAAATCGCTTTCGGCCTCGCAAGCAATTTTCTCTTCATCCATCAATTCGCTTGCTATTTGTTTGATGGTGTCGGCTAGTTGTACCAGCAGACGACAAAAATCGTTCAATTCGGCTTCGGTTAATTCAACTGCCCAATCATCTGTACCCAATAAACCTTTAAACTCAGGTGCATGAGGGTTCCAACCAATACGCCAACCAGGGCCGCTTTTAACTAAACGTTCCATAGACTAATTATGGTTGGGGTGTTGCTGAATAACTAGAACTAAAGATGTTAGTTAAGACTTGCACTAGGGCATTTCGCTGGGTGTGGGTAAGCTTGGCAATAGCAGCGCGATCGCTTTCTATCGGATTTTCCCGTAATGTATCATGCCCTGGATAAGTAATATCATACATAGTTTCATTGGCATTCAGGTAATCAGCCAATGTCAGCTTCCAATCTAAACGATAAGCTGGAGAACGCTCTTTGACATAAATGTGATATCTAATCAAACGAGCGGCTAAGGTATTATTTTCGGCAACTTTGCCAGTTTCCTTGCTGATATACTGGTTTTCTTTAGGAAAATCTGGCAATTGCTGGTACACTTGCTGCCATACATCACCAGGGCTGATTCTTTGAGCTAATGCAGGTCGGACAGTAAGAAAAGCTGTATATTTTGATTCGCCTATTCCTAAACTCAAAATAATTCCAGTCCCCACGCACAAAAGCACTGCTAAGTGTAGAGTTTTGGGTATGAAGCGCGACTGCAAAACAAAAAAATATTTTTTATTCATAAGCAAAATATTCTGAGTTAAAAGTGCAACAAGAATACATACAGTACTCATAAATCAACACTTTCAACTCAGGACTATATTTTATACTTCGCCAATAATTTCTGGCTGAGTCAGTTCATCAGACATTTCGATAATTGCCCTGAGTACAGGTTTCATCATTGCATCTTCTGCACTTTCAAAGTCTTCATAACGGCGACGCTTGGCACGATTTGCCACTTGAACTGTAATGCGGTAGCGATTTGAGGCTGCACTAATCAGATCCTCAGCACGGTGCATAATCTGAGACTGAGTTGTCTCGAACTTAGAACGCTTTAGCATAGTCAGTGGTTCTTATGGTGATCTGGAGGATGAAGCTTTAATTATGAAGTATGAAACACAACATTTTCATGCTTAATCTTTGATTCTTCATCCGTTCTGTGTCATTCCCCAGTTTAGCAGCACTGAGAAATTTACTGCTGTGTTCTTGCTCCTAACCTTTCTCTTGATAGAGGTTAAGAAACTTTTGTCCTTTTATAAGTATGTTGTAACAGCAAGTTAATAAAGTAACCTAAGTGCATGGCTGATCTTGTAGAAACTGCTATTAATGCAGGAAATTTCACTACCTTGCTAAAGGCTGTAGAAGTTGTGGGACTAACGGAAGTTCTCAAGCGTCCTGGTTCTTTGACAATTTTTGCACCTACTGACGATGCTTTTGCTCAGTTACCAGAAGGAACTTTAGATAAGCTACTGCAAGATATTCCCAAGTTAAAGAAAATTGTGGCATATCACGTAGCCTCTGGGGATGTTCGGTCTGATGATTTGGTGCAAATTAATGAAGCAGAAACACTTGAGGGGTCAATTTTAGCTATAGAGTCTACTCATGGTGCAGTCAAGATCAATGATGCCAATGTCCTGCAAACTGATATTTTAGCTGATAATGGCGTAATCCATGTGATTGATGCAGTGTTAATCCCTGCATTAATTGCTGGGGGAACGAGTTCGTCTGTAGCGTGATTTGTTGCTGATGAACAAAAAAGTGGCTCTGAAAATCAGAACCACTAGCTCAATAAGTATTTAACCTGGCTACCCCATTACAAGATGGAGTTGATTATTTCTTAGCTTCAGTAATGGGAACCCATTCAGTGTGGAAGCTTCCAGGCTTATCGGTACGCAGGTAGGTGTGTGCGCCGAAGTAGTCGCGTTGTGCTTGAGTCAGGTTTTGTGGCAAGCGTGCGCTGCGGTAGCTGTCAAAGTAATCTAAAGATGCGCTAAATGCTGGAACAGGAATTCCCAGTTTGGCAGCTGTGATAATTACTTCCCGCCAAGCTGCTTGTCTGTCAAGAATTGTTTGCTTAAATTCTGGAGCTAAAAGCAAGTTGGGCAATGCTGGATTTTCGTTAAAAGCCTTCTTAATCTTATTCAAGAAGCCAGCGCGAATAATACAGCCACCTTTCCAAATCCGCGCCATTTCGCTCAAATTTAAACCCCAATTATATGTTTTTGAGGCTGTGGATAGCAATGCCATTCCTTGAGCGTAAGAACAGATTTTTGAGCAATACAGAGCATCACGCACTTTGTTAACAAAGTCTTTAACTTGGCCATCATACTTACCGCTAGGCCCTGTCAAAACTTTGGATGCGGCTACCCGTTCATCTTTAATGGAAGAGATGATCCGCGCATTCACTGCGGCGGTAATTGTGGGGATGGAAACACCCAATTCTAATGCAGTTTGTACAGTCCAACGTCCAGTACCCTTTTGACCTGCTGCGTCCACAATCAAATCTACGAGCGGTAAATTTGTTTCAGGGTCGATGTAGGGGAAAATATTCTTCGTAATCTCAATCAAAAATGAATCGAGTTCATCAGTGGTGTTCCATTGAGCGAAGACTTCGTGTAACTGATTGTGATCGAGTCCACCGGCATTTTTCAGCAAATCGTAGGCTTCAGCAATTAGCTGCATATCACCATACTCAATGCCGTTGTGAACCATTTTTACGTAGTGACCAGAACCACCGGGGCCAATATATGTTACACAAGGGCCATCATCGACTTGCGCCGCGATTTTGTTAAAAATTGGTGACAAATACTCGTAAGAGCTTTTTGTCCCACCAGGCATGAGTGAAGGGCCATTGAGTGCGCCTTCTTCACCACCACTCACGCCCATCCCAATGTAGCGAAGTCCAGTGGGTTCTAATTCCTGGGTGCGGCGTTCTGTGTCTTCAAACCAAGAGTTGCCACCGTCAATAATGATATCGCCTTCATCCAGCAAGGGTCTTAATTGAGCAATTACCGCATCAACTGGCTTACCAGCTTGCACCATCACTAAAATTTTGCGGGGACGTTCTAGTGCAGCAACGAATTCTTCCAAGGTGAAGGCGGCTTTGACGTTCCGTCCTGGCGCGCGTTGAGCCATGAAGGCGTCGGTTTTTTCTCTGGAGCGGTTATAAACTGCAATTGGGAAGCCATTACGCTCGACGTTCAGAGCGATATTCTCGCCCATAACGGCTAAACCAATCACACCAAAGCTTTGTAGGGTCATAAACTATGTTTGGCTAACTCTTGCAGATCCTTTTATCTTTAGGGTAGTCCGATATTTTCGCTTCTCTCCTAAAGAAGACATTAAGAAAGAATTTATTTTGGCTGCAAAAATACACAGCTAACATAGATATTTAGTTTTAATTTGTATCTAAATCAACAATTAACTTGTAAAATTTGCAAAATTGAAATATCCGATCAAAGGGGCTAGGAGCTAGACATTAGGGACTAGGGACTTGAGTATTTTTTGACCCTGAACCCTTAACCTCTAACTCTTAATCCCCAGTAAAAAGGACACAGTAAGGAGTTACCAAATAATGCTGGCATATGTCCTAGCTTTAGCGGTGGGTCTTGGGAGCTTAGCCATTTACTTAGCAGCTTTCTTTTTTCCAGAAATCCATCGCAAGAATGATTTTATTTGGAGTGGTGTAGGGCTGTTTTACGCACTGATATTATGGGTTTTTGCACAACGCATTAATGGCGGTCTTTTGCTGGGTCATGTAGCTAGTGTTGCTCTTTTGGGTTGGTTTGGTTGGCAAACTTTATCATTACGTCGCCAAGTGACACCAAAGCTACAACAGACACCAGTACCCAGTTCGGAAGCGGTGAAAACTTCAATTCAGCAACAGGTGACTAAGCTGTCTTTAACAGATAGATTAGGCCAGTTGCAAAAGGGTGTTAGTAACACCTTGACTGGAGTCAAAGATAAACTTCAAAAAACTCCGCCAAAAGTACCGCCAAAATCAACAACTACAGCAACATCTGCTGCTAGCAAAGTTTTACCGACTGTAGAGATTATCGACAATACTACTGCTGTCACACAAAATGCAGTAGAAGAAGTAGCTACTACTACCAAGCTGGAAACTACCATATCAGAAATACCAACTGAAGAGGTAGTTACTACTACAGAAGCAGCTACGACAACTGAGACTCTACCAGAAGTGATTCCACCAAATCCCCCATCGCCGGAATTAGTGGAAGCAGCACAAGCACATTCGGAAATTGAGCATAAAGAACCGATTCCTGTGGAAGAAATTGCACCGGATGCGGTACTTGCTCCCCCAGCAGAAGCACCACCAGAACAATTACCACCCCATAATACCGCTAGTTAATTTGAATGAAACCCAGCATTTACCTAATATTATGTTGGGTTTTACTCAATCAGGACAAAAGCGGGGGGTGAGATGGAACCAACAACAGAAAAGTTAAAAACTTTTTACCGCAGATGTATGTGTGAGAGCAAGTAATACCAATTCTCTAAAATCTGGCAACAGATAGAGCCTCAAGAATGTGCTTTCGTCCGGCAATTGATGCAATGATAGATTTGGTTAAATTTCCAAGTTGGAAGTAAAGTGCAGAACGCAATACGCAATTCGTCAAGAGTTCTTGGCATTAACCAACGAAGACGGCGTTTCAGGTATTGCCAAGGAAATTGGCAAAGGTATTGCACTATACAAACGTTGCGAAGTCATGGCTCAAACTTTCCGAACGAAGGTTGCATGTAATCAATTGTCAGAATATGAGGCTATCTTATCAGCTTCAGATAAACAAAAAGCCTTTCTAAAATTAATTAGAAAGGCTTTATGAGTGGAAGAATAAACCTGGCATCGAGCTATTGTGGCAGGAGGCTACCCTCAAACTATCGTCGCCGCAGCAGCGTTTCACCTCTGAGTTCGGGATGGGGTCAGAGTGGTTCCA
>NZ_JACJRE010000036.1 GCF_014697075.1 Tolypothrix sp. FACHB-123 | reverse complement strand
CTCGGCTTATGGATTTAGAAACTTTGAAAACTTCCGAATTAGATGCTTGTTAAACTGGCATTTTGATTGTTAGTTTAGCATAACAAGTACTAAAGAACCATAATTTTTTAGCATATGACTCCATTAGATAAAGAAATTTTGATTGAACAGATTCCACTATTGTGGAAATCCAATAATAATATTGTTCGTTCGATACTAACTTTTCGTTTAGTTGGCTATTGTTTGCTATTATTGTTTATATTAGAACTAGGAATAATATTCATACCACCAGATCTGATGAACCCAGCTTGGGAATTTAAAGTGTTTGGTGATTTAGTGGAAAGGATAGCTATACCTTTAATTAGTCTATGTTGTATATTTTATGGTGAAGATAATTTACGCAGTAAATGGGAAAGACTATTCTTAAAGCTAACATACTGGTTTACTTTATTATTTGCTATATTTTTGCTTTTACTAACTCCTTTGGGTATTGTTAATAGCATCAGAATTGATCGCCAAAACACTCAAATATATACTACTCAAATTGAACAACAAATAAACCAACTCAAACAAGCGCAAGCACAATTAGCACAAGTAAAAACACCAGTAGAAATGGAGGAGCTTTTACGCTTAACACAAAATCAAGTTGAGCCTTTAAAAATTCAAACCTCTCAACAATTAGAAGATATTAAAATTAAATTCTCACAGTATATTACTGCTTCTATAAACCAAATTAATGCGACAACCAAAAAAGCACAAGCAAACCAACGCTTGAGTCTGATAAAAAATACTATTAAATGGAGCATAGGTGCTTTAGTTTCTGGAATGTGGCTAATTTGTATCTGGTCTCGTAATCATTGGATACGTCAACGCTTGTTTTAATGAACTTAAGTTGCCATCATCAACTGCGTACACCCATTCTTGGACTGTACGGATTGTTGCTAAAGACAATGCGATCGCCTTTTTGAATTAGCGATGCCTGCGGCGGGTGTAGCCATCGCACTTCTGTATGAAGGTGTTGTTTTGGGAACAGAAGCAGAATAGATTACTATTTCACCAATGACTATTGAAAAGTCTTGATTGCTAAAGAACGCATTATACGGGCTTTTGCGAATAAAAATTATTGGCAAGGACTCCAAGCGCAAGATAAAAGAGCAATCCTCAATGGTTGCGTTAAAAAAATTTGTGTAGATGGTAACTTTGTTACAGCTATTGACTATCGTTACTAGATTATAACTTTTGCAACGTCATTAACATTAAGAACAAGACAGAAGCCAAGCCTAAAAACATGAGTGTCGGACTGATTTCCCGGATTTTTCCTTGGAACAATTTCATTAATGGATAGGCGATCAATCCGATGGCTAATCCATTAGCTAGGGAGAAAGTTATCGGCATCATCAAAATCATTAAAAATGCCGGAATTGCTTCGCTTAAATCGTCCCAGTTAATCGACTTGATACTACCAGCCAACATCAAAACGCCTACAAGAATTAGCACAGGTGCGGTAGCAAAAGCGGGTACTGCCGCCAGTAGGGGTAAAAACAAAACTGAAAAGAGCAATAAAATACTGACAACCAGCGAGGAAACTCCACTCCGTCCGCCTTCGGAAATACCTGCTGCTGACTCCAGGTAGGGAGCAACCGGGGAAATTCCTACCATGGCAGCAAAAGCTGTACCAATTGCGATCGCAAACAAAGATTGGCGTGAACGTGGCAATTTTCCACTACTATCAAGTCTACCAGCATGTTGTCCCAACCCCATCAATGCACCAATACTGTCAAACAATGTCACGAACAGTAGGATAAATATTGCTGCTATCAAGTTAAAAGTCTGATTGGGAGTAAAATACTTCCAGCCCATCAATGCTTGACCAAACAAATGAACTGGAAAATGGGGCAACGCCATCAATCTTTGAGGTGCAGGTGCAATTCCCAACACCCATCCTAGTAAGGAAGTTGCGAGAATACCCCACAATATCCCACCTTTGATTTGACGCACCATCAAACCTGCCGTTAACAATAGACCAAACACTGCTAGTAAGGTAACAGGGTTGCTAAAAGATCCTAAAGTGGTTTTGGTTGTAGCACTAGCAACAATTAGGCCTGCACCCAATGTGGGGGATTCAGGATTGCCAGACATGGCGATGTATGCCATAAAGAAACCAATACCTGCTGGATATGCACAAAAGCTGGTCAAATCAAGGGATTATTTCAGCTTTAAACTACTCCTTTGCAATTTATTTTGTCCATTTATTACAAATAGGAATTAGAAAATAAAAACTATCATTTACTCGTTTATGTCATCTCCTAAAAAAATCTGCTCTGAAACTAGCTTGTCAGAGCAGATTTTAAATTTCATCCTTTGTGCATCTTTTTTGAAACTTGTTACTTTTGTTTACAAAACCCCTTTGTCGGTTTTCGACTTTTGCCTCGCTTACCCTTCCCACCGACAGATAGAAGACGATTTTCTCCTAAAGCAGCAAACTGTAGATTGGGATTATTACGAATGCTTCTGAGAGTTTGTTTCCGAATATTGATGTAGTTGTAGTAGATATAACGAAACTGAAAGTCCTGTTGTGCAATTTTTTCAGCGTGTACTCTGATCGCCTCATCTGTAGAATCCCAACTTTGAATTTGATTTGGCTGAAAGTCACAAGCGTCTGCAAATCTTCGTGAATGAAGAGAATCAAAGTTTTCCCTAATTTGTTTTGACATTGCATCACAATCAGAATGTTTTCCTCTCCAATCACTTTCCCCTAAAATTCCTGTTATTTTAAAAGTATTCTCCAATTTCTCAAATTCGCAGCTAAACCAAAGTTCAGCAGCAGAAAGATCTTTAATTGACTCTTTCCATCCAAATTGGTCGTGGTTGAGAATTTCTTTGCAGAGATTTAGGAAAGCCCAAGATTGTTTAGCATGAGATTCATAGTCCAACTCCCAATCAAAAGGCAGTTCTGGGGGATCAATAGGAAAGCTATTATTATTAGCGCTATCAAAGTAAACTAACCACTTATGTATAGCCTTAAAAGCATCTCGATGAGAAGACAGTAATACTCCTAAATGTCCTTCATTTAAGTCAGAAATTAAAATTCCATTACCCTTGAGAACAAAATCCGGTAAAAGCTTAAATGCTTGAATATAGTCGTTTTGGCTAGGCTTTTCTTTGTCTTTTATATCTAAGTGCCGGATGATTATATTGTATGTACCTACTATCATTTCTTCTTGCTGTAAGACAGAGTTTGTCTGATTCATTATAATTATTCCTCTCATTAATTTAGTTTTTCAATTCTCAATTTGTTGCCAATTTAAAAGTTCAACATCCTGAGTTAGAATGCCAAATAACCATGTTTAACTTAAATTCAAAGCATCATAAATACTTATTATTAATATTGATGACATTGAAATTTTCATGATTTTTACATGGATTGGGATATTGGTTGACTTACCAAAAAAGCCGGTGATTCACATCCCCGGCTTAGGTTGATATTTAATTAATTTTTGGCTGTTAAATTGTTAATTGTACCCACAATTATATCTTTAGGAGAATTCAAAATGTCAAGGTTAAATTTGGAAGAAAATATAAAGTATATTCCAAATTACCAAGGTATTATTCAAAAGTGGTGATGCTGATGGCATTCCTAACTTTCATGGACAAGGAATTAACGGTGGATATTTCCCACACAAGAAAAATTAGATGAGACAGAAGCTATTCCCAGCATTGGGAAATTGGTAAGAATTTACAGGTGATCGCTACATAGATAAATATGAGGTTTATAATACTCAGTGTGGCTAAAACTGGTAAATGATAAGATGTGAACTGCGTGGTGATAGGTTGTATCAAAAAAACTAATGAGTCCTATCAACCAAATATCATGCCTGCAAAAATATTCTAGCGGTTTTCCTATAGTAATGTGGTGGAGCTATCAAGATAGAGCGGATTGTAAACCCTGAGTAAAATTTTTTGCCTATACTGAGACATAGACAACCTAGAAAGATAAAATATTAGTAACAATATAGACATAGAGATTTACTTAGAAGTAGATCTATATTTTTTAATCATAACTTGATATAAACTTTATTCCCTAAGCTTTTCAGGCTATTTTTTTGCTCGCCATATGATTTCACTGCCAGATGTCAAAATTATCAAAGATACTAAACAGCAAGTTAAACCAGTAGCACATTATTAATAATTTCTACCAAGTTGCGATCGCCCTACTTATTTCAGAGAGTGATCGCCTTATAATATGAGTATTGGTTAAATATATTTAATATATGTATGCCAGCTAAAGATATATTTCATAATACAGTTAAAACAGCCCTCGAAAAAGATAAATGGACAATTACTGACGAGCATCTATTTATTCAAGTTGAGGATATTGATTTTTACATAGACCTAACAGCAGAGAGAATTTTGGCTGCTGAAAAAACTGGTAAAAAAATAGCAGTAGAGATAAAATCTTTTTTAGGAGCCTCAGACGTAACTGAATTTCACCTAGCTCTTGGTCAATGTCTAAACTACCGTTCAGCATTGAGGTTGACAGAACCAGAGCGGATTTTGTATTTAGCCGTTCCAGTAGATGTTTATAATGAGTTTTTTAGTCGGAAGTTTATTCAAAGAATAATTGGGGAATATCAAGTTAAATTACTAATTTTTGATCCAGAGCGAGAGGAGATTGTTATATGGAGAGACTAAATTATCCAGAAATAGTCCAAAAAATTCTGGAAAATCACGCTAAAAATCCCTCAAATAACCAGACAGAAGTCAAATTGTTATTTGACACTGAGCGTGATCGCTATCAAGTTATAAATATTGGTTGGCAAGACCTAACGCGAATATTTGGTTGTATTATTTACGTAGAAATTAAAGATGGCAAAATTTGGATCGAACGCGATGGAACGGAAATCGGAGTAGCTAATGAATTAGTAGAAGCTGGAGTTCCTAAACAAGATATAGTTTTGGCTTTTAAAGCCCCATATAAAAGAAAATTTACTGACTTTGCTGCTAGTTGAAACTTATCCATCAAGCGATCGCAAATCTATCATTAAATCCATTTTGACCAAAGCGCGATCGCCCTACTTAGTTCATCAAGCGATCGCCTTTTTAATTCTTCTACTTTTAGCCCACAGCATAGTCACTCATCTCCCGCATGAAAGGAGGATGAAAACCTAGCACAATATCTTTTTTTGGTACGCCCAAAGTGATGAAATCATCAATCTTTTTACTTTACTCCACAACCGGAAAGCGCTGCATCATCTCCCCAACTTCCACCGCATCGCCATCCGACGTATAAACCACTCCACCCGACATCGCTAGCACAATCCTCTGCTTCCTCGCCCACTCAAACCAAGCACTCACATCTGATGTCACCGTATTTTTCGCCTTAGCCCCACTCTTGCAGCTATTGATAAATAATCCAGTGGGATTATCGCACCATTCCTCGTGAATTGCTTCTTTTACACGAGCGATCGCACCAGCGACATTCCCCCAATATTTCTTCACCACTCCCAAACAAGGTTCAGGGTTAATCCGCAGTCGTCGCAACTCAGTACATATCTCTGCAATCTCGCGCTTGCTGGGCTTATCCATACTTGAATCGACTTTAACTTCCGGCGCGGAAAATATGTCTTCATCAGGATCTATCTCGTCAGTTGAGTCATCTTGTTCTAATTCATCAGCCAAGTGAGTAATCTGGGTTTGCTGTGGTTGTGCAGCTTGGCGAACTGACTCCTGGGCGTAATCACAAATATCGGGTTGGGGTGATAAAACCTCTTCTTCCACGTTTTCATGCTTTTTTTCCTCAACAGCATGTTGTTGTGGTTTAGAAGTTTCAGGATCTGATCTAAGATGTGATTCTACAGTGAATTTGGAAGATTCAGTTTTGCCCTTGCGATGTTCCAATAGCTGATTAAGTACATCATGGTGTAATTTATACTGCCAAGTTCTATCCTGCCCATTACCTGGATTTTTCTGCTTTTCGATAATACCCATCTCCTCCAGTAAGGCGATCGCACTCCGAATAACATGTAAGCTATGTTCACCCATAAGATCAGCATAGATTTTCTTGAGTGGTTGATAAACCCAAGGAGTGCGATGATTTTTCAGCTTCCACTTTGTCCAATGTCTGAAATACTCAATCAACTTGGCAGCACAGAAGTTACCAGTAATTTCTAGATACTCTCGTCGCAATATAACAAGCACAGATGTTTTGTTCGATGAGACAATAACACTCATCCTTTACCTCCTTGCCAACGTGAAACTTAGTTGACGCAATATCACTTTTGAAAAAATGCATGTAGGAGTGAGCAGTAATAGAAATTGCTGCTCACAGTGAGTTTGAGACTGTTACCAATTACTGAACTTGCGCCTCATGCGAAAGAAGCGATCGCTATTCTCTAGGGGTAAGAGTTCAAGTATTGCAGATATGTATCAGTCGTGGGCAAAGAGTAGCTCTTTGATAGCAAATGTTTTTCTAGGTATAACTACTCTTGTAATGGGAGTTTACCTTGCTGGTAGATTTGTTTAATGTAACTGTGACATCTGGCTGGGCTAATGTCTCGAAAAATCTCTTTAGCGTTAATTATCACCCGCCAGTATAGATTTTCGTAATTTCCATAATCGTAGCTAATCCTAGCTATCAGTTGCTCACCAACAAATGCTTCTTGCTCGTAAAAAGAAATTTTCATAATTGTCGGGACTTCTGGGACTTCAGCCAGTTCAATTTGGTCGAATGGGTTGAGTGTGCCGTCATGGTAATGCCATTGAATGTAGCGCAAGCATTTGGCAGATGTAGTGGCGCGGAAAATCTCTTTGCCGTTAACCATAACCAACCAAGGTTGCATAACAAATTCGTCATTATCGTAGACCATGTAAGCTATGAGTTTTTTACCTACGTAGACTTCATGGTGGTAGAAGTTGATTGCTACTGTTATCAGTTGCGAGGCAATAGCTTCATCCGTGGGTTGTTCGTCAAGGGTAGTGTCAACCACTGTCTGAATCCTGCTAGCTTGATACTCAGCGATCGCATTAATCCAGACATCCTTGCACCGCTTGTCAAGTACCTCAACTGTGCAGATGATGTCATTGTAGATTTGCTTGAGTCGAGCTATGGATTTGTATTGCAGCTGTTGATAGCTATAGATGGTTTGAGTCATAATGGTATTTCCTGTTAAAGGATTAAAAGGCGATCGCATAAGTTTTCCAGGCTCTAAGCGATCGCCTTTCACTTTGACATTATCTAAAATAACAACTCAGAGTACAAAAATCAACTCTTAGTACAAACTATTGTTGTGACTTCAACACGCAAGTCATAAATTATTTCAATCAACTCAACATCAAGGGTTTTAGCAATTGTAGTGATAATTTTCGTGGAAACGGAGGCGGCTTCACCGTTTTCCAGTTTTCTGATGTACTCTTGTGAGCATTCAACACCTTGCTGAGAAACAGCATCTGCAATTTCGCGCCTAGACCTTTTACCGCGCAATAATTTTAGAGTTTCGCCACACTCTTTGTTCCACGCCAGCATGACAACCCATTCCAGCGGAACCATAATTACCTCTTTGAAATTCCTAGTTCTTATATTTGCACTTTCAGTTGTCATGTAGCAAGATATTTTTGTACCGTGAGTGTCAGCTAACCAGTTTAGTTATACAAGAATTTATGGGCGGTATGAGTATTCAAGTCGTCATTTTGGCATTAAATTCATTTTTCAGTAAGCTAATAGTTACAATTTTCATTTATTGTTGAGTAGCCATTTGTTTGCGATGGGCTGTCCTTAACGCATCTTTTTAATTTGATAGTGGAAGCTTCTAAGAATAACAGTTAAACCAACGTTCCCAATAATCTTCTTTATTAGTTAACTTCGCTAAAACGCGGTTGTAGTTAGCAAACCAACCTTCCCAATAATCTGTCGGCTGCTGAACGCAACCATCACAAGTGGGACAACCAGCTTTACATTGAGGTACTGTATGTATACTACCGACGCAGTTTGTGCAAAGTTCGGGGTCAATCCAGCGATTACCATCGACTATTTTGATTGCACCAGTGGGACATACAGAAAGACATAAATCACAGGAAATACATTGGCCAGTAATTTTGTAAGCCATGATTATTCTCCTTATGGGGGATTGGGCATGGGGCATTGGGCATGGGGTATTGGGCATTGGGTATAATTTTCCTAGTCTCTAGTCCCTAGCCCCTAGTCCCTAGCCCCTAGTCCCTATTTCTCTAAGCTTTCGACATATTGCTCGTAATATTCCAAAGCAACTTTTTCAATTACGTCGTAAGCTTCAACAGTCTGTATGCCAGCTTTGTGCAATTCTTCTTTGGGACAGTTCCCAATTTTGGAGACTAAAACCGCTTTGCAATCTGCGATCGCTTTAATAATATTGTCTAGAGTGGCTTCTTCTCCAAATCCACCTTGGCAATAGTGGTCTATTTTGCGGTGACTGATAAAGCGTACTTCTTGACCATCCACTTCGTAAACCTGGAATTCTTTGGCATGACCGAAGTGTTGGTTAACTAATCCACTACCTTTAGTTGCAACAGCAACCAGGATTTTGGGATTGTTAGCAAATTTCTTGCCAGCTAGCGCCTTTTCTTTGGCGGCTTTTATTTCTTGTTTAAATTTCTCAATACCTTCGTGAACTTCTTGGCGTTGTTCCAAATTATATTCGGGAGCCATTTCCAGGAATTTATCTTTGGTAAATTCTTGGCTGCGGTCTTCTCCTAACAATCCTACAGCATCGGCTCGGCATTGACGACAGTGGCGCATCATTTTCATGTTACCAGCACACTGATCTTGAACTTCTTTGAGTTCTTTGGTACTGGGGCCGCGCTGACCGGTTAAACCGAAGTGTGTGCCGTGTTCTGGTGCAGAAATCAACGGCATGATGTTGTGCAGGAATGCACCGTTTTCACGAATGAATTTATTTACTTCTACCAAATGCTGGTCGTTAATTCCCGGAATCATTACCGAGTTGACTTTACACAAGATATCGGCTTCTTTGAGGGCTTGTAATCCTTCCATCTGCTTTTCTAGCAGAATTCTCGCTCCCTCAACGCCTTTATAACGCTTGCGCTTGTAGTGAACCCAAGAATAAATCTGTGCGCCGATTTCCGGGTCAATTGTGTTAAGGGTAATAGTAACGTGATCTATATTGAGTTGTTTAATGCGATCGACATATTCGGTCAGCATCAAACCATTGGTTGATAAGCACAGTTTAATATCTGGCGCTTTATCTGCAATTAGCTCAAAGGTGCGAAAAGTTTTTTCTGGATTCGCCAACGGATCACCAGGGCCAGCAATTCCCAAGACTGTCATTTGGGGAATTTTACCTGCAATCACCAATACTTTGTGGGCTGCTTCTTCTGGGGTGAGTAACTCGCTAACCACTCCAGGGCGGCTTTCGTTAGCACAGTCATATTTTCGGTTGCAATAGTTGCATTGAATGTTACAGGCGGGTGCAACTGCAACGTGCATTCTTGCGTAGTGGTGGTGTGCGTCTTCGCTATAACAGGGATGCTTGGCAATGCGTTCCTTGAGCTTTTCGTCCATTTCTACGGTGGCGCTGCTTTTGCTGTCGCATCCGCAACCACCTGATTTGGCTTGGGTAGTGGTGGGTTCCTGATTGGAGGAGGTGAGGAGTCCTGTAGACGGTGGTGTCATTGAATTTCGCAAGGGTCGGTGGACTGGCTGCCACTGTGAGAGATGCCGTTGCTACTCTTGATGCCTAGGAATTGAAGTCGCGGTTTCTACTCGTTACTCGCAGGAACTTACTCTGTTGCGGGGTGATGCTGATGATAACATCAAATATTAGAGTAGGGCAGGCTTACAATCCTTGATTTTCGGCTGGTGTGTGTCAACGTTTGGGTCGTGGGTAGAATTTGTGCGTACTGAAAGCCGCGACTTCTATTCACAGAGGCATGGTGCTATCTCATCCCTCCACTCACTTTTCGCTTTTGTTTAGAAGCGTTAAGTGATTGGCGATATATGATTTATAGCAGCCATTTTGGCGATCGCTTGGCTGGTATCTAGGATAGAATTTATTGGATTTATTAAGCTTGTACTCAATTTTTGTAAGTCATATTTTGTAAGCATTTCCAGACTTTAAAAAATTTCTTTTGGGTAGAGGTTCTAGTGTTTTCTCATTGGGGTACAAGTATTTCTGGAGTGGGGTACAGGATTTATTTGTACTCAGCTAAAATCCATGACCCACAAGGCTTGGAGCTTAAATTTAGATTATTTTTAGACATAAATGTCTGTACTCAAACACTTCCCCAACCTCACCCAAAGCTAGTAGTGATAGGGAATTGAGGGGGAAAAACTGGAGTAGTCTACGTCGTTCTACTCCAGATACGTGCGAAATTCAATTCTGTATCCAACATATCATTTTTTTTTGGGTAAAAATGTAATTCATATTGTTTTAAGATTTCATTAGAAATGATGTGCAATAAAGTTGTGAAAGCTTGTTAGATAAGACTTACAGAATGGTTTACCTATCTCTATTAATGCACATAATTCTCAAAAACTTTACTTTTTTATCGGAATTTTTCTTTTTCTAAAGAAGTCGAAAGGAGTATATTTACTTGCTATTTAGTCAATGCTCAACAGTCAACGGTCAACATTTAACAGTTGATCGCCATTACACTGTATTCATAGAGAAAAACAGGGTAGCAAGGAGGAATGGGGATGAAAGCTGTTGTTATCCGCCGATATGGCTCTGCTGAGGTTTTGCAGTATGAGGATGTGGAACAACCGACGATTAAACCTGACCAATTACTTGTGAAGATTCACGCTAGTAGTGTTAATCCTGTTGATTGGAAAATCCGCAAGGGAATGTTGCGATTCCTCACGGGGAATAAATTCCCGATGATTTTGGGGTTTGATTTGGCGGGGGAAGTTGTAGAAGTTGGTTCTGGGGTTACAGGTTTTCAAGCTGGGGACGCTATCTATGGAAGTGCTGCTGTACCTGGGGGCGCTTATGCAGAATTTGCGGCTGTTCCAGCAAATATAGTGGCTCCTAAACCGACGAATTTAAATTATGAACAAGCGGCTGTTGTTCCTTTAGCTGCGCTTACAGCTTTGCAAGCGTTGCGCGACCAAGGTAATATTCAGTCAGGTCAAAGTATTTTGATTAATGGCGCTGCTGGTGGTGTAGGCATTTTTGCAGTGCAAATTGCTAAGGCTTTAGATACTGTGGTGACGGGAGTTTGCAGTACGAAAAACTTGGATTTTGTGAAGTCTTTGGGAGCAGATAGGGTAATTGATTATACACAACAGGATTTTATTAAAGATACAGAACCCTATGACATTATTTTCGATGTTGTGGGTAAGCGATCGCCTTCTGAATGCAAACGAGTCCTCAAACCCAATGGGGTATACATCACCACCCTACCCAGCGTTGAAAGTTTCGTGCAGAGTATTTTAACAGTCTTCCTACCAGGTCAAAAGGTCAAATTTATTTTAGAAAAACCCAATACTAAAGACTTGCTGTATTTAAAAGAGTTGATTGAAGCGGGTAAAATGCGTGTTGTGATTCACCGCACATATCCTTTACAGGAATTAGCAGCAGCGCATACAGAAAGTGAAACAGAACGTGCTGTTGGCAAAATTGCGATCGCTGTTACTCATACTTGATCGCATTTTATCGATCGCTAATTACAAATTATCTGTGTCAATTCCCTGCGCTTTGAGTTTAGCTAACAATTCTTGATAGCGATCGCGCTCTTGTTGTAATTCTTGTAAAGCCGCTTCCTTGGCTTGACGTTCCTGTTCAGCACGTTGACGTTCCTGTTCCCGTAGCTGGTCAATTTCTACAGGTGACAAAAACTTTTGACCAGATGTAGAAAAAATTTCTAGGGTATCCGGTGTTAGTGTAAAACGGACTCCCAAACGCGGACTTACCCAGCCATTCATTTCTTCGATGACTTCAAAACTATCGCCAGAACGGAGTAAGCCATTTAAATCATTTTTAGCTGGATCGTAAATATAATATTCTTCTACGCCGTAACGCTGGTAAAACTGCAATTTTTTGGTCATTTCTTTGAGGGTGTTACCAGGCGATAGGATTTCAAATACTACCTGTGGCGGAATATTATCTTCTTCCCATTGTAAATAAGAACCCCGTTTACCTTTAGGCCTACCAAAAACTACCATTGTATCGGGCGCTTGTTTAATATTCGGGTTTCCTTGAACTGGATACCAAAACAAATCTCCGGCGATAAATACATCCGCTTGCGATGCAAAGAGAATTTCTAAATTTTCCTTAATTTTGACAATCCATGCAAATTGTTCTGTATTATCCGCCATTGGCTGTCCGTCGCTTTGGGGGTAGATGACTTCGATGGTGTTTTCTGGTGTGACTTGTTGTACCACTGCTGCACCTCCAAGTATGGGGTTTTGCTGATATTTCTAGTTTAGATGGCGATCGCGTTAATCTTAATTTATTGATTTGGGCGTGTTTGCTGTGCTACCTGCTGAACTTGTGCAATGTCTAAATCCAACGCCTGCGCTATCTGTTCTACAGATAAACCCAGTGCTAACAGCTTAGGTACAGCTTCTAGTTTTGCTTCTAAACGTCCTTCTCGGTAAACTCGCGTTTGCTTTAAATCACTTAAACCAAACATTGCTTCTATCTCCTCTCGACTCATTTGCGGGAATTTATAAACTAGGATTGTCTCAATCAATTCTAGTAATTGTTTTTGTGGAAGTTGTAAATTTTCTATTTGCTGGGTACGTCTGATTAATTCCCTGGCTGTGTTAATTGCTGTATCTTCCCCTTCAATTACTAATTTTATCGTAGCAATACCTAGTGGTAGAGATGCAGATTCGCCTAATTCATTTAGGTAAATTATACTGATACGCTGGCTTTGGAATAATTCTAAGAAATGTTCTTTATCTCCGACATCTATATCTCTGCTAGGATAAATCACTACTCCTCGCCAAGAATTTTTAGGTTTATTTTGACGTAAGTATAAAGCGACTTCTGATATTAGGCGTAAGTAGGATTAATCATGGTGTGTTGTTGGTAAATTTTACTTATTTTTTGTGTTTTCAGCTAAATACTCCAAACTACTAAATCCACACTCATTTCATCGACCATTTTTAGGGCGACGGAGCAATAAAAATAAGCTAAATAGAAACAATACAGGGAATACATAGAAGTATAATCTGCTTAATGCCTTCAACCAAAATCCTTAGTCGGTTTGCCGCAAAACAGAAATATCAATGCCTTTAGCAGTTAGTGTATTAATTAAGTCTGGATCGTTGACTAAGGTGACTACTACCTTGTTACCGTCTCTGGTAGTGACAAGAGCTATGGATCTGTCTGCACTCAAAGACACCTTTTCTACTCTGCCTTTTTCTACTTCTTGAATAAACTGACTATAACGCCATGTTTCCCTTTGTTGTGGTTGTTTATCAAAGAAACCTTTACCAACAGCAAGTAAAACAATCAATAGCAGAAATAGCACCGCGTACTGCCCCGCTCTCCATAGCATTGATGCTCGAGTTGCAGTAACTGGCTTATTTGGACGTACTGAAGGTAGTAACGAAGGATTTAATTCTTGTACAATTTCCTCCGCAGACTGATAACGCTGCTGATATTCTTCTTGCAATAATTTATCCAGCATTTGCCCCAATTCTTGACTCACTGGTTGCTGTAAATGCGATCGCCAACTCGCAACCCAACCATAACCTTGTCGTTGCCAAAGTTGCCAAGGGTGTATTCCACTTAGCAGGTGAAAGCAAGTTGCACCGACACTATATAAATCGCTAGCTGGGTAAGCTTCACCACCCTGCATTTGTTCCAGTGGTGCATAACCAAAAGAACCGATGGTAGTTCCTACTTGCGTCATCACTGTTGCTGTCAGTTGCTTGGATGCACCAAAATCAATGAGTACCAGTTTCCCATCGCTGCGACGAATGATATTCTCTGGCTTGATATCGCGGTGGATGACTTTGTATTGATGAACTGTTTTGAGAATATCTAACAAATTAAGCAATAATTCTTTTATCTTTTGCTCGTTGAAAATTCCCTGCTGTTTTAATTCATCCAATAAATTCTGTCCGTCGATAAATTGTTGCACTAAATAAAGGTGATTATCTTGCTCAAAGTATGCCAACAGCGTGGGAATTTGCGGATGTTCGCCTAATTGTTCTAGTCGCCTTGCTTCTTGTTCAAATAATTCTGTGGCCTTTTGCAGTGCGCCAGTTCCTTGTACTTGTGGTGCAAATTGCTTAATGACACATTTTTGATTCAATTTGTCGATATCTTCTGCCAAATAAGTTTTACCAAATCCCCCAGCACCTAGTGATTTAATCGGGCGATAGCGGTTTCTCAGCACTACCAATCCTATACCGCAGTTTGAGCAAAACATTGTGCCATCAGGATTTGGCGGATTGTGGCAAGCTGGATTTAGGCAGCAGGTCATAACTGTGCATCTATTGGCAAATGTATTTATTATCGCTTAACCACAACCTACTCTTGGTAAAAACCGCAAAATCTTAGATAAATTTAGTTTTTGTCAAGTTTAAATGTAGGGTGTGTTGTCGCGCAGCGCAACGCACCGAGATGCAATTAATAATTGAAGGTGCCGTACCCTCAGCAATAACATACCCTACTGGCGTGGCAAGGCTAAAATAGTACTTGCACACCCAGAAGATGATGAGGCAATTTGGGTATTGTATAGCCGTCGCACTCCTGATTCGGAAGCAATATGGTATGGGTCAATGAAAACTGAAGATTGTACACCAATTAAAGAAAATATTCGCATTGCAGAAGAAGCAATTAAGCTGCGTGTTGAGGAAGCAGACAGAAGAAAGCAAAATTATCAAGGTTAAGGCTTACTCTTATAAGGTGGATGTAAGCTAAAGCTATGCCAAAAAAAATTAGAGAACTTAAAAGCTTATTATTGCAAGCAGGATTTACATATCGTACTGGTAAAGGTAGCCACACTAATTGGTATCATCCCTTGCTAGCTGGGAGAGTTACTATATCTGGTAAAGATGGCAATGACGCTAAAGCTTATCAGGAAAAAGACGTTAATAATGCATTACAAAGGTTAGAAGAAATTAAAAAAACTCAAGAGGAAGAATCAGAATGAATTCTCACTACACAATAATTATTCAGTGGTCTGATGAAGATGAGTGTTTTGTTGTCAGTCTTCCTGAATGGGGAGAATTTTGTCATACTCATGGCGATACCTATGAAGAAGCTTTGAAAAATGCTCAGGAAGTTTTAGAAATGCTAATTGAATCTTCTTTAGCAGATGGTCAACCTTTACCGGAGCCTAAAACACTAGAAAAGGCATTTAATGTGGCATAAGTATTTGTTCGATGTGTTGTCGCGCAGCGCAACGCACCAACCTGCCATTATTAATTGAAGGTGCGATCGCCTACGGCATAACACACCCTACAAAGATTAAAATTAATGTTGTAAATTAAATCAAAATAGATAAACTTATGACTACATCTGTAAATACAGCTAAAGTCTACGACGAAATTATAGATTTTATTGCGGCTGGAACCACTCCCCAAAGTGTCGTTAACTTTCAACTTTCGGATTCAGCAAAAGCGCGTTTAGAGGAACTGGTTTACCGACATAAAACGGGAGAACTAACACCAGAAGACAAGAGAGAGTTAGATCATTTCCTCACACTAGAGCATATTATGAGGTTAGCAAAAGCCAAAGCTCATCAGTACCTGAATGCGGAGTAAATCTTTAAAGTGTCTAGCCCTTACATTAGTGTAGAATTGCGGCGTTTAGTTATCGATCGCGCTGATTCTCTGTGTGAGTATTGCTTATTTCCAGGAACAGACGGCTTAATGTTTCAAGTTGATCATATAATTAGCGTGAAACATGGCGGTTCAACTACAGCAGATAATCTCTGCTATGCCTGTATTTTCTGTAATCTGCAAAAAGGTAGTGATTTAGGTTCTATTAATTAGCAAACTGGGGAACTTGTGCGGTTTTTTAACCCACGTAGAGATTTTTGGGGTGAGCATTTTCAACTAAATGCGGCGGTGATTCAACCCATTACAGATATTGGCGAGGTGACAGCACGTATTCTCGATTTTAACGGTGATGAAAGGATTATTGAGCGTCAAGCTTTGATAGCATCTGGTCAGTATCCTTCAGCATCGGCAATAAAACGCATAAATAAGTAGATAAATTTTGTGCGATCGCATTCTTTACTGGGCATTCTATACTTAGCATCTATCGCTACTTTAACCTAGAAATATCTCAGTAACAATACGATGGCATATCAAAACATCACAGGCTCTCTTTCACCCCAGGATATCCAAGAAATTAAGACTGCACTACAGACTATCCAAAAAAAGCTACCGTTTTTAATCACTCTCAGCAATGAAGAACGGCGTAGATTATTAAAAATGGGTGATAAAAGTCTCGCCTTTGTTAATAATAGCGTTACGGCTGCTCAGTCGAACCGGGAAATTCTTCCAGCCAGTTTTGATGTTGAAGAACTTGTTCGGGATTATCAATTAGTCACCGCACTTACTGAACTTTTAACTTCTATGCGCCAAATTACTGAACAAGTAGATGATACTCTACTAGCAGTCGGTAGTGAAGCGATGAGTAGCAGTTTAACAGTTTATGACTATGTAAAAACAGCCGCGAAAAAGACTCCAGGTTTAAAAACTGTGGCTCAACAATTAGGCGAACGCTTCAAAGCTATCAAAGGTAGATCGCCTAGAGTTACATCTAGTTAGTAATTATAGGGTTTTCCGTAGGGACACGGCACTGCTGTGTCCTACACTTCGCGATATGTGTTTTGCCGCATCTGAATGAGAACCGCTATAATCAAACCTCATTAATGAAGCTCGGAAGTTGTTTAATGAGGTTCAGAAGCTCGTTAATGAGGCTCGGAAGTTGTTTAATGAGGTTCAGAAGCTCATTAATGAGGCTCGGAAGTTGTTTAATGAGGTTCAGAAGCTCGTTAATGAGGCTCGGAAGTTGTTTAATGAGGTTCAGAAGCTCGTTAATGAGGCTCGGAAGTTGTTTAATGAGTTTCAGAAGCTCGTTAATGAGGCTCGGAAGTTGTTTAATGAGGTTCAGAAGCTCTTTATGCAATCAAAGGGTGAGTTGATTATGGCGATAAATGCGATCGCTCATCAATCAGCATTATAAGTAGTCAGACAGAATTAATTACACAAAGTCATTGCGAATGGAGCGAAGCGGAATGAAGCAATCGCAAGGGCTGGGATTGCTTCGCTTCGCTCGCAATGACTGTAAATATTTTTGTCCAAGTACTTATTTTAATGAACCGCCAAGTGCGCCAAGTGCGCCAAGGAAGATTAGTGCAGAGTCTTTGGTGTATGCTGTGCATATATGCGTTGCGGCGCGAGTTAAAATATAAGTCTGGACAACTCAATTGTGGGAAAAAGTATGCATATTTACAGACAGTAAATCCTAAGAGAAAATTAAGAAATTAAGTTTTTCCCCTAGCAAAATAATAAAATAAGAAAGGTAACTGGGAATACAGATATGCCATAGGTTGCCCTACTTACTTCATATTAAATAGCGTTTGAGTACAGCTTAATATATCGCAAAATAAGCTCGATAAATGATTGCGAAGTATTACAGGCTGGAGGTTTGGTGATGAGTACAGGATATCTGAACCCCCTACCTCGTAAATACTAGTACCCCTAACAGAAAAAACCAGTACCCCTACCCCAAGATAAATTTTAAATTGTGCTGTCATGGGGGTTACAGGGTTTGAGTACAAGTATAATCAATCCAATAAATTCAATGGGCATCGGCTAAACTGTCCTATTTGAAGCTGCCTGATATAAGCAGAAAAATAGCACATGGCTTTTTCAACCAGAAAGTACCGATGCAACAGTCATTAAATAGTATCAGAAATCCCAAAACTGCTACCAAGCCGGATTCTGCAAATACCTCTTTGCTGAAAAATCTACTCTCTGGCGATTTGTTTGAGCCATTGTTGAGTGATTTTCGTATTATCTTTGAGCGCGATCCCGCAGCGCGTAATTGGCTAGAGGTAGTCTTTTGCTACCCTGGATTACACGCAATCTGTTTACATCGTCTAGCTCACTGGTTACACCGTCGCCGGGTAGTTTTCATTCCCCGCTTGATTTCCCATCTGGGAAGGTTTCTCACGGGTATTGAAATTCATCCTGGTGCAGAAATTGGCAAAGGTGTATTTATCGATCACGGTATGGGTGTAGTCATTGGCGAAACTGCGATTGTTGGTGACTATACGCTAATTTATCAAGGTGCGACTCTGGGTGGAACCGGCAAGGAAAGCGGTAAACGCCATCCCACTATCGGCGCAAACGTAGTTATTGGAGCCGGAGCCAAGGTTTTAGGTAATATTGAAATTGGCGATCGCGTTCGGGTTGGCGCTCTTTCAGTTGTCTTGCGCGATGTCCCTTCCGATTCTACCGTAGTTGGGATTCCTGGGCGGGTTATTTCTCGCAAACAAGGCGAACCCCTAGAACATGGTAAACTCCCCGATGTCGAAGCCAGCGTCATGCGTTCCTTGCTTTCCCGCATCGAGCAACTAGAACAACAACTGCAAGAATTAAAACTCAACAGTCAACAGTCAACAGTCAACAGTCAACAGTCAACAGTCAACAGTCAACAGTCAATCGCAAATGACTAATTACAAATGACCAATGACAAATGACCAAGGACAATTATAAATGTTATCCCCTAGTAGTTCTGACTTTCTAGGCGATCGCGTATTGCATATTCCCCTGAGCGATCGCTGGCGTATTTATCACCGCTTGCAAGAATTAACAATCGAATGTTCCTGTCAGCCTGATGGTTCTTTGCTGGTACGAGTAGATAGTCTGCAAACAGCAATCTTAGTTCGCAGTACTTTAATCCAATTTCTCGCATCTCGTCAACAATTGGTAGATTGGTTAGAACATTGTTGGTATTATCAGCCTGAATCTTGAGCACAAACTCCCATCTCGCCTAAAATCTCAACTTGCAAAGGAGATTTTGTCAGGATAATTGAGAATTTTTGCAGACATGCATAATCCGCTTGGAGAATTGGAAGTAGAAGTTACTGTTCCCTCAGCAATTTTATTGCAGACTGAGGAGGTAACATCAATTCTCTCCTCTGCGGTGACAGATGCAAACGCACCAAAGCTAAATTAAATCTGAAGCTTGTTAGTTAGAAATTCCGAATTGGTATTGCATTTGTGTTGGGGTTATTTTCCATCTGCTAAATCTGAAGTTTTCTTGACATATTTTGGCAAATATAAAATTGAAGTTACAAATGCAGAGTTGTGATTTCTAATTTTTCAGTTTTGCCCCTATCTAAAATTGTAAAGCCCGCTTATGTTAATTCGCAACAGCGAGAAACAATTCCTGAATTTTTTGCATAATGAACTTGAACTTTCCAGTGCTGACATTTCTGTAGCGCTGCGACATCAAAAAATAGATAACGGCCCTTTACCAATGCTGCTTTGGCAATATGGACTAGTAAATTTAGAGCAGCTAGAACGAATTTTTGACTGGCTCTATGAGCAAAGTTGACTATTGGTCAGTTGTCAGTTGTCAATTGTTAGTAGGGGCGGGTTTATGAGAGATAGTCATGGATATTTGAGAATATTTGTGAACCCGCCCGTACAGTTGTCAGTTATCAGTTGTTAATTGTCATCAATCAACAGTCAACCGTCAACCATCAACCGTCAACGTAAAAAAAAATTTGTAAATGATACAGGAATTTGGTTCTTTCTCATACAGATGACTTGAGTTTTTATGGAGCATAATGAAGAGTCATGAATCATGTCTTTTAAGATTCTTCAGCATTTACCGTCATTTTTTTGAAATTATATAGGCATTTACCATTAGTAGCGATTGCAGACTACCAGGAATGCAGTCCAGAAACAATATTAAGAATAATTCCCATAGTGAGATGTTTGAGATGAGTCAAATCCTAATTAATGACACTACATTACGTGATGGCGAACAAGCAGCAGGTGTTGCTTTTAACTTAGAAGAAAAAGTTGCGATCGCTAAGTTTTTAGACGCCATTGGTGTACCCGAATTAGAAGTCGGTATTCCGGCGATGGGTGAGGAAGAAACACGCGCTATCTCAGCAATTTCTAACTTGGGTTTGCAAGCCAAATTACTCGGCTGGAACCGCGCGGTGATTTCCGATATTAAAGCTTCTCTAGTCTGCGGTTTAGAGCGAGTACATATTGCAATTCCTGTTTCTGGAATTCAAATCGCTGCTAAATTTCACGGACAATGGCGGGTAAGTCTGCAAAAACTTAAAGATTGTGTCAGCTTTGCGGTTGATAATGGTCTTTGGGTAGCAGTAGGCGGAGAAGATTCTTCAAGAGCTGATGAAAACTTCCTCTTAGACGTAGCATTGTATGCTCAAGAATGGGGTGCATCGCGGTTTCGCTTTTGCGATACTGTTGGCGTTCTTGACCCTTTTACTACCTACAATAAAGTCAAGCGGCTAGCATCAGCCTTGATGATTCCCCTAGAAATCCACACCCACAATGATTTTGGTTTAGCTACTGCTAATGCTCTTGCTGGTATCAAAGCTGGAGCATCTTCAGTAAATACCACAGTCAATGGCTTGGGTGAACGCGCCGGAAACGCCGCTTTAGAAGAAGTCGTCATGGCCGTTAAACGCATTTACAACGTAGATTTAGGTATTGATACTCCCAGATTACTAGAACTATCTCAACTAGTTGCATCTGCATCAGGTAGCACAGTTCCACCTTGGAAAGCAATTGTTGGCGAAAATACTTTTGCTCACGAATCAGGAATTCATGCGCATGGCGTGTTGCAAAATCCCGTTACTTACGAACCATTTGCACCAGAAGAAGTAGGTTGGGAACGACGGTTAGTAGTTGGTAAACATTCTGGTCGTCATTTAGTATCTAGCGTACTCGAACAGCACGGTATTTATCTTAACTCCCAAGAAGCCCAAACTGTTTTAGACGCAGTACGCCAACAATCTATTGAGAAAAAACGTAGCCTAACTACCGAAGAACTGTTGAATCTAGCCAGAGAACAGAGGTATTCTCATGCAAGATGAAATTGAACTTGACTCACCACCAGCTTTTGAAATCGGTCAAAAAGTCAGATTGCGTAAACTGATTAAAAATGATGGCACATTTCCCGGTCAAGACATCGGCGTAGTTTTAGCCAAAAAAGGAGAAGTTGGCTACGTTGCAAGTATTGGCACATATTTGCAGAGATCCTATATCTATGCTGTGCATTTCTTACATACAGGGTTCGTCATCGGTTGTCGGAAAAAAGAACTAGAATCTGTCGAGGAAATTAATGAAAGTAATGCTACGGAAGAATGATGCCGGTGATTTAGTTGTCTACGTCGCTAAAAAAGATTTAGAAGAAATCGTAGTCAAAGAAACAGACGGCGCTGAGGGGAAAATTCTGACTTTAGCTAACGGCTGGGAATTAGAATTTCGTGATATGCCAGACGAAAAGAGTTTACCTCTAACAGTAGAAGCTAGACGACTTGCGTAATATTAATTATGGGGGGAGATAGTAATTGGGGAAGCATCTATCTCTTATATCATGTCCGACTAACTAGTTGATTGCTATAGCTATCTAAATTTGGTCATTTGTCATTTGTCATTTGTCATTTGTCATTTATCATTTGTCATTTGTCATTTGATATCGATGATAGACCAATAATTAGGTAATGCTATAGTAATTTAGCTCGGAAGATATCATGTATGTTTAAATATACATAATTTAGACTATTGGGGCAATGCCAAAAGTTGTAATTAGTGTTAAATTTAAGGGCATGATATAGCAATCCTAAATGATTTGTGAAATATTACAAACAGGTTTGTTGACTGTTAACGGTTAACAGTCAACAGTCAACAGTCAACAGTCAACAGCCAAAACCGATATTTTCACAACTAAAATAGGATTACCATATAAGCATTATTTTGGACATGATAGCACCCGTTTAGATTCAGGTTGAACTAAGTTTAATTTTGAGTTTAATTTTGAATGGTGAGTTGCTAAACATGGGTGAAAAATATCGGACATTATCGGAATTAAACCTTGAAGGTAAATTCCTGGGTTTTGTGGGCGATGAAGGGAAATTTAAATATTTGCGTTTAGCCATCCCAGCCGGGAATTTGCAAGTAAAAGTTCCCAAAGAATTGCGCGGTGCTTTAGGTAACACCTTAGTACCTGGCGAACATATCCGCGTTGATGGTGTTAGCCAATTAAACTCAAACACAGGTAAAATAAAGTTCAAAGCCTTTCGGGTAAAAGCAACTGGTGTTTGCCCTATAGAAAATCTGCCACTTCAAACCAAAGCCAAAATCATGGTTTGTCAAAAAGCTGGTTGTATCAAGCGAGGTGGCAAAGGCTTAGTATCAGAATTAGAAAAAACTTTGTGCGATCGCGGTTTAATCGACAAAGTAACAATCGAACATACCGGTTGTCAAAAACGCTGTAGCAGCGCACCTAACTGCGTTGTCAGGATTGGTAAAAAGCAATACAAGAAAGTTCATCCAGAAGCGATCGCATCTTTGCTAGAGAATCACTTAACTTAAGCAAGCAAATATACTGTGCTAAATAAACCTTACAGGTGGAAAGGGTAAGCTCCCAGTCCGCCTATTTTCCGTATAAAAGTGTAAGATGCAAATAACTCTGCATTTCCATATTTGTTATGAGCCTAAGCACCGCTAAACGCTTTACCATAGCTGAATATCACCGCCTAGCAGAACTCGGCTTTTTTAAAGAAGGTGAGCGAGTTGAGCTAATTAACGGTGAAATCATTAATATGGCAGCTAAAGGTAAACCGCATTCTGTTTGTCTTACCCGGTTGTCTAGAGAGTTATTCCAGCTTGTTAAAGAACAAGGAACTATTAGAACCCAAGATCCAATTACTATTGCTGACAACAGCGAACCCGAACCCGATTTGGTGATTGCGCGAAATCGTGCTGACGACTATCTAGCAAATCATCCCACTCCATCTGATATTTTACTCTTAATTGAGATTGCTGATTCTTCTTTAAAATATGACCAAGAAGTCAAGCTACCCCTTTATGCAGAAGCAGGTATTTCCGATTATTGGATATTTAATTTAGTAGATAATTATCTAGAATGCTACAGTGAGCGTTATCAAGCTTCACAAGGTAAATTTGGTTATCGCCGCAAGGTAATTTTTCTATCTAATGAGTCAGTTAATTTACCAAATTTTACTGATTCAGTCTTGGAATTATCCAAGATATTTCCAGTGTAAATGTCTTACGATTAATAAATGTATTGATTTTAGCAGCAATATAGATGCGGTAAATTTTTCAGAGAAACCAACAAGAGTAAAAGTAAAAATATGCCAGCTATTGTTAAACTACAACTCTCCTTAGAAGATTTAGCACAAGCAATATCTTCCCTGAATTTAGAAGAAAAACTTCAGCTACAAGATATAATTGAGCAACAAATTTTTGAAGCTGAAGAAGCGGTTTACGAAGATGATGCAGAAACACAAACAGAAATGCAAGCAGTTCGTGCTGAATATGCTTCAGGCGATTACATTACTATAAATGAATATATCAATAACAGATCAGAACAAGCATCATGACACTGACTGTTGTAATTTCAAAGTCAGTGCATTCTTGTTAAATGTATAAATTTCTTCTTAAAACTTAAACTATAGTTAATTTTTTTCTATTGGATAAATTGTTTTCAATCTTTAAATACAGTTGCATCCAAGATACAGTTCTTACCCATTTTACATGACCTTTTCTAGAAATCTTTAAAACTTCATAACATTGAAAATTTTGTTCGCCGACAAATAATTTATTTGCAAATTTATCTTGATTAGAAAAATTATAGTCGCCACTCGTACTTTCCTCTATTTCAGGGAGTAAATGTGCAACTCCAAATAAATTACCTAAAGAAGATGTTTTCAGAAAAGCTTGTCTTTGAGCATGAGTCATTATCTCACTTGACCCTGCTCTGATTTCATCACTGCTCATATGGTTTTGCTCCTCCCCATTGGCTTTCATGTCGCTGACAGAACTCTGCTGCTGCTGTTCGTGAAAATCTGAAGCCATACAAATCTTCTCCTGGGGTGCTACGTGAGAAACCGAGATACTCCATTTGAACCTTATCTCTGTAGTATGACACAGCTGTATCTAGAGCTTCTAGGATCAGCAGTGGATCATCTGCTTGTGTTTGGCAAAATTCCAAACCTACCTTAGTTGCATACCAAATTAACCATTTCCCTATTGGTTCAATTAACCGTTCCGCCTTATCTCCTCGACTTGTAGGATGAGCTTCTATATGTTCTATTTCTATAAACCTGGGATCTCCAGGATAGGGATAAAGACCGTAGTGCACTAATCCCCATATTTTGCCTTCATAAACCAGTTTGACTATATTCTCACATTCAAAATTAGCGTTTTTCCAGAAATTTAACCAGTGACAAGACCAATCGGTCGGCATATCATTTGCTTCAGATTGGCAGAGAAAAGCAATATCTTCTGTCTTTGATTTGAGTCGTATTTTTACCTGATAGGAGCCAATGGTAGTCAATGAAATTTTATAACCTCGTAGTATAAAGTTTAAGCTTTAAAGATTATAAAGCGACTACCAAGCCACTTAGCAATTAACAGAGTCAACTAATTTTTAGCTAATAATAGTGAGGATAAATCTTACCTAATAGTTAAATTAAATTCTCCATTGCTTGCTGTAAATCATTAGTAAAATCTGTAACAGCTTGCTTTGCACCGACACGATTAGCTTTATATGTCGGGAATCGTTCCGAAATAGATATCGGTTCGCCTATGGTAATTTTGACTTTTTGCTTCCCTAATTGGGGACGACGCAAAGGATCGTTATTACCTTGAATTTTCTTCACCATATCTCTTAACAATAAGGTAGTTTCGGCAAATCTTTCTACTGTAGGTTTGTCTTTAACATAACTACCAGAAACAGCAACAAAACTTTCGACTAATCGCATGTGCCACATTCGGCGGTTGGCTTCTTCAGCAACGCGATCGCCTAAAGCTCGTTCGATGGGCGATAATGATTTCAAATCCTTAAAGTCTTCTCTAAAAATATAATTCCACCCTGCTTGCTCTAATCTGCGACAGCGATCGTTCCAAGCACCTTTAGGCGATAAGTCAAAATACTGCTCAGATATTTGTAAGGCTACATGCATTAAGGCTTGTAACCGCGCTTTTACAACTTCATTGCGATCGCCTCTTTCCAGATCTGCTATCATCGCTTCTGGCAGCTTTTGATGATAAAAGCGCTTATAAAACTCTTCCATCAGCGTTAATAAACGTTCTGCTAAAGTTAACAAGCGGGGATATAGTGACTCGATAGTTGCACTATTGCCATTTTCTGAGGGATTTATCGGTAAACCGCTAGCGGCTTCTAATTCGCTCAAAAGTTGCGCGATCGCATTCCAAGGGGCAGCAACATAACTATATTTAAGCCCAACTGGTACAATAAAAACCTGCTCGGTGCGTCCAGCTTTTTGCAAATCTTCAGCACACCAAAAGCCTAATTGTGCAATACCCGGTTCTAAGGGACTAATAATCTCCGATAACCCATTAGTTGCGCCTTCTGGCGCAGCAGCCATCGGGAAAGTTCCATTGGCGAATAAATCCCGCGCTGAACGCAAACCATTCCAGTCAGCCTTACCGCGTTGGATGGGAGTACCGCCTAAATTAGACGCTAGCCAGCCTATATGTTTGCCAGCCCATAGAGGAATGCCGCGATCGTAGATAAAATGAGCATGAATTGGAGTTTGGATTTTTATGTCTTGTTCTCGTGCTACTTTCGGTACGAGTTGCGACAGTAAGTAGCCTAAACAAATAGGATCTTCCGTTTTTGGGTGGCGAAATGCTAACAAAAACCGAATCTTACCATCCTGAAACTGACGGTAGAGATCCGCTAAAATTTCTACGTTGTCTGCTTCAATTTGCGTAATCGCTGTTTTCCAGTTAATCAAGCTGGGAAGTAACAAATGCGACAGTTGAAGTAATAAGGGGTTAAACCTCGGCGGAATAAATTCTAGAGGTGGTTGTGCTTGGTAAATTCCAGTAGTCAAGAGATTTTTCTCCTCAAAGTGGCGATTTAAAACAGGCAGAAGGATAAAGGATGAAATTTTATACTTTATACTTCATAACTTCGGACTTCATAATTCACACTTCATAATTCATAATTCATTAAGTGTTTTGGGAAAGGGAATAAACGATGCGACTGTCACAAATGTTATTCGTTACACTGCGGGATGATCCAGCTGATGCGGAAATTCCCAGTCATAAATTATTACTACGTGCAGGTTATATTCGTCGCATCGGGAGCGGTGTTTATGCTTATCTACCACTGATGTGGCGGGTATTACAAAAGGTTTCCCAAATTGTGCGCGAAGAAATGAACGCCACAGGCGCACAAGAATGTTTGTTACCACAATTACAACCTGCCGAGCTATGGAAAGAGTCGGGAAGGTGGGATACTTATACCAAAGCTGAGGGAATTATGTTTTCCCTCATCGACAGACGGGAGCAACAATTAGGCTTAGGCCCCACTCACGAGGAAATCATTACAACGATCGCGCGTGATATGATTCGCTCGTACCGTCAGCTACCATTGCATCTCTACCAAATTCAAACCAAATTCCGCGATGAAATTCGTCCTCGCTTTGGTTTGATGCGCGGAAGAGAATTTATCATGAAGGACGGTTATTCGTTCCACGTGGATGAAGATAGCCTCAAAGCCACTTACCAAGATATGTACAAGGCTTACAGCAACATGCTGCGCCGTTCTGGTTTAGCTTTCCGCGCCGTTGAAGCTGACTCCGGCGCAATTGGCGGTTCTGGTTCCACAGAATTTATGGTATTGGCGGATGCGGGAGAAGACGAAGTTCTCTATACCGAAGATGGAAAATACGCCGCTAACGTAGAAAAAGCCGTATCTTTACCAGCTGATGCGGTAGCCTCAGCGTTTACCACCTACGAAAAACGCGAAACACCGGGAACTGAAACCATTGAAACAGTTTGTAAATTGCTCAACTGTTCTCCTACCCAAGTAGTTAAGAATGTTCTTTACCAGACAGTTTATGACAACGGGAAAACAGTATTAGTTTTAATTAGCATCCGTGGCGATCAAGAAGTTAACGAAGTCAAATTACAAAATGAATTGACAAAATTAGCTGCTAATTATGGCGCAAAAACTATTATCGCCTTGACTGTACCCAATGCGGAAGCACAACAAACATGGGCAGCAAAATCTCTACCTTTAGGATATATTGCGCCTGATATTGCTGATGAGTATATCAAGGGCGATAAACAAGTACATCCGCAGTTTTTGCGCTTAGTCGATAAAACCGCAGTTGAGTTGAAGAACTTCGTCACAGGCGCAAACGAAGCTGGCTATCACGTAGTGGGTGCAAATTGGAATGAGCAATTTAAAGCACCTGAGTTGGTAGTAGATATTCGGAAAGCCAGACCAGGCGATCGCGCTTTACACAACCCAGAGCAAACCCTACAAAGCGCTAGGGGTATTGAAGTCGGGCATATCTTCCAATTAGGTACAAAGTATTCTGTAGCGATGGGTGCAACTTATACCAACGAACAAGGGGAAGAAAAACCTTTAGTTATGGGTTGTTATGGTGTGGGCGTGTCCCGGTTGGCACAATCAGCCGTAGAGCAATCTTACGATAAAGATGGAATTATCTGGCCAGTGGCGATCGCCCCCTATCACGCTATCGTTACAATTCCTAACATTAAAGATGCTCAACAAGTAGAAATCGCCGAAAAACTCTACAAAGAACTAAATCAAGCCGGAATTGAAACCCTACTCGATGACCGCGACGAACGGGCAGGAGTAAAATTCAAAGATGCCGATTTAATTGGTATACCTTACAGAATCGTCACCGGCAGAGCGATCGCTAACGGTAAAGTAGAAGTAGTCCAAAGAGCCACTCGTCAATCCCAAGAAATTGACATTCCGGAAGTCGTAAGTACAATCAAACAGTGGATTGCAGCAGCAGTAGGAAATTAGGGACTAGGGGCTAGGGACTAGGGGCTAGGGATTAGCGAACAGACTGAATTGTAGGTTTGGTTGAGGCAAAAAACCCAAGATTGGCGTTACTTGCTTATGTTGCGCTACCCTTAACCCAACCTACTTTTTTGTTTTCAAATACACAAAATTACCTTTTTGTCAAAAATATACTTCCCATGCCCAATGCCCAATGCCCATCTTTAGATACGTGACGTAATAGAAGACCGAAATTAAAATTAAGGTAGTTCCTGCGGAAAGAGACATGGCGGCATTGTTGTTATAGATAGCCATCCTCTAGGTGTTTGGAAACTCCCCTTTTATAAGTATCGTCTTAAATCAGGCTGCTCTTCCCACACATAAATCTCTCAGCCCTCAGTCAAGCAGGTTTTAAATATGAAAAACCAACAAGGATCTAGCCGGAATTCTTCAGGTGTCGTAGCAGCTGTCTCAGCAGCAGTAGTAGCAGTTAGTGGTGGTGTTGCTTGGCTTACATGGCAATCCAACAATCCACCGACACCGCCCCAATCTTCACAAACATTAAATCAGCCAGGAAGAAGCACAACCACACAGCCTGGCCAAGAGCAAACTGCTAATGTTTATTGGCTCAAAGACAATGGTAAAAGTTTAGAATTGGCTCCTCAGCCAGTTAAAATAGCTGCTGCTCAACCTAACCAAGTCTTAGAAAAAGCTTTTGAAAGTTTATTAGCAGGCCCAACCGAAGGTTCAGATTCTACCACCATTCCCAAAGGCACCAAATTGTTGGGTTTGACTGTTAACAATGATGAAATTCGCGTTAATTTATCTGAAGAATTTACCAGTGGCGGTGGTAGTAGCTCGATGGTAGGGCGTGTAGGACAAGTTGTCTACACTGCGACTACGGTAAATCCCAAGGCCAAAGTGTACATTGATGTCGATGGCAAAAAATTAGATGTTTTAGGCGGCGAAGGCGTAGTCTTAGATCAGCCAGTCACCCGTGAAAGCTTTCAGAAAGATTATCCGCTTTAGTCAATAGTCAATAGTCAACACTTCGAGTGAGCTTCAGTGAACGCAGTCAACAGTCAACAGTCAACAGTCAACAGTTGTTGGTGATGGGATAAACAACAACTTGCCCTGAGCGAAGTCGTTCGCGTAGCGTCTCGCAGAGAAGGGCTGACAACTGACAACTGACAACTAAGAACCTTACAATTTACTATTTAACACCCTAAAATTATGGGCTTGCTGTTCTAACCTCGTAGCGAGGCGATCGCAAACCCGATTACATAATTCAAAAATCATCTCATCTTCCACCCGGTAGTAGGCACAAGTTCCTTCACTGCGGCGGCTAAGAATACCTGCTTGCCACATTACCTTCAGGTGTTTAGAGACGTTTGCCTGCGAAGTCTGTGTTGCCTCTACCAACTCTTGTACGCATTTTTCTTCATCTCGTAGTAAGTGCAACAGCCGAAGGCGCATCGGTTCACTTAACAGACTGAAGTATTCAGCTACTTGTTGCACCACTTCCGGTGGTACAGGCAACACTTGTTTCATCAGGATTAACCCGCAGTACTGACAAATTTACAATGACTCTACGTCATATATAGATTAATACTTAATCAGGGTTAATTCGCATTAAAGGCTGACCATATTCTACAGGTTCGCCATTTTGCACCAAAATTTCCATAACCTGACCGGATACTTCCGCCTCAATTTCGTTCATCAGCTTCATCGCTTCAATGATGCAGACAGTTTGACCACTGCGGATGCGATCGCCTACTTCCACAAATGGTGACTCTCCGGGTGCGGGTGCGCGATAAAACGTACCTACCATCGGGGAGGACACTTCTACTAATCTTTTATCAATGGCTGAGGGAGATCCTGACGACTGCGAGCTAGATCCAGCAGCATTCTCTGTGCTGCGTGTCCCTGCATCTGTGACAGCCGATCCTATCTGGGGTGCAACAGGCGCAACCGATGTTAATCCCACACCAACCACACCGCCTGATCCTGCTTGACCTACTGCCAAACTAATAGCTTTACGTACTGTTAGCTCAAAATCATCGCTCTTGAGCGTGACTTCGGCAATATCTGTTTGGGCAATAGTTGCTAGCAGTTGGCGAATTTCATTAAAGTCCAATGGCACAGTTTTTATTACCTCGACCTGTATCTAAAGAAAAATTTTAAGTGTGGCAGGGATTTAATCCCTATAAAGGGATTGAAATCGGGATTGCTCTCAAAGGAGATAATAATTATTCCCTGCCTAAATATTTATCATCACGGGTATCGATTTTGATACGTTCACCTTGAGCAATAAACAAGGGAACCATGATGGTTGCACCTGTTTCTAGAATTGCTGGTTTAGTACCACCAGTAGCCGTGTCCCCTTTAACACCCGGGTCGGTTTGCACGATTTCTAAAACCACAGAATTGGGCAATTCAACTTCTAGTACTTGCTCGCCCCAACGAACGACGTTAACTTCCATACCTTCTTTGAGGTATTTTACGCGATCGCCAATTTGCGCGGCGCTTAATCTGCCTTCTTCATAGCTTTCCATATCCATAAAGACGAATTCATCACCTTCTTTATAGGTATGCTGCATCGTGATTTTTTCGAGAGTCGCTTGCGGTACCGTTTCCCCCGCCCGGAAGGTTCTTTCTAAAACCTTGCCACTTTGGACATTTTTCAGCGTTGTCCGCACAAAGGCTGAACCTTTACCTGGCTTAACGTGGAGGAAATCAATTACGCGCCATACAGACCCATCTAGAACAATTGAGACACCGGGTCGAAAGTCGTTACTGGAGATCATGAAACTTTCAATTATTGGAAGACAATCGGCATTTATTGTACCCCTCAAGGGTAGTCATTGGTTAGTTATTGGGAATTGGGCATGGGGTATTGGGCATTGGGCATTGGGCATTGGAAATAATTTTGGATTTTGGATTTTAAATTTTAGATTGGAATCCAAAAGACGCTCGCGGACTCGCTCTAAGCGAAGCTATGCCGTTCGCGTAGCGTCTCCGATAGGAGAAGGCTTTACGCTACGCTAACGCAAATCTAAAATTTCTTGTCTCCCTTGTCTCCCCCATCCCCCATCCCCCTAGCCCCTAGCCCCTAATCTCTAATCCCTAGTAACTAATACTGTGGGAAGATAAGTGATGGGTTACGTCCAGTCAACAATTTTAATGCTGCATTTAAGCCATACCATGTTTAATTTATTAAAATCCTGGCTGAAGAACAGCCTCATGGCAATACTGCTGGTAACAATATTTTTAGGCATAAGTACAGCTGGATGGACTCCCTCCAGTAGCGCCGCCCTACCAGCTGGGAATGCAATCACTGATGGCAGATCTTTGTTGCGGTATGCACTCCCCATAAATAATGAACCTGTGCGGCAATTGCAAGCCAGTTTAGAAGATATCAAAAGCCAACTGCGGGGCAATCGGCGTTGGGGCGCTATCTCCAAAGACATCAGCAAAGCTGCCAAAGTTCTTGATCAACCATCCAAAATCCTAGCAAGCGTTCCCGAAGAACGCCAACCCCAAGCGCAAGCTTGGCTGGAAGAATTGAAATCTGGCGTTAATGAATTGCAAGAAATCGCCAAAGTTAAGGACAAGGAAAAAGTCAAATCGGAACGCGATAGACTCCTGAATCTCGTGTCTCTTGTTGAAGAGTCAATGGTAAAGGAATTTCCTTTTGAAGTCCCTCAGGAATACAGTAACCTACCCCAACTCAAAGGTCGCGCCACTGTAGATATCAAAACCAACAAAGGCAATCTTACCGTTGTTGTCGATGGTTATAGCGCCCCGGTGACGGCTGGTAACTTTGTGGATTTGGTGCAACGTGGTTTTTATAACGGTTTAGAATTTACCCGTTCGGAAGAATCTTACTTTTTACAAACTGGTGATCCCGTTGGAAAAGATGTAGGTTTCATCGATCCTAAAACTAGACAATATCGGGCTATTCCCTTAGAAATCCTAGTTCAAGGCGATAAAGCACCCACCTACGGTATCACACTGGAAGATGCGGGACGGTATCTTGATATGCCAGTTCTACCATTTTCTTCCTTTGGTGCTGTAGTTATGGCTCGTCCAGAAAGCCAGGTAAATGGTGCTTCTTCGCAATTTTTCTTCTTTCTGTTTGAACCAGAACTTACCCCAGCTGGACGCAACTTGTTAGATGGCCGTTATGCGGTGTTTGGTTATTTAACTGAAGGTGAAGAAATTTTAGATAAACTCAAAGCTGGCGATAAAATTGAATCTGCCACTGTTGTTCAGGGCATAGAAAATTTAGTTCAGCCAGAAGCCACGTAAAATATATTTTGCAATCAGCATTTCAGCGTTGACAGTAACAATGAAGTGCTGACTCAACAAATTGCGATCGCACTAACCTAGATTTGCACAATTCAACACCAAATCAACTGCGATCGCAATTTCCCCAAAAGTCTGGGATATAATTTGCTGGTTACCTGTAAACACTGTTTCTTCATACAGTCCTTCTTCCAGCAATAAAACTGTAATTTTGGCTGTTAAGGGGTCTACAATCCAATATTCTGGCACTTCCAACGCCGCATATTCAGACCGCTTATACCGATAATCTCGTTTCACTGAATCTGGACTGACAACTTCGACAATCAATAATGGTGCAGACTGAAATACTGCTGACGTATTTAGCAATTCTTTTGCTTGATCCATAGTCACCACAGATAAATCAGTCAATCGAGATTTATTTCTCCCTGTTCTCACCCCAGTTTCTCGAAAACACAGCCAAGGTAAATTCAACCTTTTGATTTCTGTATCGAGTGACTGTTCCAGGAATTTGCTAATTAAAAAATGTTCAATTGTCGGTGGGTTCATTAGCTCTAACCTACCATCCACCAGTTCGTAATGAAAACCTGTACCATCATCATAGGTTAAGTACTCCTCAAAAGTGATACTGGTAACTGGTGTAGTAACCATAAGTAGTGCTGAGTAGAAAAATTAGTAGTTTGGGCTTTAGCCCTGATAATACAAATTTATCAAAATTTTGACGATGGCAAAGGCTGTAAATTTGGGGGATAGCAATGGCAAATAATGAGTTATCTTCCTTGCGAGTAAAAGATATTGGCGAACAAGGATTGTTAGCCAAATTGCAGCGCTTTTGTCCTCAAGAAATTATTGGCGATGATGCAGCCGTACTTGTCACAACACCAGGAAAATCTTTGGTAGTAACGACAGATGTTTTAGTTGATGGCGTGCATTTTAGTAATCTTACTACTTCCCCAGAAGATGCAGGTTGGCGGGCGGCGGCGGCTAATTTATCAGATTTGGCGGCGATGGGTGCAACCCCTTTGGGGATCGCTGTCGGCTTAGGGCTTCCGGGGGATACTATTGTCGATTGGGTTGAGCGTTTGTACCAAGGAATGACCGAATGCTTGCAAAGGTACAATACGCCAATTGTCGGTGGTGATATTGTGCGATCGCCTGTTGTTAGTTTATCAATTACTGCCTTTGGTCAAGCCGATAGCGATCGCATTATCCGCCGCTCTGCTGCCCAAGTGGGATATGCGATCGCAATTACAGGTATTCATGGAGCCTCCCGTGCGGGCTTAGAACTGCTCTTAAACCCTGAAATAGGTCAAAACCTTAAAGAAGCAGAAAAGGCGGCTTTAATCGCCTCACACCAGCGTCCAAAGTCACGATTAGATGTTCTACCCATCCTCTGGAAAATTTGCCCATCTACAATTTCTGTGGCGGGGATGGACAGCAGCGATGGTTTAGCTGATGCTGTATTGCAAATCTGCCGTGCTAGTAACGTTGGTGCTATCCTCGAAGCCAAGCAAATACCTTTACCAGCAGTTTTTGATAACTGGCTAACTCCAGAACAAGCCCTAAATTATGCTTTATACGGCGGCGAAGATTTTGAATTAGTACTGTGTTTGCCACAATATCAAGCATCTGCATTAGTTCAACAACTCGGACAAAATGCAGCAATTATTGGCACCATTACATCAGGAACATCAGTACTATTACATCACGAAAATACAGAAATCCCTGACCAAGTTTTAACTCTTAATCAGGGATTTCAACACTTTTAGCCCTTAGTCAGTAGTCAGTTGTCAGTGGTTCAATTACTAATGACTAATGACTAAATTATTGCCATTTCTCAGCTACGAGTTCTGCCAAATCGAGAACGCGCTGGCTGTAACCCCACTCGTTGTCATACCAAGCCATGACTTTCACTAAGTCGTTACCCATAACCATAGTCAGGCTAGCATCAACAATTGAAGAAGCATCAGTACCTTGGTAATCAGATGAAACTAGTTGTAGTTCACTGTAATCCAAAATCCCTTTGAGTGGGCCTTCGGAGGCATCTTTTAAGGCTTGGTTAACTTCTTCAGTAATAGTACGCTTCTCAACCTGAACTACGAAATCTACCATTGAGACGTTTGGGGTAGGTACACGTAAAGCAACACCATTGAGTTTGCCTTTCAAGTCTGGGAGCACTAATGCTACTGCCTTGGCTGCACCAGTAGAGGTAGGTACAATGTTGATGGCTGCTGCCCTAGCACGGCGGACATCACGGTGAGAAGCGTCTAGCAAGCGCTGGTCACCTGTGTAGCTGTGAGTGGTGGTCATCGTACCTTTGATGATCCCGAATTTTTCATTTAAAACTTTGGCAATTGGAGCCAAGCAATTGGTGGTACAGCTAGCATTACTGATGATGTGGTGTTTGTTGTGGTCATAATCGTGATGATTTACACCAACAACAAAGGTGCCATCTTCATTTTTACCAGGGGCAGTGATCAAAACTTTTTTGGCTCCAGCATTAACGTGCTTGAGCGCTCCTTCTTTGCTGGTAAAAACACCTGTGGCTTCGATAATTAGGTCAATTCCCCAATCTCTCCAGGGCAAGTTTTCTGGATTGCGATCGGATACGCACTTAACGGTCTTACCGTTAATGATGATTGAATTATCATCTGCTGTAATGTCAACATCCTTTAACTTCCCTAGCATGGAGTCATACTTCAGCAGGTGAGCATTAGTTCTAGGGTCAGATGTGTCATTAATAGCGATAAGGTCGATGTTGCTGTTCTGTCTCCCAACCCAGCAGCGTGCAAAGTTACGTCCAATCCGCCCAAAACCGTTGATTGCGACTCTAATCACAGTGTCTTGCCCTCTGTATTTATGCCTATAAGTTTATATCGTTGACCCCAATCATATCGCAAAGGGGGGGAGCATTAATAACCATAAAGTGTTAGATCTAGAAAAAAAACACATAATTTATTCAGATTTATTTTCTGTAAAGGTTGTGGGCTGTAATGTACAACCTCACCGACTCAGTAACTAAATAACGAATCGATTGATTTGTCCGGATTAATTGACGAATATTACTTGACGAAACTCCTGCCAATGGTATATGCAGTAATTGCCACTGAATGCTTACACACTGATTTTTCAGTTGTTGTTCTACTTGCTTGCAGATTGACTCACTTTGAGCTATAGTCTCACCACCTAGGAGTCGGGGTGCAATTAACCAATAACACATCTGAGCTAGTTCGTGTCCACAGTACCAACGGGGTAAGGTTTGGAATGCGTCCAAGCCGACAATCCAGTACCAGTGAGTATTAGGGTAAGCAGCAGATAAATCGATGAGGGTATTGATGGCATAGGATGTTCCAGGGCGATTTACCTCAATTACTGAAACCGTAAATTTAGGATGATCTTTTGTAGCTAGTTTCAGCATTTCTAAACGATGCTCAAATGCAACTGCTTGTTTATGTGGAGGATTTAGCGATGGCACCCAAATTATCTGTTCAACAGGTACTTGATGCAACGCTGTTTCGGCTATGAGTAGATGTCCCCAATGAATTGGATCAAATGTGCCACCAAAAATTGCTAATTGCTGCATCCAGTTAGATCGAGATGATATTCGATTTCAAAGAAGTTTCACTATCAATGTACTATTGTAGTCAATTCGACAATAAGCTTTATTTAATTTAAAAGCAGTTTCAAAAAAAGGTAGCGGTTTAGGCAATTTCAGTCAGGACAACAAAAATATGTGTTTCTCATTACAAGAATTTCTTTCCCGATGTGGCAGAAATTTTCAGAATAGACATAAGATACAGTTCAGAAATAGTAAAAACCTCTAACAAAGGTAAAATCATTCTGAACCAAAAAAACAAAGGAGCAAAATCAACGAAACTACAAAAATTAAATATATACAGGAGCAGTTACAGTAAAAATCCAATTCCTGTTATGATACGCGTGTCATTTGTGATTATGGTGTGGTGTGGTGTAAGAGGAGTAATCAATGAATAATTCTGTAGATTTTAGCGGTAGACCATTTCATTTCATTGGGATCGGCGGTATAGGTATGTCAGCACTGGCATATGTTCTCGCCAAACGTCAATTGCCAGTATCAGGTTCCGATCTGCGTCCAAATCACATTACGCACAAGTTAGAATCTATCGGAACTCATATTTTTAGTAGACAAGAAGCGAGTAATCTTGAATTCTTTCGCCCTCGTGTCACCTCTGGAGTAGGATTAAATTCACAAACAGAATTACATACTGCGGCTAGCTCAACACTGCCTCAAGTAATTTGTTCAACAGCAATTAACACTAACAATTTAGAATACAAAGCAGCACTAGAATTGGGTTGCCCAATTTTACATCGTTCAGATGTACTAGCTGCCTTAATTGCCGATTATTACAGCATTGCCGTAGCAGGTACCCACGGCAAAACTACAACCAGTAGCATGATTGGCTATATGCTGTTAAAAGCTGGTTTAGATCCCACTATTCTTGTAGGAGGGGAAGTCAATGCTTGGGAAGGTAATGCTCGATTAGGAGACAGTAGGTATCTCGTAGCTGAAGCAGATGAATCCGATGGTTCTTTAGTAAAACATGCCCCAGCAATTGGCATTATTACCAATATAGAACTCGATCATCCCGACCACTATGAAACATTAGAGGAAGTCGTTGATATCTTCCAAGAGTTTGCTGGTGGTTGTCAGACCTTAATTGGTAGCATAGATTGTGCCACAGTACGCGATCGCCTCAAACCAACAATTAGTTATAGCCTACACCCAGATACTAACGCTGACTATACTGCTACTAATATTGATTATCGTGCTGATGGAACTACCGCTTTAGTGTGGGAAAAAGGTAAAGCCTTAGGCATGTTGAATTTGCGCTTACTAGGTCGTCATAACCTCAGCAATGCTTTAGCATCTGTAGCAGTAGGTCGATTATTAGGCTTAGAATTTGGGGAAATTGCTAAGGGTATTGCTACCTTTGAAGGCGCAAGACGGCGCTTTGAATTCCGAGGCGAAGTTGATGGTATTACCTTCATTGATGACTATGCCCATCATCCTAGTGAAATTCGTGCTACTTTAGCAGCAGCACGTCTACAAGCTAGACCAGGACAAAGAGTGGTGGCGATTTTCCAACCCCACCGCTATAGTCGCACCCTGACATTCTTAGAAGAATTTGCTGAATCCTTTACTCATGCTGATTTGGTGGTGCTGACAGATATTTACAGCGCCGGAGAACCCAATTTAGGGCAAGTTAGTGGTGAACTCTTAGCAGCCGCAATTGCTAAACAACACCCACAGGTTGTTTATCAACCTACTTTGCCTGCTGTTGGTGAATTTTTACTCAAAACCTTACGTCCTGGGGATTTGGCACTATTTCTTGGTGCTGGAAATTTGAATCAGACTATTCCCGAAATAATTGCTACACTTTGCGAACCAGCAAAAGCTACATCTTAAGTAATGACACGCACAGTGTTTCATTTTTGAAACTAGTGTCTGCTTAATTTGTCACAGTTTCATAAAAATTTCATAGTATAGCCGTATATTTACGGCAAATCAATGTAAAAATTTCACTAAATCATCTAAAAATGACAACCTTCCAGGCAGATGGCAGCGTCTGCACAGTTTCTACATTGACTACAGAGAAACAGGAAAAAGCGAATACCTCTGAAAGTCCGGTAATATATTTGCCTGGCACTGATTGTGTAATCAAGTCCCAGGCTTCTTTGTCTGCTTATACATCCTATCGGGTGGGTGGAGCAGCACAACTGTATATTGCCCCCCGCAACATAGAGGCAATGCAAGCAGGGTTAAAGTATGCCAAAGAACGTGGCATTCCCGTAACAGTACTGGGTGCTGGTTCTAACTTGTTAGTAAGCGATCGCGGCCTACCAGGTTTAGTGATTGCGACTCGGCATCTAAGACATAGTTACTTTGATCCACAAACCGGTCAATTAACCGTAGCCGCTGGTGAATCGATTCCTAGCTTAGCATGGCAAGCCGCAGATTTAGGCTGGGAAGGACTAGAATGGGCGGTGGGTATACCAGGAACAGTTGGTGGTGCGGTAGTGATGAATGCAGGGGCCCACAATAGCTGTACTGCAGATATGTTAGTTAGCGCTCAGGTACTCTCCAGCGATGGCACCCTAGAAACTCTCACTCCGGAAGAATTAGGTTATAGCTACCGGACTTCATTATTGCAAGGAAGCGAGTCTCCTGCGGAGAGGCGTTGCCAACGCATAGTTACCCAAGCTACCTTCCAACTGCGTCCTGGTGCAGATCCAGCAAAAGTTTTTGCAGTTACCAAGCAGCATAAACAGCATCGACTCAGCACCCAACCCTACAACTTCCCCAGTTGTGGTAGCGTGTTTCGCAATCCTAAACCTTACTCCGCTGGCTGGTTAATTGAACAAACTGGCTTAAAAGGTTTCCAAATTGGTGGTGCTCAAGTAGCACAACTCCACGCCAATTTTATTGTTAACCGTGGTGGAGCCAAAGCTAGCGATATCTTCTCTCTCATTCGTCATATTCAGCACAAAGTCCAAGACCAGTGGTCAATTTGGTTAGAGCCAGAAGTGAAAATGCTGGGAGAGTTTCAGGCAGCTTGTGGATAAGCATCTCAAATACTAGAGGTGAAACGCACAACGGGCACAAAGGGGACAAAGGAGACTATTAAACAATGCCCCATGCCCTATCCCCCGTGCCCAATTCATTAATTATGAGTAAAAAAAGAGGCAATTTGCCTACCGCATCTATAATTGAATTTGATTTGTTATTGAACGCACACGCGGACTATTTATTATGACAGGAAAAGGACAGGGTTTTGGTTTTGGTTTGGGCAAAATGAAAGAACTAGCTGAAGCTTTCAAAAAAGCACAGCAAGTTCAAGAAGGTGCCAAGCGGCTTCAAGAAGAATTGGAGCAAATGGAGATTCAAGGAGAGGCTGGCGGTGGGCTGATCAAAGTAGTGGTCAGTGGAAACCAAGAACCCAAACGTGTAGAAATTTCTCCCGAAGCTCTCAATGAAGGTGCAGATGTACTGTCCGATTTGGTCACAGTAGCAATGAAAGACGCTTACAACAAGTCCACAGCTACAATGCGCGAACGCATGGAAGATTTGACCAGTGGACTAGAGCTACCGGGATTTTAGTCAATAGTCATTGGTCATTGGTCAATAGTCAGTAGGGGCGGGTTTATTGAGAATCATCATTGGATCGGTAAGGATATTTGTTAACCCGCCCGTACAGTAGTCAAGAGTCAAAAATAAGTGATTCACAGGACAACTGACAAGCGACTAAGGACAAATGACAAATGACTAAGGACAAATGACAAAAGATACTTATGCCATACAAACTACTTTTTGTCTGCCTGGGTAACATCTGTCGGTCGCCATCGGCAGAAAACATTATGAATCACCTGATTGAACAGGCTGACTTAGGCGATAGTATTGTCTGCGACTCTGCTGGTACGTCTAGTTATCATATTGGTAGCCCACCTGACAGACGCATGAGTGCCGCAGCTAATCAAAAGTTAGGAATTAAACTGCGCGGTCAGGCGCGTCAGTTTCGCAAATCAGACTTTCAAGATTTTGACTTAATTTTGGCGATGGATCGGGATAATTATGAAAATATTCTGATGCTCGATCCAACTCAGCAATATCACAGTAAAGTCCGTCTAATGTGTGATTTTTGTTCTCGCTATAATCTCAAAGAAGTGCCAGACCCCTATTATGGGGGCCCAGAAGGATTTAATCAAGTTATCGATTTGTTAGTTGATGCTTGTGAAGGTCTATTGAAAAATATTATGAGTCAGGAATTAAAAACTTAAGTTGTTAATTGTTAATTGGGCATTGGGCATTGGGCATAGGTAACGTTTTTGGATTTTAGATGAGAATCCAAAATACGCTCGTGGACTCGCTCTAAGCGAAGCTATGTTGTTGGCGTTCGCGTAGCGTCTCCGTCAGGAGAAGAGAAAGCTTTACGCTGCGCTATCGCAAATCTAGCTTGAAAAGTTCAGAGCGCCGGAAGCCAGCGCTCCGAGTTTTCGCAAAATCTAAAATTCCTTGTCTCTCCCAATTTATTGGGTTATTCGACTAAACCATGCTTAATGGCAAAACGAACAAGTTCAGCTCGGTTACTGGTTGCGGTTTTTCTTAATAAACTACTGACGTACTTTTCGACTGTACGGGCACTCAGGTGTAACTGATGACCCATATCGGCATTAGAAAGACCATGTGTTAACAGTTCTAGTACTTCTTGTTCTCTGGCTGTTAAAGCTGAGAGCATTTCCGATTTTTGAGTTTGAGTAATTTCAACAGAATTGGCATCCACTGCTTTCATTTGCTGGGAATTGCTCAAATTTTCTGTATGAGAAAAGCGATACTCAGATTGAATGATTTGCGATCGCTCCAGTAAATTCCGAATAGCCGCTGCTAACTCTTCTAATTCAAAAGGTTTGGGCAAATAGAGATCGCAGCCTGACTGATAGCCCAAAATCCGTTCCTGAGTCTTGGTACGCGCTGTTAATAAAATTACAGGTAATAAACGGAACTCTGCTTTTTGCCGCACTCGCCGCACCAACTCATAACCATTCATTCTTGGCATGACAATATCGGTGACAATCAAATCAGGATGGTACTCCTCAACCATGAGTAAAGCTTCTTGACCATCATTAGCCGTAATCACTGAATAGCCAGACAGTTCAAGATAATCACTAATCGACAACCGAGTGCCCAAATCATCATCCACTACAAGGATCGTCAAGGGCATGGAAAGTACACCCCTAGCATTTTTTTTACTAACAAATTGGCTTGTTTGAGCACTATTAGTGAACACAGGCAAGAATGATGTGCTCTTATGTTTCATACTATGACAGGATTACCAGCTAATTACTGCTGTAGGACTTATTTATAAAGAAAATCTTAATTCTTTAGAAATTGTTAATAAATTTTAACGCAGCTGACCATTCTACTGCTTGGCAAAGATAAATAATGTAGCACTTCATAACAAATAACCAATAGGATAGAGTAATCTTTTACCCTACTGTAAATTAAATTGACTAGATCAACAGTCTGGTTGAGAAAAAATTTGCCGGAAAATTTTTCATTGCGAGGTTGAAACAGTTAAATTAGTAAGATAAGTATCTTATCTAGAGTCAGCATTTATATTGGTTTAACATAAACTAAATCAATTTTTCTACCAACTCCAAAAATCTTTTAGACACATTTTCAGCACGCACGATTTTCCATGAGCGATAAAAGTGACGGTTACAAAGTAGTTAGCGACAATCGACAAGCTCGTTATTTGTATGAAATCCTGGAGACCTACGAAGCCGGAATTCAGTTAACAGGAACAGAGGTCAAGTCAATTCGGGCTGGTAAAGTCAATATGCAAGATGGGTATGCTTTGATTCGCAATGGCGAAGCATGGTTAATCAACGCGCATATTTCACCTTACACTGCTAGCGGTCAATATTTTAATCACGAGCCACGGCGGACGCGGAAGCTATTACTACATCGTCAGGAAATCCGCAAGCTAATTGGCAAAGTGGAACAGCAGGGTTTGACGTTAGTACCTTTAAAGATGTACTTTAAGCGTGGGCGAGTCAAAGTCAGTATTGCCCTGGGTAAAGGTAAAAAACTCCACGATAAGCGAGAGGATTTGAAAAAACGCCAGGATAAACGGGATATTGAACGGGCAATGAAAAATTATTAGCCAAGATATTTAGGGACTGGAAAGCTGCTTGTATATCTTCAGCCAGAGTTAAGCACAAGCCGACTTTATCGCCACAGATTGATTTTGTTCTTTCTCGAACTCGGTAAAGTGGTGAGTAACTTTGCAAGGGATGAGGAACTTTTAGTATGACAAGCAATTTACCTAAAGTAATCAGCACTGGCGCGATCGCCTTGAGTATGGCCGTTTTATCCTTAACTCAACCTGTACAAGCCCAAACTACCACTACCGACCCTGGAACCACTACCACTAACCCCACCACTACAACTTATGAGCGCAATGATTTTGACTGGGGTTGGTTTGGCTTACTTGGTCTATTAGGTTTAGCTGGCTTGACAGGTAAAAAACGTGACGATGAACCAACCCGTTATCGCGATCCCAGCACCCCAGGGGCTTCAACCTATAGGGACTAAAACATTAAGAATTTGCAACTAGTTAGTTGTCAGTTTTGTATTGGTGATTAGGCATAACTGCCGCTTTTGTCAACGGAACAAATCTAAAATTATTTGACTGACAACTAACTTATTCTAGTTTTTTTAGTTTGCTGCTGGTTCTGAGCTAGGCGAAGTTAATTCTTGGGTCTTGTTTTGGCTTAAAGGTGTCCAGTAGCTAGCAATTAAAGCCACTACTAGCCACCAGAGACTATTGACTTCGGGACGAAACCAGACAGTATCAACAGTTCCATGCGCTAGCATACCTACCATCGAAGCGATCGCCCCAATTAACCAAAATCCTTCTTTATTCTCTAATTGCCGCAATCTGCGCAATTGCATGTAACCTGTATTAAAAGTTACCACTAATAGCCAAAGGAAGCAGCCTAAACCAATAAAGCCCGTTTCCACAGCAATTTCTAGCAAAATTGAATAGGCGCTCAAAGCACTATAACGGGGGCGCTGGTAAAGGGGATAGATTTTATTAAAGGCATTGTGACCAGGCCCGATACCTAAAATTGGGCGAGCGCGAATCATCTCAAACACAGCATCCCAGACGTTGCGGCGAAAATTATTACTGCTATCTTGGCGATCGGCAAAGATACTAAAAACTCGCAACCGCACAGGCTCAATAAAAATTACAGCTAGCACTAATACCCCAACTAAACCTCCTAAAATAATTGGCAGCGACCAAGTACGCCAAAAAGGAGGCATTTGCACGCTCCACCAATAAATGAGCAATGCCATCACTGTCAATATTGATGCTACTAAGCCAATCCACCCGCCACGACTAAAAGTGAGGACTAGACAGGCACTATTAACAATCAATGCTGTCAATCCTAGTGCTTTCTTATACCAGCTTCGCCAAGCAACAATTGCCACCAAACTAAACACTACTGCTGGTATTAAATACCCTGCCAATAAATTGGGATTACCCAAATAACTGTAAACTCTGGTGGTCTTAGACAAAGGCGAAGTTGGGTCAACCCAAGTTGCTAAAGCATCTGCGCCAAAAAACCATTGTCGTAATCCATACACGCTGACAATGAGCGATACATGGAGATAGAGAACGATTAGCCAAGACCGCAAGCGGGAAGACCTCAGCACCCTAGCACAAAGAGCAAACAGCATTAAATATAGCGTTAAAGTGACTAAATCACTCAATGCTGCCTTTTTTACTGGTGAAAATGCTGTAGCGACAGCGGCAATTGCCCAATAGGCTAATACCAGCAAGTGAATCGGAGTAAATGACGAAGCATTTGTTGATGTTGCATCATCCGATAAAGTCAGCAACAACCAAAATCCGACACAAGCTACCAGTAACAACCCTAACAACGTGGTCGAAACAAAAGGTGCGAGAAGATATATTAAGCTGAGTAAAGCAGCCGCTATCGTATCTCCCCACTGGAGCAATATACTACTTTGCCGCCAAGACGATAACAGACCCACCAAAGCACGGTGGAGGTAACTGGTAGCAAAATAATCTTGGACTATGAAATAAGATAAAGTAAATCTTTGCCAGACTAAATTCATAAAACACGCTGTGACTGATTAGCAAGCCCTCTAAGAACTTGGACTCGATCATAATCTATGTCACCGTGTCTACAAATTTTGTTTTTTCTTGCAAATTAAAATTTATGAGCCTGAGTTAGTAAATTTTGAAGCACGCTTTGGCTGACTATAAATATATCAAAAATATGACAGCGGGCATGTAAACTAACCACTTATGGCAAATTTCGCAAACAACGAGCTAAGTAGCGGGAATAAATTCTACTTAGTCCACCAAAGAAAATTCGCTCCAGAATCTATATTCTCCGCGTCTTTGCGTCTATTAGTAGACGCGGAGCGATGAGTTCATGTCTGTGAGAGCATAAGCAAGCTCAGAGTATCATCCACAAAACTTATTGCAGATTGTGCTGCTTGTTCAAGGCTAAGGTCGGATTTACGGGAAGGTGTAGATAATCATTCATGACAGCTATTTAGGAAACAGCTATGTTAGCAAGCTAGATTGTGCTGCTTAAACATCACTAACTGCTTCTGAAGAAGCTACCACTTGCAATGGTAAAGACAGCACATAGCGATATCCTGATTCCGGCGAACCTTGGATGGTGATTTGTCCACCATGTAACTCAGCTAACTGACAGCTAAGTAATAAACCTAAGCTTTCGCGAGACAAACTATTACGTGGCTGAGCAACATCTATTGCTGAGTTCATAGTCATGACATCTGAATGGGAAGCACTCAAGTTGTTTGCAGTTTCCACTACTAGTGGTAAATTGCCTACAGGTTCGTGGTTATCTAAATGCAGATTATAATTGCCTGTCTCACCAGTAAGCTCCAGCAAAGACAAGGGACTCAAACGGAAATAAGGATCGACCTCAGTTATACCGTCTCCTAACCAAGGGTGTGAAACCCAAACTGTAATGTTAAGCATGTTTTCTTTATAAGAAACATGAATCCGCACTACACTGCCAGTAGCAGAGAGTTGAATCACACTAAAAATTAGGTGATACAGCATTTGTCGGACTTTATCTTTATCTAAAGGACAAATGCGGCTGTGTCCTGGTTCAATGGATAGACGAATATCTTGCTCGCGACGATTAGCAGCTTCCTCTAGAGTATTGATAGCTTGTTGGCAAACCATTTCAATATCTACAGGAGCAATATTCAATTCGGTGGAACCGTCATCCATTGCGCCTAGTTCAGTAATTTCATTGACTAAGGAAAGTAAATATCGACCACTGTGTTGGATAATATCTAGATATTCTCTTTGCTTAGTTGTTAAAGGCCCATAAATCTCGCGCCCTAAAACACTAGCCATGCCTAGTACAGAAGTTAAGGGTGTGCGTAACTCTTGAGTCAGCTGTCCTAATAGTTCTAGCTTGAGTTGTTTAGTAGAAACAGACTCTGTTTCTAAAGCAGGTGAAGAGATTTTGATCTCGGTGCTATTGTGGTCACTGAATGCTAAACTTAGGGAATTTTGCCCAATACTGACTTCTGACTTAGCTTTGAGCAATCGATTGCGCTCAAACTCACTCATACTCCAACGAGCGATGATTTGTAAAAATTCAATATCGCGATTGGTAAAATTACGCGGTACTAAATCCATCACCGCTAATGCACCCAGACAATGACCAGACGCATCAATTAATGGTGCTCCCAAGTAAGCACGGATACCATAATCCTGTATCAACTTGCTAGAAGCAAGTGCTGGATCTGTAATTTTATGTGTATCATTTATGACTAAAATTTGGAAGCTGTCTACTACTTGGGTGCAAAAGGATTCCCGACGTAATAATTGACGACTTTGCGCCAAATGATTCATTAGTCCTAGTCTAGATAAACCTACTGCTGACTTAAACCAATGACGTTCTTGATCTACAAATCCCAAAATGGAAATTGGTGCTTCCAAAAAATGGGCAGCAGTTTGAGTAGCTTCTTCAAAGACAGGAATTGTTTCTGATTGGCGCAAACCTAATTCTGACAAAGCTTCTAGTCTTTGCTTTTCTCTTGTTTCCTGGGAAGCCCAACCATCCTTTAGGGCTGATAATTTGTTTTCAGGCTCTACCATTGCCACTGTTACCTTGATAATTGTTTGATAGTGGAGTTTATATAACCACTGTTAGTGGGTTATTAATTGCTATTTTTAAGCATTCCCCAAATTCACCTCAGATAAACAAACTCAGAGCAAAATTTTTTATTTTTATCTCTCAGTTCATAAAGAGTATCAGTAAATATTCGAGTTAGCACTAAAAGAATCATTATTGTTTTCGCTTTTACTACTAGACAGCGTTAGTTTTGGTTTTCGCATGGGTAATATAACAACAAGATGGAAAATGAAGTTTACCATGCTTATGTCTAGTATGTCTTTTATTATGTATATGTTCAGCGATCGCTGTTTTAAATATAGTTATATTTTGAATTTTAAATTAGCATGTTTAGCAGCATGAAAATATGGAATAAAAAGCTTAAATCATATATTTAGGCTTGTATTTCGTGAATAAAAGCATAGTAGTTTCTTCAAGATTCTATAATAAATTCTCAAAAAGTAGATATTTAAATAGTTTTAACAATAAAAAATGATTTAAGTAATATTTTTTAATAAGAAAAATTTATTAATGAATCTCATCATTTTTACTGAAGCAGTATCAATAAATGATGAATAAAATAAATATTTACAAGATTATTTTTAGCATTAAAAACCAAGATTTCTCCAAAAATAATTAATTATATAGATATTTAGTTAAATTATGATAAATGGGTTGCAATTTTAGCTGGAGAAATAATATTTTTTATTTTTTAAGCAAATATTTTATAAATTCAAGCTATGAAGTTTTTCAACAGTTTATTAATGAGCAATTACCAGGCTAAATAACAATGAATAAAAACAATATTAAAATTCCTTTTGTTAATTTAATTTTACAACATCAGTCACTGCAAATTCAGTTAGAGCAAGCAATCCAAAGTGTATTGAGCAAAGGAGATTTTATTTTAGGGCAAGCACTCTCAGATTTTGAGACAGCATTTGCAGTCGCATCTGGTACAGAATATGGTATTGGTGTAGCGTCAGGAACGGATGCGATCGCACTCGGTTTACAAGCTTGTAATATTGGCAGTGGTGATGAAGTTTTATTACCCGTAAATACCTTTGTCGCAACGCTGATTGGAGTATTGCGGGTTGGTGCTAAACCAATTTTTGTCGATTGCGATCGCCAAACAGCTTTAATTGATTTAGAAGCAGCCGCAAAATTAGTAACACCAAAGACTAAAGCAATTATTCCTGTACATCTATATGGTCAAATGGTATCACCAAAGCAGCTGCTAGATTTTGCTCAGACATATAACCTGCTAATTTTTGAAGATGCAGCACAAGCACATTTAGCAGAAAGAGAGGGATATTTTGCAGGTTCGGTGGGAATAGCAGCGGCTTTTAGTTTTTATCCCAGCAAAAATTTGGGCGCATTTGGCGATGGGGGAATGCTATTAACGCGAGATCCAGATATTGCCCAAAAAATGGTACGCTTGCGGAATTATGGCGCAGCGCAAAAGTATTTTCATGTGGAAGCGGGGACAAATAGCCGTCTCGATACCTTGCAAGCAGCAGTATTACTAGAGAAATTACCATATTTACCCAAGTGGAACTGCGATCGCAATCATATCGCTAAACAATACGATCGAGAATTATTACCCTTAGCATCTGCGGGGATTCTTCCTTTAGAAAATCACAGCGATACAGGACATGTCTATCATCTTTACGTAATTAAAATCGATGATTCTTGTCCTTTCACACGCCAGCAAATTCAAGAGAAACTCACGGAATTGGGAATTCAGACAGGAATTCATTACCCCATCCCCTGTCATCTCCAGCCAGCATTTACAAATTTAGGCTATCAACCGGGAGATTTCCTCCAAGCAGAAGCATTAGCTAAGCAAATATTATCTTTACCTATGTATCCAGGCTTAAGCAGTAGTGAAATTACAGAAGTTGTAAGTGCGATCGCATCAATACTTAGTAGTTCACAACAATTATTATGCCTTTAATTATTTCCTAGACACCTAAAAACCAACCACTCTTGGGTTGGGGTATTAGACTCCTTCCAAAAACAACTGTAAGGGCGGGTTCACAGATATCTTCGCCGCTTAACGATGATCTCGCATCAACCCGCCCCTACTAACAACTGACACACGAAGCGCAATAAATTTTGCATTGCTGAAAATCATGGCAATCCAACAACATTTCAAAATTAGGAATACAGGGCAATTACTTAATCTAGCAATTTTAGGCGTTTTAGTTCTACTTTATGCGCCGATATTACTACATTGGGTTGATGGTTGGTTGCACAAAAATATTAGTACAGAACATGAATATTTTAGCCACGGTTTAATCGGACTACCTTTTGCTAGTTATCTAGTATGGATACAACGCAAACAATGGCAAAGACTACCAAATATAATCCATCCTCTTGGTGCTGTTTTGCTATTAATTGGGGGAGTCTTTTATTTAAGCGGTGTAACTGAGTGGGTTAACCTTTCTTTCCCAGCTATTTTAGCCGGATTATGCTTATGGTTGAAAGGTATGTCAGGTTTGCAACTGCAAGGATTTCCTCTATTACTAATATTTCTCGCAACTCCCACATCCGGGCCATATTTGATAGCGCCTTACACTTTACCTTTACAAAGTTTTATTGCTGGTACAGCTGGATTTATACTCAATCAGTTTGGGATGGAAGTAACTGTTGAAGGAATTAATCTTTTTGTAGGTGGAAGGATTGTAGAGGTTGCGCCTTATTGTGCAGGGCTGAAAATGTTGTTTACTACTCTATATGTCAGCTTAATGTTGCTTTATTGGACAGGTGCTTTATCTTCACGCCGCACAAGAAATTGGTTCTTAATAATTGCTATCGTTATTAGTATTACTGCTAATATTATTCGCAACACTGCATTGACATTCTTTCATGGTACAGGTCAAGAAGCCGCTTTTAAATGGTTACATGACAGTTGGGGTGGTGACCTATATTCTGCTTGTATGTTAGTTTTATTGGTGCCTTTGTTGAATAAAATTAATAGTTATTTTGCAACAGCTTCAGATATGGAATTTGAAGCAGAAGGTGAAACAAAAATCTAGAAAAATATCTACAATCTAACGCAAATTTTTTTTGTCTTAGTTAATTAGCTGATTTTGCAATTTTCATTTATTCCCAATAAATACCCAATAATCCTATTTGATATAAAAACAAAAATAACAAAAAAGATAGGTATTTACAAATCATTCAGAATTGTTATATTAAAAATTGAAATAATATAAGACTTACGCAAATTTCAAAAAAATAAAGTCATTTCTTTGTAGTGAAGACTTCAGTCGTGATTTTAAGGACTAAAGTCCTCCCTAATAATTAAAAATATTGGTCAATTTTACTGAACTCATTACGCTATTTTAGTAAGTAAACTTTGCCTAAGTATTGCAAAGTTTATGAATGATTTCCTTATCTAAATTTCTCAAAGAAAGTCAATGGAATCAAGTAGTAGCACTGTTATTGTTACTACTACTATTTGCTATTGGTGCTGTTCCTGGATATGTGACAGGAAAATGGCAATGGAAACAGCCGCCACCAATCACTAGCTTGAAAGCATTGAAAGAGATACGCAATTCTGGGTTAACTGTTCCTGGTTGGCAAACTGTTGAGCAGGTGCAACAAGAAATTGGTGAGCAAAAATGGTCTCTACAGGTCATTAAGAAACAAGACTCGCCAATTCAAGCAGTATTGTTGTTGCTACCGCAAAATGGGCCGATGGATCAACCTGAGGTGGAATGGACAGAAATTCAGGGTTGGGGAAAGTTACGTTGGCGCAAGTGGGATGTAGCTCAATATCGTTCGGCTAAATTTACTGTGAAACAGCCTAGAGAAACGCAGGTAGAAGCTAAATTTTTTCGCGCTGTTACACAAAAGGACACTTTTGCGGTGTTGCAATGGTATGCTCTACCGCATGGAGGAAACCCATCACCGTTACGCTGGTTTTTAGCGGATCAATTGGCGCAGTGGCGTAGGCAAAGAGTTCCTTGGGTTGGTGTGAGTATTATGATTCCAATGGAACCTTTCGGTCAGGTGGAAAAAATTTGGCCTTTGGCTGAATCTATCGGTCAGACGGTACAATCTGCTTTAATGGCAGACTCATTACCAAAAGTCGGCAATTGATTGCCCACTCTGGAGGGTGGGAAGAGTTTAGCAAATAATTAATCTGAAATTGTTGTAATTCTTGATTGTGATGCGATCGCTATTTTAATACCAATTTGATCATGAATTGTCATTACGGACGGGGGCAACTCCGTCTTTATTTTGGTAAATGTATCATTTAGGATATATTTTACTGCGATCGCATATCGTAATTTCTCGGAGAAACCAGAGACAGTTTAGGCATTTACAGAGTAAAATAGCGGCTCAGCAAGACCGATTCTGAGTCTAGCTTTACTGCTTGCTCAAATGTCTATATTTTACAATTCTCATATGCGTGCATTCAGCGCTCTGTTTTTTTTGAGCCTTCAACTAAGTGTTTTCTGGACAACAGCGTTTCAAGTTGTTGCTCAGCCTTTACCATTTCCAGAACAATCCTCAGGTCAATCCCCTTCATCTCCTTCAGCCACTGAGGCCGCACCTGGAAGTTTAAATAACGAAGTTTCCCCCCAACTCAATCGGTATCTTTTAGGGCCTGGAGATTCTCTGAGTATAGTAGTTCAGCGTCCACCTGGCCCCTATCGCTTAGGGCCGGGTGATTCTATTAGCGTTTTGGTTCAACGCTTTCCCGACTTGAGTTTCCAAGCTGTAATTAACCCTGAAGGCAACATCATAGTACCACTGATTAATACAGTGTCGCTACAGGGTTTAACTTTGGATGAAGCACAAGCAAAAATTCGCTCGTTACTCAATCGTTACGTAGTAGAACCGATAGTAGTTTTATCCCTAACTGGACAGCGTCAAGATTTAAGCTTCCAAACCATAATTAATCCAGAAGGTAATATTTTAGTTCCCCAAGTAGGAACATTATCTGTACAAGGCTTGAGTGTGGAAGAAGCACAAGAAAAAATTCGCTTAGCTTTAAGTCGCGTTGTCATCGAGCCGATTGTGGTAGCGTCATTAGCATCACCAAGACCAGTGCAAGTTACTATTAGTGGGGAAGTGTTTCGTCCGGGGATTTACCCGATTACATCAGTTACTCCCCGTGTCGCTGATGCTTTGCTAACATCTGGCGGGACGACAATCAACGCAGATTTAAGGCAAGTACAAGTGCGTAGGCGGTTGCTTGATGGTTCTGTAATTGCTCAAACTGTTGACTTATACACAGCATTACAAAATGGTAGTGCGTTGCCTAATTTCAGGCTACAAGATGGCGATGCTATCATTGTACCCCGTCGGGAAATCGGCACTGATAATGGTTATGACCGCAATTTGATTGCGCGTTCAACCTTAGCCATACCTCAGATTAAAATCAGGGTTTTAAACTATGCGGCGGGAGGTATTGCTAATCAAGTACTTCCAAATGGCAGCACATTTATAGATGCTTTAGGTGGTATCAATCTTGACACTGCTAATCTTCGAGATATTGCCTTAGTCCGCTTTGATCCGGAAAGAGGTCAAGCTGTCACCCAAAGACTGGATGCGAAAAAAGCTCTAGGTGGTGATATGTCTCAAAACGTGCCGCTTCAAGATAATGATGTTATTGTGGTTGGTCGTAACCTTATCGGTAGAATTACTAATGCTCTCAATACTATTACACAACCATTTTTTAATGTGCAGAGCTTTATTCGCTTCTTTGACTTCTTTACAGGTGGGTTGAAGTAGGGACAGATGAGGGGATTATTGAGTGTTAACTGTTGACGGTTGATGGTTGACGGTTGACTGTTATTTTTTGCACATAACAAATGACTATTGATTAATTTTTATGAGTCCACCAATTGTTAAACGCTACCTCATTGCTTTTGAGAAGTATAAATGGATTGGATTAGCTAGTTTTTCGTTGGTTGTAATAGGTTCTACTGTAGTAGCTATACAACCTGAACCACCAGCTAGCTATATAGCAAATGCAGCGCTGACTTATAATCGTCCGCCAGTGTCATTCTCGGTAACTGGTACGGAAATTCAACAACAAGGTCAGGAATTGAATGAAGAAGTTTTGTTATCGGATCAGGTGATTGAAACTGTAGCTGAAAAAGTTAATATTAAACCTCAAAAAATTGGTCTAAATATTGTTATTAAATTACCTAAAAAAAATTCTCGGACAGGAGAATTAGAATCAACGATCATAGAGCTTAAATATAAAGATAGTGACCGGAAGCGAGCTGTAGAAGTATTGCAAGTATTGATGCAAACAATGATTAAGCTTAGTGGTGATATTAATACAGGACGCTTAAAAGCAATTATTCAAAAAATTGATGAACGTTTACCACAGACAAAGATAGAATTGCAAGCAGCAGAGAAGAGGTTAGAACAGTACGATCGCATAGAGAGACCAGCAATTTTAGCATCTGAGAATGGTAGTTTGCTAACTGCGGTGACTAGCAGTCAAAATCAGCAGCGTCAAATCCAACAGACAATTGCGGGTATTAATGCCCAAATTCAGAGTTTACAAGCGAAGTTAGGGTTAAATGTTAACCAAGCTTATATTTCTTCGGCTTTAAGTGCAGATCCGATTATTGCCAATTTGCGATCGCAAATTTATCAAGTTGAGTCACAAGTGGCGGTGTTGCGCAAAGATTTGCGTCCCGAACATCCAACTATGATTCAGTTACAGCGTCAAAAACAGGCCGCTGAAGAATTATTACAACAACGTGCGGCGGAGGTTGTTGGTGGTGGTGGCGCAGCCGCACCTCTAACTGGTAGTGTTTATAATATTCGCGCTCAAAGTAACTTAGATCCAGCACGACAAGAATTAGCAAACCAAATGGTGGCTTTGCAAACTCAAAGGGATACGCTGCAACAACAATTAGCACAACAAGTTCAAGAAGAAGCGCGATTGCGGCAAATGTATTCATTAATACCTAATAAACAATTAGAGCGATCGCGTTTAGAACAAGATGTTGTACTCAAAAAAGCTATCTATGATAAGATGCAGGCTAAATTAGCCGACGCTAAAACCGCAGAAGCAGAAACCGTTACCAGTCTAACTCTTGCTAGAGGGCCAATGGTAATTGCAGACTTTGTCAAACCAAAGAAAATGTCTGTGACATTAGGTGTTGGTGGCTTGATGGGATTGGTGATTGGTGGTGGCGTTATCTTTTTGTTAGGTTCCCTAGAAGGTATTTTCAAAACTAGAGAAGATATCCGCGAAAGCCTGAAGCAACGGGAAGTTGCACTGCTAGGAGAAATACCTTTAATGCCGGTTGATGATTTAGATTTAGCAGCTATACCAGCTTTACTTTCCGCTGATTCTCCCTATTTAGAGTTTTATGAAAAAGTCCGCAGTAATGTGCGGCGACTTGGCGGGAAATCTTTAAAGATACTTTTGGTGACTAGCGTTAGTAAAACTGAGGGTAAGACGACAAGCGCTTATAACTTAGGTATAGCATCTGCCCGTGCAGGTAAAAGAACCTTAATTATCGAAACAGATTTGCGATCGCCTTCTTGTTGTGCATCCTTAAAAATTGCTGCCGATCCAGATGCTAATATTGAACCGCTGCGCTATTATGCTAACCTCAGCGAATGTATCCGCTTAGTCCCTGATGTAGAAAATTTATACATTATTCCTAGTCCAGGCCCGGTGCGCCAATCTGCGGCAATTCTTGAATCTAGCGAAATGCGGCGGCTCATGGAGGATGTACGCGAGCGCTACGATTTAGTAATTTTAGATACTAGTCCCTTAAGTTTATCTAACGATCCTTTATTAATTCAACCTTACAGTGACGCGATAGTAATTATTGCACGACCAAACTATACACAAGAAAACTTATTTGGTGAAGCTATCGATCAATTAGTTGATTCAGAATTGGGATTGTTAGGGGCTGTAATTGATGGCGCTGATATTTTGGTATATTCATCTGATATAGTAGAATCCTCATCAGCTTCTACTGCAAAAGAAGATTCAGCCGCAGAAATGTCAGTAGGTGCTAATAATAACTAATGTGAATCAATTACTAATTTGCATAAAAAATCCAATTAAAGGTTAGGGCACAACAATGTTGTGCCCTAAAAAATCTTTATTTGGAGCCTAGATTATTTGAATTGGTATTAATACAAACTCAGATAAAACAGACTAATATTCGTCGCGTCTAAATAAACCAAATAAAGGAGCCAGAATTATACCAAATACAAAGCCTCCAATATGTGCCCAGTAAGCAACTCCACCAGTTTCTACACTCATATTGGCTGCGGCTTGTAGAGTTGCAAAACCGGAAATGAGATTTTGAATTACAAACAGCCCAATCAGAATCATAGCGGGCACTCTAATAGTGGTAACAAAAAAGCCTAAAAAAGCTAAAGTCATAACTCTAGCGTGAGGAAAACGGATAATATACGCACCCAAAACTCCCGCAATTGCTCCACTTGCACCTAAAGAAGGAATACCCGAATTCATGCCTATAAACCACTGGCACAAAGCCGCTAAAGCGCCGCAAGCTAAGTAAAAAACTAGGTATTTGAAATGACCTAAACGGTCTTCGATATTGTTACCGAAAACCCACAGAAAAACCATATTCGAGATTAAATGCCACCAACCCCCGTGCAAGAATTGTGATGTAAATAAAGTTGTCCATTCTGCGGCAAAATTGGTGGTTAACTCTCGCGGTACTACTGCATATAGCTGAAAAAACTGTTCTAATTGGGCATTGGATAAACTCACTTCATGAAGAAAAACTAAAATGTTCATCCCAATCAACCCATAAGTGAAGTATGGGGTGATGCGCGTTGGATTTTCGTCGTAGAGAGGAAACACAGGTGTTTTTCCTAATTATTTATTACTTGCAATATAGCGTAAGGGCATGGGGCATTGGGCATTGGGCATTGGGCAACACTTCGACAAGCTTAGTGACAACAGTCATCAGTCATCAGTCAACAGTCATCAGTCATCAGTCATCCCCAAGTTTTTACCCCCGATTTAGGTTTGTCGCTAAATAATCCTAAGATAGGGGCGAGAATCGCGCCAAAGAGAAAACCACCAGCATGGGCCCAGTAGGCGATACCGCCGCTTTCCATACCGATGTTGGTAGGTGTTTCCAGACTGGCGAAACCATAGAAAGCTTGTTGTAAAAACCAGAAACCTAAAAAGAAATATGCAGGAACGCGGAATGTTGGGAAGAAAAACCCTAAAGGTATGACACCGAGAATTTCGGCTTGGGGGAAACGGAGAATATATGCTCCCATCACACCTGCGATCGCACCACTGGCCCCTAAAGAAGGAATGTTAGAATTTTGAGAGAAATACCATTGGCTTAATGATGCCAAAATGCCGCAAGATAAATAAAACAGCAGATATTTAAAATGACCTAGCTTATCTTCTACATTGTTACCAAAAATCCAGAGGAACAACATATTCCCACCAAGGTGTAATAAACCTCCATGCAAAAATTGTGAGGTAATTAATGTAGCCCACTCTGGTACAGGTTGATGTACAGATACACCAGCAAAACTTAAGGTAAGTTCTCTGGGAACTACAGCAGCTAAATGTAAAAACCCATCTAAAGCGCGAGGGGGAAGACTGGCTTCATAAAGAAAAGCCAGCACATTCACAGCAATTAACCCAAACGTTACATAAGGGGTGATTTGGGTAGGATTATTATCTCTAATTGGAACCACAGGCGTTTATTCCTCATCTTTCAGCAACTAGCCTCACAATACTGAATTCTGCTAGTAGCCGCTTCTACCTGTTGGCTGGATATGACGGTGAAACGATCGCAATTTTTGAGGAAATATTCTCTTATGATGACTGTAGCTGTATAGATTAAAATACCTTTGTTATGCTGCTGTAAGTAAACGTACTCAGCAATTAGGTAGATGCATTGTCAAAATGAACTGGTTAGCCCACTTGTTATTGTCTGAACCAAACGTTGAGAATCGCTTAGGTAATCTCCTAGCCGATATTGTTAAAGGTACAGCGCGTCAAGAATTAAATTCTTATATTCAACGTGGAATTGCTTGTCATCAAGTAATTGATAGATTTACAGATAGTCACATAGTCGTACAAAGAAGTAAACAACGTATTGATTCTAGCTATCGGCGATTTTCTGGGGTACTAGTAGATATTTTTTATGACCATTTCTTAGCGAAAAATTGGTCAGAATATTGCAATGTTTCTCTAGATGAATTTACAGCAGAGATTTATAATTCATTTCGAGCTTATCAAGGTCAGTTACCTCTGATAGTCACAGAAGTAATTTCTCGCGTAGCTGCTGAAGATTGGTTAGGCTCTTATCGTCATGTATCTGGTGTAGAAATTGCTCTTTTACGCATATCAAAACGATTATCAAGGCGATGTAAGAGAAATCTCAGTTTAACTCCAGCAATTGATGAACTCATTACCCATTATGACGCTTTGGATTCGGACTTTCAAGAATTCTTTCCCCAATTATTATCTCATGTGCAAAATTGGTGTATTACTTAGTAGTCTATGGTAGTGAGGACTGAAGTCCTGACTACGAAAAATCCAAAGCTCAAAATTATGTTTTTTACTAATTCTTTAGAAAATCAACTCCAGCGTTGGCATGAAACCATCCGCAATCAGCCACAAAATCCTCATGCTTACATTCGCCGTGGTATGGTTTACTTTCAATTAGCCAAAATTGATGAATCTATTCAAGATTTTGATACAGCAGAAAAATTAGATGAGCGACTTAAAGCTTATCTATGGCAACGGGGGCTATCTTATTATTATGCAGAAAAATTTGCTGAAGGTGCAGCCCAATTTGAAATTGATTTGACTGTTAACGCCCAAGATGTAGAGGAAACAGTATGGCGATATCTTTGTATAGCTCGCCTTTCGGGGGTGGAATTAGCAAAGAATTCGCTATTAACTGTGAGAAATGACCCCAGACGAATTATGCGCAGAGTGTATGATTTATATGCAGGGAATTGTACAGTTGATGAGGTTTTAAATATTGGCAAGTCTGAAGGGATAAAAGGTAACTTTTACAGTCATCTTTATCTAGGATTATATTACGAAGCTGAGAATAATCTAGAATTAGCGCAGAAATATATAGTTAAAGCTGCTGATAATTACAAAATTGATGATTATATGTGGTACTTAGCGCAGGTACATAAAAAGCTGCGACAATGGGCTTAATGTACTGAAATGTAAATACTAAATGCGATCGCCTTTGCAAAAAATGATCGGTAAGCTGACAAAGACGCGATCGCATTTCTTGATCTATTGCTTGATTATGGCGAAACAAGCGTTAAGGCTGCGGTTTCAGTTTATGCTGTAGCCTCAAAGTATCCATTTGCTGTCTCTGTTGTATTAGTAATTGGTTTTGTCTAAATTGTCCCACCGGTTGTTGTCTAAATCGTCCCAAGGGTTGTTGTTGTCGTAGCTCATTTTGTAATCTAAATTGCTCAAAACGCTGTTGTTGTCTTAGCATTTGCTCATCCTGGCGCTGTCTAAACTGTTCCCATTGTTGTTGAGAAGTTGAAGAAGATGATTGTTTACTCAACTGTTTGCTTTGGGGTTCTAGCTGTTGTAGATTTTGCGGTATCTTCTGAGCGATTTCTGCTTTTACAGGAGAATACATCGCTAAATCTAGCGTCAGGATAGTCAGTAGTAGCCCTGATTTAACTAATAATGAATGAGTCACGTTGCTATCTCCCTGGATCAAAATTTAAAATATTAATTAGGTAGCGATCGCGTTAGGGTTGATTGTTGACTGTTGACGGTTGACAGTTGACTGGGAAGAAGGTTTTTTATCCGTTCTGGTGTTTTACTGAGCTATTTACTTAAGCGATCGCTCTATAGCAATCCTAAGTGATTTGTGAAATATTACAAGCAGGGTTGTTGACTGTGAACGGTTAACAGTCAACAGTCAACAGCCAAAACCGATATTTTTCGCAACTGAAATAGGATTGCTATATATCTCTATATACTATTTTACAAAATCTTCCAGCGAGTAACTTCTTACTTCCGGTACATGAAGATAAAAGCCTTATTCACGAGTATCCAAACTTAAACAGAGTCATCAGCGGGTTCCGGTTCAAACTGCACTTGGCGGTACAAATCAGAAATAGCTATTTCTACATTCACTGATTCCAGCAGCAATTTCTCATCCAAATTGTACTCCGAAAGCACCCATTTACCTTGTTCGTTACGCCGAAACACTTCCACACCTGGTTGCGTTACTTGAACTAAAACATATTCTTGCAAGGTGGGAGATTGGCGATATTTAGCAAACTTTTTACCCCTATCGGCTGCTTCTGTTGAGGGTGATAGCACTTCGATAATTAAACAGGGAAATTGTACCAATTGGGGATCGGTATCTCGTTCGTCACAAGTCACCACAACATCAGGATAAAAATACTTTTGTCCCGGTTCAAGCTGCACTTTTACATCTACAATATACACTTCACAAGAGCGATCGCCTAAAGTATCATCTAAAAGCTTAAACAAATTGAGACATACCCGATTATGGTTGCGCGTACCACCACTCATCGCTACAACTTCCCCATCCCAATACTCATAGCGTTGTTCTTGGGTGGGTTCCCAAACCAGATATTCTTCAGCATTCATTAAAATGCTATCGGGTAAAGCAAGCATCGGCGCGATCTTTTAATGATTTATTGTTCTAGGATAGCGAAATGACAATTTACTGTTAACAAGTTCTCTTACTGATTTAGCGATCGCGATTTTTCTGTTGCATTTTATGAAAACAAAATCATCGGGATTTGAGTGATAATACGGTGAAGGTTATTGTAGAATCTACCGCTCGTAGCCATGCCCCTAAAGTTTACCTTCGCCCTGAGTCAACAGCAAACTTTTGAACTGCGCTGTGATTATGGTTACCGTCGTTTGGATCAGGTAGAGTTAGCAGAACTAATTGATTTGTCTGAGCAAAATTACTATACTCGACAAACAGACCGCTTACCATATCTCACCCAGTTAGGACGGCGACTTTATCAATGGCTGGATGGGAAGGAAGGATGGCTGAGAAGGGCGCTGGATGAAGCGGATGAGCAGACGATTTATTTAGATTTAATTCAAACTAGTGAAGCCCAAGGGTTAAACGCAGAGACAGAAAGAGTGGCGTTGGGATTAGCGCATTTACCTTGGGAATTGTTACATGATAGGAACGGTTTTTTACTGCAACGCCAGGATATTTCTGTGTTACCTGTGCGTGCTGTACAGCAGCGTCAAACCCAGGTAATCGGCGGACAAAATCGCCCCTTGCGGTTGCTGTTTATGGCGACTGCGCCAGAACATCCGCAAATTCCGCCTTTGGGGTTTGAGCGGGAAGAAGCGAATATTTTACAAGCAACTAAGGATCAGCCCTTGGCGTTGATTGTTGAGGAAAGTGGCTCGGTGGCTGAGTTAGCGAATTTGGTGAAATCTTACCTCGAAGATTATTTTGATGTCTTTCACCTCACGGGACATGGGATAATTTATACCCAAAAAGACTACGGCTTTTTACTGCCAAAAGGCGCAAGGATAGCAGATAATACACCATGCTTGATTACTGAGGATGAGGTGGGGAATGTGCAATTTACCACCGTCAACGATTTAGCTAGAGCCTTTCGCGGACGCTGGCCTCGTGTAACATTTCTTTCTGGCTGTCATACGGGACAGGTTCCTAACAAGGGGACTGTACCCTCAATGGCGCAGGCTTTGGTGAAAGCAGGGGCGGGTATAGTTTTAGGCTGGGCGCGTCCGGTGTTAGATAATACGGCTGTTGTCGCGGCACAGGCACTTTATCAAGCTTTGGCGACGGGGGCGACGGTGGAAGCAGCTGTGAAGGCGGCGCAGCAAGAAATGATTGACAAGGAATGCACCGACTGGCATTTATTGCGGGTGTATCGGGATACGCGAGAGATTGCCGAACTAGTAACACCACTGAGAACACCAAAGCGCGAAAAGCTGAGGTTTACAGTCCCAGAGCAAGAATTTCTCGATGAGAATAATCTAGTTAAAGTTGCTAGTCGGTTTGAATTTGTCGGACGCAGACGAGCTTTGCAACGGTGTCTCAAAGCTTTGCGGGAAACTAGCGATTACATTGGCGTATTTATTGCGGGGATGGGGGGACTGGGGAAAAGTACCTTGGCGGCGCGGTTATGTACGCGGGTTGAGTCGCAGCGTCCCAACTTTGCGCGGGTGGTGTTGATTGGTGTTTTAGATGAAAGGGGTTTGCTGAATAAGCTTTCTAGTAAGTTTGAACGGTTTGCTGCTGGTGCTGGATGACTTTGAGCAAAATATCCCCACAGTTAATATTAAAGATGGTTCGCTGCGGATGACGGCAGATGCTTACAAGATATTAGAGGCGATTTGTGCGGCATTGGCAGAGAATGGGGGAGAAAGTCGGCTGATTGTTACCTGTCGCTATTTGCAGTCAGATACTTTACCACCCCATCACCTGCACTTGGAATCTTTAGCAGGGATGAACAGCAGTGATATTGATAAAATTTGCTTTGCTTTAGATAAGGAAGTCAAGCAGCAGTTAAGAACACAACGGATTCTCAAGATTGCTGATGGAAATCCCCGGTTGCTGAAGTGGTTATTAGAGGTGATAAACCAGCCAGGATTGGCGGCGGATGAATTGCTGAATCGGTTGGAGGCGACTCAGCAAAAATTCCGCGAGCATCTTTTGGCACGAACCCTGTTTGATGCTTTGGAAACAGAGGAGCAAAATTTTCTGGCGCGGTTGAGTGTGTTTAATTTGCCGGTGACAGAGGAGATTATTCAAGTTCTTAAGCTTGACCCTACATCGGAGATCCCCCCAACCCCCCTTAAAAAGGGGGGCAATAATATTACTTCTTCCACCCAACCGACAGCAGCACCAACGCCGCCAACAAGAGAACTTGAAAAGGGGGGCAATAATATTACTTCTTCCACCCCCTTATTAAGGGGGTCGCCGCAGGCGGGGGGATCTGATGCTGGTCTGGTTCAAAGGTTATCCAAGCTTGTCAGCCTGAGTTTAGTTGAATCTGCCACCACTCACCCCAACCAGCCAGTTAATTACCGAGTGGCGAGAATTTTAGAACTGTTGTTAGAACCTATATTGACTGAAGAAGAATGGCAAGCAACCCGACAGCAAGCGGTGAAGAAAATTTATCAAGCTTGGTGGGAGGAGAATGAGCAAAAAACGGAAGTAGAAGCATTAGAAATTGTCCGGTTGGGACTGCTGGCAAAAGAACAGGAAATTACTGCCAGCATTGGAGCTAGGATTGCAAACAATTGGATGAATAAGTCCCGGTTTGTGGAAGCTTTGGATTTGTGTAAGCAAATGCTGGCAGTTTTTTCAGACTACCGCATTTTGGGAAACATTGCCCGTGCGGAAAATGTTTTAGGTTTGGTGCAAGAAGCTGTTACCCATTATCAGCAAACCTTAGACCTTTGCCCGGAAAAAGAATTGCAAGAAAAAGCAATTACCCTCAACAACATGGCAGGAGTATACGCCGACCAAGGGGACATCCCTAAAGCGATCGCACTGTGGCAGCAATCTTTGGAAATATCTGAGCAAATCGGCCATGTCAAAGGTAAAGCCACTACCCTCAACAACATGGCACAGGTATACGCCGACCAAGGGGACATCCCTAAAGCGATCGCACTTTACGAGCAATCCTTGGAAATATCTGAGCAGACTGGCGATGTCCAAGGTAAAGCCCCTACCCTCAACAACATGGCACAGGTATTCGCTGACCAAGGGGACATCCCTAAAGCGATCACTCTGTGGGAGCAATCTTTGGAAATATCTGAGCAGACTGGCGATGTCCAAGGTAAAGCTACTACCCTCAACAACATGGCAGGAGTATACGCCGACCAAGGGGACATCCCTAAAGCGATCGCTCTGTGGGAGCAATCTTTGGAAATATCTGAGCAAATCGGCGATGTCAAAGGTAAAGCCACTACCCTCAACAACATGGCAGGGGTATTCGCCCAACAAGGGGACATCCCTAAAGCGATCACTCTGTGGGAGCAATCTTTGGAAATATCTGAGCAGACTGGCGATGTCCAAGGTAAAGCCACTACCTTTAACAACATGGCAGGAGTATACGCCGACCAAGGGGACATCCCTAAAGCGATCGCACTGTGGGAGCAATCTTTGGAAATATCTGAGCAGACTGGCGATGTCCAAGATAAAGCCACTACCCTCAACAACATGGCAGGAGTATTCGCCCACCAAGGGGACATCACTAAAGCAATCGTACTTTACGAGCAATCCTTGGAAATATGTGAGCAGATTGGCGATGTTAAACTTAAAGCCACTACTCTCAACAACATGGCACAGGTATTCGCCAACCAAGGGGAAATTACTAAAGCGATCGCACTTTGGCAGCAATCTTTGGAAATATCTGAGCAGATTGGCAATGTTCAAGGTAAAGCCACTATCCTCAACAACATGGCACAGGTAATCGCCCAACAAGGGGACATACCAAGAGCGATCGCACTGTGGCAGCAATCTTTGGAAATATCTGAGCAGATTGGCGATGTCAAAGGTAAAGCCATTACGCTCAACAACATGGCAGGATTATTCGTCCAACAAGGGGACATCACTAAAGCGATCGCACTTTGGGAGGAAGTTCCTTCCACACTTGCACAAATACGCGCTTATGGTGATTTGGTAACAGTTCTGGGGAATTTAGGCATAGCAGATGAAAGCAACGGTTTAGTTTACCTAGCTCAAGCAATATGGCTAACGCTGAGAATTCAAGTTCCCTTAGCAAGTACTATTAACCGAATCCGTGCTTTATATAATAGAGTGCCTCAAGATGATGAACTAGAAGCCATACTAGGTGCAACGGCAATGTTCTTTTGCAATGACCGAGGTGAAGGTCATCCCGAGTTAGAAGAACAACAAGAGCGTAGTTGGCAGATGCTAGCAGAGGCAGCAGGTAGACAAGGAATTGAGACACAGGAAGCGTTTGATGCTTGGTATGTCCAGCAACGGCTTAACGATCCAGATTATTTCCTTCCCCGACTCAATCAACGCCTAGAGGAGATTGTCGGCGATGGGTGGTTGTTTGATCGCAGTCAGGTTGTGGCGGAATGAGGGGACAAGGGAAGGGGGACAAGGTAGACAAGGGCGAGGAGGCGGTGCGATCGCGTTAATCTTAAATTAATGGCTGATAATGCAGTCCTTGAATATCAAACAGCTAGGTGTGATATGGAATCTCAACTAATACAGACTTCTCCGGAAATTCTTTCAGGTATACCCGTATTTTATGGAACTCGTGTACCGATACAAACATTAATTGATTATCTTGAAGCAGGCGAGAGTGCTTCGCACACGCTTCGCGAACGCCTTGATGAATTTTTAGAAGATTTTCCCACTGTGAGCCGCGTACAGGCAACAACTTTTTTTTAAATCACTCTGCTGTAAAAGCGAACACCGCCCTTAATGCTTCTTTTGTCAAAGTGGGATAGTTTTCTAGCACTTGTTGTTCTGTCCATCCCGCCGCAAACAAACCCAACAAGAACTCTACAGATAAACGAGTTCCTTTGACAGTCGGCTTACCCAGCAAAATTTTTGTGCCTGAATGAATGTACTGTTGCCAGTCCATAATTATAAGTTGTACAAAGTTACAGCTATTGTTGCACAGGATGATTTTTGTTTGGTTACCTAGATAGGGAAGGCTATGAAGATAAGAAAAATGCGATCGCCTCAATGATTTTTGAGAAGATTTTCCCACTGTGAGCCGCCCACAGGTGCAAAAATATTTACGGTGATTGCGATCGCTTCATATCATATTCAAACTATATTCCCCCAGCACCCATTTCCCCTGTGATTAACTTTTTGAGCGCAATTATCAATAATTAGAATGTTGTGGAGTTCCCTTACCAATTTAATTATCGCGATTTTTTTGTTGCATTTTATTAAAACAGAATCATCAGGATTTGAGTGATAATACGGTGAAGGTTATTGTAGAATCTACTGCTCGTAGCCATGTCCCTGACATTTACCTTCGCTCTGAGTCAACAGCAAACCTTTGAATTGCGCTGCAATTATGGTTCCCGTTCCTTGGATTCATCGGAGTTAACAACACTGATTGATTCCTCCGAGCAATATTACTACAATCGCAAAATCGATCGCTTACCTTATCTCACTCAGTTGGGACGACGACTTTATCAATGGTTGGACGGTAAGGAAGGCTGGCTGAGAAGGGCGCTAGATGAAGCAGATGAGCAGACAATTTATTTAGATTTAATTCAAACCAGTGAAACCCAGGGGTTAAACGCAGATAGTCAACGGGTAGCCTTAGGACTAGCACATTTACCTTGGGAATTGCTACATGATGGTCGGGGGTTTTTACGCATATTACCTGTGCGTTCTGTACAGCAGCGTCAAACTCAAGCGATCGCCGTGCAAAATCGCCCGTTGCGGTTGCTGTTTATGGCGACTGCGCCGGAAGATCCTAGAATTACTGCACTGGGATTTGAGCGAGAAGAAGCGAATATTTTACAAGCAACCAAGAATCAGCCTTTGGCGTTAATTGTTGAAGAAAGCGGTTCCGTTGCAGAGTTAGCCAATTTGGTGAAATCATATCCAGAAGATTACTTTGATGTCTTTCACCTCACCGGACACGGCATAATTTATACCAAAAAAGATTACGGCTTGTTGCTGCCAAAAGGGGAAACTCTACCAGATAATACACCCTGCTTTATCACTGAGGATGAAGTGGGGAATTTAAAACTTACCACCGTGAATGATTTAGCTAAAGCCTTTCGCGGACGCTGGCCTCGTGTCATATTTCTGTCTGGCTGTCATACGGGACAGGTTCCCAACCAAGGGACAGTACCCTCAATGGCGCAAGCATTGGTAAAGGCGGGTGCGGGTATAGTTTTAGGCTGGGCGCGTCCGGTGATAGAGAACACGGGTATTATAGCGGCACAGGCACTTTACCAAGCTTTGGCGACGGGGGAAACTTTGGAAGCATCTGTAAAAGCGGCGCAGCAGGAGATGCTTGATAAACAATGTACCGATTGGCATTTATTGCGGGTGTATAGGGATACTCGCAGTATTGCAGAGTTGGTAACACCACTGAGAACCAGAAACCGCGAAAAGCTGAAGTTTACAGTCCCAGAGCAAGAATTTCTCGATGAGCATAATCAAGTTAAAGTAGCCAGTCGGTTGGAATTTGTCGGTCGCAGAAGGCCTTTGCAACGATGTTTGAGGGCGTTACAGGAAACCAGCGAGCAAATCGGCGTGTTGATTGCGGGGATGGGAGGATTGGGAAAAAGTAGTCTGGCGGCGCGGTTATGTACGCGGGTTGAGGCGCAACGTCCTAATTTTGCGCGGGTGGTGTTGATTGGCCCTTTGGATGAAAAGGGTTTGCTGAATAAGCTTTCTAATAAGTTTCAGCGATTTGCTGATGTCCCTGCATTGTTAAATGAACCAAATGTAACTCTTGAAGGGCGGTTGCAAAACTTTTTTGAGGTAATTGAACAAGAACACAACCAACCTTTGCTGTTGGTGCTGGATGACTTTGAGCAAAATATCCCCGAGGCGAATATTGAGGATGGCTCATTGCGGATGACGGCAGAAGCTTACAAGATTTTAGCAGCGATTTGTGCGGCATTGGCAGAGAATGGGGGAGAAAGTCGGTTGATTGTTACGTCTCGCTATTTAAAGTCAGATACTTTACCACCCCATCGCCTACACTTGGAATCTTTGACAGGAATGAGTAGTAGCGATATTGAGAAAATTTGCTTTGCTTTAGATCAGGAAGTGAAGCAACAGTTAAAAACTCAACGGATTCTCAAAATTGCTGATGGTAATCCCCGGTTGTTGAAGTGGCTGTTAGAAGTAATTCAGCAACCAGGAATAGCAACCGATGAATTGCTTAATCGTTTGGAAGCGACTGAGCAGAAATTCCGCGAGAATATTTTGGCACAAACTTTGCTGGATACTTTGGAGGTGGATGAAAAAAAGTTTCTGGCTAGGTTGAGCGTGTTTCATCTACCCGTGACAGAAGAAATTATTCATGCTATTCCTTCAACTACTGCTCCACTCTCTAAACTTGTGAGTCTCAGCCTAGTAGAATTTGCGATTAATTATTCTACTCAAATAATTACCTATCGAGTAACTACTATTTTAGAACCGTTATTAAGACCAGTTTTAAGTGCACAAGAGTGGCATACAGCCCGTCAAGAAGGAGTGAAAAGTATTTATCAAGCCTGGTGGCAAGAATCTGATATTACAATTGATTCATTAACTTTTAGCGAAGACCAATCTCTAGAAATTGTGCGTTTAGGATTGTTGGCACAAGCAGAGGAAATAACGGTTAATGTTGCATATTTAATTGCTAAAGTAAGATTTGATTTTTCTCGGTTTTTAGAAGCATATGAATTATGCCAGCAAATTCTTGCAGTATTTCCAGATTACCGCATTTTAGGTACAATTGCCAAAACGGAACGTATCCTTGGTTTATTCGAGCAAGCAAAGCTTCATTATCAGCAAGCGATAGACCTTTGCCCAGAAAGCGATTTAAAAAGAAAAGCAGCTTTCATGGCGAATTTGGCAAAGTTTACCTATTCTCAAGGATCAACAGAAAAAGCGATTGAATTATATAAACAATCGCTGGATATCTATGATAATATAAACGATTTTGATGATGAAATTTTATATAGTAAAGCTCGTGCTATGGCTGATTTGGCAAGCCTTATAGCAAGACAAGGAAATATTGAAGATGCTATGTCTTTATGGAAAGAATGTTTAGAAATATCTAAAAAATTAAGCATTTCTACCTCTCGCCTAGAAGCACAAATATTAATGTACAGGGGGTATGTTGCTAGAGCACAAAAAGATATCAAAGCGGCTATTGAACTGTACTATAAATCAAAAGAAATATCTGAAGCAAACGGAGATTTACATAATCATGCTGTGGCTCTTGCTGAGATAGCAGAATTAGTAGCCGAACAGGGTGATATAGAAAGCTCCCTATCTTTATTAGAAGAATCTTTAGAAATACAAGAGAAAATAAGTGACGTACCAGGTAAAGCCAGAACGTTGTCTAAAATGGCAAACCTAACTTTCGAGCAAGGAAATATTGAACAAGCAATTTTATTGTGGAAAAAGGTATTACCAATTCAAGAGTATATAAAAGATACTCAAGGTCAAGGTAAAACTCTTTTTGCAATGTTAAATTATTTTTTACAAAAAGGAGATTATGACCAAGGATTTTCTTTGTGTTTAGAATTATTACCCATCCAAAAAAAGAATAATGATGTGCAAGGTAAAATTGTAACCTTGTATTTTATGGCAGAATATTTAACAAAACAAAGGGATTTTAAAAAAGCATTTCCTTTATGGCAAGAATTATTACTATTGCATGAAATTGTTGATGATGTTGAATTTAAATTAACAATTAAATCAAGAACCCTCACCTCTTTAGCACCGATGATTGCTTTACAAGGAGATTTAGAACAAGCAATCTCTTTATGGCAGCAATTGCTAAAAGTTCAAGAAAATACTCACAATTTAGCAGGTAAAGCCTACACTTTAGGCAAAATAGCTTTTTATACTGCTCAAAATGGTGATATTCCTAGCGCCATCCCTTTATGGGAAGAGTCATTGACAATATCTACCAATATTAATAGTATCGAAGTCAAAGCCACAACGTTAGCCGAAATGGCATGGTGGGTAGCGGAACAAGGAGACTTTGTTAAAGGAATTTCCTTATGTGAGGAAGCTTTGGAATTATCTCGAAGCATCAATTTTGTTCCAGCACAAGCTGTTTCTCTAGCCCATATGGCGCGGTGTTTTGCAAAACAAGGAGATAGCACTAGAGCGATCGCTTCGTGGGAACAGGCCTTAGAATTATACGAGCAAGTTAACGATCTGCAAGGACAATCAGCTTCTTTGCATAGCATGGCAGAGTTTATCTACAAACAAGGAGAATTAGATAAAGCACTTGCTTTATTGCAGAAATCTGCGGAAATCTGTGAGCCGATTAATGACATTCCCGGTAAAATAGCTGCACTTACCTTCATGGCTCATGTGCTCACCCAGCAAGAAAAATTAGACCAAGCGCTCTCTGTATATGAGAAATTGTTAGATATATTTGAACAGATGGGTGATGTTGACAGTCAAACAACAATTCTTGCACACATGGCTTGGTATAGAATTAAGCAAGGCGAGATTGTGAAAGCGATCGCATTGTGGCTACGTATAAAAGATATTCAACAGCCAGTCAACGCTCCTCAAACCCAACCAGATGAAACTGAGAATCTAGTTCTGCTGGCTCAAGCAATATGGCTTTCTTTACGGATAAAATCGTCTTTGGTAGAGAAAATTCGGCTAATTCATTCCTTGTATGTAGCAGTGCCTCAAGATTATGAATTACAAGCTTTATTAGGCACAACAGGTTCTTATATGTGTTTTTTAGAACGCGATGAAGGACATCCTCAGCTAGAAGAGTTGGAGGAAATATGTTTGACAATGATGCAAGCAGCAGCAGTATTTCAAGGCATAGAAAACCAACAAGATTATAATGCTTGGTTTGAACAACAACAATTGGGTAGTCCAGGATATTTCCTGACTCGACTTAATCAACGCTTAGAGGAGATAGTAGGGGATGAGTGGTTATTCGATCGCAGTCAGCTTGTAGGGGAATGAAGAAAAAGTGCGATCGCGTTAACAGGGATATATCTGCATTGATGCTAATGTGAGATAATTGCGATCGCTAACCAGGTTTGACAGTAATTGTCGTCATGTTACTGGCAGGTATTTTTCTATCTATTCTCTGAGAAACAAGGGATGAAGAACCACAATCGTAGTAGGGGCACGGCACCAGTAAGATTATTGTATATACAAGAAGATTGTGGATGCCGTGCCCCTACAGTGTGGTTTATTTACCTGAAAATTGCTGTAAGTGCAATCGCCTTTCCAGTCTCAAAAGTATTGAGTGCGATCGCTTCTCGACAAAATGCGATGTCTACCACCAGGCGATGCAGTATCTAAGCCAAATCAGCCTTCTTTCCCAAAATTACCTCATCCATAGAGAACCTCAACTCCTTCATAACCAACCAGATGAGGTTGTCTATCAACGAGACCTCATCCATAGAGAAGGCGATCGCATTTGTGACCAACCAGATCGGGTTGTCTATCAATGAGTACTCATCCATAGAGAAGGCGATCGCATTTGTGACCAACTAGATCGGGTTGTCTATCAACGAGTACTCATCCATAGAGAAGGCGATCGCATTTGTGACCAACTAGATCGGGTTGTCTATCAATGAGTACTCATCCATAGAGAAGGCGATCGCATTTGTGATCAAGGAGTTGAGGTTAAGGGAAAAAAGGGGAAAGGGGAAAGAAAAACCTTTAACCTTTAACCGTTACGAATTCTCGCAATGCTGCTACTAATTTCTCAATATGCGTTGCTTGATGCGTCGCCATTGCAGATATGCGAATGCGGCTTGTGGGTACGGTTGGCGGGCGTATGGCTGGGGCGAAAATTCCTGCATCTTTTAAATATTTACCTGCTGTTAACGCATCTGCGGCGGTTGGTAATTGAAAACATAATATAGGTGATTCGGAAGGTAGTAATTTTAATTCCGATACCTGTTGTTGCATTAATTTTTTTAAGTAAGCGACATTCTCCCACAGTTGAGTGCGGCGTTGGGGTTCCTGCTGTACTATTTCAATGGCGGCTAAGGCTGCGGCTGTGTCTGCGGGGGAAAGTCCTGTAGTATAAATCCAAGTGGGGGCGCGATTGCGTAAGAAATCAATTAAGGTGGCGCTTCCGGCGACATATCCGCCTAAACTACCTAGGGCTTTACTCAATGTGCCGATTTGAATAAGTTGCTTTCCTGTACAGTTAAAGTGTTCCACACAACCTGCGCCAGTTTTACCCATGACACCAGTTGCATGAGCTTCATCTACTAGGAGCATACAGCTAAATTCTGCTGCTATATCTATTAATGTGGGTAAGGGACATAAATCGCCGTCCATGCTGAAGACGCTATCGGTGAGGATTAAACAGCGGCGGTAATTTTGTCTTTGCTTAATTAACTGATTTTTTAAAGCTGTAACATCACAGTGGGGATATTCGATAACTGCTCCACCACTGAGAATTGCACCATTTTTCAGGCTGGAATGATTATATTGGTCAGAGAGGATTAAATCGCGCTTACCTACCAATGCTGCGATCGCACCTAAATTTGCTAAATACCCTGAACTAAATACTAATGCATCTTCGGTTTGTTTCAAAGATGCGATCGCTCTTTCTAATTGTTGGTGTAATTCCCGATGTCCACTGAGTAATCGAGAACCTGTGCTTCCTGTGCCAAATTCTTGAGTAGCTGCAACCCCGGCTGTAATTAAACGCTGATCCCCCGCTAATCCTAAGTAGTCATTGCTGGCAAAATTTATTACTTCCCGCCCTTCTAAAAACACAGTAGCACCACATCGCCCATCAATCGTTTGGACTGAGCGATACCAATCCGCCCGATGAATAGTTTCCAAAGACTGCTCTAGCCAAGCATAAGGATCTATGGGCATTTATTGTTGACGGTTGACGGTTGACGGTTGACGGTTGACTGTGGTCACTGAGCGAAGTCGAAGTGTTGACTATTAACTAATTTGTTCGCTGCTGCTAAGATGAGCGATCGCTTGTTTAATCCAATCTTCTACATAAGCATCTTTGGGGAGTCCAATGTCTTCGCTGACTACATGTAAGGCGTGGCTGACTTCGTGGGCGGTATAGCCTAAAGCAAACAATGTCATTTGCACTTCTTCGAGAATACCTGGTGCTGGCCCGCCTGTGGCGACGAAGAAGCCTGCTGATTTGCGCCACTCGATTAATTTGCTTTTGAGTTCTAAACAAATACGTTCGGCGGTTTTCTTACCCACACCTGGCGCTTGAATGAGAATTTGAATGTTCGCAGCGATAATTGCTTGGACTAAATCTGGAAGTTCTAAGGTGTCTAACAGGGTAATCGCTAAAGCCGCACCAATACCGCTAACACTCAGCAGATGACGAAATAAGTCTCTTTCTGCTGGGGAAGAAAAGCCATACAATAAGGGCACTTCTTCCCGGACTTGGTAGTGGGTAAAGATTTGCACCAATCCCCCCGACTCTGGTAAAGACTTTGTTAGCCGTTGGGGAATTTGCAAATCATACCCGATGTTATTGACCTCAAGAGTCAATATCACGCGATTACTACTTATTGTTTGAACACCAGCAACGATACCTTTGAGATAACTAATCATTGTAAAAATCCAAAATATTTCAGTCCTTCAAGAATGCCACCTGCACAAAAATTTTGGGCTAGGTAACGGTAGTCAGCTGGATGCTCATTATGCCACTGAAGTAACTCAGGACGAGCATTACCAACAATGATTCCCCTTTCGTTGCCTACAGCAAATAAAGCAATATCATTACCCGAATCGCCACAGACAACAGTTTGTTCGGCTGCAAATTTCCACTTTTGGCGTAAAAATTGCATTGCCTGACCTTTATCGCTGGAAAGGGGAACAATGTCAAGATCAATTCCGCTACTATAGATTAACTTTTTCTTTAATTTATGTTTTTGTAACTCTAACTCAAGTTGCGATAAAACTCCAGATGCTTCAGATTGTTCTAAGAAAAAGCTAACTTTAAAGGGGCGCTGTTCTGACTCTGGTTGCAATTTTAACTCAGGGTATTTTGCAGTTATTGATAGTATCAATTCGCGATTCCAGCCGGGAGAAAGAATTTCTGACCAGTCTGGATCTGGGATATCGCTATTATCAAAGTAAATTTCCGTACCTACAGATGATATCAGTGCATCTGGTTGGATAAGATTTTTTTCGCTTTGTAACTCCCGGTAAAGTTGAGGCGATCGCCCGGTAGCATAGACAATTTTTGTACCATGTAATTCACGATGTTGCTGTAGGCGATCGCTTAACTCTCCACGAGCATCATCATTGCCTGCATCATGATCTACAAAGGTATGATCTAAATCAGATACGAATAAAAAATTAGTCATAGCAACTCCTGTAAACACAGCTATGTTACGAAACGTAAATATACCTGAAAGCCCTACCAATGACAATTAACTTAAGAAAGGTAAAAGGCTGAGACTAGGAAAAAATTTATTTTCCCTGTTGCCAAATTCAGCGCAACTATCTTAAGTATGAAAGATAAAAAAGATGTATTTCAACCAGTAGGCGCAAGAAATAGGAAAATTATATGACACTGAGCAAAAGTGAAAAAATGGGCAAAGTAACTACCACAATCACTATTACTAACCAAATTGACCAGACTCTTGCAGAACGAGGATTTATTCCCACAGAACAAATACGCTCAATTACTTTACATGATGTTTTAGTTGACACAGGTGCAACCAGACTGTGCTTACCTAAAAATATTATTCTTGATTTGGGATTACCTCTTCAAGGGGAAGTAGATATAAAAATAGCAACAGGATTACAGAAAGCGCGGATTTTTAAAATGTTAATCTTTCAGTTGAGGGACGAGAAGGGACATTTAATTGTATTGAATTACCAGAAGGTTCTGATGCATTATTAGGATTAATACCTTTAGAAGATTTAGGATTAGAACCAGATTTACAAAATCAGAAATTGCGAATTTTGCCAGTTGAAGGAAAAGATACTTATTTGATGGTTTTATAAATAGTCAATGGTCATTTGTTATTCTCCTCCTCCCCTAGTACATCACGGGGTCTAATTAGCTGCTGGAGAGGAATTTGAATCACAAACTCTGTTCCTTGTTCAGGTGTCGAAAAAAATTCTAACTTGCCGCCATGTTTTTCGGTAATAATTTGATAACTAATAGCCATTCCCATTCCCGTTCCCTTCCCGATAGGTTTTGTGGTAAAGAACGGATTGAAAATATTTTTTTGAATCGCTTCGGGAATTCCAATCCCATTATCAGCGATCGCAATTTTTACCCAATGTGAATCAACGACAGAAGTATGAATGGTGATGCGACTGGGATGATCTTGGATTTGGCGATAAGTTCGTTTAGCATTGAATTGTGCGATCGCATCAAGAGCATTTGCCAGGATATTCATAAATACCTGATTGATCTGTCCGGCATAACATTCTACATTGGGTAAGTTGCCATAGTCTTTAGTGACTAAAATTTCTGGGCTTTTGTCATTAGCTTTCAGGCGGTGCTGCAAAATTAACAACGTATTATCAATTCCTTCATGAATATCTACCGCCTTGAACTCACTTTCATCCAAACGAGAGAAATTACGGAGTGACAGCACAATTTCTCGGATGCGTTCTGTGCCGATATTGATTGAATGCAATATTTTAGTTGCATCTTTTTCGAGAAACTCTAAATCAATGGCTTGACGTTCGTTTTGAATTTCGGCTGGTGGATTGGGGAAGTAACTGTGATAAAGCTCAACCAGTCGCAGTAAGTCATGGGTATATTGCTTGATATGGCTGATGTTGCCGTAAATAAAGCTTACAGGATTGTTAATTTCATGAGCAATGCCTGCTACCATTTGACCTAGAGCAGACATTTTTTCGTTTTGAATCATCTGAGTTTGCATTTTATGCAAACTATCTAACGTATCTTCTAACTCTTGGCTTCTTTGCTGTAATTTAGTTTGTGAGTCTTCTAACTCACTAATAACTTTCTTCAGTAAAAACTCCTTGGTGGAAATGTCAGATTCTAACTGGCGGCGTTCATTTTCGCAGCGTTCCAGCTTTTTTCGCAAGATGCGGTTTGCCTTTTCCAATTCTTGGAATTGTATGGAATTGTCCTGGTTATCCATGCACCACTCATTTTGTTCCTATTAACAGTGTGACAAAAGTTTTATTATGAAATTGTGTTTGACCTTTGCCAACCAAAGGAGCAATTTCACCGTAAGCATAGAAACCACAACAAACTAATGCCTCTGGTAAATGAGTTTTGACAAGCTGATACTCTTGTGTTGCAAGAGTTCCCAAAATTCGCCGCCTAGCAGCACAGGAAATCAGTAACGCTGCGGTTGGCTCTAAACCAGGATAATGGGTGAGAGCATTCTTTAAAGATGTCTCAGAAGCTGACAGAATATCATCACGAGTTGCATCAGTAATTTGGACAACTGCCTGTTCAGGAATATCTGAAAAGAAAGTAACACTACCAGTTTGTTGATCGTATCCATTGGGCGCACGCATATAAAAATGGTCTTGATCTTGAAAAACTGCTAGGGCATGAATTGCATAGTTGGCAGCAAATCGTTCTTTTCCCAGATAGTGCTGATAAAAATCTAAGGCGCGTTGTCCATCGATTTCATAGACTACATTACCATCCACTTTCGTGACACGGCTACGTTGGCTAATAGGAGTCCAGCCACTAGCTACTCCGTGGGAAAATAAGAGTTTGCCAAAGAACAGCAACACTGGTACTGAATCACTTAACACTTCACCCTGAAAAAATTGGTAGGTCTTATCAAAGGTATAATCATCGGCAGCCATTCCTCCAATGATGGGAATATGCCCTCCCAGGCTTTGTTTTAAACCGTCTAAAATCAATACGCCATTGCTCGTTAAACTATCGGGAAAAGTCAAGCATAATTGTGGTGTAGATGTACTCTTTGCCATTGCTTGAGCGATCGCAATTTGGGCTGCAAGCGCCGGATTTTTCGATGCTCCCCTTCCAATACCTGCGCGAATTTCCACTTCGTCTGTAGCAAACAGCATTAAAGTTAGAGAATCTTGTTGAAACTCCAGAGTTGAGGATATTTCTCCATTTGTCGTACCACCGATTAACTCAATTCCCGGAAAAGCGTCTTGGATACGTTGTAAAATTAACACATGATCAAAGTCAATAGCAGTGAATAAAATTCCAGCTTGAGGAATTAAACCGCCAAAGGAAGAACTACATTGTTGAATAACTTCAGCGATCGCGTTTTGAGAATCAGGATCGTTACTATGACCTACAACAACTCTAAACACAGTTACCTCATTTTTAGCGTGAATATTTAGTGTGCTAATTTAATTTGAATGTCCGCACCTTACACCCTACAATTAGATTTCCCACTTAGATCAGCTAAATCTCAATTCACTTTTTTTTCTTAGTAATAAAAAATTTATAGGTTAACTGGTATTTTGAGAATTGCAAAAAACATTGATGGATAGAATGCTCACCTAGCATGATTTTTAGGGGATTTTGTTACTTTCTATAGGATTGCCATTTACCCCTAAAAACTAAAACACCCAACAATAAAAATTAAGTGTTGGGTGTTTTGCTGATTTGTTTTAGTGCGCGGTTGCTATAAATACTAAATAGCATTATTTAATTTCTATCTCGCAATGAGGCACTATTTTTTTGATTAGCTTGTCCTACAAATTTACAGCAATCAGGGATTATTTCATACTAATCCTATTAGGCTGAGAGATATTCTTTACTGCATTGGCAACATAGATGTAAGTTCCTACTCTGGGAAAAAATTCAAATGGTTGTTGCCGTGCTTCCTGCTGTAAAGCAGGAGGTAGTAAAGTGAATATTTGTCTGAAATCGGTTCTAACTTTTTCAGTAAAACTTGAAACTAGCAAACAAGATGAATTAGCTTGTTTCTTTCCAGTAGTTTGGTCATAGAAAATTTGTGAAAATGCCTTGACTGTCAAATCATCTTTAGGGGAAACATAGACCAAGTATCCTTTTGTATCTAATTCATCAGCTTTGCTTTCCGCATCTCTTACATTATCAAAGAAAGCAATTTCAGTTTGTTGAATTTTCTGAGGGCATTGATTTGCTACAGGTAATCCAGCTACTACACTGTATATTCTGCCGTTAATAGGAGCATTAACAGTGAACAATGTGTTAGTTCTAGGACTCATAGCCATTGCTGCTTGGAAATCAAACCAACCTTCAGTTAATGAGCCATTAATTCCGTTTTTCTGCTTATTTTGTGCGAGTACTTGTTTATAAGCAGCTGGAAAATCGCTGACATTTTCAGGAAGAATAGCACTTAGATCGGGATGAGGAAGAGCTAAGTCATATTTCAAAATATCACCATATATCTTTACTCCTTCTGCCTGTTGTTCTGGAGTGATGTAAAAAGTGACTATCCCACGAGATGGAGGCGGAGGCGGAGGCGATTGTTGAGCTAAAGCAGGGCTAGCACCACTTAGATACACAACAAAGCTAAGTATAACGGCAAGAAACGAAGTAATTTTTTTCATGAATTATCCGGAATATTCTCTGTTACTGAGGTTTTATCATTGGAGCGGTTTTTCTCAACCACGCACATCTTTGAGACATTTATCGCAGTATGCCTTGTTTTAATACATGACAACTATAGTATATTTACTTAAGTTCGTAAAAGGTTATTAGCTTGTGGGTATTGCTATCTCATGAACCCTAATGGCCTGTCAATTTTGTTTTGAGGGATTTTTGATAGCGTGTCCGTTGGCGCAGCGAAGGACAAACGTCTCACTCACGCGGGCTTTCCGTCCCGCACTACAAGTCCATCATTTTTATCTTGACAGAGTACTAGCCGCCCACCAAGAAAGTTATTTAATTCTCGAACCTCGACCCCAAAATTATCAATCATTTGTCTGAAATATATAGCCCAAGGTTTTTCAGCCTCTTGAGTACAAGATTAATATATATAAATTTAGATAAAATAACTTGTGGAATAATAATACAAGAATGAGAGATAAATTATGCGAGATGAAGTATGAAGTATGAAGTATGAAATTATCTATCTATAACGAGATAGGGTATGAATTTTGAAAAAATCTGTTGGCGCACTGACTTTTTATCCTTGATTGGTTATATTTCAGACTTATTAAGTCGATAGATTCTGTTGGAATATAGGCAAAAAAAGTTATTTAAAAGTGAATATTTAAAAATTGTATTGCCTGGTATTACCTAACTCTAATTCTTCTAATCATGAATTTCCTGAATTTTGAGTAATAGGCAGTTATAAATAAAACCTGATTTAAATGGCTAGAAATAAAGAGTCCAAATTATGGACTCTTAAAGTGTGTTTATGCCCTTCTACAGAGCAATGAGAATATCTTCGCATCTGGCTAATAAAGCAGGAGTCAATAATGAACAAAACCTTTGCGACTATTGACGGGAATGAGGCTGTTTCCCGGATTGCTTATAAATTAAATGAAGTAATCGCCATTTATCCTATCACCCCCTCCTCAACAATGGGTGAATGGGCTGATGCTTGGGCGGCGGAAAATCGTCCTAACCTTTGGGGTACGGTTCCCAGTGTGGTACAAATGCAAAGTGAAGGTGGCGCTGCTGGTGCTGTACATGGGGCGTTACAAACGGGTTCCCTGAGTACTACTTTCACAGCTTCTCAAGGGTTATTGTTAATGATTCCCAATCTCTACAAAATCGCTGGGGAATTAACAAGTACGACAATTCACGTTGCTGCACGTTCTTTAGCTACCCATGCTTTATCTATCTTCGGCGATCATAGCGATGTGATGGCAGCTAGGGCAACAGGTTATGCAATGCTGTGTTCGGCTTCGGTGCAGGAAAATCTCGATTTTGCGCTGATTTCCTATGCTGCGACATTAGAAGCGCGAGTTCCGTTTATGCATTTTTTTGATGGGTTTCGTACCTCCCATGAAGTGCAGAAGGTAAAATTACTCTCCGATGATGATTTGCGATCGCTCATCAACGACGATCTCATTTTAGCTCACCGCAGCCGCGCCCTTACCCCAGACCGCCCAGTACTGCGAGGTACAGCCCAAAACCCCGATATTTACTTCCAATCTCGTGAAGGCGCTAACCCTTATTACAGCGCTACCCCCGAAATTGTCCAACGCTTAATGGATAAATTTGGCGATCGCACTGGCAGGTATTATCAAATATATGAATATCATGGCGCACCGGATGCCGAGCGCGTCGTTGTCATCATGGGTTCCGGTTGTGAAACAGTCCATGAAACCGTAGATTACCTCAACAACCAAGGGGAAAAAGTCGGTGTTGTCAAAGTCAGACTATATCGCCCCTTTGATGTCGAAAGATTTATCGCAGTCTTACCTAATAGTGTAAAAGCGATCGCTGTCCTCGACCGCACCAAAGAACCAGGTAGCGCCGGCGAACCCTTATATTTAGATGTAGTCACCGCCATTCATGAAGCCAATCCAAAATCCAAAATCCAAAATCTAAAATCTATTATTGGTGGGCGCTACGGTTTATCATCCAAAGAATTCACCCCCGCAATGGTGAAGGGAATTTTTGACAATCTCGCCTTACCTACACCAAAAAATCACTTTACTATCGGTATTAATGACGATGTTAGCCATACATCCCTAAACTTTGACCCCAACTTCTCCACAGAACCTGATAGTGTTGTCCGGGCGATGTTTTACGGCTTAGGTTCTGATGGAACAGTCGGCGCTAACAAAAACTCCATTAAAATTATAGGTGAGGAAACAGACAACTACGCCCAAGGCTACTTTGTCTACGACTCCAAAAAATCAGGTTCGATGACAGTTTCTCACCTGCGCTTCGGACTCCAGCCAATTCGCTCAACCTACCTCATCGATAAAGCTAACTTTATTGGTTGTCACCACTGGGGATTTTTAGAAAATATTGACATTCTCAAAGCGGCGATTCCGGGGGCGACGATTTTAGTTAATAGTCCCTACGATGCGGATACGGTGTGGAAACAGCTACCTGTGAAGGTACAGCAGCAAATTATCGACAAGCACCTGAAATTATATGTAATTAATGCTAACCAAGTCGCCCGCAGTAGCGGCATGGGCGGTAGAATTAATACCATTATGCAGGTATGCTTCTTTGCCTTAGCTAATGTTTTACCACAAGCAGAAGCGATCGCCAAAATTAAGCAAGCCATTGAAAAAACCTACGGTAAAAAAGGCGCAGAAGTTGTGCGCATGAATTTGCAAGCCGTAGATAATACCCTCGCTAACCTACATAAGGTAGACATACCCCAAACAATTTACCAGCCCCAATCCCCCAGCGAAAATACACAATTACTCGACAGCGCCCCAGAATTTATCCGCGAAGTTCTGGGTAAAATCATGATTTGGGAAGGTGATGATTTACCTGTCAGTTCACTACCAGCTGACGGTACATTCCCCACAGGTACAACCAAATGGGAAAAGCGCAACGTCGCCGAAGAAATTCCTGTATGGGATGAAGATGTCTGCGTTCAATGTAGTAAATGTGTGATGGTATGTCCCCACAGCGCCATCCGCGCTAAGGCGTATCAGCCGAGTGAGTTAGTGAATGCACCAACAAGCTTTAAGTCAGTTGACGCCAAAGATAGAGACTTCGCCAACCAGAAATTTACCATCCAGGTAGCCCCAGAAGATTGTACAGGCTGCGCTATTTGTGTAAATGTCTGCCCAGCCAAAAATAAAACTGAGCCGTTGAAAAAAGCCATTAACATGGCACAGCAACTACCATTAAGGGAACAAGAGCGCAAAAACTGGGATTTCTTCTTAAATTTACCCAATCCCGACCGCAGACAGCTAAAACTCAACCAAATTCGCCAACAACAACTGCAAGAACCATTATTTGAATTTTCCGGTGCTTGTGCTGGTTGTGGAGAGACACCCTATTTAAAATTATTGACACAATTGTTTGGCGATCGCTCAGTCATTGCCAATGCTACCGGTTGTTCTTCCATCTACGGCGGAAATTTACCCACAACTCCTTGGACAACCAACGCCCAAGGAAGAGGCCCAGCATGGTCTAATAGTTTATTTGAAGATAACGCCGAATTTGGTTTTGGTTTCCGCCTTTCCTTAGATAAACAAGCCGAATTTGCAGCCGAACTGCTGCAAAAATTCAGCGGTGAAATTGACGATAACCTCATTCACCCCATCCTCAACGCTACGCAAAACACCGAAGCTGATATTTGGGAACAACGGGAACGAGTAGAGTTGTTGAAAAAACGACTAGATGAAATCATCAATTCCGCATCAGACCTCAATCTAAAATCCAAAATCCAAAATCTAAAATCGATTGCAGATTACCTAGTCAGAAAAAGCGTTTGGATTGTCGGCGGTGACGGCTGGGCGTATGATATTGACTTTGGCGGTATCGATCATGTTTTAGCCAGTGGTCGCAATGTGAATATCTTAGTCATGGATACAGAAGTATATTCCAACACAGGCGGACAATCATCAAAAGCCACCCCCAAAGCAGCCGTAGCCAAATTTGCCGCCAGTGGTAAGCCTGCGCCGAAAAAAGACCTCGGTTTAATCGCCATGACCTACGGTAATGTCTACGTAGCCAGTGTAGCCTTAGGCGCAAGAGACGAACATACCCTGAGAGCATTTTTAGAAGCCGAAGCCTTCAACGGCCCATCATTGATTATTGCTTACAGCCATTGCATCGCCCACGGCATTAACATGACCACAGGCATGAATCATCAAAAATCTTTGATAGAATCAGGAAGGTGGTTGCTGTATCGGTATAATCCTGAGTTGCAAAAAGATGGTAAGAATCCACTGCAATTGGATATGCGATCGCCTAAGCAATCGGTAGAGCAATCAATGTATCAAGAAAATCGCTTCAAAATGCTCACCAAGAGTAAGCCAGAAGTCGCCAAACAACTCCTAGAACAAGCGCAAGCGGAAGTAGATGCGCGTTGGTTGATGTATCAATATTTAGCCAATCGCTAATCACTACTTAAGCTCATCCCACCCCTAAAAAGAAGTGGGATTTAGCGGGTATAGGGCATTAGTGGTTTTTCCCATGCTCCATTACCTATGCCCACAAACTCCACCCACAAGGGGATGGAGTTTTTCATGTATGATTTGCTGTTGCTGTGATATTTTGAGGCATTTTGACCTTAAAAGTAGTACCAATACCTACCTCACTTTCTACATAAATTCGTCCCTGATGTAGTTCAACACACTTTTTCACTACAGCTAAACCTAGTCCAGTACCAACAATTTTACCTACATTCTCTGCACGATGAAAAGGCTCAAATAAATGCTGCTGAAATTCTGATGGTATACCTATGCCAGAATCTTTAACTTGAAAAATTATTGCATCTGTTTCACAACTAAGGATTAATAATATATCTGTCTCTGGCGACGAGTATTTTATGGCATTAGAAAGTAAATTACTGAGAATTGAATACAACAAATTCTCATCTAATTGGGCATGGGTACAGTTACTTTGGGTGACAAATTTAATTGGATGTTGTGGTTGATTGCAAAACTGAATGTCTTCAATTAAGTTAAGACAAAATGCTTCCAAATCTATAAGTTCGGGATGAAATTCTAATTTACCAGCTTCTGCCCTAGTCAGAGTCAAAATATCTGTCAGTAATTGGTTCATTGACCTGGCTGAAGATTGAATCCGATGCAAATTTTTCAGCTTTTTTTCTTCTGTCCATTGCTGATTGCTCTGAGCTAATAATTGAGCCGAGCCTAAAATAATACTCAAAGGTGTGCGAAATTCATGAGACACCATCGAAAAAAAGCGCAATTTTAATTCGCTAAGTTCTTTTTCTTGAGCTAATGTTCGTTGCAAAGCTTCAGCTTGCTGGCGCTTAACCAATTGTTGATAGAGCAAGGTATAAACAGCTAACAAAATAGCAAAACTCAGTACTGTACCCAGGAATTCAATCAACATTCGATTGTGAATATTTTGCTGGGAATGTTTGACCGAAATTTCTAGTAACTGTTCTTCTCTCGCTTGCAACTGAGCCAGAGTTTGACGAATTTCACCACGAGTTTGGTTAATTTTCGTAGCTTGCAGCGAAAATGTTGAGTCGCCTAATTGCTGAAGATTAAGCGACTGTTTAGATAGTTCAATTCTTTGCGCAATTAAGACTTTTAGCTTCATGAGTTGCTGCTGTTGAGCAGGATCTTCAGCCAGTTGTTGTTGCAACTCTTTGACTTTAGCATCTAAGCTTTGCATTGCTCGATCGTAACGTTCTAGTTCTGCTCGCTCTCCAAATAGAATATATCCTCTACGTCCGGCTTCAGCATCAGTCAGAGTAGCGAAAATATCAATCAGGTTTTTCATTACCTCATGTGTGTGCTTCACTTGAGCGCTACTTTCAATTAACTGAGTAGCATTTTGATAAGAAATGAAGCTGACAATACCCATTAATAGTATGGATAAACCAAAACCAGAAGCAATCCATTTACCTTCTGGTGACCATTTCATCATGCTCAATTTTTTCATGGTCACAGCACGCAATACTCTGCAAACAATTTTACTGGTTGGAATACCCTATGGAATTCATATTTATTTTTGGCAAATTTAGGTATAGTTTTATTCTCTCTGAATTGTATACCCTAGTAATTTCCGCGGTCAAATCTGATGACCTTAACTGAACTAAGGCGGTGTAAATAAGTCCAACTATGTTACAAAAAGTAAATAGACTTGCTACTATTGCCAATTATTTTAATTGTGCCGAACTAGTAACAAGCGATCGCCTGCACCTAACTACTTAAGTAAACTACCCGATTTCTACCCAATTTTTACCCGTTATCTCCACAACTGCTTGTTAAGCTAATAATTGAATTAACCTCTATAACACTATATCTTCTCCAAGCTATTAAAAATAATCAGTTTGGAGAATTTTAATTATCAGCATTATCAGCGATCTCATCTGTTTTATATATAGTTATCATAGTAATTTATCCACTTTGACATTTGCAAAATTATTGTAATTGCCGAAAAATAAGAGCATAGTTTGGTAAAAAACTAGCGAGCAATATTTAAATTTACAAATGAGGAAGTGGAATTACCGTGTCTTCTTTGAAAACTATTGACAAAAAGCGATCGCAAATTCAGACTTTACCTAAGTTAGAGTTCTGGAAAGGAGTTGGTCAAATAACTGGGGGTACGCTCCTATCAATTATTATGTTATCAACTTCTGTGATATCTGGAGGATTAGTGGGTTTAGCCTTTAGTTTCCAGAATTTACCAGATGTAAGACAACTGCGCAACTTCTTTCCGTCAGAAACAACTTATATCTATGATATTAAAGGTAAGCTTTTAGCACATATACATGGGGAAGCTAATCGAGAAGTTGTAACTTTAAATAACATTTCTCCCCATTTAAAAAGAGCAGTATTAGCTAGTGAAGACAGTCACTTCTACGAACATCATGGTATTTATCCTGCTGGTATCGGACGTGCTGCATTAGTCAATTGGGCGGCTGGGGGTGTACGAGAGGGTGGTTCCACAATCACCATGCAGTTGGTGAAAAATCTCTTTCTATCGCCGCAGCGTGCATTTACGCGAAAAATTGCGGAAGCAGTCTTAGCAATTCGCTTAGAGCAAGTTCTCAGCAAAGATGACATCTTAGAAATGTACCTCAATCAAGTTTACTGGGGTCACAATAACTATGGCGTGCAAACAGCAGCACGTACTTACTTTAATAAATCAGCAGCCTATTTAACCTTAGGCGAAGCAGCGATGATGGCAGGTTTAATTCAAGCCCCAGAAGAATTTAGCCCGTTTGTCAACATGAAACTAGCCAAACAACAACAAAAAGAAGTTTTGGGGCGGATGTTGCACCTAAATTGGATTAGCCAGCAAGAGTATAATAATGCCATAAAACAAGAACTTAAATTTGGCAAGATTAGGTCTTTTCAAGGTAGCGCTTTGCCATACGTTACCAATACAGTTTCTCAGGAAATAATTAAAAAATTTGGCCGAGAAGCACTGCTAAAAGGAGGAATGCGGATACAAACTACCGTAGACACCAACTTCCAAAAAATGGCAGAAAAAACCGTTCAAAAGTGGCATCGCACCCTGACAAATCGAGGAGTATACAAAAATCAAATAGCTTTAGTAGCAATCGATCCGCGCACCCACTTTATCAAAGCCCTAGTTGGTGGCGTAAATCCAAAAACTAGCGAATTTAACCGCGCCACTCAAGCACAACGTCAGCCAGGCTCTTCTTTTAAGCCTTTTGTCTACTATGCTGCTTTTGCTAGCGGTAGATTTACACCCAATTCAACGGTGTTAGATAACCCAGTTAGTTATCGAGATGGTAGTGGTTGGTATTATCCACGCAACTATGATAATAGCTTTATGGGAGCAATATCGATTCGGACAGCAATGTCTCTATCCCGGAATATCCCGGCAATTAAGTTAGGTAAAGCTGTCGGTATGAATAAAGTTATTGAAACTTGCCGGACTTTGGGAATAATGAGTCCGATGATACCTGTGAGTTCTTTACCACTAGGTGCAATTGGCGTGACACCCCTAGAAATGGCTAGTGCTTATGCCACGTTTGCTAATTATGGTTGGCAATCACCAGCCACAATTATTGCCCGTGTGACCGATAGTAGTGGCAATGTGTTGCTAGATAATACTCCGAAACCGCAACTAGTACTTGACCCTTGGGCATCAGCAGCCACTTTAGATGTGATGCAGACAGTAATTAATCAAGGAACTGGTAAAAACGCAGCTATCGGCCGTCCAGCGGCAGGAAAAACCGGTACAACCTCCTCAGAGAAGGATATTTGGTTTATTGGCACTGTACCGCAGTTAACAACGGCTATCTGGGTAGGAAGAGACGATAACCGACAACTAGCTCGCAGTGCTACCGGTGGCGGTACGGTGGCTCCTATCTGGCGTGACTTTATGCAGAAGGCACTTGTGGGCGTACCAGTAGAAAGATTTCAAGCAACTTCTAAGTTTCCTCGTCCTCAAGCCAATCGCAGATAATATTAACGTGATGTGAGGTATCGCGAACGATCCTAGTTTGTTTATTGAAAAATATTTGAGAAATGCGAATTTTGGTAGTCGAAGATGATGTGCAACTTGCAGAGATGCTAATGGAAGCCCTCACAGACCGTCAATATGTAGTGGATATTGCCCAAGATGGAGAAGAAGCATGGGATTTTATCAAGAGTTTGGAATACGATCTAGTAGTGCTAGATATTACCTTACCCAAGTTAGATGGTGTCAGTTTTTGTCAACGCTTGCGATCGCGTAATCATAGCCTGCCCGTCCTTATGTTAACAGCACGCGATACCTTGGCTGACAAAGTTACCGGGCTAGATGCAGGGGCCGATGACTATATGGTGAAACCTTTTGAAATGCCAGAGTTAATGGCTCGCATTCGTGCATTATTGCGCCGCAATCAAAGCGCCGCCTCTTTTCCAGACATGAGTTGGGGCGAGCTGTATTTAAATTCCAGCACTTATGAAGTCACCTATGCAGAACAGCCCTTACACCTGACACCAAAAGAATTTGCCCTTCTAGAACTGATGATTTCTAGCGGTCGGCGGGTACTTAGTCGAACTGGAATTATTGAGCGGATTTGGTCACTCAACGATCCGCCCAGCGAAGAAACTGTGAAATCTCACATTAAGAGCTTAAGAAATAAGCTCCGAGAAGCAGGCGCTCCTGATGATTTGATTGAAACAGTTCATGGATTAGGCTACCGCCTCAAGCAGCTGTAGAAAAATACCCGATTTCTACCCGATATTTACCCGTAACCTCCACAACTAATTGTTAAACTTCCACTAGGAATAACTCCTTTGGAACACCACAACTTCTCCAAACATTTTCATTATATAGTTTGGAGATTTTAATTTTTCACCGATAGGTCAGTGCAATTAAATATCGCAAAGGCTGTCATTAGTCATTGCCCATCTATTTACATTTCTACTTAAATAACTCTAAAGTATTGGGCGACGGAAGCATCCTAGTTTTATCGCCAACAAGCTTGAGGGTACATCTACACAGATAAATTCCACCTGTCCTTGACATTACTTCAGGGTAGGTGGATTTTGTTTTTCAGCTATTGGCTGCTAGATTAAATTTTAAATTTGAAAAGATAAAATTTTAAAATGACAATCTTATACCAATTTGAGAAAAGAATGCGACAGATGGTAGGGGCATGGCACTGCCCATTGGTGTCAACTTAAGAAGATAAAGCCCAAATTTGTTGAGTGTAAGCGTCAATCTCTCGATGGCGCTTACGCCTTGTTTTGACCAATCCAAACAGCTTTTGACGTTCGACAAGATAGGGAACAGCCTCAGATGCATCACCACGGAGAACAGCTTGGGAGAAATGGTATAAACTGCGGAAAAACATCTCTGTAGAAATTCGGTCTAAAGGCTGCTGAAGAGCGAGAGTGCTTCGCACACGCTTCGCGAACGCTATATCGATGCATAATTGATTGAGAACAGCATAAAAAATCCAAGTGGCAAAAATTTGGATTTGTACGCCGTTTGTATCACCCACCCAGATATA
>NZ_JACJRE010000035.1 GCF_014697075.1 Tolypothrix sp. FACHB-123 | reverse complement strand
TTCTACTTTTAGCATTCCTGTTTGATTTTCTACCACACCACCTATCCACAGTAATATGTTTTCTGCGAAAACTCCAGTTTTCAAGATGGATGAGGTTTAAAACTGCTTTTTGGCGAGAGTTTAATGCAGATAATCCTTCAGTTTTGCCTCCAGATGTAGCACATTTTCTTGATTGGCATATATTGGGCGATGAAATCCGCGATTTACAGATTAACCCGCGTCAAGAATTTACAGAATTTTGGCAAGTTTTTATCAGTGTTGCTAAACGCACCCGCACACCTGCGGAGGTATTAAGAGATAAAGAATTAAGTAAGCTGAATAGTCCTCAGCAAACACCAAAGTCTTATACCTCAGAGTTTGAGTCTTTGATCCAAGAAAAAATTCGCTATTTTTGCGGTCGCAAGTTTGTCTTTCAAGCCTTTGATAACTTCCGTAACCAGCATACTAAAGGCTATTTTACGGTAATCGGTGATGCGGGCATGGGAAAAAGTGCTATAGCAGCCAAATATGTTTATGATAATCAAGCGATTTGTTATTTTAATGTCTTGCAAGATGGACGCAATCGTCCGGAATTATTTCTTAAAAGTATTCGTCAACAGCTAATTAATCACTACAACTTAGAAAATGCTGAGAATGATGATTTATCAGCTTTGTTAGTTAAAGCTAGAAGCAAAATTCCTGATGGTGAAAACTTGGTGATTGTGGTTGATGCTTTGGATGAAGTGGAACAAGAAGCAGGCGGAGAAAATATTTTATATTTGCCTAAGACTCTACCAGAGAAAGTTTATTTTCTGCTGACGAGGCGACGCTATGAACCGAGTAAAAAGCGGTTATATACTGAAGGTGTTGAGCAAGTAGAGTTAGATTTAACTGCAAATCAGTATATTGAATTCAGCCGTGATGATATTCAAGCATATATCCGCTTCATTCTTAACCATGACGCAGAGTGGAAAGATGGTTTGAGGAAGTGGATGCAAGAACGAAATATTACGGATGAGACTTTTATTGAGCAGGTAGCAGAGAAAAGTGAAAATAACTTTATGTATCTGCGCTATGTTTTACCAGCAATTGCGCGGGGTTTTTATAATGACTTGAGTTTAAAGGAATTACCAGATGGTCTTCAGCAATATTATCAAACCCACTGGGCGCGGATGGAGATGAATGAGCAAGATAAAGAAATTAAAGTAATTATTTTGTTTATTTTAGTGGAGATTGGCACGCCCATACCTTGTGAAATGATTGCTGATGTTGCAGAAAAAGATGAGTTTGAGGTGCAAGATATTTTAGATGACTGGTTAGAGTATTTGAAAAAGCAGAAAGTAGACGGAGATGATTGTTACAGCATCTATCACGCTAGTTTTTTAGATTTTCTCCAAGCGCAAAGAGTATTACAAGCCAAGCGACAGCTATTTACAGAGGTAAATCAACGCATTGTTGATTATTGGGATAGGGATATGCAAAATTAGTCAGATGTAGCGTGTGTTATGCCGCAGGCTAACGCACCTTAATTCTTTTTTGGTCATTAGCGTTAGGGAAAAAGTTGTTGGTTCTTGGGTGTCTTTCTTCAACCCAACCTACAGATTTAAATTTATAAAATGAAATGGTCGAAACCACTGATAGATCTTTATCTAAAAAGTCTTACCGAGTCAAAGCTTATCTGGGCAGGTATCCTTATAATCTGGTCAATTCAGGAAATTTAGAGAAGTATTACCAAACTCTAACTAATTTTAATTTTCTAGTGGACAAGATTAAGCATCCTGAATTTGGGGTGCAATCCTTAATTGAAGATTATGAGTTGATTGATGCCGAAGATACATTAAACTACCTAGAATACAACCCTGATAAAGTCAAAAGCCTCAAGTTGATTCAAGCTGCATTAAGACTATCAGCACATATTTTAGTAATCGATAAGCAACAATTAGCAAGTCAACTGTACGGACGGTTATTAAATCAGAAAATGCCAGGGGAAATCAAGGCATTATTGGCACAAATAAAACTAAAGACAACTACGTTTTGGCTATGCCCCTTAACACCTAGTTTAACATCAGCAGGAGGACGTTTACTTCGTACCCTAACTGGTCATAATGGCTGGATCAACTACGTCGCTGTTACTCCGAATGGGCAACAAGTGATTTCTGTATCCCATGACAAGACCCTTAAAGTCTGGAATTTGATAACTGGGGAAGAACTATTTACCCTAAAAACTGACAAGGCTTGGCCAAATGTTTTTGCTGTCACTCCCAATAGCGAACAGCTGATTTATGTTTACTTTTACTCCATTCTGAAAGTTTTAAATTTGGAAACTGGTGATGACATATTTACGCTCTCTGCTCATAATGGCTGGATAAATGCAGTCGCAATCACACCTAATGGCAAACACTTGGTTTCCGCTTCGGACGATAAGACATTAAAGGTATGGAATCTGGAAACCGGGGAAGAAATATTCACTTTCACTGGTCATAATGACTCGGTATATGAATTTGCTATTAGTCCCAATGGTAAACAGGTAATTTCTGTTTCTTTGGACTCCACTCTAAAGGTCTGGAATTTGGAGACTGGTGAGGAACTATTCACTATTACTCTTAATAATCCCTGGATCAATACAGTTGCTATCACCCCCAATGGCAAACAGGTAATTTCTGCTTCTGCTGACAAGACATTGAAGGTGTGGAATTTGGAGACTGGTGAGGAACTATTCACCCTAATTGGTCATAATGGCTGGATCAACACAGTCGCTGTTACCCCTAATGGCAAACAGGTAATTTCTGCTTCTGATGATAAGACATTGAAGGTGTGGAATTTAGAAACAGGTCAAGAACTATTTACCCTCGCTGGTCATAATTCCTCGGTAGATGCAGTTAGCATCACTCCCAATAGCAAACAGGTAATTTCTGCTTCCAATGACAAAACATTGAAGGTATGGAATTTAGAAACAGGTCAAGAACTATTTACCCTCGCTGGTCATAATTCTTCAGTAAATGCAGTTGCAATCACCCCCAATGGCAAACAGTTGATTTCCGCTTCCAATGATAAAACTCTCAAAGTCTGGACTCTGGAAAACAGAAAGGAAGAATTTATTCATTCTAAAGAACTGTACGCAAATAAAGGTCATAATTCCTCGGTAGATGCAGTTGCCATCACCCCCAATGGCAAACAGTTAATCTCTGCTTCAAGTGACAAGACATTAAAGGTGTGGAATTTAGAAACTGGGCAAGAATTATTTACGCTCACTAGACGTAATTCTTTGGTAAAAGCACTAGCTGTCACTCCCGATGGTAAACAGTTAATTTCTGCTTCCGGTGACAAGACTCTCAAAGTCTGGAATTTGGGAAATGGGAAAGAAGTATTTACCCTATGTGGACATACTTCCTCAGTAAAAGCAGTCGCGGTCACCTCTAATGGTAAAAACATAATTTCAGCTTCTTTTGATACGACCTTAAAAGTCTGGAATTTGGGAACTGGTCAAGAATTATTTACTCTCTCTGGTCATACTTCCGCGATAAATGCAGTTGCTGTAATTCCTAATAGCAAACAGGTGATTTCTGCCTCTGATGACAAGACGTTGAAGGTATGGAATCTAGAAACAAGAAAAGAAGAATTTACTCTTACTTGTCATAATTCTACAATCAAAGCAGTTGCGGTAACTCCTGATGGCAAAAAGGCAATTTCTGCTTGCGGTGATAAGACCTTGAAAGTTTGGAATTTACAAACTAGACAAGAAGAATTCACTCTATATGGTCATCATAACTGGGTAAAGACAGTCGCCATCTCGCCCAATAGTAAAAAGTTAATTTCCGGTTCTTCTGACTTCACATTGAAAGTTTGGAACTTAGAGACTAAAGAAGTTATTGCTACTTTCACGGGAGAAAGTTCAATCTCTTGCTGTACTGTTGCACCCGATGGCGTAACTATTGTGGCAGGAGATGCTTCGGGTAGGGTACATTTTTTGTGCTTAGAAGGGATGGAGATATAACCATGAACAATACTCCTAGACCACCAACCCGAAATCTAAAGGAATTTCAGCAAATTATAGCTAAAAAAAGCCATAATTTTATCGGTCGTGAATTTGTATTTACAGCGATTGATGAATTTATTAAGCGTTATCGCCGGGGTTACTTCACTATTACCGGCGCACCCGGTAGCGGTAAAAGTGCAATTCTCGCCAAATATGCCACAGATAATCCTCATGTTGTCTATTACAACATTGAACTTGAGGGTAAAAATCGCGCTGAGGAATTTATTAGCAATATTTGCACTCAACTTATAGAGATTTTTGCTATTGATAATTTACCTGTAGAGACATTTCATATAACATTTCTACATCAATTAATCCAACAAATCAGCGATGAGTTAGCACCTGAGCAAAAATTAATCATTACTATTGATGGCTTAGACCGCATTGACCATAATCATCAATCTCCTGGAACAAATTTATTTTATCTTCCCCGCTATCTCCCAGATAAAGTTTATTTTCTTCTCACCCGCCGACCTTTTTTAAAAGATAAATCTGGTTTATTAATAGAAACACCATTCCAAACTCTAAATTTAGCCGAATACCCCGCAGAAAATCAGCAAGATATCCAAAGATATATTCAACAATTTACCCTTCGGCTACGCTCAGGGTTAAATCATGAAGATATAAAAGCTTGGTTAAATCATCAGCAAATCAAAGAGCAAGAATTATGTAATATTCTGGCGGCTAAATCGGAAAATAATTTTATGTATATTAGCCAAGTTTTAAGTGCTATGGCTGAAGGTTTTGATGCAGAATCTTTTGATTTAAATCAACTACCAACAGATTTAGAAACATATTATCAACAGCATTGGCAACAAATGCAAGCTGCAAATCAAGATGAGGAATTGAGCCAAGCTGTGTTGAATGTTTTAGTTAAACAACCGCAGCCTATATCTGTAGCCGCCATTTCTCAATTAATTAATGTGGATGAATTTGATGTTGAAGAAGTGTTAGAAAGTTGGTTTGAGTTTTTATCGCTGCAACAAATAGCAGGGGAAGAATATTATAGTTTTTATCATGATAATTTCCGGGAATGGTTGACAAATAAAGTTTAAACTTATCTTTCTTGTCAACTTTCATCCTTGTAGATGTTGCTACGATGTCCGATTTCTACAACAGTAACCAATAAAATATCATCAAAAATATCATATATAATACGATAATCGCCTACTCTAACGCGATATGAGTTTTCTTGACCTTTTAATTTTTTAACTCCGTTAGGGCGTGGTTCTATCGCTAAATTTTCTATTTTAGTTTGTATGCGGTTTTGCAATTCTGGAGATAGTTTCATGAATGCTTTTCTCGCACCCTTGGTAAATTTAACTTCGTAAATCACGCTACATCCTTGTTCTTTTCATTAGCAATTTCTTGTTTAATGTCCTCCCAAGCGATAAGACTATTATTTTCCACATCACTTTTAGCAGCATGATAGGCTTTTAAATCATTTTCTTCCTCTTCATCCTCAATTTTTTGCAGTAGTGCGTAAATCTCATCTAAAGTACTGTCATAAGCTTGATTTAACAGTACATTGATTGCTTTAATTAACTGTTCGCGTTCTTGTTCGGTCTTCATTTTTCTACTTCTTATCAACTGAACACCTGAATTTAATTTTAAATTAGCGCTCAATCATTTTTGCGCCTATCTAGCGAGAACCCGCTTTGCGTCTTCGCGCCTTTGCGTGAGAATAAAAAGAAATTTCCTAACTTAACCAAAATACTAATGACAACTCTCAACTTAAATACCCTGACTGCGGCTTTCGCAGACATCGAAACCATCACCGATCCCGCCCAAGTCGCCAAATTATCCCAGGACTATCACACCTTTAGCCCGGTTCTCGTCCCCAAATTAGCGGGGAAAGTGGGGGATATTGTCGTGCGTCCCGCCAATGAAGCCGAAGTGATTAAGGTGGCTGCAACCTGCGCCAAGCACCGCATCCCTGTGACTGTGCGGGGTGCGGGTACGGGGAATTATGGACAATGCGTACCCTTACATGGTGGTGTCATCCTGGATATGACGAAAATGCATGAGATTCTCTGGGTGAAACCAGCAGTAGCACGGGTAGAAGCTGGGGTGAAATTGGCAGCTTTGGATAAAAAAGCGCGAGAAATTGGCTGGGAAATGCGGATGGCTCCCTCAACCTACCGCACAGCAACCATTGGCGGCTTTATTGCTGGGGGTAGTGGGGGGATTGGTTCAATTCAATATGGCTTATTAGGCGATCGCGGTAATCTTTTAGGGCTGCGAGTGGTAACTTTAGAAAATGAACCCCGCATCATCGAGTTACGCGGCGATGACGTACAAAAGGTAAACCATGCATGGGGTATTAATGGCATTATCACCCAATTAGAACTTCCTCTAGCCCCAGCGTATCCTTGGGCGGAAGTAATTGTTACCTTTGATGATTTTATGACAGCCGCTAAGTTTGGCTATGCTCTAGGTAATGCTGATGGGATAATGAAAAAATTGATTAGTATTTTTGCCTCACCAATTCCCCAATACTTTCACGCTTTGCATGAATACATAGTTGAAGGTAAGCACGCAGCATTCTTAATGGTTGCTGAACCAAGTTTAGAATTTCTCCCAGGATTAGTCCAAAAATATGACGGGCAAATTACCTATCAAAAACTCGCCCAAGATGCAGGTAAAGGCACTCATTTAGCAGAATTCACCTGGAACCATACCACTTTACACGCCCGCACCGTAGATACTTCCATTACCTATTTGCAAAGTATCTTTCCGCCAGATTCGAGTTTGCAATTAGTAGAGCAGATGTATCACCACTTTGGTGATGAAGTCATGATGCATTTAGAATTTTTCCGTGTCGGGGGTGCAGTGATTCCCGGTGCTTTACAACTGGTGCGTTACACCACAGAAGAACGCCTTAACGAAATTATCCGCTATCACGAAGCCCAAGGAATTGCGATCGCCAATCCTCATACATACATCATTGAAGACGGTGGCAGAAAAGTCATTGACCCCGAACAATTAAAATTTAAAGAAATGGTTGACCCCTATGGATTGATGAACCCTGGTAAAAGCAAAGTCCTAGAATTCAAAATTTCATCGTAAATAAAAGCAGTCTCGATGAGAAATTTTCATCACCATCCATAAAAAAAGACAAGGAGGACAAGGAATTTTAGATTTTAGATTTTAGATTTTGGATTCTAATCTAAATCTAAAATCCAAAATCCAAAATCCAAAATTGAATTGCCCAATGCCCAATGCCCCATACCCAATCATAATTTCTGCCTTTCTCACAAAAGTTGTATTGCACTCAAGTGTAAACCGCTATAAACTTTTTAATCTGATTACTCAACCGTAGAGATAATCAAAAATTCAAAATCACCCATTGCCCATGATTGAAATTGACGGTTCCTACGGAGAAGGAGGTGGACAAGTTCTGCGTACCTCCTTGAGTTTAGCCGCTATAACTGGCGAGGCTATAACCATTGCAGGTATTCGTGCTAAACGTAAAAGGCCAGGATTAGCAGCCCAACACCTGACAGCAGTTCGTGCAGCGGCGAAAATCTGTCAGGCGCAACTCCGGGGTGATGCCTTAGGTTCCATGAAGTTGGAATTTGTTCCCAGTATTGCTGTCCAACCAGGACAGTATACTTTTGATGTCACAGAAGCACAACAAGGTGGTTCGGCTGGGGCGATGACTTTGGTTTTGCAGACTGTGCTGTTACCCCTAGCTTTGGCTGCGGGAGAATCCCAAGTGACTTTAAAAGGCGGAACTCATGTTCCCTTTAGCCCGACAATGACATACATTGAACAAGTGTATCTGCCGGTGCTGCGTCGTATGGGAGTTAAGGCGACAGCCAAGTTACGTGCTTGGGGATGGTACCCTCAAGGCGGGGGAGAGATGCAAATCAAAGTTAATGGTGGTGGCACAATTAAGGGCATTAGTTTGCTAGAACGCGGTAGCTTACATCAAGTAAGGGGATTAGCTGTGGTGACGGAATTAGCTTCCCATGTAGCGCAACGGATGGCAAATCGTACGGAGAACTTATTAAATCAGGCCGGATTAAAAGTTGCTATCGAAGCCTTACGCGAAAAAGGCGTAGCACCAGGGGCAGGTGTTTTTTTAACGGCTGAGTATAAAAATAGCTTAACTGGATTTGGTGGATTTGGCCGTTTGCGCTTACCCGCCGAGAAAGTTGCAGATATTGCTTGTCGGCAATTATTACACTTTCATCATACAGGTGCGCCTGTAGACGAACATTTAGCAGATCAATTATTGTTACCAGCAACCTTAGCATCTCAACCAAGTCAATATCGCGCATCAGAGATTAGTAGTCATTTAACAACTAATGCTGCGATAATCGAACGCTTTGGACTAGCGCGGATTGTAGTAGATGAAGCAGAGAAAATAGTTGCGATCGCACCTGTATAAAATGGGCATGGGGCATTGGGCAGTCAACAGTCAACAGTCAGCTGTCAACCGTCAACCGTCAACCGTCAACTGCTATTTAATTAACTCTGACACGGAAGCGAACAGAACCAGATTGAGCGGTAGGAATATTGCCCAATTTGACAATTACTGTACCGTTGGGATTATTGCGATTTTCGCAAACGCTACTTTCGGGAATCTGTTCTATTGGTGTCAGGGGTGGGAAAAATCTTCCTCCATCTGCGCCAGTACCGCCACCAGTTACAGAAATACTGTTGGGTAGATAGGTTGTACTCTGGGGAATCAGATCGCAGAAATTAATATTTTCTAATGAGCCATCTGTGCGGAAATAAATTGTGTACTCTACTTCATCACCACTTTGCAAGGGTGTAGGAATTTCATATTGACCAATAGCAACAGAACTGAGTGCATTATCATTTTGATCGTTGGGGTCATCGACAAAAGTATTGAATTGATTACCTTGAGTATTTGTTGAAGCGATCGCGGTAATTCGCTTGACCAACAAGATATTACCATCACCACCCGCACCAGTACCAGGACGGCGGAAACCAAAATCCACATCTGTCCTTGATTGATTTGCTTGCAGTGTCACATCTACTTGCGGATTCCCAGTCGTAATTTGCGGGAACTCCTCAGGCTCAATCACTCTAACTCTGTAGTTACCAGCTGGCAACTCGTTGAAGTTGTAATTCCCGTTACCATTAGTAGTGGTGGTTTGGGTAGTATCATCAGCATTACCCAAAATGCCATCATTTCCTGGAAGAATCAGGTTTACAGTGACATTAGCAATCCCTGGTTCGTTGGCATCTTGTTGAGCATTACCATTAACATCATTGTATACAGTATCACCAATCGAAGCAGTACCAGCAACCGGATTCCGCAAACCAAAATCTACGTCTGTCCTTGATTGATTTGCCTGTAGTGTCACATCAACTTGGGGATTCCCGGTAGTAATTTCGCTAAAATCATCTGGTGTAATCAGTGAAACTCTGAAGTTACCCGCAGGGAGATTATTGAAGACATAATTCCCGTTGTTATTGGTAGTAGTAGTTCGAGTTGTATCATCATCATTACCCAAAATTCCATCATTACCCGGAAGCGTCAAGTTAACAGTGACATTAGGAATCCCTGGTTCGTTGCTATCTTGTTGTCTATTACCGTTGATATCGTTGTATACCGTATCGCCAACCGAACTATTACCAGTCACTGGACGCCGTAAACCAAAGTCTACGTCTGTCCTGGATTGATTTACTGGCAAATTCACATCTATTTGCGCATTACCAGTAGTAATTTCGGTAAATTCCGTAGGTGGGGTAAGTGTAACTCTGTAGTTTCCTGCTGGCAGATTATTAAAGTTATAGATTCCGTTAGCATTAGTAGTGGTGGTTTGGGTAGTATCATCATCATTACCCAAAATCCCATCATTCCCCGGCTGCGTTAAGGTAAGGGTGACATTAGAAATCCCTGGTTCGTTGGCATCTTGTTGACCGTCGCCATCGATATCATTGTATACAGTATCGCCAATTGAACCGGGAACGCCAGTAGTTGGACGCCGCAAACCAAAGTCTACATCTGTCCTGGATTGATTCGCTGGCAGATTCACATCTATTTGGGCATTACCAGTAGTAATTTCGGTAAATTCCGTAGGTGGGGTAAGTGTAACTCTGTAGTTGCCTGCTGTCAGATTACTGAAATTGTAGTTCCCGTTAGCATTGGTCGTGGTGGTTTGGGTAGTATCATCAGCATTACCCAAAATGCCATCATTCCCAGGCAGCGTCAGGTTAAGAGTGACATTAGCAATCCCTGGTTCGTTGCTGTCTTGTTGTTGGTTACCATTAATATCGTTGTATACTGTATCACCAATAGAACTATTAGCAGGCGGGCGGAAACCAAAGTCAGCTAAATCGTAATTCTGCCCAGCCGTTAAAGTAATGGGATTAGGCTGAGTTAGAGTAGGGGTCAATCCATTAGGTATTTGGGGAACTGAGGCTGTGTATTGACCTGCTGGTAAATTAGAAACTCGGTATTGACCGTTATTATCAGTCGTAGCTGTGCCAACTACATTGCCATTACCATCTCTGATTTCCACCCCAACGCCGGGAATTCCTGGTTCACCAGGGTCTTGAGCATTATTGCCATTATTATCATTAAAAACAGTATCACCAATTGAAGCCCCTGGTATGCAAACGCCGATATCTGTGGCTAAACCAATTGTCTCATCCTGTCCCGGGCCGGGATTAGGGGGTGCAAATAGCGGCCCTGATTGGTAAACAATTTGGACGCTAGTAACTGGGCCAGCAAATGTTGCGGCGACATTACCAGCTGAACTTTCAGGGGGTGCATTTCCTGGTTCCACGCGCGGATTTTGTCCCCGCGCTACATTACCAATAACTTCGGTAACACTAGGCACGTTACCATTAGCACGTACCAAGGTAACTGGGACATTTACACCTGCATTAGAAGCAGTAACAGTAATCTGATCCTGGAATCCTGTTTCATCGCTGCGATTTCTGTCTACATCCAAAAATAGTAGAGAAGATGGTAAGACAATGGGTTGATCGCTAGTAATAATCAAGGTAGCAGTACCTTGAGCGCGTCCTATAGCATCAATCCCCCAACGGAGATATGGTTTATCAATGCCACCATAGGGGCCTGGTTGGATGCCAAAAGGTACAGGGCCAAGGGCACCAGGGCTGAGATCACGAATAAAACCAGGTGGGTTTTCTACCATTCGGAAGTTGATATTGACACCGCCAATATTGAAGGTCTGATTGAAATTGGCAGTCTGGAAATTTAACTCACTCCAATTGAGATTGACTAATCTTGTATTAGCTGGACAGGTGACATTCTGTGCTACGGCTTTTTGACTAGAAAGACTTCCTAAGGGAATTTGGGGTGCGGTTAACAGTAGGGTGAGGAATGTACTTCTCAGGGGTGTAGGTAGATTTTTCAATAAAGGTTTCATTACTGGCTTCCTAAAACAAGATGTAAATGTTTAACTGGGCATGGGGCATTGGGCATTGAGTATTTTTACCTCCTCTGCTTCCTCTGCTCCCCTTCCTCATCTCCTTCTCGGTGGTTCTAATTGCAAGTCTTGTTCTTGGCCTTCAATGATGATATCTATGCCTCTGACATCTTTGTAGATAATTTCGGCACGGCGATCGCGTGCGTAATCTACACGGCTACTACCTTCACTGACTCTCTGAGTTTCCCCTAAGGTGCGAATTGTCATCCGTTCTGGGGCTACACCTTGGCGTAATAAGTAATTTCTCACAGATAATGCCCTTCTTCTACCCAAGGCAATGTTATATTCATTGCTGGCGCGGGGATCGGTATGTCCTTGGATTTCAATGATAATCTCCGGGTATTGTCGCAATACTTGGGCTACCCGATCCAAGACGATCGCACTCGCGGGACTAATAAAGGATTTATCTAAGGCAAAGTGAACGTTTCTTGGTGCCCTAATTCTTAATGGTGTGGGTGGAATTAAGGTAGGTGGTGGTGTTGGTGTGGGTGGCGTGGGTGGTGGAGGTGGTACTGGTCTAGAGGTACATTGGGGAATGGGGTTTTGCCGACTTGCGGGTGGTAAGCTGGGTGTATTTGTTCTGGGGCCGATAAAAGCCGCGATCGCAGGTTCGGATGTGCCATATTTGGGATCAGTTGCGATCGCGCTGACAATATCCCCAACTTTCACATTGGCTACTGTAACGCTAAATCGCCCTTTCTCATCCACAGCAGCGCTAGCTAAAGGTTGACTTAATGCGCCGTAACCAGTTTCATACAGTGCTTGTTTACCTTGTTGATAATCTCCCAGGCGATAAATTGTCACCTCCGAACCCGGATCGGCTTTACCTACTAAGGTGACGCTGTTACCATTAGGCAAAAATTCCCGCGTGGTAAATTCTGGCGCATTAATTGCGGCGTTACCTGTATCTAAGCGACGATTCCCCGAATTCCGTTTAGGATTTGGCCCGTCTCCCCTTTGAAAATCGCTAACATCTAAATTTCTTTGCGCATTCAAGTCAATACTCAACCCTTCCAACGCCGTAAAGGAGTTATTTTGAATAGTGTTACGTTCAGTTTGAGGAAAAGCTGATACCACTACCCCCGGCCCGGTTTGGTAGGAAATTTCGTTACCTGTAACTTGATGTTCGCTACCCATCAAATATACTGCTGCTCGGCGTAACCTTCTGCCATTGTAGGTAATGCGGTTATCGCGGATTTGTACGTCACCTTGAGGTTTGAATAAATACACCCCTGCGCCGTCATTGGCACAAATTAAGTTACTAGTAATGCGCGATTTATTTACTACACCTTCTATTCTCAAGGCATCTGGCATCCCGGCAATGCCATTACCAACAATGATATTTTCTTGAACTAAAGTATTTTCACCCCGTACCGAAGTAATAATTGCACTACCATCATGGTAGTAAATGCGGTTGCGGCGAATGGTTGTGCCTTGGGAATTAAATACGTAAACTCCGAAAGCTGATGTAGTTTCCGGCATTTTCTCTTCTGTCGTCAACCCCAACCAATTATTTTCAATTACCACATTTTTCGGCGGTATATCCTTGTCATAGAAAGGAAAATCGCTGTTAGGCGGTTGCTGCTGGGTGGTATTGGGTGGGGGTAAACGGTGAGAAATTACTATATTCCCTGGTGGCGTGGTCAAAGTTACCGGCTTGGGCACGCCATCGTAAATTAAAATATTGCCTAACTGCTGCTTAATGGCACTGGCATTAAATCCGTAAAGACTTAAGCCGCGAATGGTGACACCATCAGCTACCACAGTTAAACCGCGAAAAATTTCTTTATCTGGTGCAGGTGCGATCGCAACGACTGGAATGGGAATGGCAATTTCTGCTGTCGCTGAACCAGCCGCATCATATCCTGGCTGAGTCCCCCCATCAATCACTAACCCCGGACTCGCCAAATCTGGTAATTGAGACTGTAATAAAATTGTTGTCGCATTTGCGGGCAAACTAAACTCAATCCGCGAACCGCCCTCAGTTAAAGGTTGAATTAACGCCTTTTCTGCACTGCTAAGTTGAGCAACTGTTAGCGTACCATTTACCAATTCAATGGCTTCCCGCAAAGTTATCTGTTCGTCAGGCTGAATATTACCATCTTGATTGCTGTTAACTACTACCCGTAAAGCTACGGCTGTAATAGGTGCTGTTTGACTCACAGCTACCCCAGAACCAACAAGGCAAAAAGTTAACGGCAAAATACCCGAAAATCTCAAAAGCCTCTCCTGTCTCCGCCTCTTCTGCACGGCAGTTGCTACAACGGAGGGAACCTCCGCAACGCACTGCCTCGTCCTTGGCGGTTGATTTTTCCCTTGCTTTTTGTACATCACTCACTCCTATACACCTTGAATCTGGGCTGCTACTTCATCGCTTGTGACTGCTTCAGACGGTTAATTAGTTGACTCTGAGATGTCCCTTGGGCGATTGGTTCTACTTCCGATTCCTCTTGTTGCTTGGGTACAGGTTTTTGCAAGCCAAAGCCACCCAAAAGTTCATTCAGTTTCAAAGTAATGTTGACGTAAAAACCACCTTGGGAACGATAACCAGTAAAATCTTGGTCATCAACACTACCGAAGCTGTAGCCTAAACCCACTCGCAGATCTGGAGTTAAGTAATACCCAGATTCTACAGCTATGCCAAATTCGTTGTAATTCGTGCCGCTATTGGAGGTTTGTCCAATCCAGCGTCCTTCTACAGCTAAATCGGTACGATAACCTAGCCTGTAAGTCGTTCGTAACTGGGCTAAATTCACATCCGCATCGAAGCGATCGCCATCTAAGAAAGTTACCCCATTTCTAAAGGCGTATTTGCCATAAAATTCCCAGCGCCAGCTAGGTGCATAAATCGCTTCCGCAGAAAAAATCTGTCCGGTGGCTGTACTTCCTGTTAATTGTGTTTCGGGAATTGAGTCATAATTTTGTCGCCATTCATATTTAAGTAAGGCGTTGAATTTGTCGTTACTCGGATCGCGGTAGGCTAAACCCAGTTTCAGGTTGGAGGTGTCTCCTAGTTCTTGGAATCTTACACCTTCAGAAATTACACCCACTGTCGAGGGGAGAAAGACGTTAGCTTCTCCGGCTTGCTGATAACGAACTAAAGCTGTTAACGCTGGCGAAAGTTTACCCGCAGCGGCGGCGGAAATTACTAGATTATTGCTTTCATCCCCATCCCGATACTCAAACCTAGTGCTGGCTTGGAATTGAGGATTATCGGTGTACTCGAATCCGAGACTATAAACGGAACCAGAATATAGTCCTAACGAGGACGCTGTTTGTCCAACTGCATAGTATTGACCGAATTGAGAACCAGCCGCAGTTCCGTTAAAGATGTTTTTAAATATGTATTCGTAACCAACATTCACCCGCAATCCTGGCGCGATCGCCCAGCGATGATTTAACCCCACCGCACCTTGTCCTTGCAAGCCGTTAAAGGCTGATAGCACCGAGTAACGTCCAGTCAAACTTGTATCCTCTGACAATTTGCGATCGAGGATCGTATCTAGGGTAGTGATGGAGTTACCAGGTATTAAGCTGCTGTCATCATAAAATTGGTGCGCTAGCCGTAATGTTACCCCTGGATAGGCTTTCCAATCTAAACCTAAGGTGGTGCGGTTGGGATAGAGAGGATCGCTATCACCTAAATTCAGTTCGTTTTGTCCTTGAAAGGTTAAGGATTCAGTTAAAGGAATTTTCAACCGCGAAACTAATTGATCTGCATCTCCAGTAAAGCGGTTACTAACTCTATCTTCGCGAGAACGGTTGACATATTCTAAACTGACATCCGTCGTCCCAATTCTTTGCAATATCCCAGCACGGAAGGTTTTCAGAGTATTGTTAACGGCTTCTCCCGGACGTGCTTGGGGTTGGGGGTCGAATAAATCAAAAAAGCCGAGAGTGCTGTTGATTCCCGTTGCCGCCGTTCCGTAATTTTCTTCAAAGTCGTAACCTAAAGTAAAGCTAGTAGTGTCAGTGATTTTGGCGAGAACTGATGCACCGTAACGTGTTTGTCCGGGGGTAAAGCTAAAGGTGGAGTTGTTATTAAAATTAGGTTCGACAGCTCGATAGTAAGCTTGACCGAGGAAACTCTCGCCAATTTTACCAAAGGCTTCTAAACGGTATGCAGAACCGTTAAAATCTCGACCATCCACGAGGTTACCGTTAGAACGGGCATATTCCCCGACAATTTTACCAGCATCGCCTAAAGATAAAAGAAAATCAGCGCCAAATAAGCGGAATTCTTGACTTCCCTGGTCTTCTTGCAGGTAACTGGCTCCAAAAAAGGATTTTCTCTCTAAATCTTGGGAAATATTATATTGCAGTCGTCCACCATAGAGTTTAGAATCTTGTCCGCCTTCGTTTTGGTAGGTAACAACAATTCGCCTCACCAAAGTAGCGCCAAAGGGATTGAGTTCTGTAGCGAGGATGGGACGACGGAATAACAGCGTCCCGCGATCGTAATCTATTTCATAATCGGGGCCGCGAAATAGTTGTTGGCGCTGAATTACTGTCCCCGGACGATTAATTTCCTCGGCTTCTAAATAAACTGTTTCACTTCCCGGAACTAACAACCGCCGAGAAAGGAAGTAATTACCGCTCACCCCATTGGGGACAATCGTATCCCGTTGGAAGCCTTCAATATTGTTGGCGTATAAGCCAGTAATTTGTAAGGGGCCGAAGTTGTAGTTCGCTTTAAAGCCGTGGAGTTGGCGAGCTGTGGCTGTATAGAGTTGGGATGGTCGGGAAAACTCTTCGGTGTTGTAGTCCCCCCACATGAAATAATCGGGATCAGCACCGGGGATAAAGGGACTACGCTCGATGCGAGCATAAAAGCTATCTATAGAGGGGGTGGTGGCTGTAAATGTAGAACTATCGCCATAGACGGGATATTGCTGTTCGCAGAATTGCACTCCCCCAAACAGGCGGTTTCTCCCTTCGCAGTCTTGGTTAATGGGACGTTCGCTATTAAACGCGCCTGTAAATAACCAATCTCCAACTTTCCCCGTTGTAAAGACAGCCGCACTCAAGTCTACTTCTGTTCCCCCGGTTCTGTCGGGGTTGAGAAAGTCGCGAAAACTGCCCCAATAATTAGTACCACCAGGGCCAATGCGCAGATTAACTATCCCGGTGGTGAGCGAAGGACGGAGATAGGTAGTAAATTCAACTTGGGTAAAAGCTTCAATTGGTACTTCCCCGACTTTATCGATCAGTGAAGTGTCGGTTTGTTGGGGAAAGGTGGATTCGCCTGGTGTAATTTGAGGCGATCGCGGAGCGCTGCGGCCTACGGCAGATCGCGTTTTAATCTCCTCTACAGCTGCCCTAATTCTAACTTGTTGGGGTTTAATATCCGATTGCAGAGTTGCGCTAAATTCCCCATCAATGGCGCGTACCTGAAATCCGCCTTGGTCTTTATCCTGGTCTGCACCGACAAATTTACCAGCGCTAGTAGTTAAAGTTACCAATACATCTTCGGGAATTAGTTGCCCTTGTTCGTCGGTAATTTGCCCTTGTAGCTTGATTGTCGAGCGTCCATCAGCTTGGACTCTAGGGTCGCCTACTGGTAAAATTTCAATCTTCAATTTCCGGTTCGGATTCTGGGGTGAAGATACCGGTGTTAGCTCTGTGGGAATAGTTTCCGGTTGGGCGATGGGAGCCGGAGTTTGGGGAATTTGGCTAGCTGGCTCTGTTGTCGCAGGTGTGGTAGTTGGCTCTGTTGTCGTGGGTGTGGTAGTTGGGGAAATGGCTTGAGCAACAACTCGCTCAACTTCTGCTTGTCCTTCAGGGGTGAGATTTTGTGGCTGACTATTTTCTGGTTCTGTCGCCAACACTTGATTATTGCTGGCTTTGATACCAAAAAAAGTAGGGGCGATAAATGCCAAAAACGCCAGAAACATCACTCTTTTACCCTTGGTTTGTCCAGTTAAGCGCAAAAGCGATAATTGCTGTTTTTGCATCCCCTCTCTGGTTTTGCTTGCTTTACCCAAATCTTTGTGAGATATCATCGTTTACCCCCTGAAAATGCAGGTGTAACCCCAAAATTGACACGAGCTAAACTACTCGGAGCTAATTTCACCATCCGTGATTGGCTATTTCTTTCAATAAAATAATTGTTTGGCGCTAACGCATATCCTGGTAGACTAGTCAAGTCTAGTGTTGCTGACCGATAGCCGGATATAACATTGGCTAAAGAAAATAACCCGTTAGCATCCGTGACAATACGATTGCCATCATCCATGTAAATCACAGCGTTGGGTACACCCGGTTCATTTAGTTGCTGTTCGCCATCAAAGTTTTTATCCACAAACACCCGCCCAATGATAGTGCCGCAATCAGAGAGAATCCCCGGACGAATGCGCAACACATGACTGGCTTGGTTACTCGTCAAATTTCCCGCTTGGGCTTGGGCTAAGTTTCTCCCGCTTCCCCGTACCGCATCTGGTGTTACTTCCACCGCATAAACGACATTCAAAATTCCCTGGGGTGGCAATTCTGTAGCAGAGTTAAGGGAAATTGTTACCGACCGGTTATTAGCAGCATTAGCTGTTACGGCTACTGATGTATTACTAATAGAACCTTTAAGGGATTTAGAAATAAATCGCAATCCTAAAGGTAGCCTATCTGTAATTGTGATATTTCTCGCAGGTGCTTGCCCTGTATTTCTAATAGTCAGGCGATAAATGACTGTATCTCCTGGTTCTGCGGCTGCTCGATCGCCCGTTTTAATAATTTCTAAAGCAGCTTGAGAAGCAGTGAATCTGACCTCATTTGATCGCTGATTCGGCAAACCATTTGCACCTGCACCAGCCGTATTTCTGATTACAGTTTGGGCGATAGTAGGAATAGTTTGATAAGCCATCACACCCAAAGAAAAAAATGCACACAAGAGGCTATTATGCCTCAACCATGAAATTTTAGATGTCATCGGAAGGCATCAAGCAACAACAAAGATTTTTGGAAACATTAAAGGTTATTTATCAACCCAAGCAGATTTTTTTGTCCATGATATTTCTCCTAATTACAAACATAACGTTACTAAAACCCCGATTTATATGTGTTTTTTTAATGTTTAGAACTCAAAACATAATACTAATAATTTTTTTGCCATCTAGGCTTTCATTAATCTCTAGTTACTACTAGGCTTTTCCCTAAAATTTTCAGTACTTGGTTACTACAGCATCTTATCAGAAGATGTAACTTTTAAAAAACAGATAGTGTTTTTCTGACAATTTGCCTATCATCCAATTTAGAGATCTAGTTTACATGATTTTCTGTATGCATCTTAATAGATGGGCAGAATTTATAGTTAAACATCTCAGTCGATATATACCAAGAAACCCAAGGATGTAAGAAAATATGGAATATACTCAAATCCTTTCCCCTTATGGCTTATAGGCAATTCAAACTATCAATATTTCACACACTTATTGACAAAAAGAATTTTTCAGACAAATAATCTATGCAAATTAAACAATAAAATGCATAGATTATTTCCAATTACATACAATAGTCATCTATCTGTGCTTTACCCCCACTGCTCTAGGTGAGTAATATTAAGCACAGGTCATTCATCGCTAGCTTCATTAGTCTTTCAATAAAGAATTTTATTGTGCCAGACTGGATGCTATTTTGCGACTGAAATCAAGTTTATACTTTTTGCTGCCTATTTCATTAGATTACATCAGTTTGCTACTTATTGAGTATCAAATTGAAATTATGCCCGAAAACCATTGATTTCAATTGATACACACAATCAAAGAATTATATTCTGCCATCTCTGATGTATCTGTTGAATCTGGGGAAGCTTTGGGAGAAGACGCTAATAGTTGCTATTTTCGATTTCCCGAAACACAAATGCTGTCATCTTCACTGCAACACTGTAATCATCAGATATAGATAAAATACAGATGTTGTTAGTTGCTGTCATAAAGATTGACACCAGTTGTTAAACTGTCATATTGAAGTAACATTAACTAGCACAATAGTGCTGTCAGCAAAGTGAGGCTATAGCAGTGATATAGCTGCTGTTTATTAGCTAGCATTTAACTATTGTAATAAGTTTAGTTGTCTTTCTTCTATGACTTTAGGAAGATGAAATTTATGGCAAATGATCGCAGATCATTTTGATATGATAATGTTCTGATGCTCCCAGAAGTGGAGGCGCAGAGATTGATATTGAGCCAAATTTGAGAAAAATCGTACCGTTAACAGCATCAAAAGAGCCAGTGCTGTGGGTGGCTACCCTGACTTGAAGAGATTGGCGTCCAATTACGTTAGCGTAAGCTCACTTGAACTTATATCAATTGATTGTCTTGGATATGCTGTTTGAATAAGTGATGAGGTGATAAATATTGTGCGTGAATACTTTAAAATATTACTCGTTTATTTTATTGAATTTACGTATTAATACTTAATTAATCAAGAAACCCTGCAAATTATCGCAGGGTCTTCGTTTTCTATTACCTAAGAAAAAAATAATTAGTTTAATTAAACTTTCTTTGACGACGCAGACCAAAACTCAACAAACCTAATGCAAATAACCCTACAGTGGTAGTAGGTTCTGGTATAGAAGCGGTTTCTGTAGGCATATGCGACCAAAAAGTACCTTTTTGGAACAATCCTTCTTGTGCCAGAAAATCAGTTAATTTCATATTTTGGTTGAAAGTAGTTGTAGAGCTAGCACCACCCCAACGGTTTTGCTTAAACATCTGATCCAGAGAGACAGTATTGGTTGTATTACCAATGGAACTGGCATTAGTAGTACCTTGAGATACGATATAACTGGTAGACCAATCTGGCGTAGAATCTATATCCCAACCAATGACATCAAGAACTGTCAGATCTCGCGAAACTGCATCTCTTCTAAGGCCTGGTGCTAAGGCAGGATTCATCAAAGCATTAATATTAGACTTCCAATGGCTAGCTTGCCAGCCATCTCCTTGACCCCAAGGAGTTACTATACTAGTATCTTGTCCAGTAGATAAAAAACCAAGATTGGTTTTACCATTATCAATGGTAAAAAAGTTGTCAGTGCCATAATCTATAGTTGCCATTGTCGGAGCATACTGAGCATTTATAGTATCTCTACTAAATAAACTGATGGGAGTAACGTACTTTTTCAGATAATTTTGGTCTCCAAGATTTGTGGTATTTACTGCATCTAAAGCAGTGACAAAACCTAAAATGTGCCCTATTTCATGTAGTAAAACACTAGTAAAATCAAACTCGCTAGTTTCAACAGTAGCTGTGCGTGTTCTTTCCCACCTATAAGAACTATTACTTAGATTGCTCATCACAATCACCCCATCTAAACTGGTGCTATGTGCGTCAATTAATTTTAATGCTTTAGCATTAGCCCGCGTCAGGTTAATCGTAGTAGAAGATGCATATTCTCCCTCGATAAAACCTTCCCAATAAGATTGACCCTTGCTAGGTAAATTGTTGATAGCAGTTCTATCATTTGTAGAAAGACTGTCATTTGTTAGAGCATTCTGAAAATTGAAGTGACTAATATTATTCACAAAAGCTGGTAATGCTCCGCCTAAGACACCTTTAGGTAAGCTACTCGCATCAGGCATCTCTAAATGGATATTAATAGTAGCATCATCTGTGAGACGATCTTCCCAGTAAAGTGCGGCTGCTTCCGCCGCAGATTTGTATTCTTGAGTTACTCCTAAGCCGTAGGTAAATTTTAGATTTGCAGCGTGAGCGGGAAGGGTGCTACAGATTAAAGTAACTAGTGTTAGGGTTATTTTAGCTAGCGGCTGGCTAACTTTATTATCTAGGCTACATACCAATTTTTTTTGCTTCATACTATTACCAGGAATGAATTGAATTTCGTTATATCAATTCATTTTCCCGGATATGCTGTTTGAATAGGTGTCCAAGTAATGAAGATTATGTGTATATAACCTAAAATATGACTGTTTATTTGATGCTTGTATTTAGGTATTAATACTGTAATTTTACATATATTCAGAGTTATAAAAAACAACATAACATTGATTAAACTTAATTTTGCATTAATTTAATGTGGCATAATTGGCTGATATTTTTGGAGTTTTTTACAAGCATCATCTTCATTTGAATGCTTTTATAAGCCTTAGCATCAACATTATTTATTCTATGAATAATAAACACTTTTTATGATGATATACTTCCGTATTTTTGCTCATATTTACGGAAATTCATTTCTGTACTTCTTCCAAGTTTATAAAATTAATATTTAGTTATTTGATTTTGGCAAAAACTCAGTCAACCTATATGTTGATGATTTTCTCTTTCCTATTTTTAATTTAAACAAGTATATTTCGGTCATCAAATCGGAATTGAATAGCACGTTACAGGGAAAAATCAAGTATCATGCAAGCAACCTACCCTAGTAGTAGAGTCACTTGTACAAAGGAGAAAAATCATGAGGGTTTGGCTAGCTTGCTTCTTTGTGTTGTTTGCTTTGGCAGAATTATTTGACTGGGTCAAGGAATTTAGTCTACCATTACCTATTTATATTTTGGGTGGAGCTTTTTTAGCTGTGGCTTCTAACTACGACAAGATTGTCGGATCTTACCTCAGCGATCGCACCATTGAGCGATCGCCTCAGCCAACGCCTTTAGAACCATCAGCCCAAACTATAAACCCGATGTCTTTAAACATGTCCCATCCTGTGGAAGATGAACAACCATCACAACTGTAATTAAATAGCTATCATGAACCGGGTACGCCAGAACGGATGAACAAACTTTCTTAAGAGTCCACCGTCAACGTTATTTTTCAAGTTAGGTTGGCGCAATTAAGGATAAGTTGTTGACGTTTTGTAACATGGTTGTGAGATTCTCTGGAACAGACGCGCCCACAACATTGGTTTATTTTGATTATTAATATAGGATTTTATCTATGGTTGCCAAAACTCAAGAATTGGATGCCCTACATTGGGTGAAAACACGTTCATCTCTCGATTCTAACCAATCGACTTTCCTAATCTGGGCAGGTAAGATTTACGCTTTTATCCCTGGAGAAAAACGTAAACTTTTATTTAAAATACTGGGCATGAGTGTCAGTAGATGTATTGCCACAGAAGAGGGTAAGTGGGACTTTACTTCTAGGGAACTGACTTACTACCTTGACCCAGAGACGGGTGAAAAATTAACAAAATGGGAAAATCCCTGGAATGGGGAAACAGTACCAGTGATGCATGTAGCAAATAATCCCGTGCAAGGTGAATTTAAGGGTAAATTTCCTGCCCAAGTAGAAGGTGAAAATACAACTTTTGTGTTTGATATCTTTCCTACTTATCCCAACCCCCTAGCCACAGATCTCAAATTTGCGGAATACAGCCCCCAAGAAACATATCAAGCCGCAGAATTATTTAAACTGACTGTACCCACCGCAGATTTATTAAATCCAGAAGTTTTGGAAGTTTCTCATCTCAAACTGAGTTGGGATCGGATTGGTCAATGGTTACCTTGGATGAAAATGGGCGATCGCCCCGGTCAGTTGATATATAGTGCTATTGGCAGTAAGGTTGATAATTTTACTGGTTTGCCCCAGTTATTGCAAGATGAAATTAATACGCGCGTTCCTCTGTTCAGACATGCGCCCAAATCCTATATTGAGGGCGAAGATATGACTTCTTGGCTATATTTTCAAAAGCATTTTGATGCTTACTTAGCGGGTGATACCTTTCCCCAACCAGCCGCAGCAGAATTTTAGACAAGGGATTTCCAATTAAACTGAACTTCCCCCGTGCAAATGTATTAAAGAGTTGGGGTATGTCAATATGAATAACTCATACAATCCCAGATAAGTCGTGAACAAAAAATCATCATGACGAATAGGGCAGAAGTTGCTTTATTCTGCCTTTTGCCTTTATTCGGTCAAAATCGCCTGTCATATTCAACTACCACACGACTATCATCATCCAAATTCGTGGAACCCCGCAAGCGAACAGTATCGTTAATGCGGTAATTAATTCCCCATTGCAATGGGTCATTCGCTGTTAAAATTTTAATCCCAGAAATCGAAAACTTAGAAGAAATATCAACCCCAGCTTCCATTGCTAATTCTAAAGTAGAATTAGTTTTTCCTGCTTCAGGATTATCAGAAATCACAGTTGGAAATAGACGAAATTCGCTTAAACCAAAAGCACTACCAATTTGATTAAAAGCTCCCTGAAAATTGTTAAATACAGCTGAACCCGCTATATTAATCAATCCTAAAGTACTGTCGCCACGTCCTTGGGTATCGACAAATCCACCACCTAAAAGTGCTACAAGTTCTGTTTCACCGCGAGAAGGAGTGCTGGTTAATTGCAAACTCTCGTTTAATTTACTAGCAGGCCCTTGCACTCTCGCTTCAACTCGGATAGTTTCTAAAGTTGATAAACCTGTAGTATTCAGCTTGCTAATATCACCAGTTAAATTACCATCCAGTACTTTGGCAAATAGCCTAATATCTAAATTCGGATCGCGGGGTTGGTCTTTTCTAAAAGTTGCGGTATGTTCATAACCACGAGCTAGATTAAATTGCGTAGTGAATAAATTTACTCCGCCCTTTTCTAATTTAATTTTACCATCGGGTATTGGTTGATTTAAAGAACCATTAACAATTAGTGTACCAGTAGCTTGGAAATTGAGAATTGGTGGACGAGTAATTTTAACATTTCTACCTAAGGACAACTCTAGATTATTAAATCTTGTAGTTGCAATTCTGGCATCTTCTTTATTCTGTTTATCAGCTTTAATGAACGAAAGATTACCATCACTATCTTCTGGTCTATTTGTATTAGTTGATTCTGCCAACAATACTTGACCATTAAATAACTCTACTTTCCCCCCAAGGATGGGATTTAGCGCCGAACCAGTAATCAGCACATTGCCATTGGCATTACCTTGGTAAAGTCCTTTAAGATTTAAAGCTAATTGATTGAGGTTAACTCTCAGAGGATTCTCAATTGCAACTTCTTCGCTATTAGCAATCGGAATTTGTCCAGATGCTTCTACCTTTCCTTGGCTAAATTTCCCTTGGAGATTTTCGACAATAATGCGGTCAAAATCGAACTTTGCCGTTCCTGTGACTTCAGTTAACTTTTCTGGTAAAGCTTGAGCAGAAAATGTTGCATTATTGAGTGTAGCAACTCCATTAACTATTGGTTCGGTTCTTGTACCACGGATTTGGACATCTACTTCACCTTGTCCATTGTCAAAGGCAATTTGGTTAGTAAATAAGTTTAACAGTGCCAATCCTTCATTTTTAACTTTAATATCTAAGCTAATTTGATTGTTGTTAGGCGTAACTGAAGCAAAAGGTAATTTATAGGGTATGCTACCAGTAATATTTACAGGTTCTGGCCCGTTAACTATAAAGTTACTACCAAAATTTAACCGCCCATTATCATAACTAAAACTGGCCGTAGCTGATTCTACATTCTTCGTATTAATTGTTCCTTCTGTAACTTGTAATTCACCTCTAGCTTTAGGATTATCAATACTCCCTGCTACCGCTACAGAAGTGTTGAGATTACCTGTAAGTCCTATGGGAAGTTTGACAAAATTATTGAGTACTTGGATGGGGAAATTTCTGATTTGTAAATTACCTGATTGCTCCTTACCACCGACAGTACCTTTAAAAGCAATTAGCCTATTTTTAGACTCAATTCGTAAAGGTAATAAAGTCAAAATACCTTTTTCAAAACTACCTTTAGCAATTAGCTGTTCTGCTTGGTAAAAACGCCCAGGTTCGTTTTTTTCTTGAGCTTTACCCCAAGTCCAATTTTGACCAGCTAAGTTAAACTGTGCAGCTATGCCATTAGCAGTATCGAAAGCTACTTCCCCGTTAAAAGTTCCTTGAATATCAGCTAACTCTGGTATGGGATTAGTTTCACGCCGCTGTTGTTGTTGTGCTGTTAATAAAGCATCAACTTGATAAACACGCTCGATTTGGGTTAATAATGGCTGATTAGGTAATCCTTGGGGGACAGTAACTAAATCCGCAGATGTACCGTAGGCTGGTGCTTGCAAACCACCGCGCAAATCTTGTAACTCATATACTTGTATTGCTGTCAGGATATCTTGGACGTTACCCTGGTTGATGTTGAGTTTACCTTGGATTTGGGGTGTTTTCGTAGTTGTACTGACATTACCGATAAAGGCATAGCGACTTTTACCTTTAACAAATGCACTATCTGTAATGTTCGCCATGCCATTACCATAGCGGAATTGGGCAGTTAAAAGTTCGCCCTGAATGCGTCCGATCGCCGGATTAGCGATCGCCACATTGCCACTAGCTGCTAATGTATCCTGATTCATCAGCAAATTCCCCGTTAACGCCCCAGCTAAGGCAGTATTTCCCAAGCGGGTGTTAGCAGGTAATGATAAATTTAATACTTGGATAGGGAAGTTATCTAATCTTAAAGCTAAATTTTCACCTTGTGCTTGACCTACAGCTGATGCTTCTTTCCACTTGACTAAAAAAGAGTTGGGGCGATTATTAGCATTGAGGTTAACTGTAATGCGATCGCTTGTACCTGCAACATCTAAACTAGTACCTTGCCCTTGCACAGATTGAATATTGCCACTTAAAACCGGCTCAAAGGCAAAGTTCTTCACAGCCAAATTCCGCAGTTTTAGTTGTCCTTGGATATTTGGTAGAGGTAAGTTACCAGCGATTTGTCCCGTAAAATCGGCTTTTCCTGCCAAATTCACCGCATTGGGTAGTTTAATTGGCAACTGTTGCAAGTCGTAATTTTGCGCTTGCACATTCAGTTTTAAATCTGTAATTTGGGGTATGCCTGCGCCTTGGGCATTAGCTAAGATATAACCACTAGCATTTAAATTCGCTGCTGTAGCCCGTTCAATATTCAGCCTTTGACCGTCCCAGGCGATCGCCGCAGTTAAAGGTTGGGTGATTGCTCCAATACCTTGGGAAAACTGCACCTGTCCCGCCGCCCGTACATCAGCTAATTTAGCCGATTGTACCGTTCCAGCCACTTGCAGATTACCGCCAAACTGACCCCGCAACTGTTGATTTAACTGCTGTAACTTCACACCAGTCGCCGCCACCACAGCCTGATAGCGACCCTCCGCTAGTTGAATATTCGAGGCTGTAATTGTGCCATCTGCTACCTTTACTCTAGCCTGACCAGTGGCGACAATAGACTCTGGCTTAAATGAATCAACTGAGCCAGCAACATCGAAATCACCATTTAAACGACCGGGAAATTGCTGAATATTGGGTGCTAATTCTGGCAAAGCCAAATTATTAGCTTTAACTTGCGCTAAATACACACCATCAGCCAGTTGAATATTTTTCGCCGTGACTGTCCCACTAGCCACAGCCAAGCTACCTTCACCAGTACCGCGCAGATTTTTTAAACTAAAATTATCGCGGCTACCTGCAATTTGGAATGTACCAGCTAATGGCCCTGTTAAAGCTGGGGGAAGATTCTGCAAGATCCGCCCCAACCGCACATTATTAGCAACTAATTGCGCTGCAAAGTTTTGGTCTTGGAGTTGAATATTAGAAACTGCGATCGTACCGCCACCAATTTGCACACCTGCGCCTTTAGTGCGAATAGAAGCGACTTTAAATGGTGAAGTTGTCCCAGCCAGCAGCAAACGACCGTTAAATTCTGCCCCAGTTAAGGAAACGTTTTGCAGTTTCTCTTTGTCTACCAACCGTTCCACCTGAATACCAGAGGCTTGGGCGACAGCTTGCCAACGTTGATTGGCGTAACTTCCAGAAGCCTGTACCTTACCGCCACTAAAATTAGCAATAACATCGCGGAAGAATACAGTTCGGTCTGGGGCAATGGTAACTATACCAGTTGCCGGATAGGTGGCGCTAGGCGCTTGCCATTGGACGACAGTTTGAATGTTACCAGCAATACCAGTTAGCTGCCCTGTACCAGAGACATTACCGATTTGAAATCCAGGTGTAGAGTTATAAATTTGGGCGATCGCATCCCCTGGCACCTTCTCTGCTGTAAAATTAAAATTCAGTTGCGGCTGTTTCCCTAGTTGAATCTTACCTGCACCTGTCACCTGACCGCCAACCGTCGGCGTACCTTGAATATCTTTGAGGCTAATCAGGGAATTGCTAGTAGAAAACTCAAACTTACTCCTAACATTCTGAAAATCAACCTTATCAATCCGCGCAGGTTTGAGCGTCGCCACTGTACCTGAAAGAATTGGTTTATTGGGTGCGCCACCAAGCTGGATATCAGCTTTAACTTCTCCTATTGTCGGTACAGGTAGTTTTACCTTGAGAGTCTCCAAGGCTGTATTCACATCTACCCGATCGATTTGCCCAGTTAACTTATAGCCAGTTTCTCGGTCAATAATACCTGTAGCTACTAGAGGAATTTTGCCGTAATTAGTAGCTATCTTCTCTAACTTGATTTCTGTACCTTTAAAGCTGAGATTTCCTTGGGTATTGTTCAGAAGTTGTGGTAAACGGGGTATTTGCAATGTCACCCCTTGCACAAAGGCGCTGCCATACAATAATGTTTGCTGCTCTGGTATTAGTTGAACTTGCAGATCGCCATTAACTCGCCCCGCTTGTAAAGTTAGTGGTAGCTGAATAATCCGAGTAATATCAGCAGCTAGCAAATCTTGTGTACGAATCTGTAAATTAGCAGCTTGTGTCTTTAAATGGGTGTCTCCCTTCAGGGTCAAACTACCGCCATTATTGGCTTGGGCGGCAATATCAAACCACATCACCTGGTTATTATCCAACAGTTGAGCAGTGCCATTAAGTTGGGAAAATCCTACAGGTAAGTTGGCTGGTTGCGGCGTGGGCGATTTTTGCTGTATTTTGCGGGACAAGTCTAGTAAAGTCAGCTTGCCATTGCGTAGGCGAATTTTCTCCAAATCGGTTTTAATCGGGCCGCCCTTACCACCAAGAGCGATACGAGTAGTTAACCAGCGTCCTTGGTCATCCTTTTCAAGATAAACTTCCGGATTGACTAAAGTAACATCTAGCTTGAGGGTGCGGTTAAAAATTAACTGTATTGGGTCAAAACCTACTTCTACCGCCTCTACTGTCACTTTATCTGGATCGGTGGCGGTAGCTGGAATCTCGGAAGCGCCAAACTTGACTCCAAAGAGCGAAAATTCTCTCACATTCCCCAGTTTGACTGGGCGATTGATGGTTGTAGTGAGATTGGTTTGGGCTAATGGTGCTAAGTCTTTTTGGATAAAACGTTGTAATCGCCAAATACCACCGCCAATCAATAACAGTAATAGCCCTCCTACAGCAATACCACCACGAGTCAACACCTGTAACCAGAAACGCTGACGATTTGGAGAATTGGAGTGATTAACTCGATCGGGACGTTTAGTCATTGGCTTTCACTCTTGATTTGACGACTTTAGCTGACTTACTGCTGGCATCAATTAGTACTAGATTGCGCTGCCATTCTTAGAATACGTCAACTCAACCTCAGGCTTGATCGCTAGAGTCGAGGAAATTGTTCTATTCAATGATATTGGCATTGTCAGGAATACCGTAATCAAGTAAACTACGCAAACTATGCGATCAAAAATTGCTCTACTGGCAGTGTTTCTTTGAGCGTAGTTCTCTATGCAAACTAGAGATGGCACTCTTGACTGGTTGAGACTAAGCCCATAGCAACAACTTCTACCCCAGCCAAAATGCCATTTTACTTCCGTAAAGGTGGTAACTAAGACAAACACATCACGATTGTAGACGGTCTTAGTGGGGCCTTGTTCCAGAAATATTTACTGTTGAAGAAAATCAATAAAAGGCTAGTCGATCGGTACAACGTAGAACTTTAATTAAGATAGAGACCAGAGAACCACCATTAAAGATAGATGATTACACCCATGCGCGTTTTTGTATTGATTTTCAATGCTCGAACTGAAAATGAGGGGATTCACACCGTGCGGATAGGCGATCGCAATAAAATTCTGATGTTTGAGTCGGAAGATGATGCAACCCGCTACGCTTTAATGTTAGAAGCTCAAGATTTCCCCGTCCCTAGCGTAGAAACGATCGATGCCGAAGAAATTAAGGAATTTTGTGTAAGCGCTAACTATGACTGGGAAATCGTTCCGGAAAATAGTAGTATAGTCGTCACTCCCCCAGAATTAAATGTACAAGAAACAGACTGGAAGCCTGATGGGGAAATTGAGGATAGCGATCGCGAATTTGAGCCACCTTCCCGCCCTCATCCAGCAGACGAAGCAGAACCAGAGTTGTCTGATAGTGAAATAGAAAAGATTCGTCGCAAATTGGAAGGCTTACTATAATTGTTCAGTTGTCAGTTGTCAATAGTTAATAGTCAATAATCAAGAAGGCAATAAGTAATAGTTATTATCCATATTCATGCGCTTTCTTCTCTTATCTCCCTTATCCTCTTTTCCCAGCCATAGTTAAGGGAACGTTACTTTCATTATGGTATTGGGAGATGATATGAGAATTGAGAACTGACAACTGACAAAGCGCAAAGTCAAAGCGCCGGCTTCCGGCGTAGACGCAAAGCGTCTTACCGCAGGTATCGGAACTTTGTAAGAAAGGACAAAAATTAATGACAAATTTACAGGAACGCGGTTATCTGTTAACCGAGCAAGTGAACTCTAATAGTCTGAATTTAGATCAGATCAGTTCTCTGGAATTGGTAGAGTTATTTAATACTGAAGACCACAATGCAGTTGCGGCGGTAGCGGCGGCAAAAAATCAAATAGCTGATGCCATTGATTGTACTGCCGAACGGTTGCGCCAAGGGGGACGCTTATTTTATGTTGGTGCCGGGACAAGTGGGAGATTGGGGGTATTAGACGCAGCGGAATGTCCACCTACCTTTTGTACGCCACCAGAATTAGTACAGGGAATTATAGCTGGTGGTGCTGGTGCATTAGTACGTAGTTCGGAAGATTTAGAAGACCGCGCCCAAGATGGAGAAGCGGCGATCGCCCAACGCCAAATTACACAATTAGATGTGGTAGTTGGGATTACCGCAGGTGGGACGACACCTTTTGTCCACGGTGCGCTAAACGCTGCTCGCCAACGGGGAGCCATGACAATTTTTCTGGCCTGCGTGCCTGTTGAACAGGTAAAATTTGATGCCGATGTTGATATTCGCTTGTTAACTGGCCCGGAAATTCTCGCTGGTTCAACTCGCCTGAAAGCTGGGACAGCAACAAAGCTAACTCTAAATATTCTTTCTACCGGAGTGATGGTCAAACTAGGTAAAGTTTATGGCAATCGCATGGTAGATGTAGCTGTGACCAATCAAAAACTACGCGATCGCGCTTTGCGCATTTTGCAAGACTTGACAGATTTAAGTCGGGAAGATGCAGGTTTATTACTAGATCGTAGCGCTAACTGGGTGAAGCTAGCTCTATTAATGCATTGGACTGGGTTAGAAAAAGCAGCAGGCGAGCAACTTTTGTTAGAACATGATGGTAACTTAAAGGCTGCTATTGCCAGCCATAACCATAAAAAACAATAACAACAAATTCTCAGAAGATGTTGCTTTTATGCGTTAAAGTGAATCACAGCAGAGTCAATTAACCAGAAATAATTAGCCAGAAATGCCGGAGATTTTTTGGTAAATAACTGGAGTTTATGGCGGGGAAAACCCCGTCATATCAATACTTGTAACGAAAGTATACTAACGTTTTAAACTAAAATTTTAGACACCTGCTACATAGCAAAGATATTTTTTAAGGATATATACTCATCAAGATTACCGAGTATATGTAAATTAATGTTTCAAAAGTAAACAAATCAATCATCAATGACAATCTGAATAATAATTTTGTTTACGGCCAAGAGTTTTTTAAATATAAATCAGTATATACCCCGATCGTTATCTAGCCCAAAAATGAATAAGATAATTTAATCACAAGGCTATAGACTAACGTTGGGAAAAATATCTATTCCTCATGATTAGTTAATTCTTGGTAGCGAATACAGTGCCATGAAGGGCGATGATTTTTTATCTTGCTCTTCTGATGACAGTGCTTTTACCATCCTATTGCGTTTGTGATTTTCAGCTTGAATTTAGTAGTCCTATATCTAATTTGTACAAGAGAAATAGCAAGCATCCGGAGATTCTTGCCTAATCTATTAGCAATATTAAGGTATTGGCTGACTATTAACTAGATAGTGTTGCGAAGGGCTGAATTGTTAGTAGAAGGACAATGTATGACCCACCAAAACATGATGATATTAAACAATTTAATTAATGAATTTAAAACTTGTACTCAACTCCAATATAATGGGCAGCTAAACATTAAAAGCTCAAAGGGAAACCATTGGACTTTTTATTATCGACTAGGACGAATAGTTTGGGCCACTGGAGGAATTCATCCTTTTCGCCGTTGGCGTAGACAAATGGCGCAACATTGCCCTCAAATTGATGTAGATAAGCTTCGTGTCAGTGCTGAACATTTAACTATCGATTACTGGGATTACCACCTTTTAGAAGCCTTATATAAAAAACAAAAAATTCAGCGCGAGCAAATCCAAATAATTGTAGAAAACACAATAGCAGAATTATTTTTTGATCTAGCTCAAGAAGCAGATTTTACTTCTGTAACTTGTCATCGTAGCCAGCAAGTAATTTTAGATATGCCCATGAGTTTCACGAGTGCAGAGGTTTCTTTAAAGCAAATGCAAGACTCGTGGAAGCTCTGGTCAGAAGCAGGTTTAACAAATTTACATCCTGATTTTGCACCAGTTCTGCGCAAACCAGAACAACTCCAGCAATTGGTAAGTTCATCTGTTTATAACAACTTTGTCAGCTTTATTAATGGCAAATATACACTGCGAGATTTAGCAGTAAAAATGAAGCAGAATTTAATGCCAGTTGCTCGTTCCTTGCTACCATATATCCTCAAAGGCATTATTGAACTAGTAGAAGTACCCGATTTACCTTTAGTAGCCGTTGAAGTGGAGAAAAATCTCACAACTACCAAATCAAAACATTCAACTGCTCCATTGGTAGCCTGTATCGATGACAGCCCTCAAATCTGTAAAATGATGGAGGAGATTATTACCTCACATGGGTTAAGATTTATCGCCATTCAAGATGCAGTGCAAGCTTTACCCACTTTGATTCAATATCAGCCAGACTTAATTTTTTTAGATTTAGTTATGCCTGTTGCTAGTGGTTACGAAATATGCACTCAACTGCGACGAATTTCTACCTTTGCTAACACACCAGTAGTCATCATCACAGGTAATGATGGATTAATAGATAGAGTGCGTGCTAAAGTTGTGGGTTCTACAGATTTTCTCACTAAGCCTTTAGCTGGTGATAAGGTCATGGGAATAGTACGTAAATATCTACCTACTTCAGCTTCATCAATCAAGGTCAATGCTTCTAAAGTTGATGGATTATACAGTCGATTTCATGTGAATGAAGTACAGGCTTAAAAAGCAAAACTATGTAGAGACTGTATTATAAAGTCTCTACATATATTGCATACATACATAGATAAATGGCTGCTCTCTCATCCACAATTCTCATGCAGAAAATAAGATACAGTAACAATTTTTTAGCTGATATCTAATGCTTAATTTTTGAGAATTTGATGATGCAAATTTTTTAATTAAACTCAAATATTTACTATTTTTAAATATAATTAATTATATATTTTGATTAAAAGTGCATACTAGAAATAATATTTACTGATTTAGCTATTCCTGACGCCAAATTCTCCTAAATATCATTTAGTAGCTTCGTAAAGCTGATTTTGTAGTTCAGTTAATCGGATATATTTATTAAAATAAATAGTTTTTAAGTGCTTTTTCTGATGTAAAACTATGAGAAATTAAATTAGTATTAATATACCAAATTTTACTTGATTGTAATTAAACATAGAAATTTACTTGGAACTTAATTATGACCACTGTTTTAGTTGTTGAAGATGGTTTGACAGACATGGAAATTCTCAGCGGTTATTTACAACAAGCTGGATACTATGTAGTATGTGCCAAAAGTAGTGAAGAAGCTTTAGACAAAATAGGTTCATCTAAGCCAGATTTAATATTTCTCGATGTAATTTTACCTGGTAAAAGCGGCTATGAAATTTGTCGCGAGCTAAAAAACGATCCTAACACTAGTAAAATTCCTGTAGTATTTTGTTCCACCAAAAATACTGATGTAGATAAAATTTGGGGTAATATGCTTGGTGCTCAAGCTTACCTATCAAAACCTATTAATAAGGAAGAATTAGTTGTGACTTTACAACAATTAGTTAAACCTTAGACGCAGCAAAAATAGGTGCAAAATTATAGTTACAGCTTTTTTATTTTCCAAGAAAATCAAGACAGTGGCTATAGGGAAACATCTACTATAAAGGAACTATGACGTTGGAGACCAAGCAAAAATTTTTGAGCTTTAATTTAGGAACTAATGACTTAGCTGTCATTAATTTACAGCACATTGCAGAGGTATTACAAATTTCTTTGACAGAAATTTGTGGTGTACCACAAATGCCCAATTGTGTTTTAGGTATTTACAATTGGCGTGGCGAAATGCTGTGGTTAATCGATTTAGAAGAGATGTTAGGTTATCCGCCATTATTACAAAGTAACAATGTAGTTGCCAAAATGATGGCAATTGTCCTAGAAAATGATGGTAAATATTTAGGGCTATTGGTACGTCAACTGACAGATATAGAGTGGCTAGATACAGAAAAAATGAAAGCTCCATCTGCCGAACTATTTTATTCAGCTATTTCGCCTTTTGTAGAGGGTTACTATATTAATTCTGAAGAGGCGATGGTGTTTAATTTGAATGCGCCGTCGATTATCCAATCTCCGATGTGGATAAATCATAATTAACGATTGCATATTCAGCAATAGCAGATATTGGTGGTATGTATCATCTTTTTTAAGTGGGAAACCTCAAATTTCTTCGTTAAAAACAATTACTCAGGGGTGTAAAATGACAGTTTCGTATAACAAATCTCCAAAAAATACGCAAATTATTAGCAATATAGAAAATGAAAATGGTAGTAGCAATATCGCTAATATTGCTACTGATGAGTTATCTACATTAAATGCTATAGAACAAGAATTTAAAAATTGGCGGCAGCAGTTAAAAACTATTAATAATCAGCTACGTCAAGCTCCAGATATTGAAACAATCCTTAAATTAGCTGTAGTCCAAGTCAGAGAAGAAATTGTTAGCGATCGCGCTTTAATTTATGAGTTTAAAACTGCTGATACTGGGAAAGTAGTTGCAGAATCTCTCACCTTAGGTTGGACACCAACTATTGAAGAAAATCTGCCAAGTATCACCTTTGGTGCCTATACCAGTCAAGATTATTTAGAACCTGTAGTTATTAATGATGTTACGCAGATAAAAGTTACACCTTATCAACAACAACTACTAGATAGATTTCAGGTTAAAGCTAGCTTAAGCGTACCAATTTTAGTCAACGATCAGGTATGGGGCTTACTGGTAGTCAATAATTGTGCTTTGTCCCGTCAATGGCAAGAATTAGAAATTACCTTACTAGTTCAAATTACTACAGAAATTGCTTACAGGATACAAAGCTTTACATCCCAAACACAAATACAACAAGAACTACTAGCGCAGAAATCAATTACCAAAGTTATTGATAGAATTCTCCACGTCACATCTATTGATAAAATTTTTCAAGCAACTACTCATGAAATTCGCCAATTTCTCCGCTGCGATCGCGTAGCTGTATATCGCTTCGATCCCGACTGGAGTGGCGAGTTTGTTGCAGAATCTGTGGGTAATGCTTGGGTAAAACTAGTAGCCCCGAATATCAAAACTGTTTGGGAAGATACATACTTGCAAGAAACCCAAGGCGGACGTTATGCACAAGGCGAAAGTTTAACTGTTAATGATATTTCTCAAGCCGGGCACTCTCAATGCCATGTAGAAATTTTAGAGCAGTTTGAAATCAAAGCTTATATCATAGTTCCCGTTTTGTCTGGCAAAAAATTATGGGGTTTACTAGCAGCTTATCAAAACTCCGAAACTCGTAATTGGCAACCTTGGGAAACAAACTTTTTGACAGATATTGGCTTGCAATTTGGCGTTGCTATTTCTCAAGCCGAATATTTAGAACAGGTGAAAGCCCAAAATGAGCAACTAACTCAAATAGTTGAACAGGAAAAAACCTTAACAAAAATAGCTAACCGCATCCGCCAATCTTTAGATACAGAAAGCATTTTTAGAATCACAACTCAAGAAGTCCGTCAATCGCTAAGATGCGATCGCGTTGCCGTCTATCGCTTCAATCCTAACTGGGGTGGTAAGTTTATTGCAGAATCGGTAGGCCATGGCTGGGTGAAACTGGTAGGGCCAGATCTGAACACAGTGTGGGATGATACCTATTTGCAAGAAACCCAGGGAGGTAGATATGTTAAAGGCGAAAACTCAGTTGTTAATGACATTTATCAAACCAACTTTGCGGCTTGTCATCTGGAAATTTTAGAGCATTTTGAAGTTAAAGCATTTATCATAGTTCCTATTTTCTTAGGTGAAAAATTATGGGGTTTGTTAGGCGCTTATCAAAACTCAGGCACTCGTCATTGGCAAAACTGGGAAGTTAACTTTTTAGAACAAATTGGCTTACAATTTAGCCTAGCTAAATCACAAATTGAATATTTTGATCAGGTCAGAGTCAAATCAGAAAAATTAGCGCAGATAGCTGAACAAGAAAAAGCCTTAACGAAACTAGTCGATCGCATTCGCCAATCTTTAGATGTGGAAGAAATCTTCAAAACATCCACTCAAGATATCCGCCAATTACTAAAATGCGATCGCGCTTGTATCTATCGTTTTAATCCTGACTGGAGTGGCGAATTTGTCGCAGAATCAGTAGCTCATGGCTGGATAAAATTGGTAGGCCCCGATAAAATTACAGTCTGGAAAGATACCCAAATACAAGAGTGCGCTCAAATGGGTAAATATCAGAAAGGTGACTATTTTTTCACTAATGATATTTACAATGCTGGACATTCTCCCTGTCACATTGAAGCATTAGAGAAATTTGAAGTTAGGGCTTATGTGACAGTGCCGATATTCTTTGGTGAAAAACTGTGGGGATTATTGGCAGTTTACCAAAACTCTGGAACTCGTGAGTGGGAAGAATCGGAAATTAGCTTGTTAGGAAGAACTTCCGACCAATTAGGGTTAGCATTACAACAAACTGAGTATTTGCAACAAGTAAAAGCACAGTCAACACAATTAGCAGAAGCCGCCGCACGAGAAAAAGCCGCTAAAGAGTTATTACAACAGCGTTCTATTCAACTGTTAACAGCCCTAAGACCCGCCCTTAATGGCAACTTGACAGTACGCGCGCCCATCACAGAGGATGAACTCGGTACAATTGCTGATGCTTACAATAATACCCTGCAAGCATTGCGACAAATTGTCATCCAAGTGCAGACAGCAGCTCAACAAGTTGCGCAGACTTCTGATACTAGCGAAGCATCATTAGTGGGACTGACCAACTTAGCAAACCAACAATCCCAAGAAATGGCCACCGCTTTAAGTGACATTCAACAAATGGTTGACGCGACAAAAGCTGTGGTAGCTAACGCTGAATTGGTACAAGTAGCAGTCAAACAAGCTAACCAAACTGTCGAGTCTGGTGATGGTGCAATGAACTTGACTGTACAAGCTATCGAAGGAATTCGCGAAACTGTTGCTCAAACCAGTAAAAAGATTAAACGGCTCAGCGAATCTTCACAAAAAATCTCCAAAGTAGTGAACTTAATTAGTAATTTTGCCACTCAAACCAACGTCCTAGCGCTGAACGCTGCTATTGAAGCTACTCGTGCAGGTGAATATGGCAAAGGTTTTGCTGTGGTAGCAGATGAAGTTCGTTCTTTATCGCGCCAGTCAGCAGCAGCTACTATCGAAATTGAAAAATTAGTTCAAGAGATTCAAGCAGATACTGGAGAAGTATCTGTAGCTATGGACATAGGTATCCAACAGGTAGTAGAAGGGACAAACCTTGTCAGTGATGCTCGACAGAATTTGAATGCTATTGTTAGCGCTACTGCGGAAATTAGTCAGTTAATTCAGCGCATTACCGAAGCCACTCAACAACAAATGGATCAGTCTGTCAAGGTAACGGCAACGATGAAAGATGTAGCGCAAATTTCTCACCAAACTGTTGATGAATCTCATGAAATTGCCGTTGTTTTCCAAACATTATCAGGCATGGCAAAAGAACTATTAACAACTGCTAGCAAGTTTAAAGTCAATTGATAACCAAATAACTGGCCCTAGTTTAAAGTATGGGGATGAGGGAAACGAGATGATAATACGCAGTATTACTCATGGTAATTCCTGATTCCCCATTCCCGCTAAAACATGACTAATGAATAATGACTAATGAAACTAATAAATAATGACTTAAAAATATGACTTCAGATATTGATATTCGCGAACAGGGTTACATCTATTTTTTAGCTGAAGCTCCAGAGTTACTACAAACTATCGAAGAAGAACTGTTTAGTTTGTCAGAAGATTTTAGTATAGCTAAAGTACATCAGCTAATGCGGGCAACCCATACAATTAAAGGGGGATCTGCTAACGTTGGGCTAGAGGTAATTAGCTCTATTGCACATTCTTTAGAAGATGTCTTCAATGCGTTATACAATCCTAGCGTTGTTATTGACGATCAATTACAATCACTGATACTACAAGCTTACGAATGCCTAAGGTTGGCACTTACCGCAGAATTAACAGGTAGTACTGTGAATGGTGACGAAATTTTGCAAAGAGCAGCTTCAATCTTTGCTCAGCTACAAGAAAAACTCGGTGATGCTTTTGGTAGCGAAGCTTATATTCCTACTTCCCAAGAATTGGGCTTCGATCTCGTTCAATCTATTTTTGAAGTTGGAGTACAGCAACGCTTAGAAATGATTGCTGAGGCGTTGGATCAAATATCAGAACCAACAGAATTAGCTGAGTTATTAAGCTCGCAAGCTGAAGTATTTATTGGTTTAGGTGAATCTTTAAATTTACCAGGATTTGGCGCGATCGCCCAAACAATTATCGCCGCAATCAAAGCTAACCCCAACCAGGCGCATCAAATTGGGAAAGTTGCTCTAGCTAATTTACAACAAGCTCAAGCATCTGTCTTAGCAGGCGATCGCACTTGTGGTGGTGAAGCTTCTTCAGCATTGCAGAGTTTCACCCAAGTAGCCACAGATGAATTATATTCAGCCACACAAGATTCTGTAATTCCCATTGCTTTACAAAATGAATTTAAAGCATTATATAAATTTCTCACAACATCTGCTGATAGCCAAAATCAGCCACTTAACCCAGCCAAAGCCAAGTTTTATCTTAAGGTAATTCGTTTTATCCTCGGCTGGTTTAATCATCGCAGGGAAATTAACAAAGAAAATCTCAATTTGGCTCTAATTATTTCTAATAACGGCGAAGTTACTGTTAGTTATATTGAAAATTGGTTGAACCAATTTAGAGAATTTATCCAAGAAGCTGAAGATAGCCAAAGCCTCTGCTTATATCGCCAAGGCGTGATTTTGACAATCATTCTAGCTGTTGCCAAATTCCATTATACAACCGAGCAAGTTAAGCAAAATAATTCTGTCATTCCAGCACTGCAAAAGCAAATTAAGAAATTAGCTCAAGAATACAAAAACTTTCCACCAGTTACAACCCAAGAAAAAAATTGGCTGGACAAGCCTAAATTAAAACAACTATTAGTTTTCCAGGAAAATATTCTCGCAGAAACTAATCATCTCTTAGAGTCAATTTGGGGAGGAGAAACTAATGAAAACCATATCCATGAAATTGATGAACCAGAACCCGAACAAAAAAATTATGAATCTTTAGCTATTATCGAACCAGTCATTACAGATATCGCCACTACTGTTAATACAGCCATTGCTGATGCGGCTATTCAAAGCAACCAAACAACAGAGCAATTATCAACTTCATCTGTAAAAAATTCTCGTACACCTTCATTTGTACGAGTAGATACAGAAGGATTACACCGCTTGAATTATTTAGCGGGTGAACTCCTGATTAAGCAAAAACAGCGCATATTACATGATGAACAAATTAAAGAAATTATTGAACAATTAAGAGAGCATCTAAGCAGACAACAAATAATTTTAAATCAATTAGGCGATCTACCCATACACTCCCAGAATCACGCTTTACAGAATAATCGAGATTTTGCATCTGTAAAGTTTGATTCTTTAGAAATGGATGCATATACAGAATTGCAAACGAAGTTGCATGAAGCCATAGCAGAAAGTTTGCAACTCCACGAAATCATCGAATCTCTAGATTTATCGTTATCGCAAGCGATTCAGATTAGTGAGAAAAAACAACGATTAACGTTAAATATTATTGATAATTTAGTAGAAGCCAGGATGGCTCCTTTAGGAAACATCTTGAATCGGTTTCCCCCAATGATCAAAAAAATGGGGAGCGTTCATGGCAAAATTGTCGAACTAAAACTTATAGGTACAGAAGTACTGGTAGATAAAGCGATCGCAGAAAAACTTTATGAACCGCTGTTGCATTTAGTACGTAATGCTTTCGATCATGGGATTGAAACGGCTCAAGTTCGCCAATCTGTTGGTAAACGAGAACAAGCTGTCATCGAAATTCATGCTTATAATCAGGGAAGTCAAACTATTATTGAAGTCCGCGATGATGGACAGGGTTTGAATTTAGAAAAAATTCGCAAAAGAGCTATTGAGCAAAATCTTATCCCCGCCGACGATGTAGTTAGAAGTAATAATTACCAAGCGGCGGAAGCTAAACTTTTAGAATTGATGTTTTCCCCAGGATTTACCACTACCGATCGGGTAAGTGATATTTCTGGACGTGGTATGGGTTTAGATATTGTGCGTTCGCAGATACAGTCTCTCAACGGTTCTTTATCTGTAAAATCGTTGCCTAATCAAGGTACAACATTTATATTAAAAATTCCTTTCTCTATGACTACCGATAAGTTAATGCTAGTCCAAGCAGGTGGTTTTATCTACGCTTTGCTATTGGATAATTTAGAAAAAATCTTAGTTCCTTCAGAGCAACAAATTAAAGAATATAAAGGCAAGAGAGTACTCTACTATAACATTGCCGGAGATGAACGTATGGTTAGCCTCCGCCATATTTCTGATTTAATTGACTATAATGGTTCATCTTTCAATTGTATTAGTTACAATAATCCAGCCACTGCCTATGAAACAGGAATCATGAAAAATCCTGTGTTATTACTACACCGCAATCAAGAAATTTTTGGGTTAGAAGTTGACCAAATTATTGGTGAACAAGAACTAGTAATTAGACCTTTAGGAAGTGCGATCGCTCCCCCAAAATATATTTATGGTTGTAGTAGTTTAGCCAGTGGTAATCTCATCTTAATTATCGATCCGACACTGTTATTGTACTCTCAAGAGATGCAAGCCACGCTGGAAATTGCGACACTATCAACAGATTATTTGCCAAATCAACAAGCCTTAACTTCGTCAGATTTAATATCCAACTCTACACCTCTACTGGCTCCAGCTAATCCTACAGATACAACGTCAAGCCAGCTCAGTCAGTCTTTGTCAGCAAATCAAAAATCATCAAAAGTGCTGTTAGTGGTAGATGATGCTCTGAGTCTGCGTCAAACTCTGTCGCTGACATTACAGAAGTATGGATATCAAGTATTACAAGCACAAAATGGTGTAGAAGCTCTAGAAAAATTACAAGCTTATCCAGAAATTCAAGTAGTAGTTTCTGATTTAGAAATGCCACGAATGAACGGTTTTGAACTTTTATCTAATGTGCGGAAAAACTCACAATTAGGGGAAGTACCTATAGTAATTCTCACTTCCCGTAGTGCGGAAAAACATCGCCAACTTGCTGAATCTTTAGGTGCAGATGCTTACTTAACTAAGCCATATTTAGAAGATAAATTAGTTTCGACAATTGGAGATTTAATTAACCGACACAGCCATGACTCTAATAATTACGTCATGAGTCATTAGCATAGAAATAGATTCTGTAAGCGTTAGGGTGGGCATTTATTTCCCACCCTATTTATTGTAAATATTATATTATTTTTGAATAAAGCTACATTACTAACTCTGATAAATTTAGCTCAATAACTAACGTTGAGGTTTAGCGTCACCAAACTTAATTATTAGTGCGATCGCAATACTCACCAGCATAATTAATGCCATACTCAACGCTGAACCAAAACCCCAATTTTGAGTCGCACCAAGAAACTGATTATAAACTAATCTGGCTGCTGTCATACTAGAAGCACCACCTAGTAGTTCTGGATTGACAAAATCGCCTAAGGCTGTAATAAAAACAAGCATTGAACCAGCAGTTAAGCCTGGTAAAGTTTGTGGTACTGTCACTTGCCAAAACGCCTGTGTAGGATTTGCGCCTAAATCGGCGGCTGCTTCTAATAAACGCATATCTAATTTTTCTAGAGAAGCATATAAAATTAACACCATGTAAGGCAATAAGCTGTAACTCATGGCAATTAATACAGCTGGAGTATGGTTCAATAATTCTAAAGGTTGTAAATGTAAATTTTTCAATAAAGTATTTAATAAACCAGTCGGACGCAGAATCGTAATCCAAGCGTAGGAACGCAGTAAAGACGAAGTCCACAAAGGTAAAATAAAAGCTAATAATAATAAATTCCGCCAGCGTTTGGTTACGATTTGAGCAATCCAATAAGCAACCGGAAAACTAAGAATTAAACAAATAATTGTTGTTGTTATGGCTAAAGCCATTGAGCGCAAAATTACTTGCAAATAAAGCGGATCGAATATCCGAAGATAGTTTTGTAAGCCGCTAGGATTAACTAAATCTCCAGGACGAATGTTGGGTACTAAACTCAATTGAAAAATAATTAATGTTGGTAGTACCAGTAAGAGTAATAACCAAATTCCAGATGGTACTAGTAATATTAAAGGTTGGAGCCAACTGAGATTTGCGTAACGCTCGTTTTTGATTGTGGCAATATTACTGTTTGGATGTAGTTGAGATTCAGAAGTTTGATTATTCATAAATAGATTTTTCAATAATTAAAAAATTGATAAAAATTTAGAATATTTAACTACTAGTTAATTGCGTCCAGTAGCGATCGTAAATCTCATCAAATTTTCCTAAAGGCGTAATACGTTCACATTTTTCTAGAATTGACTCCGGGGGAAATAAACTAGTATTTTGCTGTAGGCTGATAGGTAATTGCTCAAATCCTGCCAAATTAGGAGTGGCAATATTCAGCCGTTGGCTAATTTCGGCTGCTACTTCTGGCTGTAAAATAAAGTTAATCCAAGCATAGGCTCCATCAGGATTGATTGCTGTTTTGGGAATTACGATTGTATCAGTCCATAATGAAGAACCACTCCGAGGAATTACATACTTTAATTTAGGATTTTCTTTGGTTACTCTGATTGCATCAGCCGAATAACACATTGCTAATAATAAATCTCCAGCCAAAATTTGATTTTGCCAAGCTTCTGTATCAAATGCCGTAATTTTTGGTTTCAGTTCTTTCAATTGTTCATAAGCTTGTTTAACTTCATTTTCGTTTTGAGAATTGTATGAATAACCGAGCATTCGCAAAACTGCACCCATAACTTCACGGACATCATTTAATAAAGTCATGCGTTTATTTAACTGCTCTTGATTTTGCCAAATATAATCCCAATCTAGAGGTGAATTTTTCAGAATTTCGCTATTATAAACTATACCTGTTGTGCCCCAATTGAAGGGTATGCTATAGCGGTTATTGAGGTCATAAGTAGGATTTTGGAACCGGGGAAATAAATTATCTAAGCCGATTAAGCGATCGCGATCTATTTCTGTTAATAAATCCTTCTGCACCATCTTCTGTACCATATAGTCAGATGGGTAAATAATACTGTAATTACTACCGCCTCCAGCTTGTAATTTAGCTAGCATGACATCATTAGATTCATAGACATCTGCAAGGATTTTCATCCCAGTTTGGGTACTAAAAGCTTTAAGTAATTGGCTGTCAGTATATTGCGTCCAGGTATAAATATAAAGTTGGTCGCGTTGAGCAGATGTTTTAGCATTAGCGCGGACATCTGCTAATCGCCAACCACACCCAGCTAAAGATAAGCTAGAAAGTGCGGTAATTTGTTGTATAAATGTGCGTCTGGTAGTCATTTGTTATTGGTCAATAGTCATTGGTCATTTGTTATTTGCCACTGGGTAATTTACCAATTGAGGTAAGATATGAATTTAATTTAGATGCTAATTCATTAATGATGGTTTGGATAGATTTTATTTGTTTAGGGGTTAATAGTTTACGAGTATACGCCCGTCTTGACCAATGACTATTGACTAATAGCCAAACAATCACTTTCTGCCCACCAAGCATAAATAGGTGTATTTGGGTCTGGTAAGCTACCAAAGGTGTTAGGTTGTAAGACATTAATACTAATGCCGTTGATTAATTCAACAACATAATTAACATGGGTTCCTAGATACATGATGTTAATCAGTCGCCCTTCAAAGCAGTTATTAGGAAAATTAGGTGGATAAAGTGAAAGTTGAATTTTTTCAGGACGGACGCTAACTACTACTGGTTGAGATATTTCTGTAGGTGTTTCTTCATGACGGTTAACAACAATAGTTAGTCCTGTTTTGGTCTCAACTTGAACTGTAGAAGCTTCTACACCAATGATGTCACCACTGAATAAATTGGTATCACCGATGAAATCAGCGACAAAAGATGTGCGGGGAAATTCGTAAATTTGGCTGGGAGTACCAATTTGCTCTATTTTCCCTTGATTGATCACGGCTATGCGATCGCTCAATGATAAGGCTTCTTCTTGGTCGTGGGTGACCATAATAAAGGTTAATTGCAATTCTTTATGGAGATTGATTAACTCCACCTGCATTTCTTTACGCAGCTTTAAATCTAATGCGCCTAAGGGTTCATCGAGTAACAGCACTGAGGGACGGTTGACTAAAGCCCTGGCTAAGGCTACTCTTTGCTGCTGTCCTCCCGAAAGTTGATTAGGAAAGCGCGATCGCAAACTTTCCATTTTCACCAGTTTTAAAGCTTCTTTGACGCGGCGATCGATTTCTGGTTTACGCAATTTTTTCAAGCGCAGTCCAAAAGCAATATTATCCCAAACATTCAAGTGATTGAACAATGCATAGCTTTGAAATACCGTATTGACAGGCCGGCGATAAGGCGGGACATTAGTCATAAACTGACCTTGAATCAATACTTTACCCGCATCCGCTTGTTCAAACCCCGCAATTAAACGTAATATTGTTGTCTTGCCACAACCAGAAGGGCCTAAAATACTAAAAAATTCTCCTTGCCTAACGTCCAAGTCTACGCCATTGACGGCTGGTTCTTGGTTAAAAAACTTGAATACGTTACGCAGCTCAACATCTAGCGGCTGCAAAGCCATCATCTCCCCCCGATCCTGCGTCACAGATTGAGCCATAATCCTCAGTAAAATGCCGTGAATCTACGCGATCGTGCACATTTAGGTAGTCTATTAACCAGCCTACCTCTGGCACTTTGGTTCATTGTATCCGTCAAAAACTATTGATTGGGAAGATATTCTTGGAATTATTTGCCGATTCATACTGAGTAGCCTCTTTGAGGCTTGTGTATATCAATAAATACTAAAAAATCCTAAAATTTTGTCATCATAATCTTGTGTTATGGGTTCATTATCAACAAATCTACCAGGTAACAAAAAATATACAAGGTCAAAACTACCCCCCCCACATCCGAGTCTCAGTGCATTCAGATAATTCCTCAACTACCAGAATCAGGTAATATATTTCGCTTTCATGGGTAGCTTCTAGCTAGTAATTGCTATCCTCATTCTGTATATTTATGGCTGATGGCTCACACCAGGCTTCATGGTCAATTGTCGCCCCAAGTTTAGAGAAAATTCTCAACACTGGAGTGCTGACTGTGAACTTATAAGTGAACTTATCAGTCATCATTGATTCTTGATACAGTTTTTCTGAGAACTGCCATAAAGTGCTGGTTAAAAAATCAGCATCAATAACTGTATAAATTAGATTAATTTTGTAGTCATTACTCGTCCTATGGCTTTAATAGAACCGACTCCACTGGGAAGACCAAAAAATACACGTACAGTTGGTAAAAGTTTTCAGCCAACATTCCTGATTATATTTACTCTGTTAATGACAAGTGCCATAGGTGCGCGTTTGGCATATTTACAAATAGTTGAAGGTGCAAATCATCGTAAGCGCGCTGAATCTAACCGTATTAGAATGATCCCCAAACAGCCAGAAAGGGGTAATATTTTTGACCGTTATGGCAAACTTTTAGCTAGTACTCGCTATCCGCGATCGGTATATTTGTGGCCGATGGCTCATACCAAACCTTCCTGGCCTGTTGTCGGGGCGCGTCTTTCCCAAATTCTTGATATTCCTCAATCAGAAATTGAAAAAAAACTAGTAGCAGCCGGGAGAAACTCTTCATCTTTGATTAGGATTGCGCGGGATCTCAATGAAGCGGAAATTACTGCCTTAAAAGAGTATCAAAATGAACTCACAGATGTAGAAATTCATCTCGATGCTGTGCGTTATTATCCCCACGGCAGACCAATGGCTCATGTACTTGGTTATACTCGCGAACTAACTGCCGAGCAGTTAAAACAGAAGCGCCAAGAAGGCTATCGCTTGGGAGATGTGATTGGTCAGATGGGGGTGGAAAAAGCCTATGAAAAGCAACTTAGAGGTGAATGGGGCGGTCAGCAAGTAGAAGTGGATGGTGCTGGTAGACCGCTTAGGGTTTTGGGGGAGAAACAAGCTAAAGCTGGTAACGATTTGCACTTAACCATTGATTTGGAGATGCAAAAGACAGCAGAAAAAGCCTTAGGTACACGCAATGGCGCGATCGTTGCCCTCAATCCCAAAAATGGTGCGGTTTTGGCATTGGTATCTCACCCTACCTTCGATCCCAATATTTTCTCGAAGCAGAAACTTTCGCAAAAAGACTGGGACACCGTTCAAGGCGAAGAACATCCTTTGGTGAATCGTGCCTTAAGTGTCTTTCCTCCTGCTAGTACATTCAAAATCGTCACTACAACTGCTGCCTTGGAATCGGGTAAATTTTCTCCTAGCACTGTGCTGCAAACCTACGGTTCCTTAACGATTGGCGGCACTACTTTTGGCGAATGGAACCATGCGGGATTTGGGCCTTTAGGCTTTGTTGGCGCATTACAGTGGAGTAGCGATACCTTTTTCTATCAAATTGCTAGGGGAGTCGGCGGCCCAACTTTGATTGAGTGGACGCGCAAGTATGGATTTGGGGAAAAAACCGGCTTTGAGTTTACTTCCGAAGAAGCCAAGGGTTTAGTTCCCGATGAGACATGGAAGCAGAAAGTATGGAAAATGCCCTGGACTGTAGGCGACAGTATTAATATGTCCATTGGTCAAGGTGCTTTACAAACCACGCCCCTACAAGTAGCAATTATGTTTGCTGTACCTGCTAATGGAGGCGATCGCGTCCAGCCCCATTTACTTAAAGATAATGAAGATGCAAAAAGCTGGCGTTCATCGTTAAATATAAAGCCGAGTACTATGAAAATCCTGCGTGAAGGTTTGCGAAAAGTAGTATCTGAAGGTACAGGTAAAGCTTTAAATATACCCTCACTTCCCCCAGTAGCAGGTAAAAGCGGTACAGCCGAAGCCTGGAAGCGTGGTGTGAAACAAAATCACGCTTGGTTTGGTGCTTATGCGCCAGATGATAAACCAGAGGTATTGATAGTAGCTTTTGCTGAACATTCTGGTGGTGGCGGTGGTAGCGTAGCTGCTCCCATGATTAAAGAAATTATGGAAGAATATTTTCACCGGAAGTATCCTGGTAAGTATCAGAAGCCAGAAGCGAAGAAATAAGGGTGCAGGGGAAGGGGGATAAGGAAGACAAGGGGGACAAGGAATTTTGGATTTTAGATTTTAGATTTTAGATTCAAACCCAATCCAAAATTGCAAATCCAAAATCCAAAATTGAATTGCCCAATGCCCAATGCCCCATGCCCAATACAAATTAAGTAAATATTATGTGATGATGTTCTATGTGTGTAAAGAATTAATAACAGAGCAGTCAGGAAGCGGTTAGGAATGGATTATCGGGATGCTGGGGTTGATGTTGAGGCTGGACGAGCCTTTGTAGACCAAATTCGCAATTTGGTTCACAGTACTTTTAGAAAGGAAGTGCTTGGTGGATTGGGCGGTTTTGGCGGTTGCTTCCAGCTTCCTGGGGGTTATCAGGAACCTGTGTTGGTTTCTGGTACTGATGGTGTCGGTACAAAGCTGAAAATCGCTCAGGTTCTCAACCGTCACGATACTGTGGGTATTGATTTGGTGGCGATGTGTGTGAACGATGTGCTGACATCTGGGGCGGAACCGTTGTTTTTTTTGGACTATTTAGCCACAGGGAAGCTGGAGAAGGAACAATTAACTGAGGTTGTGGCGGGTATAGCCTCTGGATGTAAGCAAGCAGGTTGCGCTTTGCTGGGTGGAGAAACAGCAGAAATGCCTGGTTTTTATCAAGTGGGCGAGTATGATTTGGCGGGATTTTGTGTGGGAATCGTGGAAAAAAGCCAAATGTTGGATGGTTCCCAGGTAAAAGTCGGAGATGTGGCGATCGCACTTGCTAGCGCCGGTGTCCATAGCAATGGCTTAAGTTTAGTCCGTAAGATTGTCAGTGAACGCGGATTTGCTTGGGATCAACGTCCAGAATTATTAGGCGGGCAAACTATCGCCGAAGCTTTCCTTACCCCCACAAGAATTTACGTCAAACCCTTACTCGCTGCCCGGAAAGCAGGTTTAGAAATTCACGGGATGGCGCATATCACAGGCGGTGGTTTACCAGAAAATTTACCTAGATGTTTAGGCACAAATCAAGCAATTAAAATTAACCTCAATAGTTGGCAAATTCCGCCCGTTTTTCAGTGGATAGCCCAAGCAGGTAATGTAAATCCTGAGGCTATGTACAATACTTTCAATATGGGTATTGGTTTTGTGCTTTTAGTACCTCCAGCGCAGGTAGAACAAACAATTAACTACTTTCAAGCAGAAGAAATACCCGCTTTTGCCATTGGTGAAGTCATTACTGGCGATAATTCATTGGTTGGATTACTGTCATAAATCAAAAAATTGATGCAGGTTATTCAAAATATTGAGATTTGCTCTGTCTCATCGCCTGAATAACCGCATAATTACGTAATTTCTGCCATGAATTAGTACTTAGCAAAAACTGAATGCGGCAGTATGGGAACGTTATTAGCGTTACCATAGAAAGAACTTATGTTAGCAAACTTTATTTGCCAGGTATAAATTAATTAGGGTGTTAAAAAATACATAAATTGTAGGGGCGGTTTTCTAAGATATTGACTCTCAAAGAAGTTATGGAGATGAAACCCGCCTGTACAAATGTCTCCAGTAGAAAGGTTTCTGAACCATTGACTAACCAGATGGCAGTATTTGTTACCTATTCTGATTGTTCCAATTGAAAATACTCATCGCCGTCAGTGTTGAGATTTGCTAACGTAGTCTTAATATATTGAAAACTTTGCGGTCAAAGTCAAAAAAATTGCTACAGCACTAACTAAAAGTGTTGAGTGTTTATTATCTAAAAATGTGTGGCGTGTTTGTGTGTGAATAACAATGTACTTTTATCTTAGAGGGGGTTATGGTTGTAAATTTAGCTCGGACTTCTGCTTCTACGGAAATCTTAAGGCAAATATTCCAGAATATTGATGCCCAAAGTTGTCCAAGATTATTTAACTTTCATATGCATACTGTCTATTCTGATGGTAGATTACAGCCCAATGTATTAATGGAGCAGGCGATCGCTATTGGATTAAAAGGACTAGCAATTACCGATCATCATAGTATTAGCGGCTATCAAGCAGCAAAAGCTTGGCTAGAAGATTGGAAATGGAATAATCCCGGTGAAGGTCTTCCCCACCTGTGGAGTGGTGTGGAGATTAATGCCAACCTTTTGGAAGTTGAAGTGCATATTTTGGCTTACTCCTTCCAAGTAGAACATAGCAGCATGAAACCTTATTTACAAAGGAAAATAACTACAGGTAAAGAATATCAAGCAAATAACGTAATTGATGCAATTCATGAAGCGGGGGGATTAGCTGTACTCGCGCATCCCGCACGTTACAGGCGATCGCATTTTGATTTAATTCCTGCTGCTGCGGTATCGGGAATTGATGGGGTAGAAAGTTTCTATGCTTACAACAACCCCAACCCTTGGAAACCTAGCACTATAGAATCAGAACAAGTGCAACAGTTGGCTGAGGAATACGGCCTTTTTAATACCTGTGGTACTGATACTCACGGTTTAAGTCTACTCCAGCGTTTATAATTGTTGGGCATTGGGCATTGGGCATTGGGCATTGGGCATTGATGATTCTCTTTGTCCTTCTTACCCTCATTCCCGTAATTTCTAGTTTCAAGTTACTCAATAATCAGCAAATCTCTCCCCTACTCCCCTAGTCCCTAGTCCCTAGTCCCTAGTCTCTAGCCTCTAGTTTCAAAAGAGATAAAATTTTGACAATACAATCCCGAAAATAAAACAGGCTAGAGCAATAGCTATTGCTAAGAATATGGGAATGCTTTTGCGTTCTATTGGTAGTTCCATCAGTATACGCACTGAACTCAGATCAGTTTCGCAATTAGGGCAAATGTCACCCTCAATATCGGTGCGATCGCATACTGGACAATTTAACTTAGCGTTCAATTTTCAACCCCTCCCATAAAACCGAAATCATTTCATTCACAATCGTTTCTTTTGGTACAGCATCCACAAAAGTACTGGCGAGGGGAAGACTCTCGATAACAGACAGAAAAAATCCGGCTAGCAGTTGGGGACGCACCTGTCGAATTTCGCCTCGCTGTTGTGCTTGGTTAAATATTTGACAAATAGGTTCAAATATGCAATCAGATGAGTAAGCAGTTAATCTCGCTGTATTTTCCGCATCCAATAAGGGCATATCTGTATGTACCATGCTTAAAAAGTGGATGGGAGGCTGAGATAGGAACCATCTAGCAATTGCATAGAGTTGCGATCGCAAATCAGCCCCATTTTGCGTAATTACTTGCTCTATACCCAGGCGATGACGCTCAAACAAACGTTCGTTGACGGCGACAAACAGCTGCTCTTTACTGGGAAAATGGTAATACAAAGAAGCCTGACGAATTCCTACTCCATGAGCAATCTCCCTCATTGTCACTGTATTATAGCCCCGGCTGCGGAATAGCTCTTCTGCTTGCTCAAGAATTCTTTCTCTACCACCAGATGAGACTTGTTTTGGAGAGTTGCGATCGTCTGGCACTCTCAAACCTACCTAACGTTTAGTAGTCAACTTTCAAATATTATATTACACTGGCAAATAATCTGCTTATTTGTGAATTTAAATTAGCAGATTTATTGTCTAGTGCATAAATAACCTGACCGAGCAACTTTGAGTGTAAAGTATTTAAAAATACAACAACCAGCTATTGATAATTGCTCCCGTTCTCCTGCAAAAAATCTGCTGAGGACGATTGCTGAAATGGGAAAAATTTTCCGAAAAAAGGCTAATTTATAGCCATGATTTCACACCAGTATTTCATGATGAAGAGTTAATTCTGTAACCAATGAACCAATTATCGAATTCACCAGAATCATCTACTATTTCCCGCCGCACACTGCTCAAGTGGTTCGGTATTGGTAGTATCGCTGGAGTAACTGGATACTCTCGTTTTAGTAAGCCACAACCAACGATTTTTGAAAGAGAAACCTTACAACTACCAAGGATGTTAAGTCAAGGTAAATCTGTAGTAGTTATTGGGGCTGGATTAGCGGGTTTAGCTTGTGCTTATGAATTGAGTCAGAGGGGATTTGCAGTTACACTTTTAGAAAAATCCCCGCAACTTGGTGGTAAAATTGCCAGCTGGCAAATTGAAGCTGTAGGTGAAACCTTTATGATGGAACATGGGTTTCATGGCTTTTTTCCCCAGTACTATAACTTGAATAGTTTAGTTAGTGAATTGGGGATAAATGATCATTTTCAATCATTAAATTTTTATGCGGTTATGTACCGCGATCGTAAATATCAACCGGAGATATTTCGCCCTAGTCGTTCCGCCTTTCCTTGGAATATTGTAGATTTAGCGATCGCCTCACCTAATCGCTTACAATGGGGTATTAATTTAATTAACTTAAAACACTTACAAGTTTTTCAAGCAATTACTGGATTTCAAAGAGAAAGAAATTACCAACGCTTCGATAATATTTCCGTTGCAGATTGGGTAGCAACGGAATTTCCTAGAGGTTTATATGACTTATATTTTCTCCCATTTGCAAAATCGAGTTTGAATGCGCCAGATATGATGAGTGTGGGGGAATTAATGCAATTCTTCCATTTTTATTTTTTTGGTAATCCCGAAGGGCTAGCTTTTAATGGTACTAAAGATGATATGGGGACGAGTTTAGTCCAACCAATCGCCAAATCAATTTTAAGTAATGGCGGTAAAATTATTACCGATGGAACAGTGAGTGAAATTCTGGCTGAAGAAAATGAGATTCACTCACTCAAATATTTTGTTGGTAGTAATCAAAATAATGTGCCTTTTTGGATAAAACGTAACTCAGTGGTGACAGATAAAGAGATTGAATATTTTGGTGCTGCGGATGAAGTATTCGCAGCATCAAAGGGAAGTGACGCCGCAATTTCTCTTACCTGTACCCATCAAGGTTGTACTGTGAAAAAAGCCGATGATGGAAAATTCCATTGTCCTTGTCATGGTGCAGTATTCGCTGCTGATGGAAAAGTGTTAAAAGGGCCTGCACAACGAGATTTAGCTAAATTTAAAATAGCTAAACGCCAAGATGCGGAAATACAACTAGTAGCAGCTAATCCCGAATCATCATCACCTCAGACAATAGCGGCCGATTATTTTGTATTTGCAACTGATGTACCGGGAGTACAGCAACTCTTTAAACAGATTAATGGTGAGGTAGATAAAAAAGTGCGATCGCAAGTTGCAGCTTTAGATATTGCCGATCCTTTTGCTGTCTGTCGTTTCTGGTTTGATCGTGATTTTCAGTGGGAACAAAGTAATTTTACTTCTTTATCAGGCTACCAGCTAACTGATAGCATAACTCTTTATCATCGCATTCAAGAACAATTTATTGATTGGGCAGAACGCACAGGTGGTAGTGTCGTAGAATTACATGCTTACTGCTATAAAGAAAAAGAATTTCCCACCCAAGAAGCGTTGTTAGCGAAATTTGAGGAAGAATTGTATGAAATTGTTCCCGAATTAAAGCAGGCAAAGATATTACATCAAGAATTGGTAAATCAACATAATTTCTCTGGCTACCCACCAAATAGTTATGCACAACGCCCAGAAACTAGCACTGGTGTTCCTAATTTAATTTTTGCTGGCGATTGGGTAAAAATGCCCTTCCCTTGTGGGTTAATGGAACGAGCCGTTAGCAGTGGTTTATTAGCAGCCAATGAGATTTTATCTCGTGAGGGTTTGCAGAAGCGATCGCTTTTCTCGGTGAATCCAGAAGGGATGTTACAAATTTAAAGGTAGTAAAGTCAGAGGGCAGAAGGTTACATAACATCATTCTTACCGCTTTTGCCCTATATTAATAGGGTTTTATAACGGTAACTTACTTAACAAGGGCACAGTATTTATCAAAAAATAGTCTATTTTTTGAGTATTGTAGAATTGATAAAAAATTCTTACTGATACCCCTCTGCCTCCTGCCTTCTGCCTGATTATTTTGCAGAGTTTAAACCAATTACACCAATCACAATTAAAGAAATAGATACAAGCTTTACGGTAGTAATAGATTCACGGAACCACAAAATACCAATGAGAGCAATTAGTGTAGTTCCTAACCCAGCCCAAAAAGAATAAGCAACGCTAACTTCAATTGTCTTGAGAGAAAGTGTTAAAAAAGTCAAACAAAGCCCGTAAAAGATAAATATAAATACTGTAGGCAATCCTTGAGTAAATCCTTGTGACAACTTCATACAAGTTGTACCTAAAACCTCAAATATTACCGCAGCAACTAGGTAAAACCAACTGATGAGCATTTTGATTATAAATAATTGAGTTTTTAATTTTCTCTAATAGGAAAATAAAAATCAATAAGTATTTTTAGGGTGGGCATTACCTATCTATTTAAACAAACGACCCAATTATAAGTGAAGTGAGTAATAAATTTATTCAGCCTTAAGTATGTTGATTATCTATAACTTTTCGTCTTCAAGAGAGAGATTAATGCATCTTCATGTTGAATTGGTATAAAAATTCAAATAATGTTGGCGACACATCCATATATTCTAGAGGGCATGGTATTCCCATGCCCTACCTATTTATTACATTACTTTCTCAAATTTTAATAAAGCATAAATTTTACCTAATTAACTGCAAGGTAGAGTTAAAGAACTGGCGTGATAAACCGCGTGTAATTAAAACTGTTGTTAATAAGTTAGCAAAAGCAACCATAAACATCAGTAAAATTTCGTAGGAAATAGCATCGGGTGCATTGACTCCAGCTAGTAACTGTCCGGTGGTGATTCCTGGTAGCGCAACCATACCGATGAGCATCATTTGATTTAAGGTAGGAAGTACGCCGGCGCGAATGGCTTCCCGGCGATATTGGCTGATAGCTTGCTCTGGTGTTGCGCCTAAGCTTAAATGAGTTTCTATTTCTATGTGAGACAAATTGATGGTATTCACCAGACGTTCGCCAGCGATCACAGCTGCATTCATGGCATTACCTAAAACTACCCCCGCCAGAGGAATGATATATCTGGGTTCGTACCATCTATCTGGTTCAATAATCAAAAAGATGCTATAAAGCACAGTCAATGCTGTACTAACAAAAATTGACCCCCACACCCAAGGTAATAACCGGGGAAGTTTTTGGCTGATGCGGTTTCGTGAGACAATCGCCGTAATTGTCAGCATAATTACTACAATCCCCAAAACAGCCCAAACATTGTTTACAGCAAAGATGAAGTCTAAAACATATCCCAGGACTGCTAATTGGAGAAGAGTTCTCCCAGTAGCGACGACGAAGTTAAATTCTAGTCCTAACTTTTCCCAAGCAGATAAACCAACCGCGATCGCCATTAAGCCAATTGCGATCGCCAAATCAGCTAAATCCAGCTTGATTAAATCTTGCATTGCTCATTACTCCGGGGCTAGGGGCTAGGGATTAGGGGCTAGGGATAGGGTGATAAGGAGGACAAATGACCAATGACGCCAGTTCGCTCAAGTCGGGAAACCCGCCCACGCGACTGGCTCCCCAATGCCCATTGACAACTGACAACTGACCATTGACCATTAATAGCAACAATTGAGCGTAGAAGTGCATCTTTTGTATTTCCAGATCAATAAAAACTCATGATCCAAAGTGTAAATTCTGTTCCTGCTTTTGATATTAAACAGCAATATTCGACTCTAGAAGCAGAGGTGAGTGCGGCTGTGTTAGAAGTTCTGGCTTCTGGTCGTTATATTGGCGGGCCTTTAGTAGAAGGTTTTGAAAAACAATTTGCTGCTTATCATAATGTAACTGAATGCATAGCTTGTAATTCCGGTACTGATGCACTGTTTCTCTCGCTACGTGCTTTGAATATTGGTGCAGGTGATGAAGTAATTACAACAACCTTTACTTTTATTGCAACGGCTGAAGTTATTAGCGCTGTAGGTGCCAAGCCAGTTTTTGTTGATATTGATGATACTTTTAATATTGATTTACAACAGGTAGAAGCGGCAATTACGCCCCAGACTAAAGCCATTATCCCCGTTCACCTGTTTGGTCAACCTGTAGATATGACGGCGTTAATGGCGATCGCGCAAGCTCACAATTTAGCTGTGATTGAAGACTGCGCCCAAGCCACAGGCGCAAGCTGGAACGGGCAAAAAGTCGGTAGTATTGGTCACGTTGGCTGTTTTAGTTTTTACCCTACAAAAAATCTGGGCGGCTGCGGTGATGGCGGTGCAATTACTACCAATGACCCAGAAATCGCCAGCAAACTGCGGGTACTTAGGGAACATGGCAGTAAGGTACGCTACATTCATGAAGAAATTGGTGTTAATAGCCGCTTAGATGCCATCCAAGCCGCTATTTTAGAAATTAAACTGCGTTATCTGGATAATTGGAACGAAAGAAGAAAAGCGATCGCCGCTTATTATCATCAATTCCTCAATCAAGTTCCTGGTATCATCGTCCCGCAAGAGTTAGCCGGCGGCGTTGGTGTCTGGAATCAATATACAATTCGCGTTTCTGGTGCAGGGCGAAACGGTGCTAGCGCCAAATATCGCGACTCAGTACGCCAGCAATTGCAAGAAAAGGGTGTAAGTTCAATGGTTTACTATCCCTTACCCTTACATTTGCAACCAATTTATCAAAATCTCGGTTATCAACCAGGCTCCTTACCAATTGCCGAGCAAGCCTGTCATGAAGTCATATCTTTGCCCATGTTCCCAGAACTCATCCAGGAACAGCAAGACAAGGTGATTTACGCCCTGAAGGATTGTTTGGGGTAAAAGAGGCAAGGGGGCAGGGGGCAGGGAGCAGGGGAGAATATATTATTACCTAGCCCCTAACCCCTAATCCCTAGCCTCTAGCCTCTAGCCTCTAGCCCCTACTTTCGCAGATGCTAAAGCTTCAACGATGCTACGAACAGCAGCAATCATGGCTACTTCGCTGTTGAGTTGGTTAATAGCTGAACCGACACCCACACCAGCTGCACCAGATGCGATCGCTAGTGGTGCTGTCACGCTAGAAATGCCGGAAGCACACAATACGGGTACGGAAACTGCGCGAGAAATTTCAAAAGCTGCTGCTAAGGTGGGAGCGGCTTTTTCAATTAAGCCTAAAGTTCCGGGGTGGGTGGGGCTGCTGCTGGTACCGCCTTCAGTTTGGATAATATCAGCACCAGCTTTGACTAGTTCTTCTGCTAGTTGTACCTGTTTATCTAATGTGAGAATGTGAGGCACAGTCACAGATAAAGTGATTTCTGGCAATAAAGCACGAGTTTGGTGAGTGAGGGCAAGAACTTCCTCAGCCTCAAATCTCCGTCCTTGGGAATAGAAGGAATCGAAATTACCGATTTCAATTAAATCTGCACCAGCCGCCACAGCTTGCACGAATTTTTCTGGCTCTACTGCTGACACACAGATTGGCAAATTTGTCAAACTCTTTGCTAATTTTACTAAAGCAGCATCGGCAGCGATATCAACAAAAGTAGCACCGCCCAAATCGGCAGCTTTGATAGTAGCAGCGACGCGATCGCTATCAAAGTTATTTAAACCGCTGATTGCCTTCAGGACACAGCGGTTAGCAAAAGCACGTTGAAGAGAAGAATGCATTGTCATACTTCGTTTGAAGCTACGAAAATTAGGTATATTCTACCGTTACTGAGTTGTCAGTGGTCAAAAGTCACCAGTCAACAATCAACAGTCAACAGTCAACGGTCAACAGTCAACGGTCAACAATTTAAATTTCGTAATACCAAATATCTTCTTCTCGTAGCACAATCCGATGTAAGGAAAGGCGATCGATTAAGCCTTCCTGCTCAAACTGTCCCAAAATCCGCGTGATGGTGACGCGAGTGGAACCTAAAATTTCTGCTAAGTCTTCATGAGTGAGACGCATATCGATTAAACGTCCTTGTTCAACTTGTAAACCAAACTTTTTCGATAACCATGCCAATAATTTAAGTAACATGGTATCTACCTTTTTGTAGCTACGAATCACCATCAACTCTTCAGCTTGTTGAATGTGATTCAACAAAGTCTGTGTTGGTTGCTCCCATTCTTCTATGGGTAAGATTCTCGCCTCTACTTTAGTCAAGCATTCCATTTGATATGGTTGTAGCCGAGACAAGCTGCTGCCAACAATGTCATCTGGCCCCCACAAGCCTAAAGCGACAGTGGTACCATCTTCTAAATATGTAAAAGTCCGCACAAAGCCTGAATCAATTTGCCACAGAAGGCTTTGATGTTCTGGTAAGAACGCCCTACGTGTAAAAATCTGTTTGGTATTTTTACTGACTTTACTAGTAACAACAGAGTATAGAGCCATTAGTTGTATAATACTGTTTTTCGATAAACTAACAGTAGTATATAGATATTAGGTTATCTGAGTCTACGGTATTTTTATCGCTTAACCGTAAAATATTGGCGATCGCATTCTTACTTTAAATGGAGGCACAATGTAGGGTGTTTTGTCGCCAAGCGCCGCACCATCAAAAATTAAAACAGGTATGAGGAATGCTGTGCCATTATTTACAGATAAATTGCCGTAATTGAGAATATTTTGCTAGTATTTGGCTAATAGTTCAGCAATTTCGCTCATGACTGAGGCAGATACCTGAAATACCTGTATGTGGGTAATTTACGTTCCTGGTAAATTTCGTAAATGCTCATCCAAATGTGTCCGATCTGCCATAGAACGCAACAAGGGGCCGTGAGAGCTAAATTCTACAACACTCACAGAAGCAACTGGGCAACCGATACGATAACGGAAGCGTCCTACATCAATACCTAACAGACTGCACAAAATAATTCTGATAGTTGCTTTATGGGAAACCACTAAAACATTGCCACTCGTGTAAAGCTGTTTAATTTCTTCGACTACCTGCATAGCCCGATAAGCTATGGTAATTGCCATTTCTCCACCCGTTGGCGCATACCATGCGGGATCGGCAGACCAACGCAGATAATCATCGTGAAATTCTTGGTTAATGACTTCCGGTGGTTTTCCTTCCCATTTGCCATAATTAATTTCTTTTAAACCATCCCGCATTTCTGGTTGAATATTTAGCGCTGCACATAGTGGTGCTGCTGTCAACACAGTTCGCCGCATCGGACTAGAAAAAACTGCTCTCCAAGGAGTAGAACTGTAAGCCTTGGCAAAAGCTTCTGCCATCGCCAAACCCTCAGGTGTGAGTTCCGAGTCTAGCGAACCGCAAAAGGCATTATTGCGACTGCATTCAGTTTGTCCGTGACGGAGGAAATAAAGAGTTGTCATTTGTTAGTTGTCACTGGGCATTGGGCACTTGTGCTGAGCGAAGTCGTACCCGTTCCGGGAAGCAAGCTACGCGAAGCGTCTCGAAGAGAAGTATTGGGCATTGGGCATTGCTATTTCTCCCTTTCCTTGTCTTCCCCATCTTCTCACCCTGTCGCCTGGGGAATTTGCTGCTGAATCCGCGTTTTTAACTCCGCCATCAAATCTTCTCCACTGCGTCGCGCTTCCCACGGGCCATAGTAGCGTGCGCCGATGTTCCACTGTCCTTGGATATAATCTTCATTTTCTGAAAGGGTGCCAATGTATTTAATGGGAGCAGGGGAGGTAATTAAATAGCGTTTGGTAAAGCTAATACTGCGCCCATTTACTTCGCCACTAATTTGGGCTTCGCCTAAGTAATTGTCATCTAAAATCGAGCCACTAAGAGCATTGCCACTTTGAACGAATACTGCTTCAAAGCGGCTAGGGACTCCTTGTTGCCAATAGGTTCCTAGCCAAGTACCATTCAGGTCAGCCATGAGATTCTTCCCGTACTTATATTCCATTTAAGGGTATTCCCATGTCAGAGAACGTAAATATTAAAACTTTGAAAAACTAAAGCTGGGATCGCTAGTTTAGGGAATTGGGCATTGGGCATTGGGCATGGGGCATTGGTGATGATTGATCTTTCTATTCTGCTTCCTTGTCGCCCTTATCCTCCTTCCCTTCCTTTGTCCTCAAAAAAACCTAAACTAATGTGCGTTTAAATTGTATGACTACTAACAAAGGCTGTTGACAGTCAACGGTTAACAGTCAACACTCAACAGCCGTCACGATGGATTGTATAACTTAAAAGCAGAATATCCTACCTTGATAATGCGATCGCTAAAATATATGGGTCACATTGCCGCGATCGCGTTTGCTCCTTATGACAAGTAACATAATTTCTAGCACAGCAGTTAATCCATATCTTAATGGTAATTTTGCACCAGTGCGTGAAGAAATCGCTACAGATACTTTGCAGGTATTTGGGGAATTACCACTAGATTTATCGGGGATGTTTGTCCGCAATGGCCCTAATCCCCAATGGCCGCCTATTGGTAAGTATCATTGGTTTGATGGCGATGGCATGTTACATGGCGTACAAATTAGCGAAGGTAAAGCTACTTATCGCAATCGTTATGTGCAAACTAGGGGATGGAAAATTGAGCAAGAAGCAGGTAAGGCTATCTGGAGTGGATTTTTAGAACCACCACAAATGGATAACCCCCACGGTGCTTATAAAAATACTGGGAATACGGCGTTAATTTGGCATGGTGGGCAAATGTTGGCGCTGAATGAAGGCGGCGCACCTCACGCGATTAAAGTTCCGCAGTTAGAAACAATTGGCGAATACACTTACAATGACAAGCTGGTATCTGCTTTTACCGCTCATCCTAAAGTAGACCCAGTCACAGGCGAGATGATGTTTTTTGGTTACTCCTTCGCGCCGCCATATCTGCAATACAGTATAGTTTCCGCTGTGGGCGAGTTATTACAAACGGTGCCTATTGATTTGCCTGTGCCAGTGATGATGCATGATTTTGCCATCACCAAAAACTATAGTATTTTTCTGGATTTACCAATAACTCTCAGCGTTGAACGGGCACAGCGTGGTGAACCGATGCTGATGTTTGAGCGCGATCGCCCTAGTCGTTTTGGTATTGTCCCCCGTTACGGTAATAACAGTAATATCCGCTGGTTTGAAAGTTCGCCCTGTTACATTTTCCATGTTCTCAATGCTTACGAAATCGGCGATGAAGTTGTACTTATAGCCTGTCGCATGAGTTCCACTACTATTTTAGCTACTGAAGAAAACCCCACCGATCCAGATGCTAATATTCCTCGCTTACATGAATGGCGATTTAACCTGAGAACTGGGACAGTTAGGGAACAGCAATTAAATGATGTGCCTGCGGAATTTCCCCGGATCAACGAAAGCTTTGTTGGGCTGCCAACGCGATATGGCTATGCAGGTAAGATGGCGAATAGTCCCTTACCTTTATTTGATGGTCTAATTAAATACGACCTCAACAGTGGGAAAGCCCAAACCCATGAATATGGACAAGGACGCTATGGTGGCGAAGCTGTATTTGCGCCTCGTCCTGGTGCAACTGCTGAGGATGATGGCTGGCTAATAACCTTTGTTTACGATGAAGGTTCAGGTACATCAGAATTAGTGATAGTAAATGCTCAAGATGTCAGCAGCAAACCTGTAGCGCGAGTAATCATTCCCCAACGAGTACCTTATGGTTTTCACGGTACTTGGATATCAGAAGCACAGTTGAAAGTGTCTTAAGTTTTGGGGATGGGGCATTGGGCATTGCTTATTTCTCCCCTACCCCTCTGCTTCTTTGTCCTCCTTCCCTACCCCCCTAGATTGTTAAGTTTTGTTTAGAAATTTAGGCGCAAAAGTAAAAAACCTTTGCATATCTACAAAACTTAATATTTTCTCATTTATAGCAGACTCTAATATATATAAAACTGGCGATCGCTTGACACAGAAGTATTTAGAAATAATTATCCCAGGTGCAGATTTAGCAAAATTTTCTAGACACCAGCCGAATTATGATTAATGAATTAGTAGCAAAATTTAATGTGGATAACTATGGTATCAGAGTAAATACTATACTGATTTGAAGATTGCATCTTCTACAAGACGCGATCGCCTATATTCACCATCTAATTACCTAACACTAAAAACAAACGTCAACAGCAGCACCAACAATAGATGGATGTTGCATTGTTAAACGAACACCTGATAATTATTGCCTTGGTAATTTAGCCATAATGACTAAAGTTTTTATTCTTGATGCCAACAGACTACCTTTATCTCCCATACACCTTAGTCATGCCAGAAAGCTGCTGTCAAAAGGACAAGCTACTGTATTCCGGCGATATCCATTTACAATTATCTTAAAGGAATCCCTAAGTTATTCCAGATTGGAGCAACTAGGCATAAAGACCGATGGTGCTAATCAAAAAAATAGCGTCCAGCGTACATAACATTTACTTTCACAATAGTACAAAAGCCTAAATAAACATTTTTTAATGCCCGCTAAAGGCAAGAAAATCGCTATTGATGCCGATTGCTTGTTTTGGCATCGAATTTATAGATGATGTTGCACTACAAGATATGGGAACCATTGTCAAAAGACTAATGGTTACTTGCTAGTGGTTGCTGGAAACTTTAGGAAAAATAATATGCGTAAATTAGAGAAACCCAAACCTCCCGTATTTGAGCAAGTTGAAGATGAACGCTTACACCGCAAGCAACGCCTAGCCGCAGCTTTTCGCTTGTTTGCCAAGCTGGGATTTAACGAAACTCCAAATGGTCATATTACAGTCCGCGATCCACAATTGATCGACCACTTTTGGATCAACCCACAGGGGTTAGATTTTAGTGAAATTCGAGTTTCTAATTTAATATTGGTAAATCACAACGGTGATGTAGTTCAAGGCAATAGCCCGGTAAATCGAGACACTTTTACCATTCATTCCCATATTCTGCAAGCTCGACCTGATGCGATCGCTACAGTTTACACCCACTCTGTGTATGGTAAAGCTTGGTCTAGTTTAGGTCGTCTACTTGACCCACTAAATCAAGATGCTTGTGCTTTCTATGAAGATCATAGCGTTTTTGATGACTACATAGGCGATTTACTAGATATAGCCGAAATTAAAAGAATTCCCGAAATCTTAGGTCATCGAAAAGCTGTAATTTTGCGCAATCATGGAATGCTTACCGTCGGTCGTTCTGTAGATGAAGCTAGTTGGTGGTTTATTAACTTAGAACGCTCAAGCCAAGCACAACTGTTAGCTGAAGCTGCGGGTAAACCTAAGATTATTGGACATGAGACTGCACGCCTAACACAAACCCAAGTAGGTACGCCTTTTAATGGCTGGTGTTGCTTTCAGCCACTCTATCAGCGGATGGTACGCGAACAACCAGATTTACTTGATTAGTGCAGTAAGTAAGTAAATAAATTATCATCAGGACTTCAATCCTGAATCTTCAAAATTATCTCCCATTCTTATAAATAAATTTCTCAGACCGAAGATATGGATTTACAACTGAATAACAAAATAGTTTTAGTCACAGCCGCTAGCAAAGGACTGGGTAAAGCCACAGCCAAGCAATTTGCCCGTGAAGGTGCAAAAGTAGCTATTTGCGCCCGCAGTGAATTAGTTGACAACACTGCTGCGGAAATTGCTGGTGAAACAGGTGCAGAAGTAATTGCTATGCGTGCAGATGTTACTCAACCAGCAGAAATTGAACAAGTAATTAATGCAACAGTCAATAAATTTGGCGGCTTAGATATTCTCGTTACTAATGCTGGGGGGCCGCCTGCCGGCACATTTGATGATATTGATCTAGCAAAGTGGGAAGCCGCAATTAATCTTAATTTGCTCAGTGCAGTTAACTTAGTAAAATCTGCTTTGCCTTATTTACGCCAATCTCGCAACGCGGCGATTCTGACTATTACCTCAACTTCTACTAAGCAACCAGTTCAAAATTTAATTTTATCTAATTCCCTTCGGCTAGCAGTGATTGGCTTAACTAAAACACTCAGCCAAGAATTAGGTAACGATAAAATCCGCGTTAATAGTATCTTACCCGGCTGGACATATACAGAGCGAGTAGAAGAATTAATCAACGCCCGCATTACCAAAAATGGCACAACAAAAGAAGCAGAAATTGCAGCTATCAATGCCAATAATCCCTTAAGTCGCATGGGTACTCCAGAGGAATTTGCTAACGTTGCTGTATTTCTTTGTTCTCCCGTGGCTTCATATGTCAATGGAGTAATGCTGCAAGTTGACGGTGGAAGTAACGCCGGCATATTTTAATTATCAAGGCGCAACTTACCTAGATGCACTGCGATCTGGGTTGGTGAGTTGAGACGCGATCAATATTGCTATTGCGATCGCTATAAAAAGCAGGTAAACAAATATCAAAGACTCATTCACGAGCTTCCGAGCCTCATTAATGAACTTCCGAGCCTCATTCACGAGCTTCTGAGCCTCATTCACGAGCTTCTGAGCCTCATTCACGAGCTTCCGAGCCTCATTCACGAGCTTCCGAGCCTCATTCACGAGCTTCTGAGCCTCATTCACGAGTTATACCAATTTGAAAAAAGAATGCAAAATACCGCGTATTTCAGGTAAATGGTGTACGCAGGTAAGAGCATAGTACTGCCATGCCTTTACAATTATCTGTACCTCACCAACTTGCAATCGGCTTTATGAACTCAATGAAATGGTATAACGAACCTCCTGCATGGCATAAAAAGGCAGAATCTATTCATGTTAGTGCAGGTGCTAAAACTGATTTTTGGCAAAAGACTCACTATAATTTCATGCGTGATAATGGCAACTTCTACTATCAGGAAGTTACAGGTGATTTTACAGTTGAAGTCAAAATTATAGGCGAGTATCAGGCATTATATGACCAAGCTGGGTTGATGATTCGGGAAAATGAAAATATTTGGCTCAAATGCGGAATTGAGTATGTTGAAGAAGTACAAAATGTTAGTGCAGTAGTCACAAGAGATTACTCTGATTGGTCAGTAATTCCCCTATCAAAACCACCAGTTGCACTTTGTCTCCGGGTACAGCGTCGTGCAGAAACTGTAGAAGTACAATATTCGCTAGATAATGAGAATTATCAAATGCTGCGATTGGCATATCTTACCCAGACTGAAACATTACAAGTAGGAATAATGTGCGCCTCACCTCAGGGAGAAGGTTTTTCAGTTACCTTTGAGAATTTTAAAATAGTTGTGAAATAAGTAAATAAATTTATTCGCTAATTTATCCCATCAATCAATTTAAATATGCTTAAGGGTATTCAATGCCCAGCATATAGCGATCCTATTTCAGTGGTGAAAAATATCGGTTTTGGCTGTTGACTGTTAACTGTCAACGGTTAACAGTCAACCACCCTACATGTATTAGATTTATACAGCCGATATTCAACTGTATGTAAAAGCTTGCCACCTAAATTAATTTTGTCATACTCTGCGGCAATTATTCCCCCCAAAGATTCAGGAATTTTCTGACTAGGAATATTACGTTTATCCACTGGATAACGCAAATATTCATAATTTAAATTTTGTTCTGCCCATGCTTTAAGTATAGAAATTGCTTCTCTTCCATAATAATTGCCATGTGCATATTTTTTCGTCCATATTCCTAACTCAGGTGTATTTGTATTGATATCATGTAACCCAATACAACCGATAAATTCTTTCGTCTCTTTGAGTAAAATTACTAATACTAAATTAGTACCTTTTTCTAGCTCTTTCATTGATTGATTAATAAATTGATCAGTTTGGGCAATATCTGCTGAGGAAACTGCATAGGTATACTCAGTGATTTCTGGTGTAAACTCCTGAAATATGATTTCTCTATATGCGGGTGAGATAGGTACTAAAATTAGACGTTTACTTTCAATTTGCATATTTATGTATTAAATAAAATCGAGTTTAACTATCAACCCAATCAGCAACTTGACTTGCTTATAGTTACAGTAAGACTATGCATATAAAAATACTTCGTCCAAGTGATTCACCCCGTTAGGTGAATCTTTTGGATGTAGCACAGCACAGCAGCAGTAGGTGAAACTAACGCTACTATTAATTGCAATTGCTTGATTGGAGGTATAGTCAATGGGTTTCTATTCACAGGTTATCGCTCCACGACTTATAGATGCAGCCATGTCTAGTCCTACATTGTCTGCATATCGTCGAGAAATTTTAGCAGATGTCACCGGAGAAGTGTTAGAAATTGGCTTTGGTTCTGGGGTAAACCTGTCTTACTACCCAGAACATCTGCAAAAGCTAATTACAATCGATGCTAATGCGGGAATAAATAAGTTAGCTCAAAAACGTATTCAATCTTCTTCTATTCAAGTTGATAATCGAGTTCTCAGTGGAGAGGATTTACCAATGGCTGATAACATTTTTGATACTGTCGTCAGTACTTTTTGTTTATGTAGTATTTCCCAGGTTACTCAAGCTATTAATGAAATTCATCGGGTTCTCAAACCAGGTGGAAGATACTTTTTTTTGGAACATGGATTAAGTGATGAGGCAAATATTCAAGTTTGGCAAAATCGCCTGAACCCCCTCAGCAAAGCAATTGGTGATGGTTGCAACATCAACCGCAATATCAGACAGTTAGTTGCAGCACAGTTTGCTAATTTGACAGTTGAGCAATTTTATATTCCCAAAATACCAAAAATCTCAGGATATTTATATAAAGGTGTTGCCGTTAAATAGCAATATTTCAGGCAGAGTTTTTGTACGAAATTGTGCCTAATTAGCCTAAATTCGTCGAAGACATTCCCGTTCGCCGTCAGGCGTTCTCGTACGACGTTGGGCGAAGCCCTTCCCGTAGGGTAGTCGTTCCCGAAGAATAGAGTAGGGTAAGTGGGCTTTGTTTGTTCGCCTGATATTTCAGCTTCAAGGGGAATATAGCGCCACCTGACATGGAATTGATATCAAGAGCTTGTCCAGCAACAACATCTTGGGAAAACTACTAATCATCAGGGATTCCGTAGAGATACCAATGTCAAACTTTGCCAAAACTTGTTATTTTAACAACAGTTATTTATATAAATCCCAAAAATTTTATTCAAGAATATGCTAACTACTGCCACTTCAAGCCAAATGCAGTTAGAAACAGTCTTAGAGCATATATTTGCTATTCGTAGAATTACCCGTCACGATCAGCAGCTTTTGATGTCAACACTGCTATCTAAAGAAGATTTGAACGAACAAGAAAGATTGCAAATTAGTCGAGTTTTTGATGCTTTACAGCGCGGTTTGATTAAAGTAGTTGATTAATAATTTGTGTAACTTGGAAGGAATTGAGCCATAGCAAAATTATTGAATGCTGCTACAATGATTTATTCTAATAATTTAAAGTAAACAAAACAGCGATCGCCAACCTACAGTTAATCCCAATTATCGAAAATCAAATAATAGATGTAATTTTCGCCAGTATTACTGCATCTGAGTTTCTGAATTACAAATGGCGATTGGTATAAAATATAATCAGAATATTAGGCGATCTCTCTCATACACCAAAATTTACCAGATACGAAACCTCGTATCTGGTAAATTAATTTGGTAAATTAGGTATAAAAATTACACCTGTAATCCCTAAGTAAATACAAACTTTCTCTAAATATCAAGTTTGTTATGGTCTTAGCTTACCAAGTCCGGGAATACTTCCTGTACAGCGGGATGCACTAAGCGATGATTTTGCACATTTACACCCTTAGCCAATGCAGGGTTAACATCTAACGCTTTAATGCCCAAGTTTGCTAACTGTACAACATAGGGTAAGGTACTGTTATTCAGTGCTTGGGTGGCTGTCCAAGGTACTGCACCAGGCATATTAGGAACGCCATAATGCACAACTCCTTCTTCCACATACACTGGATTTGTGTGGCTGGTAGTGTGTAAAGTTTCTACACAACCGCCTTGATCGACAGCAACATCCACAATTACAGAACCAGGACGCATCTTTTGTACCAATTCGCGGGATACTAATATTGGTGCCCTACGTCCTGGCACTAAAACTGCACCAACAAGCAAATCAGCTTCTTTAACTGCGGCTTCTATATGAGCAGAGTTGCTGTAAAGTAATTCAACTCTAGAGCCAAATAGGGTTTCTAGGTAAGATAAGCGCTCGACATTTACATCTAAAATTTGCACGATCGCTCCCATACCTACAGCGATTTTAGCGGCTTCTGTCCCCACAACGCCGCCGCCTAAAATCACTACTTTACCCGGTTTCACTCCCGGAACCCCGCCCAAAAGAACGCCTCTCCCGCCTTTATGGCGTTCTAAATAAGTTGCACCAAATTGTACGGATAACCGTCCTGCAATTATGCTCATGGGTGTGAGCAAAGGTAATTTATTTGCACCAGGTTGTTCTACGGTTTCATAGGCGATCGCACAAGTGCCACAATCAATTAAATGTTCCGTCAATTTGCGATCGGCTGCCAGATGCAGATAAGTAAACAATATCTGCCCTTTTTGTAGAAATTGATACTCTGCTGCTTGTGGTTCTTTAACCTTAATCGTTAGTTCTCTGTTCCATGCCAATTCTGCTTTAGGAACAATCTCAGCCCCAGCAGCTATGTAGTCATCATCCGTAAATCCACCGCCAATACCTGCTTGTGTCTGCACGAAAATAGCATGACCATTTTCTTTTAATACTCGTACGCTTGAAGGACTCAACCCAACACGAAACTCTTGATCCTTGGTTTCCTTAGGAACGCCGATTTCCATTTATAGCCTCTGATAAATTGTGGTTACACTTTAGCCTGCCAGTAATCGACTGGCTACTTCCGTATTCAGGATTGCTAACTAAATTGCTCTTGTGTTTTTTAACTTCCATTACGGTGCGACCAAGTCTTACCCTTGACTATTGCCCTAGTCTTTCTAAAATATATAAAGAATAATAAAAAATTGTAAACTTCTGTTTACATGGGGTCGTCCCCCAAAGCTGCTGCTTGGTTACTAAAGCAATGTAGCTTGAGTTCCTAGCAGAGCAAGTCAGTTCCACACCAAAGGAAGTTCTAATGTCTGAAGGCTAGTCACAATGGTGCTAAGTTGAAGACAACTCAGCAAACAGTCGCAACGTCTACAGACTTTTCACGACCAATTTCGTTTGCCGAATATAAGAGAGGAATTGTTAATGATGACACAACCAAAGCCAACTGTTACACCCAAACTAGAGGAACCAAAGTTAGGCTTTAACGAATATGCCGAACGATTAAATGGTCGAGCAGCAATGATTGGCTTCATCTTAATGGTGGTAATTGAATACGTCACCAATCAAGGCGTGCTATCATGGCTCGGTCTCAAGTAGATCAGCCACAACGCACAAGCATGAAGGTTGTAAGCTAGTAATTAGAAGAGTTCTAACCAGCTGGGTATTCTAGCTGGTTTTAACTTAAGTAATAGATAGCGAAACTACCTCTCAACACTTACCGTCTATGGCTAAGAGATCCAGCAAAAGTGATGAATTTATCCAAAACTTGCAATTCTATGTGCAAGAAGGTAAATTACTACACTTCCTCTCCTACTGAAGATAATTATAATACTTTCAATTTCTTGACTAACTGCACCCAAAGGCAGAGGGATCAAGGAAAGACTTATTTTCTTTGACGAAAAGCCAAACGAAATCAAATTAAACAGTGATGAACGTTATATTTCCTCGTTTTTTGAAGTCATCCTACCGCAAAGAGCCAATCGTTAGTTTATTAATCACAATGGGCGTAGTAGATGCGCTGATTGGTGGTTTAGATGATAGTTGGTCGTTATTTACCTTTGGTTTGGTTACAGCCGGAGTTAGCCTTGGTGTAAAACTCTGGCGCATTCAGCAAAGTCGCCCTTTACCAGAAGAGGAGCCTGTTGTTCAGCATTACCTCCCATCTCGTTCTTCTAGCACGACTTTACCTATGCTGACTGTAACGAAGAAAAAACCACCACAGTAACAATTCAAAATTCAAAAATAAAAGCACAGTACCTTGGTAGGGTAACGTGGTCTTGATGTTCTTCACTGGGAGTTTTCCAAGTGAAGTATTTTGCGTTCGTTGATAGTCATTAGTCCACCCATGCCCAATGCCCAATGCCCAACACCCAACACCTCAGTATACGCTCGGAGGACGGCTGTACGAAAAGTAGAGTACGGTGGCAGCAGGTGTTACAAAATGGGAAACGACAGTGAGCAGTAAGGGAAAAGTTAGAAATTATTCTGTGCTTCGCCCGTATATTGTCTTGGCATTTATGGCTGCTATGACTTTTCCGTCTACAATCTGGCAAGGATTTTCTGAGAAAACTGCTCATGCTGCCGTAGAACCAACAAAGTTACAATCTAGAAGCGATTTTGCTCATCCTCAGTTAATTTACACTCTTCATGGACATGGGGGAACAGTAAAATCTCTAGCTTTTAGTCCGGATAGCAAAATTCTCGCTAGTGGTGGAGCGGAAAATGAAGGTGTAATTCGCCTGTGGAATCTCACAACAGGAAATAGAGTGGGGACGATTCGTAAAGCACATAAAACAGCGGTGGAATCTTTGGTAATTTCCCCCGATGGACAAACCCTTGCCAGCTGTAGTAGTGATTACACAATTAATCTGTGGAATTTAAAAAATCAAAAATTTAAACGTTCTTTTGTGGGACATAGTACTAATGTGCTGTCTTTAGCTGTTTCCCCAGATAATCAAGTTCTCGTCAGCGGCGCAATGGATGGAATTCGCTTATGGGATTTACCACAGCAGCGTCCTTTAGCAACTTTAGCCAGTTTTGGTAATTTAATTCATACCCTTGCAGTTAGCCCTGATGGAAAAACTTTAGCCAGTGGAGACTATCAAGGTGTAGTGAAACTGTGGAACTTAGGTAGCGAAAAATTAATTCGCGCTTATGTCGGACATGTTGATTTAGTCACCACTGTAGCTTTTACCCCAGACGGAAAAAATTTAATTACTGCTAGTCGCGATCGCACTATTAAAATTTGGAATATTTATACTGGCGAACTAGTCCGCACCCTTAAAGGACATAACAACTGGGTAAATGCGATCGCTATTAATCCTGATGGTAAAACTCTTGCTAGTGCTGGTAAAGACGGAATTAAACTGTGGGATTGGACTACAGGCGAGTTAATTACTACACTCAATGAGCATACAGATTGGGTAAGTGCGATCGCTTTTAGCCCCAATGGGCAAATGTTAGCCAGTGGTAGTTTTGATAAACAAATTAAAGTGTGGGGGATTGCACCTAAACTTAATTGAGATATTTATTTAATATATATGAATTCTTGCCCACTCTTTGTTTATCTTTTCCATTAATGTGCTGTCAATTTGAAGAAGGATTTGTACAGATGTAGTACTTTTTCAGCCTCAAATCGTTGAGTTCAAATAATCGAGAAAATCACCAATAATAAAAGTTAAATTGCTCTTCTCATAATGCAGGCAACCTCACCATATCCAGGCTGTCCCGTTAATCCTTGTAAATTATTATGCTCTATATCTTCATCTTGACCAAGCTTACTTGTCCATTTACCACTAGGAAGCTGTCTAGCAACATGCGTCGGTACTTTATTTGAATTAGCATATATTGCTATTTTTTGAAATCCTTCTTCCAAGACATCATTTTCACAGACTTCATAACCAAGTGTTCTAAATGCTTGTTTAAAAGCCTCAATAGTCTCTTCCCTAGGAACACCTGGAGGCCAGTAGTGTAAATTTTGAATATCTGGCCACCACCAATTTTGATCATCCTCTGCTGCCCAACCAACACAGTTGTAGTCAGGTGTATCTGGACTTGTAATGTTATAGCCGTGGGTAATTAAATTGGGATAATCACGTTCAATCCATGATTTTACATTCCTTATCCAAAAATTATTACCTACCACTTATAGCCTTTTCTCCTACCCCAATCCAGCCAAGCCTTTGTCATCTCTTTTGTGTTTCCTTTATACTCTGGAGGTACAGCATCTTCTCTGGTAATAGATTTTAGTGCCCAGAACCATTGTCCAGATTTCTTCTCAAGCTCTTTTAGTAGTAGCGGTATTACCGCTTCACCCATTCCAATAATTTGTTGGTATGCAGGGTGCATTGATATTTGATTAGTAGATGATACTCCTCGGTTTTCTTCACGCCATTGTTTAACAAGCGCTGCAAAAGTATCTTCTATCTCAACTTGTTTAGAAACAGCGTAATATTGGGAACGATTGCCTCGTCCATATTGACGACATTTAGGTTTTTTTAAGGAGAGTAAAGTATCATAGTTATTCTCGTTGCCTATTCTTCGTTTATCCTCTGGATAATTCAAGCCAAACTTAACCTTTGACTTGTTCTTATTAACTACAAATCCATAGTCGCTGACTGAATCAACTAACTGAGAGCGCTTGAAACTCTGTCTCTCTCGAGCTTCCTGAATCCAAGGATTAAGCTTGAGCTTTTCTACTACTGCCATTTTTATAACCTTTACTCCACATCTAGGTAATTCAAATAAGGGATATTTACTCTGCCTAACATTAACTCAATAGCTTTTGCTTTTCTATCTGCTCTATCTAATTGCTCGCGTAATTGTTCTAAATCTATTGAATCCAAAGCGACAAAAAATTCATGTGTCCCATCTAAATCTACATACTCAATTTTCAGCATGTGAACTATTGCGACACCTGCTGGGCCTTTTTCTATGTCCGATTCAAATATGGGACGCATATCTGTCAAAACACGAGAGCGTGTAAACACACGTTCATGATCGCGCACGACGTTTATTGCTTTGGAGGTAACACTAAGTACACCATCAAATTCTAAGAAAGCAGTTAATTTATGCTTAAATTCTTGTTTTTGTTCATCGGAAATATCTAGAAATTCTTCATCATCTCGAACAGACTGACTGAGCCTCTCTACAAGATCCTCTATCGATTCACCAGAGTAGTCTCGAAAATTATATAAAGAAATTAAAGCTTCTACGACATCTATGATTTCTTCTACTGTCAAAGCCTGAACTTTTGACGCAACTGTTGAAGCTAAATCCTCAATCAGCAGCGATGGAGTTGCTTGCTTCAAGGCCGCCATTAATTCATCTACAGTTCTGTTGTCAATGCTTAAGAGTTTCTCGAACCCAGGCTTATATCTGTCTGGGATTTCTAGTTCTGCCATATTTTTCACACCAAATTACAAAAACCTAACATGTAAAGTTACTGCAAACTTTTGTAAGGCTAATAAATTTTCTTTTACAAAACTTTATTTTTGAAATTACTAAAATTCTAGCAAATCTATTGCTTTCACTTCTAGAGGTTATTTACAAGCAAGCAATAGCCAATTTTATACAAGCAAAATCCCCCACTTACAGAGTGGGGGATTTTGTTTAATCACCTACAAACTAGTAGCCAGATCAACCGAACTTACCAGCAGTAGAAGCAATTAGGAACGCTGCGTAGGTTACGAAGTAGCCGACGGTGAAGTGAGCTAGACCAACCAAACGAGCTTGAACGATGGAGAGTGCAACGGGCTTGTCTTTCCAGCGAACTAGGTTAGCTAGAGGAGTGCGCTCGTGTGCCCAAACTAGAGTTTCAATCAACTCTTGCCAGTAACCTCTCCAGGAGATGAGGAACATGAAGCCTGTTGCCCAAACTAGGTGACCGAATAGGAACATCCAAGCCCAAACAGACAGGTTATTAACGCCGTAGGGGTTGTAACCATTGATCAACTGAGCGGAGTTAGCCCAGAGGTAGTCACGGAACCAGCCCATGAGGTAGGTGGAGTTTTCGTTGAACTGAGCAACGTTACCTTGCCAAATACCCAGGTGTTTCCAGTGCCAGTAGAAGGTTAACCAACCTACTGTGTTCAATGCCCAGAACAGAGCTAGATAGAAAGCGTCCCAAGCAGAGATGTCGCAAGTACCGCCACGACCAGGGCCGTCGCAAGGGAATGCATAACCGAAGTCCTTTTTATCGGGCATCAGCTTGGAGCCACGGGCATCCAAAGCACCCTTAACGAGAATCAAGGTGGTGGTGTGCAAGCCTAGAGCGATCGCATGGTGTACCAAGAAATCGCCAGGGCCAATTGTTAAGAAGAGGGAGTTAGTGCCAGAGTTGATGGCATCTAACCAACCAGGTAACCAAACGTTACCGTAGTTGGGGTAAGCTGTGTAGGCTACGCTATCGGGGTTAGACAGTAGAGTATCTAAGCCGTAGAGAACTTTACCATGAGCAGCTTGGATAAACTGAGCAAATACTGGCTCAATTAGGATTTGCTTTTCAGGAGTACCGAAAGCAACTACTACGTCGTTGTGAACGTATAAGCCTAGGGTGTGGAAGCCTAAGAAGAGAGATACCCAGCTGAGGTGGGAGATAATCGCTTCTTTATGCTTGAGAACACGGTCTAGTACGTTACCTTTGTTTTGTTCGGGGTCGTAGTCACGAACCCAGAAGATAGCGCCGTGGGCGAAAGCACCAACCATCAAGAAGATGGCGATGTATTGGTGGTGGGTGTACAACGCTGCCTGTGTGGTGTAATCCTTAGCAATAAATGCATAAGGAGGCAGGGAGTACATGTGCTGTGCTACCAAAGAGGTGATTACACCCAAACAAGCTAGGTGCCAACCTAATTGGAAGTGCAGAGAGTTGTTGTAGGTGTCATATATACCTTGGTGAGGCATATTGAACGGGCCTTCAACAGGCTTGCCAAAGAAAGTTTTGGCATTCATCATTTCTTTGATGCTGTGACCAATACCAAAGTTGGTACGGTACATGTGACCAGCAACAATGAAGAGTACAGCGATCGCCAAGTGGTGGTGAGCAATGTCAGTCAGCCACAGGGATTCTGTTTGGGGATGGAAACCACCTAAGAAAGTCAGGATTGCAGTACCTGCACCTTGGGATGTGCTGAAAACATGACCTGCTGTGTCAGGGTTTTGCGCATAAACACCCCAGTTACCAGTGAAGAAGGGTTGTAACCCTGCTGGGTGGGGAGCGGTGCTGAGGAAGTTGTCCCAACCTACATGCTGTCCGCGAGCTTCAGGGATAGCAACGTGAATTAGGTGACCAGCCCAAGCCAAAGAGCTAACGCCGAACAAACCAGCTAAGTGGTGGTTCAAGCGAGATTCAGCATTCTTGAACCAAGCTAAGCTAGGACGGTACTTGGGTTGCAAGTGTAACCAACCTGCAAACAGTAGTACGGCTGCAAACAGCAGAAGGAAAACTGAACCGGTGTACAGTTCGCTGTTTGTGCGCATACCGATGGTGTACCACCAGTGGTAAACACCAGAGTAAGCAATGTTTACAGGATTACTAGCGCCAGCTTGGGTGAAAGCTTCGATCGCTGGTTTACCGAAGTGGGGATCCCAAATTGCGTGAGCAATGGGGCGGATGTGAATTGGATCTTTGATCCACTCTTCAAAGTTACCTTGCCAGGCTACGTGAAACAGGAGGCTGGAAGCCCACAGGAAGATGATTGCCAAGTGACCGAAGTGAGTAGCGAAAATCTTTTGATAAAGATTTTCTTCTGTCATGCCATCATGGCTTTCAAAGTCGTTGCCTGTAGCGATCGCATACCATATCCGACGAGTAGTCGGGTCCTGTGCGAGATCCTGGCTAAATTTTGGAAATTTTGTTGCCATAGGTTTGATAATTCCTCTGACCTTTAGCCATCAGGTTTCAGCTTTAATTTCGGATTTTAGCTTTTGGTGATAGATTGGGGATTTTGGGCTAAATCTCAAATCTTCCTGGTTTGGCAGTTGCTCGTGGGTTATAACTCCCAGAGCAAGCTACCTCACCAAAACCCTAAATTCGCTGATTGCTAGCCTACTGAAAGAATGTGTGCGTGGAAGAATGCCCAGGTAGTAGCAATTCCTCCTAGGAGGTAGTGAGCTACACCTACTGCCCGACCTTGAGTGATGCTCAAAGCACGAGGCTGAATGGATGGTGCTACCTTCAGTTTATTATGCGCCCAAACGATGGACTCAATCAGTTCTTGCCAGTAGCCACGACCACTGAACAGGAACATCAAGCTGAATGCCCATACAAAGTGAGCGCCTAAGAACATAAGTCCGTAAGCAGACAGTGCACTTCCGTAGGAGTTGATTACTTGTGAAGCTTGCGCCCACAAGAAGTCACGCAACCAACCGTTGATTGTGATGGCACTTTGGGCAAAGTTACCACCAGTAATGTGAGTTACATTACCTGCTGCGTCTACTGTTCCCCATACATCAGACTGCATCTTCCAACTGAAGTGGAAAATTACAATTGACAGGGAGTTGTACATCCAGAATAGTCCTAGGAAGACGTGATCCCAACCAGAAACTTGGCAGGTACCACCACGACCAGGACCGTCGCAAGGGAAGCGGAAGCCCAAGTTAGCTTTGTCTGGAATTAGACGAGAGCTACGAGCAAACAGCACACCCTTGAGCAGGATGAGGACAGTTACGTGAATAGTAAAGGCATGAATGTGGTGAACCAAGAAGTCTGCTGTACCTAAAGCAATAGGAGCAGCGGCTACTTTACCACCTACAGCCAAAATACCACCGCCAAAGACATAGCTAACTGGTTCTAGAGCATTAGGTGCAGTTGAACCAGGAGCTAAGGCATGGATATTTTGTACCCATTGTGCAAATACTGGCTGCAACTGAATTGCTGTATCAGAGAACATGTCTTGGGGACGACCCAATGCACGCATTGTGTCGTTGTGGATGTAAAGTCCAAAGCTGTGGAAGCCGAGGAAAATACAAACCCAGTTTAAGTGAGAGATAATCGCATCTCGGTGACGAATCACCCGATCCAGTACGTTGTTTTGGTTTACAACTGGATCGTAATCCCGAACCATGAAGATTGCTGCGTGAGCAGCGCCCCCAACGATTAGGAAACCACCAATCCACATATGGTGAGTAAAGATACACAACTGTGTAGCGTAATCAGTTGCCAAATATGGATAGGGTGGCATCGCGTACATGTGGTGCGCGATGATGATGGTCAAGGAACCCAAGAAGGCAAGGTTAGTACCTAATTGAGCGTGCCAAGAAGTGGTCAGGTTTTCGTAAAGACCTTTGTGGCCTTCACCAGTGAAAGGACCTTTATGGTTTTCGAGGATCTCTTTAATGCTGTGACCGATACCCCAATTGGTGCGGTATTGGTGACCAGCAATGATAAACAGTACAGCGATCGCCAAGTGGTGGTGAGAAATATCTGTCAGCCACAAGCCGCCTGTTACTGGGTTGAGACCACCCTTGAAGGTTAAGAAGTCAGCATACTGACCCCAGTTCAAGGTGAAGAAAGGTGCCAAACCACTAGCAAAGCTGGGATAAAGCTCTGTCAACAAGCCTTTGTTCAGGATGAACTCATGGGGCAAGGGAACGTCTTTGACGGCTACCCCTGCATCCAACAGCTTATTGATTGGTGCGGACACATGGATTAAGTGTCCAGCCCATCCCAAGGAACCGCAACCTAGCAATACTTGTAGGTGGTGGTTCAGCATGGACTCCACATTCTGGAACCATTCCAGTTTGGGAGCGCGCTTGTGGTAATGGAACCAACCGGCAAACAGGAATAAGCCTGCTAATACCAAGCCGCCGATGGCAGTACAGTACAACTGGAAGGAGTTGGTAATACCCCAGCCACGCCATACTTGGAACAAGCCAGAGGTGATTTGAATACCGTGGAAGCCACCGCCAACATCACCGTTTAAAATGTCTTGTCCGACTATGGGCCAAACGACTTGCGCACTAGGCTTAACGTTTAGAGGGTCGCTTAACCAAGCTTCGTAGTTGGAAAACTTAGCGCCGTGGAATATCATCCCGCTCAGCCAAATGGTCACTACGGCTAAGTGACCGAAGTGGGCAGCAAATATCTTGCGGGAGATGTCTTCTAGATCGCTTGTATGTGTATCAAAATCGTGGGCGAGGGCGTGCAGGTTCCAAATCCATGTGGTGGTTTTGGGACCTCTGGCTAAAGTTCTGTCGAAATGACCAGGTTTTGCCCATCTTTCAAATGAGGTAGGTACTGGATCGTTATCGACTATCACTTTTGCCTTTTTTTCCTCTCGCTCCGGAGGACTAATCGTCATTCGACCTCCTCTCTAGATAAGGAATGAGGAATCAGGAAACCACAAAGTTAACCATTACCGCATCCTCCAGAAAATTCTGGGGGGCGATGAAGACCCGATGTGGAAGTTTGTTTCTGTTGAATTATAAAGTCTTAACTTGTACATTGTTGGCGATAATTTAACAATAATTCAAAATCACCAAAATAACTGTCCAATCTGCCTTTGAAGTTCAAAGCAATGGACAAAAAGTCAATAGATTATTCATTTAATTTACAAAGGAACACAATTCGTAAACATTATAGGTTTTTGCCGTACAGCAAGGATTCTGGCTGTTACCCTTGTTACAGTCTGATTTAAATTACGATTAGCAAAAAACTGTCAAAAAAATGACATCTTCATGCTATGTCTCCAAAAATCTTGGGCGAAAAATTTATTGATTAAGCTCAATACGGGGAAGTAGACACAGCAGATAAGGAACTTGTGTAAATCTCTCCCGCAGCTAAATCCGAGTAATACAAAAACGGTTTTCATCGCTGAAAACTTTGTCAGCAAGGACAACTGACATAAGTAGGGCGGTAGTATGGCGGTAAAAATTATGCTGATTAAAGCAGATCTCACCTTTTGGGCTATAGTTCCCTATGGACAGTTTGAGCCAAAATAATTTGGCAGTTGTTGAAGACGATCGCTCGGTAGAAGGCATGAACTCTTGGCACAAAAAAGTTTTAGAGAATCTCCTCACGAGGAGATTCGCAGTTGTAAGATGGCTGATGACATTGTTAATAGTCTTGAGTTTGGCTAGCTGTGGCGAAAAAGCTGCCAGCCAAGATGTGTCTTTTGGTTATACAGACAAGTCACAACAGATTGCCAAAGAGTTTGCGGAAGTTTCCCCACCAACGACAATCCAAGAACTTCGCCCAGCCTTGGAAGGCTATCAGCCACAGGTGGCAATAATTACACCCCAACCTGAGGAAGTTCTACCAGAAAATAAAGTTACAGTCCGCTTTCAAGTAAAGGATCTACCCATATTTAAGAACCCTGAACTGGAATTAGGGCCTCATCTGCATGTAATTCTTGATAATCAACCTTATACACCTGTTTATGATTTAAATCAGCCCCTGGTGTTTTCAGACTTAGCTCCAGGGACTCATACTTTGCGTGTCTTTGCTTCGCGCCCTTGGCATGAGAGTTTTAAAAATGAGGGTGCTTATGCCCAGACACAATTTCATATTGTTACCAAAACTGAAGATAACAACCCCGATCCATCTCTACCTCTGTTAACCTACAGCCGTCCTAAAGGCGACTATGGGGCAGAACCTATCCTACTGGATTTTTACCTCACTAATGCCCCGCTGCACCTCTTAGCGCAAGACAACTCCAAGGATGATCTCAGTGATTGGCGGATTCGCTGCACGATTAATGGTGAAAGCTTCGTTTTAGATCGTTGGCAAGCTGTTTATCTCAATGGCTTTAAACCTGGTAAAAATTGGGTAAAACTGGAATTTCTCGATAATCAGGGTAATCCTGTCAAAAATGTCTTTAATACCACAGTTGGAATAATTAACTACCAGCCCAATGGTAAAGATACACTTTCGAGAATTGTCAAAGGGGAACTGACAGCGGATCAGGTACGTGGCATTGTAGACCCGAATTATACTGCTAAAGTCCCAGAACCTACACCTACACCTAAAGCCACACCCGAACCACAGCCAACTCCAGAAGTTGAGGTTCCAGAAACCCCGATAACTCAGCCAACTGAATCGAAACAGCCAGAACCGACAATAGAACCACAACCAGAGGTAACGCCAACTCCTGAGGCTACTCAGTCACCAGAAAAACCAAAATCTGGGGCATATTTCCAGCGTCGTCCTCGTCCTGTAGCTACTCCATCCCCTAGTGTTTCGCCAACGCAACCACAGGTAATACCAACACCAACTGTGACAGCATCGCCACAGCCAGAAGCGACACCAACGCCGACTGTTACAGAAACACCACAACCAGTAGTAACACCAACACCGACTGTTACAGAAACACCACAGCCAGAAGCGACACCAACGCCGACTGTTACAGAAACACCGCAACCAGTAGTAACACCAACACCGACTGTTACAGAAACACCACAGCCAGAAGCGACACCAACACCGACTGTTACAGAAACACCGCAACCAGTAGTAACACCAACGCCGACTGTCACAGAAACACCACAGCCAGAAGCGACACCAACACCGACTGTTACAGAAACACCACAGCCAGAGGTAGAACAGCCTTTAAAAACGCGATTAAGCAAATATTTTCAGCGTCGTCCACGCCCTACACCTCAAACATCACCGAGTGTTGCGCCTACAACACCAGAAATTGTTGAGCCTCCTGTATCTAATTAAGGGGGATATCTCTCGCTACGTCCGAAATTCCGCCGTTAACCTATAAAGGTGCTGCTAATTTAACAAAGCCTGCTTTGGCAGGCTTGATAATTAAAAAAACTACTGGTCTTAACTTTAAACAACTGCATCCTCTGGTTGATATTTGTGTTCATCCAAAAATACTCAACTCTAGCTGCTGTGCTAAAGTTTCGACAAATGCTAACCCTGCTACTGGATTTCCCACTGTATCTAAGGCAGGGCTGTAACAAGCGATCGCTCCTGCGCCTGGTATTATTGCTAACAGTCCACCACTTATGCCTGATTTCATCGGTAGACCGATTCTGACAGCAAACTCAGCAGATGCTTCATACAATCCGCAGGTTAACATTACAGCATTAACAATTCGACGGTTTTTTGGTGATATTATCCCATCTCTCACTGCTAAGAGTTTGCCAATTAAAGCTAAGTCTTCTACCTTTCCCGACAAGCAGCATATTTGTTCGTATGTGTCAAGTGATATTTCTGGAAGCTCAATATGTTGGCTTTGGGCGAGATAATTAGCGATCGCTTGATTAGCTGGCGAACGTGTTAAGCGAACTGAAGCTAGCATTAATTCATCTAACTTTAGCTGACAACCTGCTAATTGATTTAGCCATTGACAAAAACGCTGAGTGCGATCGCTAGCATTATCGCCTGGTAATTTAGCAGCTAAAGTAATAGCGCCACTGTTAATCATCGGATTGCGGGGGTAACCGCGATCGGCAATTAATTGATCTAGGGAATTAAACGGTGCTTGTGATGGTTCAACGCCTACCCATTGCAAAACCTTCTCTGCGCCGAAAGTTTCTAGCAGATAGAGTAGCGAAAACGCTTTAACTACACTCATGAGTGGGAATACATAATCTGTATCGCCAACGCTGTAATTTTGTCCGGTAACACAACAGATGTGAACCGCAAACCAATAAGGATTAGCCATGTTTAATCGCGGAGTGCGATCGGCTACTCGTCCGCGATGAACATGGGATTTAGCTTGCTCTACCCAAGTTGATAATGCTGTAGTGTTTATTCCTGAAAGTCTTGTCAAAATTAGTACAGATTCAAAATGATTGACTATGAACTTTAGGCTATAGCAAAGTTAGATTCTGTATCTACTTCCGGTTCATAACCCTTAGTCAATTGTTCAATGGCGCGATCGATTAAATCTAAACCTTGATTAACATTTTCCACTAAACTTAACTGTCCCCGTAAATCAGCAGCACCGACAAAACCTTTAGCGTACCAAGTCATGTGTTTACGGGCTTGACGAACACCGCGATCGCCTTTATATTCCCACAAGGCTTGTAAATGATCTCTGGCACATTCTAAACGCTGAATCGGAGTAGGTGGCGTTAACAGTTCTCCAGTTTTCAAGAAATGATCGACTTCTCCCACCAAAAACGGATAACCTAAAGTTCCGCGAGAACACATTACCCCATCAGCACCGGTTTGTTCTAAACATTTCACCGCCGCTTCTACAGAGAATATATCCCCGTTTCCAATCACTGGAATAGAAAGTACTTCCTTTACACGGGCAATCCATTCCCAACGTGCATTACCATTGTATCCTTGGGCACGAGTGCGTCCGTGGACAGTGATCATTTTTGCGCCAGCATCTTCCATTCGCTTGGCAAAATCAAGAATGGTAATTTCTTTATCATTCCAGCCAATACGGGTTTTAACTGTTACAGGGACATCAACAGCCTTTACCACTTCCCGCACAATTGCTTCTGCAACTTCTGGCTGACGTAACAGCGAAGAACCACCGCCATTTTTGGTAATTTTATTAACTGGACAACCCATATTAATATCAACAGTATCCGCACCCTCAGCGACAGCTTTGACTGCGGCTTCTGCTAAAAAATCTGGGCGACAGTCAAATAACTGTATGCTAATTGGTCGTTCCTTGGGGTCTACCTCCATAATTTTCGGTAACTGTTTCACATAGTGCAACCCCGTAGCATTTACCATTTCCGTGTACATCATCGAATCTGGCGCGTAGCGACGTACCAAACGGCGAAATACCAAATCTGTGACTCCAGATAAAGGTGATTGTAAAACTCGGCTGTTGACTGTAAACGAGCCAATTTTCAGAGGTTGAGAAAGTCTAGCTTGTAGGCTAGGAGAAAGAGTAAGCATATAAATAATCCAAAATTTCAAATTATTGATATTTCTTAATTAAAAGACTGATTGAGCGATCGCTAAATTTTCGATAATTTTAGTCACATCACACTTAGTGCTGTGAGGGTAATAATTTTCCTTGTTGTATAAGTCTAGTCAGAGATTTTAACGACGATCAGTTATCTATCATTCTGAGTTTTTGCTAGTTGTGCAGCATTTCTCACTTGTTCAATATCCAAATTCAAAGCTTGGGCAATTTGTTCAATTGTCAAACCTAACATTAGCATTCCAGAGATAGCATTTAAATTCGCTTCTGCAATACCTCTTTGTCTACCTTCCTCAATACCTCTTTGTCTACCTTCTTCTTGCGCTTCTTGATAAACTCTTGTCTGCTTCAACTCACTTAAACCAAACATACCTTCTATCTCCTCTCGACTCATAGTAGGAAACTTATAAACTAAGATTGTCTCTATCAATTCTAGTAACTGTCGCTGTTTTGATCCGGTGTTAATTTCCTGTTGGGTTCTGTTGATTAATTCCCTAGCACTTACAATTGCTGTATCTTTATCTTCCAGAACTAATTTAATAGTAGCAATACCAACTGGTAATGATGCTATTTCACCTAATTCATCCAGATAGATCCGACTGATACGCTGACTGGTGAATAATTCACTGTAATTATTGATATCTGATATATCTAGACTTCGCGTTGGATAAATGACTACTCCCCGCCAAGAATTTTTCGGTTGGTTTTGACGTAGGTATAAATAAATTTCCGAAACTAGGCGCGAATAAATTTCTGCGTCAGGTTGAAATTGAACTTCCACAAAGTAAATCGGATTCTGTTCTCCTTGGATTGGAAGAAAAACACCATCAATCCGAAATGCAGTCTGCTTAATTTCCACAGAGGAAAATTGATAAGCCTCTGCATTGTCGGGAGAGTTACCAATTAATTCAAAAAAAATTTCTGGTAGTTCTTGAAAAAGGCGATAAAAGATGCTGTCAGTTTTCACTCTGGCTGGGCTAAAATTTGCGCTTTTGCGATTTTACCGCTTTTACGCTGTTAAATTGGCAGCAAAAAAATTCAATCCCAAAGTTTACCTATTGTTGTGAGTCGATCGCGGTATTCAATACGAGTTACCCAATCTTCCGGCCAAGCAGCCATACCTAAATAAGCGCCAGCAAACGCCCCTGTTAAACAAGCAATTGAATCAGAATCACCTGCTGTGACTGCTGCACGTCGTAGTGCAGTTAATGGTTCTTCGGGAAATAGTAAAAAGCATAATAAACCTGTAGCAAATGCTTCTTCTGCTACCCAACCATCGCCTGTCGCTAAACAAGGATCGGCTTCGCGGTTGGGATTAGCTAATGCATTGTTGAGGCGATCGAGTACAGCGAGACATTCATCCCAGCCACGACTAATAAATTCCTCTGGTGTATTGATGTAGGAACGTTGCCAAAGCGAACCTAGCCAATCATGATGATAAACTAAGCGCTGACTCTGGGCATAGTTGTAGAGCCGGGAAGGTAAACCTTGGGGATCGCCACCACTGATCAGATCTGCGATCGCAGTTGCGGTTAAATTAGAAGCCGCCAAAGCTGTAGGATGACCATGTGTTAATGCAGCTTGAAATTGGGAAATAGCTGCACGAGTTGTTCCATCTAATCGCAACAAACCCACAGGCGCAACCCGCATATTGGCACCACAACCTTTAGAATTTACCCTAGTTGCTGCCTGCCAAGGTATCCCAGTTGCTAAAGCTTCACAAGCCCCCAAGCAAGTCATACCAGGCGCACGATTATTATCTGGACTATTTAACCACTCAACAAAGTTATGTGTGAGCGCTGCTTCCAAATTAGTTGCATTCCAGTTGACTGAGGAAGTCTCTATCAAAGCCTGCGCTACAGCTAAAGTCATTTGCGTATCGTCAGTCACTAGTGCTGGATTACTTTCTGGTACTTGCGGCCCATTAGGCGGAAAGCGACGACAGATTTCTGCAACGCTCAGAAATTCTGTCACAGCACCCAATGCATCACCAAGAGCCAGCCCAAATAAACATCCAGAAGCACGACGCATACAATTTTTCCCCACCCACAGTGAGTGAATAGAATCGACAAGGAAAACTAATCACAAATGACCAATGATCAATGACAAATGACTATTTACCATTGACTTATCCACTACTGACCACTGACCACTGACTACTGACAAACATTATAAAGACGGCAAACCCCACTTTGATTTTACGGTTCGCCCCAATTCCTGAAAGTATTAATTCTCATACATTAGTACAGTGTGCAAGCGAATTAATCCATGAGCCAACTCAATGCATCGTCAAGTTGAACCGTCCCTTAACAGGTTCGGGAAACCCCCTTTAATGAACTGACTACATAAGCTCAGTATATATATCAGCATAGTATTGGGTCTCATGCCCCAAAAAACCCCACCAAAGGTATTCATGCTGAACTGGCTGCATTAATCAACACAGTTGGTTCAAAAATTTAGACCTTAATAAATCTCATTCATTTGTAGTTATACGGAGCCAGCAGTTAAAATGGCAAAGGTAGTTGGAATAGACTTAGGTACAACAAACTCCTGCGTAGCAGTCATGGAAGGTGGTAAACCCACAGTTATTGCTAACGCAGAGGGTTTTCGGACAACACCATCTGTTGTAGCATTTGCGAAAAATGGTGATACTTTGGTAGGGCAAATCGCTAAGCGTCAAGCGGTGATGAACCCAGAAAATACTTTCTACTCTGTGAAGCGCTTTATCGGTCGTCGCTTCGATGAAGTAACAAACGAAGCGACAGAAGTTTCCTATAAAGTACTCAGCAGTAGCGGTAACGTTAAGGTAGACTCTCCTGGAGCTGGTAAACAATTTGCTCCTGAAGAAATTTCTGCTAAGGTTCTGCGCAAACTAGTTGAAGACGCTAGTAAATATTTGGGCGAAACTGTTACACAAGCTGTAATTACTGTTCCGGCTTATTTCAACGACTCTCAGCGCCAAGCTACAAAAGACGCTGGTAAGATTGCTGGTATTGAAGTTCTGCGGATTATCAACGAGCCGACAGCCGCTTCTCTCGCCTACGGATTTGACAAGAAGAGTAACGAAACCATCCTCGTATTTGACCTTGGTGGCGGTACCTTCGACGTATCTGTCTTAGAAGTTGGTGACGGCGTATTTGAAGTACTAGCTACATCTGGTGATACCCATTTAGGTGGTGACGACTTCGATAAGAAAATTGTTGACTTCTTAGCAGAACAGTTCCGCAAAGAAGAAGGTATTGATTTACGCAAAGATAGACAAGCCTTACAGCGTTTAACTGAAGCCGCAGAAAAAGCCAAAATTGAGCTTTCCAGCGTTACCCAAGCGGAAATTAACTTACCATTTATCACCGCTACCCAAGACGGGCCTAAGCACCTGGATACAACCCTCACCCGTGCTCAGTTTGAAGAACTCTGCTCTGACCTAATCGACCGTTCCCGCATCCCTGTAGAAAACGCTCTCAGAGACGCCAAGCTAACCAAAGACAATATCGATGAAGTGGTACTCGTGGGCGGTTCTACCCGGATTCCCGCAGTACAACAGTTAGTGAAGCGGTTGTTAGGTAGAGATCCTAACCAAACCGTGAACCCTGATGAAGTGGTAGCTGTTGGTGCTGCTATTCAAGCAGGGGTATTGGCTGGTGATGTTACTGGTATCTTGTTGTTAGACGTAACACCATTGTCTCTGGGTGTAGAAACCTTGGGTGGTGTGATGACCAAGATTATTCCTCGTAACACCACAATTCCTACCAAGAAATCAGAAGTCTTCTCCACAGCAGTAGACGGTCAAAGCAATGTAGAAATCCACGTTCTCCAAGGTGAACGGGAATTTGCTAACGATAACAAGAGTCTGGGAACCTTCCGCTTAGATGGTATTCCTTCAGCACCACGGGGTGTTCCTCAAATTGAAGTTATCTTTGACATCGACGCTAACGGTATTCTCAACGTTACTGCAAAAGACAAAGGTACTGGTAAGGAACAATCCATCAGTATCACTGGTGCTTCAACATTAGATAAAAACGATGTTGATCGCATGGTGAGAGAAGCTGAACAAAACGCTTCTTCTGATAAGGAACGTCGCGAGAAGATTGAACGCAAGAACCAAGCTGATTCCTTGGCTTACCAAGCAGAGAAGCAGTTGCAAGAATTAGGTGATAAAGTTCCTGCGGCTGACAAAACCAAAGTTGAAGGTTTGGTGAAAGACCTCCGCGACGCTGTAGCCAAAGAAGATGATGAGCTAATTAAGAAGCTGACACCAGAATTGCAACAAGCACTATTCGCAGTCGGTAGCAACATCTATCAACAAGCTGGCGGTGGTGCGCCTGGTGCGCCTGGTGCTGGTGATGGCGGCCCCACTCCTCCTTCTGGTGGTGGTGATGATGTCATTGATGCTGACTTCACTGAAACTAAGTAATTTCGTGGTTGAGGATGCGATCGCATCCTTACCCCCTATTACCCATCCAAGTTTATGCTTGGGTGGGAATTTTTTTATTTAGGTTTAATTGAGAAGCCTGATTACAGCGTCCAATCTATGATCGCTAATCTGGGTACTAAAGCAAAATCTCGTTGGTTACGGGTAACAACTGTGGCATTAAGAGATAATGCGATTGCAGCTATTCGCATATCTTTTTGCAATCGATTTTTCCGCAGAGGAGGATTCTCTTTCAGCAATTGTTTGAGACATTTATCAGCTTCTGGTGTGAAATCTAGGATCTCAACTGTTTGCAGATATTTGACGGTTGTCCACAGCTTTGAGTAGAGTGCGGGAAGATTATGCACTGAAGACGGCTCATTAATTTTACCAATCCAGCCGTTAAAAAGTTCTTGAACTGTAATTACCGTGACAGCAATTTGATGTAAGGGACTTCCAGAAAATAAACTATTCCATTAACAAGAATGATAATCATTTTAAGGGGGGAATGAAGGGGCTGCCGTCGGCAGCCCCTTCATTCCCCTT
>NZ_JACJRE010000034.1 GCF_014697075.1 Tolypothrix sp. FACHB-123 | reverse complement strand
TGTCAATACATATAAGGCTTTTGGCAAAATAAAGATGCTTTTTTTGTGTTTATATGAGTGCTATAACTAATAATTTGGCATAATAGCTACTGAAGAACCAAAATACTTTTCCCTTACCCGAATTCTTTCAAATAGGCGCAAAGCTTATTGATTATTTTGTATTACTAGCAGCTTGGAATTTTCGCCATTTCTCTTTTAATTGCTGCGTATTAGGACTATAACCCCCATAACGCCAGCTAACATAGGCTTGGCAGATTTCATCTATGATTTCAGCATTGGCTGATGAATGATGCTGGTATGCTACTCTGGCATACTCTAGAGGTGTTTGTGCTGGATGTTTGCCTAAACCTTTCTTGGCTGTCCATTGCAGCATTTGTTGATATAGGCTTTCCATTGGCGATAATTTTTTCAACCAGCGACGGTTCAGCCATTCGCGCCACTGTTCCCAACCTAACCAACAGAAGAAAGCTGTTGTAGTGGACAATATTAAGCCAGTCAATACACCTAGCCACCCTTGAGAGAATAAAGCAAAAAACCAAGCGATCGCTCTAAAAATCTCTCTCAAAATTGTGCTAACTAAATAATCAACCCAACCGCGAATTGGTGAGGGAACCCAACTTGCTACCCATTGCCAAAATTGACGCAAAACGCCAAATGTCTCCACATCTTCAATAGAAGGGGGTATCAGGGGATGATTGGGAATTGGATCGAAGGCAAACCAGCCATATTTAGGGAAGTATACTTCGGTCATGGCGTAGGCATCTGTGTTCTTCACCACATACATCCCCGTGAAAGGATTAAACTCACCAGGGCTGAATCCAGCTACTAACCGCGCCGGAATTCCAATAGAACGCAGCATGACTGTGAGTACAGTTGAGTAATGATCTGGGTAACCGCCTTTATGTTTGAATAAAAAAGCTTCTACCAAATCTTCTTTGTCACTCAAATAAGGCAAATCTAAGGGATTTTCGGGGGTAAAGTAGTTTTGTTTTAAATATTGCGCCAGATACAGGGCTTTTTCATAAGGTGAATCTAGGGTTTTCGATGACTTGGCTACCCGTTCTCGATTGTAGTTAGCGAGAATTTCTTCGGTACGTTTTCTCACCTTATCAGCAATCTCTGGCGGAATTTGCAGATAATATTGTTTAATTGACTGGGGATATTTAGTCAAAGCTTTCCCTAAAGCTGTGCGATCGCGATATGGAACTTCCGAAACTACTGTATAGGTGAATCCCTCTGATAATTGTACAGGCGCTCGCAAGCCATTCTCTTGATCCACAGCGATCATCGGTGTGGGAAAGTAAATTTCTTTAGGATAAGACAGCGCCGGAATCAAATTTGGTAAATCTGCTACCACCGTATAAGTTTGGACTATCTCTTGGCTTTTGGTACTAATTATCGGCGTGCTGAGATTGATTTGCGCATTCCAAGGCGATCGCCTCAGGGTAGTCACATCATCATTACGAGAAATTTTCCAGCCTTTACCTGTATACTGGTCAAATGCTAATACTCGCCAAAAACCCGCAGCCTGCGATCGCACTCGCATCACCACCTTAGGTTTCATCGCGCCCCGCAGGTTTTGATTCATCTGGCTATTAAAGCCATAATAAAAATTATTATCTACAGTTCCTGGTTCGCCGTTAGCACCTTGGCCATTAGCTGTACCGCTACCACCTTCACCTTGATTATTCCCTTGACGGACATAACCAGGATTAATAATACTACGTCCTGTAAATTCCCCTTTAACGTTAATGTTAGAACTCACGGGAAAAGTGCGTAATTGATAGCCAGGTAATCTTGGCATGACAGCAAAAATTGCCAATCCTATAGCTACAATGACTGCGAACAATAAAACATAAAAAGGTAAAAGAGAAGACAATTTTTTCTCTTTTACCTTTTGTCGTTTAAAGTTTAACTTCTCCAAGCCCAGTCTGGATCGGTAGTCTAGTACTAACGTTGGCAGTGCGATCGCCAAAAATAACAGTAGCACAGGCGCAAATGCTAAAGTTTGGCTTAGGGTTGCCGCTACACCTAGTAAAATTAATCCAATGACAATTGAATAGCCCAAATCCTTACGGCGGGGCGTATCAAAGCTGTGGAGGATTTGCAGTTGAATCAATAATTCTGCCAAACCCAGCCTGGTATCATTTAATTCCCCAATCAAACGACCAAAAAAAGCACCCAGTGCGATTAACATGCCAATGGCAATGCAAAATTTCACACTAGTATTGCGATCGCGGCGACTGCGGTAACTCCAAATTGCACCCATGAAACTTACAGGTATCGCCCACAGACTAAATTGAGTCTCGCCAGCAATATCCGTCGCCACAATTCCCGTAATTACTAACGCTAGCACCAGCACTCGTAGGGAAATTGAATCTTCCACTGATAAAAGCGGCGAACCCTGCTGATTTTGTCGCCAGTAGTCATGTCCTACAGGTAGACGCCAAAACTGATTGATCCTGGATAAGTTAAACATTTAAAGTACAAGCACAGCGATGATGTAGAGTCTAAGGAAACAATGTTGGAGATGGAAACCAACTACCCTACCCTACTCTATGGAAACGCCTTTAGCGAAGGGGAATTCCCTAAGGAACATGGTAACCAAATTAAAACACGCCTACGAGAATCTACTTGTCTTGTGCTAGGTTCTACCAATCAATATATTTTTGCGTAGGCTTCCTCAATACCGCTTGTCGAAAAAAAAGATAAGTTTCAAAACCAGGAAATCATTAATTATCTAATGGCGTTTCTCAAAGTACCGTGCTAGCTGTGACGATTTACCTCGCTTGTGGCCTATGTTGTTGGGTTGATCGCAAACACCAGGGGCTGTTGTTCGATTTCTGGGAAATCCACTTCTAATGTATAAGTTTGGTTGAATTGCTGGCAGTGTAATTCTACACTCAGGTTTCCTGAACTTGCAGACTGTCCTACAGCTCTGGTACCTTGCCCCTTAAGAGTGAAAATCCCGGGAGTGGGTAACTTCCCTTCGACACGTAGCTTGAGCGTTTGTCCCTGAGACTGGTATTCTACTTTGAGCTTCAAGATACCTGCACTAGTGAGCCATTCTCTTTCTACCACCGGATTGGTAAGAGAAACTGGTATAGTCAGGTTATCTAACAGTTGTTTAGCTGCTAGTAGTGATAACGCCATTTGTTGACGTTGTTTTAAATCAATATATTCGCTCTGAATATTTGGCATAGCCTCTAGGGTTTCTGGCGAGCGATAATTGCTTCTTAGTACCAATCCTGCTATGTCATTTAAAGCTTGTCCTTCGTTGGGAAACAATTCCTCAACTACTTGGACTAATTTGGCTCCCAATGGCACAGAAGATGTCAGTAAAACTTGACACTTTTCCAGCAATTGACGGAAAATGCTTTCCGGCAGAGCGATCGGTAAATTTAATTTTGACTGTTGTGCCACCCATCCCCAGGCGGGAACTAATACTAGCGATTGCTCGTCGGCATAATCGGGATAGTCTAGTAATTGGGTTTCCCAAGGAAATAAAGGCGGCTGATTCTGAATTTGAAGTTGTAAACGACGTTTGAGGACAGCTTGAAAACGTTCTTGCACAGTAGGAATTTCTCCCAGTTGAAAGGTTTGGGGCTTTACTCCCGACTCTGGCTGACCACTGGTTGAGGTGGTAGCTTGTTTGAGAGGGTTGTCTACCCCGTCAATCTCCTGACGATCTACCGAGGACGACTCAAAGGTGGTGGCAGTATCTGCCAACACCCAAGAGAGTAACTGGTAATGAAAGGATTCTGAGTCACTATTCATGAGTAGATGCACCTGATCCGGACACTAAAGAGTTACGAATTTCCCAAGCTTGTTCAAGAATTTTGAACCATCGTTTTTGCAATTGTGCCATAGACAAACCTAAAGTTTTGGCGATTTTTTCATCAGGTTGTCCTTGTTGCTTCATATCCAGTAGCGATCGCTGTTTATCGTCTAGCTCCGCTGTATATGCTTGCCACTGTTGGGGTGTTAAGCCTAAATTAGTTGGTAAGGAAGCTTCTAACCATTCATGGACTAACTCCCAACGATGCAACAAGGCAAACCGAATTAAATGATATTTAAACCGCTGTTGTAAGTAATCTCTCTGGCGAGGGGTTAAACCTAAAATTGACTCGATTTCCTGTGCGGAAAGATCCTGCAAGCGGAGGCTAAAATAATCAGCACAATCGTTTTGTTGCCGCTGCTCCAAATAATTTAATAATTCTGTAATTACGACAGAGCGCAACGTGTCTTCTTCTGGTTCTGGTTCTGCTTGCGTAGCCATTGCCGAACGCAATTGTTGAACGGCTGGCTCTTCCCAAGAACCATCAGGTTCGTTGGCACTACCTTCTGCCGCTTGTTCAATGTCAACAGTCGTTTCTGGAGGTTGTTGTTGCGAGAAGGTTTGCGCTCGCAGGATAATCAGCTGCTGCTGACGGCCGGGTAAGGGGATGCGGCGCTTACCATAGCGCTCAGTAAATGCCATATATTCTGCCAATTCCAGCAGAGTTTGCGGGCGATAGGCACTTGGCAGTTGATTTTCCCTGCGGAAAGCATTCAAGGCCTCCAGATAAAAACTTTGGAGGAAATCTTCAATGATCGTCAACCGCCCTTGATAACTCAATTGCTTCTGGGGAGGATTGATGTAACGGTAGATAATCGCACTTAAAGTGCTGTGTAATTCTACCCTGCCCCGATTGGAACCCAGCTGATAATACCTCAGACACTGTTGTAGCCGATGTTTGGCTAAGGTCATGGCTGAGCTTTCCACAGAACCGGATGCTTGGATACGTTTACTTTCCTGGCAAATCCGATAGACTTCGGCAGCAATTCGTGTTGCCACATCATGGCAATTCTGTTCCGAAGCTTTGGTTGATTGCTGAAGCTCCTTAAATAGGAGTTGGAATATCACCTCCACGCCGATAGAATTCTCTCCCTGAATAGTTGCGGTTGCGGCTGAATTCATAGTCTCTGTTTTTAAAAGACCCTAACATACTTAAACACAACCTGTACGACCGTGGGTGTTGGCTGGATGAATTTTGCGTATAAGCTAAACGCATACAATCCTGCATTCAGGATGTGGGCTAAGTTTATTATTCCCATTATGAGTGGGATTATTCACACTTTTTTTGCTGTTATGGCCATTACCCAGGAGCCGTTGACAAGTCATTATGGATATAGACGCACAAATTCAATTGTTGATTGAGAATGCACCCCACGATGTTATAACACCACAACTTGTGGCAGCAATTGCCCCTGTGTTGAAGGCGATCGCTCAGCAGTTACGTCACCCTCAGTATTATATTCTCCAAAGTTTGGATTCAGAGTGGGTTTTAACTACATTGAGCAATCGGGCAAACCGTAAATTAGAACAACGGGTGGTTTACGCTTTTCCTTCCTTACAGGATGCCACACTTACCGCCAATAATGGATTAGAGGAGCAAGTAAGAGCTATTGCTCTGCCTGTGACTCACATTTTGTTCCAATTAGTGGCATTAGAACCAGTAGACAGTATAGTTTTTTTTGAGACTCCTGGCACAAATAAAAACGCCGTCGAGGTGCAACGGGCTAACTTACAAAACCAGATGCAAAAACATTTACAAAAAAAGCGATCGCCAAATCAAGTTCCGCCTGAGATTGCGTAATGGGGCATGGGGCATGGGGCATTGGGCATTGGGCATTGGGGCATTGGCTCGTTAGTATGAACAACATTTCTCTCCTAGTCCCTAGCCCCTAGCCCCTACCTAATACAGCCGACTTAAAACATAGTCAGCCATATTAATTAAGGCTTGACGCGGTTCTGAGTGCGAGAGAACAGTAATATGCTCTGTTGCTAGTTTTGCATGGTGGGCGGCTAATTCTCGCGCCTTTTGTATGCCTTGACTTTCTTGAATTAATAAGAGTGCTTGTTCTAAATCCCCTTCTTGGGCAAATTCCCGTTCAATCAGCACTTCTAAATATGGTTTTTCCTTTAAAGCAAATAAAACTGGTGCGGTGAGATTACCACTTTTCAAGTCAGATCCGGCTGGTTTACCCAATGTATCTGTAGAACTCGTGAAATCTAAAATATCATCGACAATCTGGAATGCTAAACCCAGATGGCGTCCATAGTTATACAAATGCTGGGCATCTTCTGGGGATACTTCGCTCAGTAATCCAGCTGCTTTAGAACTATTGGCAATTAATGAGGCAGTTTTGTAATAGCTCTTGTTGAGATAAGTCTCAATGGAAGTATTCGCATCAAAGCGATTTAGTCCCTGCTGGATCTCTCCTGCGGCCAAATCCATAATTACTTCTGAGAGCAATTTTACCACTTCCAAGTTGTCCAAGTTTGCCAAATACCAGGAAGATTGAGCAAACAAAAAATCTCCGGCTAATACGGCAATTCGGTTACCAAACAAACTATGAACAGTCGGAACACCACGACGCATTTGGGATTCGTCCACTACATCGTCATGCACCAAGCTGGCTGTGTGGATCATTTCTGTGATCTCCGCTAGCCTTCGGTGACGGGGTGTAATGTCTTGTTCTAGCATTGTTGCTCGCGCTATGAGCAGAACGATCGCTGGTCTAATACGCTTTCCCCCAGCTCCAAATAGATGTTCGGCTGCTGCATAAAGTATGGGGTGGCGATTTCCAACTAGCTGTTTGAGATTATCTGCTAGTATTCGCAGGTCTGCTTCCACAGGGGTAAACAGGGAGGTGGCTGGGGTCATGGATGGGCGGACTCTGGCTTAGATTAAGAAAGTTTACATATCCTATACTCATTTTAAGATAACCCAGGGCCAGCGCAAAGTTTTGATCGGGGAATCCCTCAATCTCTCAAGGCTATAACCTTTTCATAATTCAAAACCCTAGGGGTTGAGGCTTTTAAAGAATTTTTGACTAAAATTATATTTTTTGTGTAATACTTGATTATCTATTTTTATAAAAAAATGTATTCTTTGCTACTGAAAATAATCTAATTATCTAAATTTAATTTACTTAAGTAAAATTACTTATTTAATTGAGTTTTATCCTTCTTTGGCATTTGTTTGCTGGCTATGGTCAACAATTTTCAGGGAAAATACTTAGGCGATTCTCATTAAGTATAGTACATGTATTGTTTATGACTACCCATTAATCTCTGGTTTAACTTGTTTTTTTCCTCTATAAAAAGGTTTTAGCAATAAGACATCATAGCCAATAATATCTATGATGTAACTTTTGTTACATAAGTTTCATGTATAATTTTTATTTTTTTAATAGATTAATTACTCAGTATTTTTCTCAGGGTTAGCAGTTTTTTCGAGTTTGCTTAAGTCCTAGAAAAAATTTCAAATTTAGCTGAGAAGATGGCTTAAAAGTCAGGAACCTTGTGTTACGCTAAGATCTAGGGATTTTAAATTTTTCAGATATTCACTCGCCAAAGTTAAATCACCTGTAGGTGATTTAGCATACAGCAGTTGTGAGTCAATACATAGTCGCTGTGAAGTCAAGGAAGTAATTTCTGATTTTATGCCAGCGACCTGCGAAACTATTTGGTTGGAGTCAGGCGCTACCCTTAAGGGAAAATGCTCGATTTTGAATTAACATTGAGCGTTGGTGTTACTCCCCTAAATTGCTATTCGTAGCTAAACGCGGACTAGGTAGAATGCTGAGGAGCGCAGTTAGAGATTGCTATTTGGCAATTCAGCTGCTCTGTAATGTATAGTCTGCGCCAAATTAATTTAAATAATAAATCCGTTAGCCGTCGAGCGTTGTAACTCTACGGTGTAGTCTAGCATAGCAAATCACAGCCATCAACAATTAGCTTGTTTGGCAGAGGTTTTGCTGAGGTTATTAAATTGCATATTCGTTAGATAAAGGTGCTGGTAGAACAATGATTTACGGAAATATGCCTATGATGACTTTTATTTTAGCTGCTGGATATTTGTTCACCGTCTACCTACTATTAGCACTAGCAAAGCGCACAGGTAAAAATACTGTGACTACAAATATTTCTTTGGCAGCTAAGGGAAAACACGAACAAGAGTTATCAGTAACACCCAAGGTGAGTGAAGCTGTTAATAGTCAATAGTCAATTGTCAAGATTTAATTGTCAAGAGTCAATGGACAATGGACTATTGACTCTTGAATCTTAAGTATTTATCTCAGTCAGTTTTGCTAGTGCTGAGAAACTTTAGCGTCGGTGAAGCAGACTTCTTCCACAAGGGGAGTATAACCTAACCACTGCAATCCTGATTGGGCAAACTGCTGACCGCAGCCACTAACTGCAAAGCGAGTGGGTAATGGGGGATGGGTATTTCTTAAGCCGAGGATGTCTAAATCTTGGGTACAAGCGGCGACAACATTCACCGCCGGATCGACTAGTTTGACATGAGATGGAAGAAGCGATCGCAGTACAGGTGCGAGGTGGGGATAATGGGTACAGCCGTAAACTAAAGTATCAATTTGCTGCTGGAGTAACGGCTCTAAGTAAGAGCGTGCGACTTCAGTAGTATAAGGGTCATGAATGCGGTTTTGCTCAATTAGGGGCACAAATTCTGGACAACCGACTTGCCAAACTTGAACATTAGCATCTATTTCTAGTATGGCTTGCTTATAGGCATTGCTTTTAGCTGTGGCTGGAGTAGCAATCACCCCAATCCGCTTACCTTGCTCGACAGCTGCTTTCGCACCAGGGAGAATGACACCAAGAATTGGTAAGTCAAATTCTTCGCGAACTATATCTAAGGCTAAAGCAGAGCTAGTATTGCAAGCCATAATCACCATTTTTACCTGTTGCTGTTGCATCCAGGTCAGAATTTCGCGGACATACTGTAAAATTTCTGCTTGGGAACGAATCCCATAAGGTAAGCGGGCTGTATCGCCAAAATAAATAACTGATTCGTTAGGAAGTTGCCGATATACTTGTCGTAATACTGTCAAACCACCAACACCGCTATCAAAGATACCGATAGGCGCACGTTGGGGTTCTGGGGCAGAAAAATTATCAAGATTGCCTTCAAAAATGGAAGATGAATACACGGGCAAATATGGGTTGAGGTTTTTTGAACTAAGATACAGGATTTAGTAGCTGATTTGTTTTTTGTCAACGATCAATTGTCGGTTGTCAGTTGTCCTCCTCTCCCCTTTGCCTAGTTATATCCGTTTTAGGTACCTAAGAATACCATTAGCGATCGCTTCTGCCATCCGACTTTGGTATGCTGGGTTACCTAATCTGGGATTGTCTTCTCGACCAGTCATATAGCCAGCTTCTACCAAAATTGAAGGCATGGAACTTTTCCTGAGGACGTAAAATCTGGCTTTTCGGGTTCCTCGGTCTTTGATGGTACTGATATTATTCAGAATGGAATTGCGAACTGCTTCCGCTAGACCGTAACCGCTATCGTAATAATATACTTCTAAGCCATTGACATCAGAGCGTTTATCTACAGAATTGGCGTGGATGCTGACAAACACAGTCGCATTGACTCGCTCTGCTATATCTACCCTTCCTTGAAGTTCGACAAAAAAGTCAGCATCTCTGGTGAGAACGACTTGTACCCCGTTCCTTTCTAAAATTCTGGCGACTTGAATCCCAATAGGTAAAACTACATCCTTTTCTAACAACCCACCTAAACCAGGCGCGCCTGAGTCTTTACCACCATGTCCGGGGTCAATCACTACTAATAATTTACCTCTAGGAACCGTGGGATTTGGGGCTGGCTGCGGTACTGTCCGCGGATTATCTGTTACGGGGTTTGGTAATTGTCCTTGATTTGGTAATGGTAGTGGCGGTAACACCACAATGGGGTTTCTGGGGGCTGCTGTGACTGGACGCGATCGTTGTAATTGTAGAGCTATTAGCTGACTACCAACTTGATTAAGTTCGCCAACTTGTACCCCAGATGCTGGTTGGACAAAGACAACTACAGTATTAGGTTCTTGCGGTTGTAGCCTCACCCGCAAAACTGGACTATTAGCGTCTAAAGTCGGCCCGGTGACTCTGGGAGCTAACTTGGCATTATTAATGGTGATGCGAAATAGACCGCTAGATCTATCCCATCCACCTGTGGCTGATAAAGGCTGGTCGGCACGAATCAACAGTTGGGTGCCATTTCCACCAAGTTCGACTGCTTGAATTGTGGCTGGGGAGTCGGTACTAGAAGTTACAGGTGGTGGATTACTATTTCCTGGCAATCTTACCATACCACTGTTGGGCAGCAGGACAAATCCACCAGTACTGCTAGTACTGGCTCGCCAATCCGGACTATTACTATTGACCCGCATGGTCATGCGCACCACAGGGGGCTGTGACTGTAATTGGCTGAAGATAATGCGATTGACACCATAGCGATTAATCAAGACATCGCGCTGTTCTAGCTGCGGGGATAAAGACGCGCCTGTAATGTCAACATTAATTGCTTGGCGATCGCCACTGCGATTGACTTGAATTTTTGGGTTACCACCACTAGTGCGGATGAAAAACCCATCGCCCGTCACCCGTAAGTTTTCAATTTGAGTCGCTCCGACTGTGCTGTTGATAGCAGTTCGGTCATTAACGGGGGTATTGATGGAGGTAATTGGGCCTGTTTTAACTACATTGTTATAAACATTTGTTGGCGGTAATGGTGATGACGATGTATTAGAAGGTACTGCTACTCCTGTTGCCTGTGGTTGCTGCCTGCTCGCATCAGCTAAAACGGCGACTTCCTCCGGTTTTGGATTAGGTAATTTCACTGTCCAACGGCTGGCGCTGAGACCTGTAAATTTTACCTGTTCGGGATCTATGGTATAACCAGGATTAAGTTCAACAACGATGCGAGTTGTTTCTGGGTCAAATTGGCCGACACGTACCGAGCGAATAGCGCCACCTACAGGTTGAGTCACCTGGGGACGGCCAAATACAGTTTGTGGTAAATCGATCACTAAGCGAGTGGGGTTGAAAATGAGTTGTGCTTTAGGTTGCACACCACCCGCAGTATTGATTTCTAGTACATTTTGACTGGCGTCAAAGCGCCAAGATTCTAGTCTCGCTGCAAAAGCTGGCGACGACAATATAAGGATCGTTCCAAAAGTACCGGGTAGTAACCAGTGTAATTTCACAGTTTTTTCTCCTAATTCGTATTTATGGGAGCCGTTAGGCTTGCAAAATGTCGATTGATCCTCACACCGTCACCGCCCAAACTAGAGCTTTCATACAGCAAAAACATTTCGCGCTGGGATTAGAGACACAGCTAATGGCGTAGAATTTTAACATATCTTTGTAATTCTGCCATGCTGTGAGCGTTGCTAATTTTCTGCCAAGAAAGGGTCAAGTTACACCAAAACAAGATAACTAAACTTAAGATGATTCAAGCAATACAAGATTGCTGTTAATTTGTTTGATTTGGTTTGATTTTTAGTAGTTAATGCACCGAATGTAAAAATAAAACTATTATCAAGCGGGTTGCTAAGGTTGGTGACAGCTACTCTTTAATATTTAGAAAAATATTTATGAATGGTTGTACCAAGCAGTACAGATGAGATTACTTTCTTTGAGAAGAGAGGCGGTATTTTATAATTTTTTCGGACGCAATAATGTTTCTAATATTGTTGGTTGTTGACTGTTGGCTGTTGACTGTTGATTGTTGACTGCCTGTTTAACTAAAAAAAGATAGTTTCATATTTGGCTGGGTAATTTACTGATGATTTGATGACCCCTGATGTGAAAGAAAACAAGTAACCTTTAAGTGAAATTACCCAAAAGTTACTAGTTATTTTCTTATCTTCTTTGCAGGTACTGGAGAATACCGCGAGCGATCGCTTCTGCCATTTGATTTTGATAACTTGAAGTCTTTAATTTGGCAACATCCTCCCGACCCGTTAAATAGCCGGTTTCTACCAAAATCGAGGGCATAGAACTTTTTCTCAGGACAAAAAACCTGGCTCGTCTCACTTTTCGGTCTCTGACATTCACACTTTGGAGAATACTGTTATGAACCGCGCGAGCTAAAGCTAAACCGTTGTCGTAGTAGTAGGTTTCTAAGCCACTGACTTCAGGACGCCCCAATCCTACTGAATTGGCATGAATACTTACAAATACACTGGCGTTTGCTCTCTCTGCCATTTGTACGCGCCCCGGTAGGCTGACAAAATAGTCAGAGTTGCGTGTCATAATCACTTGTACGCCATTTTGTTGCAATATCTCTGCCACTCTTCTACTAATAGGTAGAATGATATCTTTCTCCCTGACTCCACCAATCCCAATTGCTCCGGGGTCTTTACCACCGTGACCTGGGTCAATAACCACTACAGCTCGTCCAATGTTTGGGGGACGGGAGCCTGGCTGAGGTGCGGGTGGCGGATTAGGAATGCTGGGATCTGGCAATGTGTTGCCTGGTGATGGTAGGGGTGGTAACCCTATCGGCGGTCTGACTTGAGCAGAACGCTGTAATTGTAGTGACAAAAACTGGCTATTTTGGTTGAGTTCGCCAATCCGCACTCCAGTTGCTGGTTGGATTAAAACAACTACAGTATTTGGTTCTTGGGGTTGCAGCCGCACCCGCAAAACTGGGCTATTAGCATTTAAAGTCGGGCCAGTCACTCTAGGAGATAACTTGGCATTATTAATAGTAATGCGGAACAGACCACTTGTCCTATCCCACCCACCTGTGGCTGATAAAGGCTGGTCAGCACGAATTAACAGTTGGTTACCATCGCTACCGAGTTCAACTGCTTGAATTGTAGCCTGGGAGTTGGTAGTAGGATTTACTGGCGGTTGATTATTTTCCGGTAATCTTACTAGACCCTTGTTGGGCAGAACCACAAACCCACCCACACTGCTAGTACTGGCTCGCCAATCAGGACTATTACTGTCCACCCGCATGGTCATGCGTACTACCGGGGGTTGTGATTGTAATTGGCTAAAGATAATGCGATTGACACCATAGCGGTTAATCAAGACATCGCGTTGCTCTAGTTTGGGGGATAAAGCTGCACCTGAGATGTCAACATTAATTGCTTGGCGATCGCCACTGCGATTAACTTGAATTTTTGGGTTACCACCGCTAGTGCGAATGAAAAACCCATCACCTGTCACCCGTAAGTTCTCAATTTGAGTTGTGCCAGTGGCGGTGTTGACAACAGGGGAAAATTCGGGTTTAGGTCTATTACCGGGATCTACAGTGACTGCGTTGTAAACATTATTGGCGGGTGGGGGCGTTTTAACAACTTCTAGTCTAGGTAATTTTACTAGCCAGCGACTGGCGCTCAAACCTGTGAATTTTACTTGTTGGGGATCTAGAGTATAACCAGGAGTGATTTCAATGACTATGCGGGTTGTTTCTGAGTCAAATTGACCCACACGAATCGACCGAATAGCTCCACCTACGGGTTGGGTTACCTGGGGACGCCCAAATACAGTTTGTGGGAGGTCAATTACCAACCGAGTGGGATTGAAGATCAGTTGTGCCTTTGGTTGGACACCGCCAGCAGTATTAATTTCTAGCTGGTTTTGCTCGCTATCAAAACGCCAAGATTCCAGTCTTGCTGCTAAGGTTGGTGACGATAGCAAGCAGATAGTCCCCAAAGTACTAGGTAGTAACCAGTGTAGTTTTACAGCCATTTCTCCTAATTCGCATTCATGGGAATAGTCAATATTTCAAGATATTGGCAAATTGTCACACTTTCACCACCAAAATTTAGCTGTTGTTGCTTGCTGAAACTTTAGCGCTAGGATCACAATATAGCTAGTCATGTATAAATTTACACGTTTATTTCATTTGCTATGTTGTTAGCGCTGAGAAATTCCCTCGAAAAATTATGAGATCTAAATCACGAAGGATACCCAGAATTAACTTTAACCAGTAAATCTCAGTCAGTAAACTGAACTGATTGCAGAAGATGGGGAAATACAGAATAAAGCAACGCTCTGAAACTTCATGAATAAATTCTCTTGGTTCAGGCAAGGAAGAACTGATTTTTTCAGGCGGGTGCTTGGTAATCCCTAATTGTGCGAAACATGAGTAAAGTTGCTTCTGGAAAATCGGCAAAACCTGGAAACCGATAACATTCCGAATGCTGATTGTAATAGTAAAAAACTAAAATTGACAATCTTACGGGACGGTGGTTGAGAGCTAGAAGTTTCCTGTGGTCATAGAAAAATCTCCAAGTAACTGAGAGAATAGTGACACAGAATGTTTCACAACCAACAAGTTAGCGATCGCCATTCGTAACTGAGTTCTGAGCAAGAATTATTCAGAACTCAGTCTTAATCTACCTCAAGGGGAAATCAACAGGGTGTTTCTACCCAAGCCAGTTTTTTAACTCTCCCGTAAATCAGTTTCCGACTCCAGCAACGCAGGTTTTTCTATGGTTAAAGATGGAGCAGCACCATCTAAAATTAGTTTCTCGGAGTCTGTTGCTGTGTCTGTGTCTGGAAAGACAAACCTTAATAAAGGCGGCGCTAAAAAAGTTGTCAAGATTACCATCATGATAATTGCTGCACCTAGGGGTTTGGAGAGAACGCCACTAGCAGCACCAACACCAGCAAATACTAATCCGACTTCGCCTCTGGGAATCATCCCCACACCAATCGCCAACCTGTTGATTTGTGGTTGACCAAACACCGTTAAGCCTGTGATCACTTTACCGATGATGGCAACTAGAATCAGGAAAGTTGCCATGACTAAACCTTCGCGATTGCTAGGAATAGCTGGATTTAATACACCTAAATCTGTTTTTGCACCGACAACGACAAAGAAAATCGGCACTAACATGTCAGCGACGGGAATCACTTGCTTTTGCAGTTCTTTGCGCTTATCTGTCTCTTCCAAGACTAAACCAGCCGCAAAAGCACCAAGAATTGCTTCTAACTGAATTACAGCCGCCAGATATGCCATGACAAAGGCAAAAATCAATGCAGGAATAATCAATTCACCCCTGGTTTTGAGGCGATCGACGATCGCGACAAAGGACTTATTAAAAACATTTCCTAGCAAAATCGCACCGAGAAGGAAAGCCGTAGCACTAATAATGAGATAAATGACTTTAGTCACATCTACCTCACCATCTTTTGCCAGACTAGCAACCACGGCTAAAACAATAATTCCCAGTACGTCATCAATTACCGCCGCACCAAGAATAATCTGTCCTTCTTTAGAGTTGAGACGGCCGATTTCTGATAGTACCTTGGAAGTAATACCAATACTCGTAGCCGTCAAAGCCGCCCCAGCAAAAATTGCCGGGACAGCACCCACACCAAACAAAGTCATTAACCCAACAGTACCCGCAGCAAAGGGGGCTACTACCCCTACTATTGCCACAAGAGTTGCTTGGATACCAACTGCCATTAAATCTTTTAAGTTTGACTCTAAGCCAATTTCAAATAGCAGGATGATCACACCCAATTCTGCTAAAACCGAAATCACCTCTGATTGCGCTGTAAATACGCTATCAGCCGCTTGTGGACTTAAGCCGCCAGTGCTTTGCAGGAAGGAAATAATCAACGAATTAGAACTGTCTGTACCCGCTTCGGGAAATACCAAAAGGTGTAAGACAGAAATACCGACGATCACACCACCGACGAGTTCGCCTAAAACTGGCGGTAACCCGACTCGATTGGATAACTCCCCACCAACTTTGCTAGCGAGGTAGATCACCACTAAGCTCAGTAGTACTGCTGCTACTACCATTGAGCTATCTGCTGTTTCTGTTGTACTTGCCAGCAGAGGAAAAGAGAAGTTGATTGCATTAAAAAGCTGCATTGATTCTGTGAAAATCCTTCTCTTTAATTTTTACCCTTTTATTGAAAGTAACTTTTTGGAGATTTTCGCTAAATTGCCCTGAAATCGAGATATTAATTGGTGCTATTTGTCAACCACATCCAACATTGCCAAGCTAAATGCAGATATTTCCCACCGAATAACCAATGCCAATGCCTGTTAGGCTAAATCTCGACTGCGCTCGATTTCCACGAAGCCAATGCCCAATGCCCAATGTTCAATTTTTTTTAGTTTCCAAAAATGTAACCATCTCAATTTTTGACGATCGCAGTGTCACAGTAGAAATACACAAATCGTATCTATTCAATTGATGCCAATTCGAGAGAATTGTGCAAATCTCTTGGTGGCGGTTAACTATTCACAGTTGACCGTGAAATCACAATTGCTTAGATATGCTGATGACAAACATCCCTAATTAATTTTTTGAGGAGTGCACATCTTATGTCTAGAGCCGCTTTATCCGGTTCCCAATTTCGTATTGGTAAATTTTGGCAAACTTTACCCTTAGCAATGCTTGTCTGTGTAACTTTTATGCAGCCAGGATTGGCACAAGAAAAGGAAAAATTATGGCGCACACTTACTGTTAGCGGTAGGGGTATGGAATCAATTCCGACTACCTTATCTTTAGTCAGTTTGGGTGTAGAAATTCAAGGTAAAACAGCCCAAGAGGTACAAGAAGAAGCCGCCCGTAGATCAGCAGCAGTGGTAGCTTTACTCAAGAGTCGGAATGTGGAGAAGTTACAAACTACAGGTATCCGCTTAAATCCAGTTTATAGTTATACGAATAATGTGCAGCGAATTACTGGTTATGCTGCTAGCAACATTGTCAGTTTTCGGATTGCTACAGATAAAGCGGGTACATTGTTAGATGATGCGGTAAAAGCTGGAGCAACGCAAATTAATGGTATTAGTTTTGTGGCTACTGATGAAGCGATCGCAGCAGCGCAAAAGCAAGCACTCAAAGAAGCTACTCAAGACGCCCAAGCCCAAGCCCAAGCAGTTTTTAGTACCTTGGGTTTGAATTCTAAAGAAGTGGTAAGCATTCAAATCAACGGCGCTAGTACCCCACCACCCTCACCTGTCTTAATGCGTTCTGAAGCTTTCAAAGCAGGTAACGCAGATGTCTCTACACCTGTAATTGGCGGCGAACAGCAAGTAGAAGCATCGGTAACATTACAAATTAGTTATTAGTCCGTTGTCTACGGTCAACAGTTAACAGTCAACAGTCAACAGTCAACACTCTCATGCTGTTGACTGTTGATCAAATATTTAGAAATTTTCTGGCGAAAAATCTCCCCCAGCCCCCTCGCTATCGCGTTTTGAACCTAATAATTCTAGCTGGTCTACTCTAATAACGGGCATAGATCTGCTGGCTCCTGTTTGGCGATCGCTCCATGTGTCAAACTTGAGTGAGCCTTTGATGCCAATTAAGCTACCTTTGCGTACATAATTACCCGCAATTTCTGCTGTTTTATCCCACAGTTCCAAGGTGAACCAATCAGGCTCATCCCGGTTTCGCGATCGCCGATTCACCGCTAGTGTCAATCTACACTTCACACTACCTGACTCAAAATATTTAATATCTGGGTCGCCGCCTACACGACCAACAAGGGTGACAATATTAATACTCATGGGTTTACCTTTCAGTACATACGTACTTATTTGTCTTGAATTCCATCATAGCGAATTGTGAAACTATTGAAAATATGTTAAAGATTTAGCAATAAAGTTGTATCGAAAAATGATACAAAATACTAGGGATAAAGTAGAAAACTATACGGATATATTGTCTAAATCAAAGAAGATCGGAAAATATTAGGCTGACAGCCAGTGAAGATTCTCAAAAAATATCTAAAAAAATAGCTATCTTTACTGGACTAAGGATCAAAAACGTAATAAAATCCAGCACGATTAACTCTAACCGTCGTAGTCATCAAGTATCGCAAATAGGGGGCGTAGGACGCGTGGGTCTTTTCAGGAACTTTCGCTCATCGTGGGATATGGGTATCGACCTCGGTACTGCTAATACCCTCGTTTATGTATCAGGTAAAGGTATTGTACTTCAAGAGCCTTCAGTAGTTGCTATCGATCAAAACGAAAAGATTGCACTCGCTGTAGGTGAAGATGCTAAAAAAATGCTGGGTCGCACGCCAGGAAATGTAGTTGCTCTTCGTCCTTTGCGTGATGGGGTAATTGCTGACTTTGACACAGCTGAGCTGATGTTAAAAAGTTTTATTCAACGTGTTAATGAAGGTAGGTCATTGATTCTACCACGAATTGTCATTGGTATTCCCAGTGGTGTAACAGGGGTAGAAAGAAGAGCTGTCATGGATGCAGCTTCCCAAGCTGGAGCCAGAGAAGTTTATTTAATTGATGAACCAGTAGCCGCAGCCATTGGTGCAGGGCTACCAGTTGCCGAACCAACTGGTAACATGATTATCGATATTGGTGGTGGGACAACAGAAGTTGCCGTACTCAGTCTCCAAGGTACAGTACTGAGCGAGTCAGTACGGATTGCGGGTGATGAACTCACCGAAGCAATTCTGCAATATATGAAGAAAGTTCATAACCTAGTAATTGGGGAACGGACTGCTGAGGACATCAAAATTCGCATTGGTTCTGCCTATCCCACCAATGATGATAATGATTCCATGATGGAAGTCCGGGGCTTACATTTGCTTTCTGGTCTGCCACGTACTGTGACTATAAAAGGCCCGGAAATTCGCGAAAGTATGCTCGAACCGCTATCGGTGATTATTGAAGCGGTGAAACGGACATTAGAACGGACACCTCCCGAACTAGCAGCCGATATTATTGACCGGGGTATTATGCTGGCTGGTGGTGGTGCTTTACTCAAAGGCCTAGATACACTCATTAGTCATGAGACAGGTATCGTCACACACATTGCTGCCGATCCTTTATGTTGTGTGGTTTTAGGAACAGGTCGTGTGTTGGAAAACTTCAAGCAACTGGAACGGGTATTCAGCGGTCGTTCTCGGAATATGTAGCAAAAATATCAGATATTGGATTCTCAATATGTAGAATTCACTATCTGATATTGGGTTTTATATAAATAGAACCAATAATTGGTCAGAATTTTCACAAACTATATAAACATATAAAAATTAAGGTATGGATAGATGGTGCTATTACGTCGTTGGTGGGATCGCAAAAGCTTACAACTGGGATTAGTCGCTTTGGCATTAGGTAGCGCTTGGGTATTACGCGAAACCCAAGGTGCTCTCTTGCTGGAGATGTACCAAGGAATTACTCGTCCAGTACAAATGTTACAAGCCGGGCCAACTCCGGAAGAACATCTCAGAGATGCCCGTGTATCAGAGTTACAAGCGCGAATAGTAGACCTAGAAAGTCAAAATCAAAAGTTACAAAACTTATTGGGATATGTAACTAAAGAGCCAATTGCATCACGCCCAATTCCGGCACGGGTACTCGGACGCAGTGCCGATCATTGGTGGCAGCAAATTACCCTAGATAGGGGTAGCAATTCGGGAATTCAAGCAGGTTTTATCGTTAAAGCAGAAGGTGGATTAGTTGGTTTAGTAGAAAGTGTTACGCCTAATACTAGTCGTGTGTTATTGATCAGCGATCTCAAGAGTCAAGTAGGTGTAACAATTAGCCGGACATCAGCCAAAGGTGTTTTGCGCGGAGATTCTTCGGCGGAAGCTGTGTTGGAATTTTATGAAAAAGTTCCTAATGCTAAGGTGGGAGATTATGTCTCTACATCAACTTACAGTCAAAGGTTTCCTTCGGGTGTAGCAGTAGGGAAAATTAAGTCTCTGGATTTAAAGAAACTTCCTGCTTCCATTGCCAAAGTGGAACTTTTCCCACAAATTCGGTCATTAGATTGGGTGGCTGTCTACCCAAAACCAGAAAACACTATTCCAGAGGGAGAAAATCCCCAGCCGCCAACCAACTCACAACCGCAAAACTCTAATTAAATTCGCCACAACTGTTGCCACACCATGAAGATCCCTGTATTAACTGGTCGTCGTCCAAAAAAATCAAAACCACCTGCGCGGAAAAAACCAATTATCCAAATTCCGCCGATGGCGCGTTGGCATCCACGTACTCGTCAGTTTGTGGATTGGGCGGTGACAGTTGGGTCGGTGTTGTTATGTTTGTTGATGTTGCCTACCCGCTTACCAGGGATGGAGTTATTGGGAATTGGGCCGAATTGGCTGTTAATTTGGGTGGTAGCTTGGAGTGTGAAACGCTCAGTTTGGTCTGGTCTATTGGCAGGTATTGTCATGGGGTTACTTCAAGATGCGATGACTTCGCCTCACCCCACCCATGCTTTATCTCTGGGGATCGTGGGAATGTTGACTAGTTTAATTCAAAAGCAGCGTTTTATTGAAGAAGACTTTATTTCTATCGCCTTAATTGTCTTTGCAATGGCGTTTATCTCAGAGACAATTTTTGGATTGGAATTGACTTGGATGGGCGATCGCAAAGCTGAATATATTTGGACATATTATCAGCGTGTTGCCCTAGCTTCTGGCATTCTCAGCAGTCTGTGGGCACCTGTAGTTTATTATCCGCTGAATCGTTGGTGGCAGGAGATGAAGTTATTTGAGCAGTCTTGAAATTGCTTGGTTTATGACAATTTTCTGTGAGATTCACATTAACCAACAAAGCCTGCCTATGCAGGCTATTTTTATGTATATTCATAGAGTCGTCCTTTGAAGACGAGGTTTTCAACCCAATTTTTCGATAAGAATTTAATAAGTGGTTTTTGCGTAGTTAAACTAATACTTATCTAGGAAGGCATATGGAGGGTACAAAAATTCAGCAGACTGCCCAGCAAGCATTTGACTACTTAGCTCAAGGATGGGCAACAGGGAATTTTCAGCCCTTCATTGACATGCTGGCAGATGAGGTGATGTTCTGGGTACCTGTTGGTCAGCAGCGAGATACTCCCTTTGGCTATGAGGATAAGCCGCAGCTAATTGCTAGACTACAAGCGCGTGCAGACAGGGGCGATCGCTTAATTTTTAGTCCACCCAAAAGTATTATCAGTAATAATACTAGTGTGATATTTGAATTGGAAACTCAGGGAACTATTCACAATCAGCCATTTACAGGAAACAATGTCATTTCCTTCGATATCCAAGATGACAAAATAACTTGCATCAGAGAGTATTTTGGCGAGATAGATTAAAAAAACATCGCTTTGAAGATTTTTTAGACTCTTTGGAAGGAATATCTCCCAATATTTTGACAAATCGCTGGGAATTTATTGAATAAGCAGGTTTAATGTAGCAACAAATAAACTCTTCTCTGAATCCAAAAATTCGGGTGTGAGATTGCAGATATCACTAATAACTGGCGGAGTGCAATAATTAACACATGAGTTGGGGTTGATTTTAGTAGTCACTGTCAGCTACACAAATTCCTTTACATTTAATGCCATTTGTAGCTGTACGCTGACAATGAGGACAAAGAATTTTTTCGGTTTCTGGAACGATATTTGTATTGGCGCTAGCTTGTGGTTTTTCTTGGTCAGTTTGGTGGTTCACGGCGATTAACTGGGCGATTAGTTGGGCGATTAACTATTAGCTTTAGCAATGCTCTAGGTTTTAAGTTAACAAAAGTTACATATGCTTGACAAGCAGATATTTTTTGCTTTGAGCAAATAGACACCATTGTTTGCCAGAGAGAACTGAAAAGAAAAAAGCATAGAGTTTCTTGGAGTTCTATAATTGATCCCAATTGGGTATTGGGTTGCTCAACTTGTTGTTTGGAGTTAGCGTTTGATTTATGGATGCAATGGAGTTTTTTCAACTAAGTACAGGTAGATGGCGATCGCAGCGCACGACTCACCATCTAGCCTTTAAGCGTTCGGAAGCTGGGGAATCTAATATCTTGGTTGAAGCGCTGGGAGCCGATCATCCAAAAGTGATTGAAATTTGCGAACTTCATCAAGTTGACCCTAAATTGGCTATTGGTGGTGCTTTTGTTTCTTGGCACGGTGCAATGGGCTGGGATCGCGAAGATGAAAACCATGAAGGTTCGACTATCTTCTCTCTGATTCCTGATGCTGATAACCCCCGTCAAGGCTCGCTGTTGCGCGAACGGGGTTATGCGGAAATTGTTCCTGTCGCTGGGCGCTATGAAATGGATGATGAGGACGCTTTAGTCCTGATCACCGAGTACGAAACCATGAGTTCCATTGAGAGATTCTGGTTTGTTAGCCCTAGCATTCGGATGCGTACCAGTACAGTCAAAAGATTTGGTGGTTTTAGTACAGCTACCTTCTGTACAGAGTTCCGGGTAGGAGATGTTTCAGAAGTTACCTCTAATTCCGATGAGGCTGACCTCTCAAACCAGAACCCCGAACAGATAAAAAATGCGACCGAATCCACAGAATACTTCTCACTCTTTGGTTGGTAAATTAATAGTCACCACCAGTACCGATCCATTTACACGAGGGCTAGATTATCTTTATGGAGTGAGGAGTCTAGCTCTCGATGCAGAGATGATTGATGTGGTTTTTGATATGGAAAACCGCAAATCTTTATGTGTCTGGATTGGTGACCATATTGAGGCGGTGAATAGACAATTAGAAAACTATCTTCAGGCTTGCCACGATTGTTTTCACTCTTGGGAACAACCTGCGATTCAAATCTTTGCAGCGCCAATTGCTCAATCTTTTGGGATTGATGGTTTGTGCAATCTACAAACAAATCCGATTACCATCTTGATTGATGTGGGAAGAGTAAAGCCAGCGGACTGGTTACTCTTAGTTGTCCACGAATATGCCCATGCTCATGCGGGTTCTCCAGGACACCACGAAAAATTTGCGCGATCGCTCTCTCACCTCTGCCTCGGATTGGGGATTGCGCCCCCGGACACTATTCAGGAATCTCACCTGCGATTTTATCCTGATTATCACCCCACTCAGAATCCCTTAGCTTTTTGGCGGGGAGAATCAGCAGTTGGCTATTAGGGATTTCCAAGTAAAAAAATATTCCATTACTATTGTTGTACGGGCGGGTTTAACCGACAGATCTGTTAGGAGCGTGAATATCTCACAAAACCCGCCCCTACAGACGGTTCACAGTTAACAGTTAACAGTCAACGGTCAACAGTCAACAGTCAACAGTCAACAGTCAACGACTTGAACGGAATAATTTATTTTTTGGAGTTCCCTTAACAGTTGCGCTTCAGGTTATGGATTGGACAATAGCCATAACAGTCAGACTGTTTGTGCCCATTCAGATTAATTACGAATTACGAATTACTAATTACTAATTATTCTGGATTGTTAAGAAATACTGCTTTCTCCCGCAATTTGAAAGGTGAATTTCTGATACAGGCTTATTCTGTATTTTGAGATTCCGAATCTGGATAGCAGTTAAATGGCTGCGAATTAGAAGCTGTGGCGATCGGGTGCGACTAACTCGACTCACCAAAGCCGGAATTTTGCATGTCAGCTTACAGCATAGAGGTATTTATCATGTCAATTCCTTTGTTGGAGTATGCTCCCTCATCTCAAAACCAGCGTGTGGCTAGCTTTGAGATCCCTGGTGATGAACAGCCCAGAATTTACACAACGGATAACCTGCTGTCAGCTACAGAAATGGATGTTTTGATTTTGGCAGCCTATCGCCAAATTTTCCACGAACAGCAGATGCTGTCTTGTAATCGCCAAATTTTCCTCGAATCTCAACTGAAAGCAGGACAAATTACAGTTAAAGAGTTTATTCGCGGATTAGTTTTATCTGATTCGTTTCGGCGGTTAAATTACGATGCTAACAATAATTACCGTTTTGTCGAACTCTGTGTACAACGGATTCTGGGACGGAGAATTTATAGCGATCGCGAAAAACTTGCCTGGTCTATTGTGCTGGCTACTAAAGGATTAGTTGGCTTTGTCCAAGAGTTGGTCAACAGCGACGAATATCTTGATAATTTTGGTGATAATACAGTTCCTTACCAACGGCGACGGGTTCTACCCCAGCGTTCTCAAGGCGAATTACCTTTTGAGAGAATGGCGCGTTATGGCACTGATTATCGCGATAAATTGCCACTTGTAACGGTGGGATATAAGCCTGTTCAAAGATTGACTTTACAAACCTTCTTACGTAGTCCTAACAGAGATTTGGTTTTATTAACCTTAGGTTCTGGAGCATCTTTGATCCTGGCTTTATCTTTACTCACCTTATTTGGTTTATTCCCTCAGCTTTTCCCTTACTAAGCAATTCGCCAATATTTGACGACAATGAATTTGTAGAGAGGACTTTAGTTTTTCATAGGACTAAAGTCTTCACTACAAACGTTTAATTATTTATCCAAATTTAAAAAAAGAATGCGACAGTACGCGCTTCGGGGCATGGCAGTGCCAGTGCTCCTACAATCAATGATTATCTGTAACTCATCAACTTGCAATCTGCTGTATTAATGTGCTGCAACTCCTGATTTTAGATGGCAACTAAATTTATGTATCTTTCGTCATCGCAATTACACAACTAAATTTATTTATATTTGTTATGAAAACTAAGGCTACTATTTGTTCAATAGTAGGTGGATTGACCCTAGCTATTACTTTTACACATCAATATATTTTAGCTTCTGCTCCTGGTAATTTCTCTCAAACACCATCTGTATCTCAATCATCAACTATCCCCAGCAACGTGAGTTTAAATATTCGTCAAGATATGGCGAAACGCTTAAATTTAAAACTTGGCGATGTGCGGATTGTTAAAATAGAAACTAAGACATTTGACTCTTGTTTAAATCTGCCAGTAGCTAATGAGAAATGTCAAGAAATTGCTTTCAGAGGTTGGGCTGTCAGGGTTATCGGTGGTAAACAGCGGTGGTTATATCATGCTGTGTCACCAAAGAATTTGCGCAATAATTTTCGGGTTAATGGCTTAGAAAGCTTACCTAAAGATGTGCGCCAAAAAGTAATCAGTAATGCCACATTACTCAGCGAACCAGCAGTAGGCAAGATAAGAATCACGTCTGTTGAGCCAAAAGAATGGAAAAACAACTGCTTAGACCTTCCTAAGATCTATGAGCGCTGCAACTCCACAAAAACCCCTGGATGGTTAATTACACTCAAAAGTGATAAACCAAGCTCAAAGGAACCAAGACAATGGGTATATCGTAGCGATTTAAATGGGAATAGATTTGAATTAGATTTAGTTGCTAGTGTGGGGAATATACCTGAGAAAACAATTGCAGATATTTTAGCTGATGCAGCGAAACGTTCCCAAATTTCGCGATCGCTCTGGAAAGTTGAGCGAGTTCAAGCTGTAAAATGGGGAAGATCTGGCGGCGATGGCCCATCTATGCCAATCCAAGGAGCAATGCCTAACATCGAAAATACCTTTGGTTGGAAGGTGGAAATTTCATCACCAGGACAGCAGTGGGTATATTTTGCTTTGCAAAATGGATTTCAATTTGACGCGCCCAAAAGCATACCGCGTTCTCTTGTGAATGAAGCAATTAAAACTGCGGTTGCACAATCTGGTAAACCTGCCGATAGTTTTAATTTTCATTGGGCTGAACAAATAACTTGGAATGATACTTGTTTAGGTGTAACGATTAATAAACCAGCTTGTGAGAAAATTCCTGTTCCTGGTTGGTCTATTCATATTATGGGACAGGGTGAGAATTCTTTTATCTTATCTACCTTCCACAGTCGTTTAGACCGAGATGTGCGATTTAATGGCAGTAATCCTTGGTTTCCGCCGCCGGTAGCTAATCCGCGTTGAGGATGAAAGGCAGAAGGTAGGGGTGCGCCTCTGTGTCTTCGGTCAATTATTCGTAACCGCGTAACAGTATTAGGTTTGCTACACTTAAATGGGCCTGCTACTTCTATGTAGTGGCTCAAGCTGGTTGCTAAACGCTCATGCCTAGAGTCCTCAAAGTTAGAAGTATTCGGCATCTGCCTAGATGGAGAATGTGGCTTGATGTTGCTTTGCCTGCGAATTGAAAATTTTGCCTTAATTGACCAATTAGAATTGGAATTCGGTGTTGGACTGAATGTGTTAACAGGTGAAACCGGTGCGGGAAAATCAATTATCTTGGATGCGATTGATGCAGCCCTTGGCGGTAAGGTATCTAGTCGGGTGATTCGCACCGGAACTAGTCGGGCGATGGTGGAAGCCACCTTTAAATCGAATGGGACTTTAGCCAGTTGGTTAAGCGAACAAGAAATTGATTCGATAGACGAACACTCTGTAGTGATTAGCCGGGAAATTTCGGCGACTGCGAGTAATGTCCGCAGTCGATCGCGGGTAAATGGGGTGTTGGTGAATCGTCAAATGATGGGGGGACTGCGCGATCGCTTGGTGGAAATTACCGCCCAAGGGCAAACTGTGCAAGTAGGACAAGCAGCGCAAGTCCGGGATTGGTTAGATTTACATGGTGGCGATGCTTTAATGCAGCAGCGTCAGGCGATCGCGGTTGTTTATACTGCGTACCAAAAAGCACATCTGGCATTAGAAAGACGCCGGACATCAGAACGGGAACGGTTGCAACAACTCGATTTACTTACCTATCAAGTGCAAGAGTTGAGTGCAGTTAACCTCAACGATCCCAATGAGTTAGAACAGCTATTACAAGAACGAGAACGGCTAAATCACGTTGTCGATTTACAACAGATGAGCTACAAAGTCTATCAGGCTTTGTATCAAAACGACAGCGAAACCCCAGCCGCCGCCGATTTATTGGGAGATAGCGAAGCCACCTTAATTGATATGGTGGAATACGATATCCAATTGCAACCCCTGTTAGATTTGGTGCGGGATGCGCAAGCTATGTTAATGGAAGTCGCCAGACAAATTAATGCTTATGGCGAAGATTTAGAAGCCGATCCTCAACGGTTAGAGGAAGTAGAAGAAAGAATTAGGGAATTAAAGCAGATTTGCCGGAAATACGGGCCGACATTACAAGAAGCGATCGCCTATTATCAAAAAATCCAAGGCGAATTAGCTGAATTGAACGATAGCGAACAATCTATTGAAAGTTTAGAACAGCAAGAACAAACAACTTTAGCCAAACTCACCCAAGCTTGTCATAAATTAACCCAATTGCGCCGCACAGCCGCTAACAGTTTAGAATCGCGGTTAATCGCGGAACTCAAACCCCTAGCGATGGAAAAGGTGCAATTTAAAGTAGATATTGTCCCGACTACCCCAACCGCCACCGGTGCAGACAAAATTACTTTTATGTTTAGTCCCAACCCTGGGGAACCTCTCCAACCTTTAAGCGAAATTGCTTCCGGTGGAGAAATGAGCCGCTTTTTACTAGCGTTGAAAGCTTGTGTATCCCAAGCCGATGCTGCGGGGACAATGGTATTTGATGAAATTGATGTGGGAGTTTCCGGGAGGGTAGCACAGGCGATCGCGGAAAAATTACACCAACTCAGCCAGCGTTCTCAGGTATTGTGTGTTACCCACCAACCCTTGGTAGCAGCAATGGCAGATAGGCATTTTCGCGTTGATAAACAAACTATTAATCAAGGTAAAGGTAATAAATCAAACAACGGTAGTAGCGAACAGCGTACTGTAGTGCGGGTGACAGCCTTGGATAATTTAACCACTCGCCGGGAGGAATTAGCGCAATTAGCTGGGGGGAAATCAGCCACAGATGCGATCGCTTTTGCCGAATCATTGTTATTACAAGCTGCTAATCATCGCCGGGAAAAATCTTAAATAAATTTTCGATCAATAACCTTTCAAGTAACGCTGATGTCTAATTTAATTTTGCTGCCATCAAACTAAGTTTTACATTGAGCGTTTCAAGTAACGCTGATGTCTAATTTAATTTTGCTGTCATCAAACTAAGTTTTACGTTCAGCGTTTCAACTAATGCTGATGTCTAATTTAATTTTGCTGTCATCAAACTAAGTTTTACGTTGAGCATTTCAACTAATGCTTATATCTAATTTAATTAGACTTAAACAAAACTTATGAATGCCTTGAGCATTTCAACTAATGCTTATATCTAATTTAATTAGACTTAAACAAAACTTATGAATGCCTTGAGCATTTCAACTAATGCTTATATCTAATTTAATTAGACTTAAACAAAACTTATGAATGCCTTGAGCATTTCAACTAATGCTTATATCTAATTTAATTAGACTTAAACAAAACTTATGAATGCGTTAAGCTTTTTGAGAAATATATTCAGGAATTGGCAAGTAACAGTATGATTAAACTCGATCAGTTTTTAAAGTTAGTGGGAATAGCACCAACTGGAGGACAAGCCAAATTTATGATTCTTGATGGTGCGGTGAAAGTCAATGGTGTAGTGGAAACCCGACGAGGAAGGAAATTAGTAGCAGACGATCAAGTAACGATAGAAGGGCAAACTTATAATGTTGGGCAAATACTTGAGGAGCCGTAACAACCGAAGGCATCTAGTTACGTGAAAACCGCAGTTTCGGAAGTTTATGTCTTAAAAAAACACTATGTGTTAGAGGATACAATTTTTACTTTTAGTGTAAAAATACTACCTTTTCCTACCTGACTTTCAACTGTGAGATGCGCTTGATGTTTTTGAGCGATCGCCACAGCTATCGCTAGCCCCAATCCTGTGCCTCTCTTGTTGATTTGATTGGGGTATGCGGAGGATAGCTTCTACAGTTGCCAACAGGCTGGCGAGGGGCGATCGCAATTCATGGGCAGCATTAGCGGTAAACTGTTGCTGTTGCTGATAGGACTGGTAAATCGGCTGCATGGCTAATCCTGAAAGCCACCAACTGGAAGTAGCAACCAAGCTCAGGGCAATAGGCAAACCAATCGCCATAATCCATTGAATCCGGCTGATTTCCGCATCAAAATGTTCTAAAGTGCGCCCAATTTGCAAATAGCCCCAGGATGAATCAGCATTGGCTTCATTATTTAAAGGATGGGTATTGGCACTATGTAAAATTGTGGTGAATTGGTGATAGCGAATTCCCTTAGCGGTGCGAAAAGTTTGCCATGAAGTGCGGTTGAGAGTTGGTGGCAGAGATAGCGGTTGATTGGGTGAAAAAGCCAGGAGTTTCCCTTGATGATTGAACAGACGAATATAATATGTAGTGCGATCGCTGATGCCGATGGTGTGTCGTTGAATCAGCGTTGGGGTAGCCTTGCAGGGTTGTCCACTTAAACAAAGATCAGGAAAAATTTGTTGCAGCACAGCAGTCGGTTCTTCAGAAGGCGGTAACAGTGGTTCAACGCTATCGTGTAGAGTTCCCGCAATTGATTCAATTTCACGCTCCATTGCTGCCCAGTTTGTCTGTACCGTTGCGCGATACATCCCCAAGCCAGAAACACTCAAAATCACGCCCATAACTCCGGCATACCATAGGGCTAACCGTAGACGACTGCGCCGAAAAAGAGAGTAGCTATTCATGTTGAGAGTTAAAGCGATAGCCAGCACCTGGAACAGTTTCAATCGGGCAGGAACAGCCATGATTTGCTAACTTGCGCCGTAATAAGCGCATTTGCGCCGCAACTACATTACTAATCGGCTCTTCGTCCATGTCCCAAAGTTGATGACGCAATTTACTACCGGGAATGATGCGATTGGGGTTCTGCATCAAATACATGAGCAGCTGAAATTCTTTAGTGGTTAAGGGAATGACTAGAGGCGTAGATCCATCTGAATTCACTCGTAGGACATTGTTTGCTGTATCCAGAGTAAAACCTGTAACAGTCAAGTCAGAAGGTTGTAGTTGAGGCGATCGCCTCTGAAGGGCGCGCAACGGTGCCAGCAATTCTTCCATGACAAACGGTTTGACTAAATAATCATCAGCTCCCGCATCCAGCCCTGCTACACGATTTTCCGGCTGACCCAAAGCAGTCAGCATCAGCACTGGTAAAGGATTCTGGTGTAGTCTGAGCTTTTGACATAACTGTAATCCCGACATTTCCGGCAGTAGCCAATCAACAATAGCAACTGTGTAATCTGTCCACTGGCTTTCCAGGCACAGCCATGCTTGAATGCCATCTGTCACCCAATCCACAACATATCTTTCGCTAATTAGGACTTGCTTGATTGCCAGTCCCAAATCCGCTTCATCTTCCACCAGTAAAATTCGCATTGTTCCAGGAAATCAACCATGAAGCTCATATTTTACAAAAACATTTACCAGTGAAGTTGTGCGGCGCATCCACACTGAGGACTTTCGGCAGTCCGCTCCGACCTAGTTGTTATGCCGTGCCTCAATCGAAGACTCATAACTTTAGACGCTCTCAATCAACCGTTGGACTGCACTAATAACCAACTCAGGTTGATCCAGTTGCACAAGATGTCCACTATTTTCTGCAATGATACGTTGGCTATTTGACGATAGTTTGGTCAAATCTAACTGAAGCGATGCCCATTTCTGGAATCTTTCTTCACTCATCTTTGAATCTTTAGAACCTTGGCTCAACACAATCAAAGGCAGGCTGCCCAGTGATGTAACTGATTGAATTTCCTCAAAGCTCTTTTTTATATTGGCAAGTTCACTGGATGCGGTTGCCCAATACCCGGATTTCTCACAAAGCTTAAAGAAATAGGGGTCAAAAACTGCCAAAATGCATATTGGACAACAATTCCAGCAGTTTGAAGTATGACCCCAAATAAAAACGATTGTATACCGGAACAGTTTATATTTGAACAAGTAAATTCATGTCCAGTTGTAGTTAATTTCAATGGTGAGCCTGTAACATCTGATGCCGGATTAACATTAATTGCGGAACTAGATAGAAAAAGAGGAATAACATCACGGCTGGCAGCATGTTTTAAAGATTACCGAGAGCCAAATAAAATTCTGCATCCAGTTAATAGCTTAATTGCACAAAGAATATACGGCTTAATCATGGGCTATGAAGATATAAATGACCATGAAACTCTCCGTCACGATGCGATATTTGCGCTCTGTGTGGGAAAAGTCATTAATTCCTCACCTGAATCAATTAGATTGGCCGGAAAAAGTACCTTAAATCGGATCGAGCATTGTCCAGAAGATGTATCTTCAAGGGCAGATAGTAGATATCACCGGATTGAACATGATGCATCAGCTATAGAAACACTCTTAGTTGAACTATTTTTAGAATCCTATCGAAAACCACCACGACAAATAATTTTAGATTTAGATGTTACCGATGATCCGGTACATGGTCATCAAGAAGAAACATTCTTTAATCCTTATTATAGAGGATATTGTTATGCGCCACTTTATATTTTTTGTGGTAAAAATTTACTGGCAGCAAAACTTCGTGCATCTAATGTAGATCCAGCATCAGGGGGACTAGAAGAATTACAACGAGTCATAAAAATAATCCGCTCACGCTGGCAGAATGTAAAAATTATTATTCGGGGAGATAGCGCTTATTCCAGAGAAGATATTATGGCATGGTGTGAATCTCAAACTGAAATTGATTATGTGTTTGGACTCGCACCAAATAATCGACTACTCCAGGCAACTAAGACAATACAGTATCGTGCATCCCAAGAATATTCAAGGAAAATTAAACCTGTAGTAGAGTTTTTTGAAACCTTGTTTTCTCCATCAGCAGATGTAATGAAAGACGCAGCAGCATTTGTTGATAACTCAGTGTGGTATTGTTATCTTGACTATCAAACGTTAGATACTTGGAGTCGTAATCGTCGTGTTGTCGCCAAAGTTGAGTATAGTTATGAAGAAGTTGATACTCGCTTTGTAGTGACTTCACTGCCTATTAATAAAATCCCTCCAGGACGACTTTATACTCAAAAATATTGCCCAAGAGGCAACATGGAGAATTGCTTAAAAGAGCAAAAATTAGGGCTAAAAAGTGACAGGACTAGTACTCATACATTTGTAGGAAATCAATTACGTTTGTGGTTGGCATCTATCGCTTATGTTTTGATGAATCTTCTGCGAGAGCAATGTTTAGTAAATACGGAATTCAAAAATGCAACTGTTGAGACTATCCGCACCAAACTCTTGAAGCTAGGAGCAGTTATTACTATTACTAAACGACGAGTTTTAATCGCGATTAGTAGTGCTTGTCCTTATAAAGAGAGTTTTGCAACGGTTTACAAGTATTTATCTCAAATACCAAATCAATTGTTAATAATGACCTAATTTAATTCACAAGTAATAGCTGAATCTGATTTTTAATAACTAATTTTTTGGGTTATTTTCCTTGATTTAACCCATCAATTGTCATGTGAATTTTGATTATTACAAGTTTTTTGTATCAGTATTAAGCAATTGTTATGTATTTTATATATCTTTAAATGCTTCGGCTTTTACTTTGAGTTTCCTAAGCTCTGGAGTATTTTAATAATGTATTAATTAAATTATCCTAAATTTGGCTAACCTAAGCGTTTTTTTCTGACTTGTGAGAAATCCGGGAATAGTCGGGACGGTAACAGAAGGATTTATAGGTATCAAATAAGATTTTTACTGCCAGAGGATATTTTTGAATTTCTCGCTTAATATCCTCAAGAATTGGTAACAGATTCATCTCCCCGATTAATCGCAGCACTCCAACTTGACTGACAACCCTCAAAACTTGATAAAGCCAAGACTGCATTTTTATGCGCCTCCACATTTCGGATGTCATCTGATTTTCATGGGAAGAATCGACTAACACTAATCCGACCACATCTTCTGGATATTGACTTGCATACAGCCGCATATTGACTCCACCTAATGAGTGTCCAACTAAAATGTACGGAGGATTAATTCCAGCCTTAGTCAAAAGTGAATGTAATTCATCAACGCTCTGCTGACTGGTGCGGGAGATATTGGGACTGGGATCGCTCCAACCAAACCCCGCTCGATCATAAGTGCAAACCCGGGTAAATTTAGCAATTTCAGATGGAACCAAGCCCCATGTAATTGAGGGAGCACCACCACCAGCATCCATAACAACCGTTGGTGTACCCTGCCCAATACAGTTGAGATGTAGACAAAATCCCCCAATATCAACAAGTTCACCCTGTGGAGGATGTCTGCGTCGATCCAAGGCTTCACTCACTGCTTGATAGAAAATCCCTGTAAGTAATAAGATTACGGTAATACTTAGAGTAAGCATAACCAAATTTTCCGTAATTGTCATAGCAAAATTTATAGATTCATACTGCTGCATTCAAGGTTATCTTTGCTACCCATTTATTACAAAACGGCTACGACATCCGCATAGTGCAGGAATTACTGGGACACAAGGATGTAAAAACCACGATGATATTATACCCAGGTTCTGAATCGGGGTGGTAAGGCTGTGCGTAGCCCCCTTCATAAAAACATCTGCCATTTCACCTGGATTTCATCTGCCCTTTGGCAAACTATGGAGAACTTTTGTTTACATCAGTATCCATTGTGAGGAGTGATTATGAAACCTTTTATGCTAGTGAGTTCCATTCTGGCAGCCAGTTTAATTATCAGCGCGCCCACAGTTGTATTTGCTCACGTTGGGCATGGTGATGAATTTTAAGCAACGGGCGGCATTAATCCCGTGAAAGTCAATCCCCAAACCGATCAAATGTCAGGTATTGTGGTTAAAGCGATCGCCTCCTCTGCCAAATCTGGATCTGCTGTCATGATTCCGGTGACGGCATTGGTTGATGCTGATGGCAAGCAGTTAGTCTTTGTGCAGTATAAGAATTTTTATGAGCCAGTAGAAGTCACCACCGGCGCGACCAAAGGCGAACTAATCGCTGTTACCATAAGGATTATCGATTATTTTAGCAATATAGTGCAAGTATACTGAGTGAAGTGGTCGATTTAACGTTCCGCTTCACCCGCCGCAGATAAACTCGAACACCATCGGTACGATGCCAGAAGCCTGCACCATCAGGTGAGGTATCGGTTACCAGGAACCCATATGCGCCATAAAAGGTGATCGATCGGGAGATGACCAACGCAAAGGCAGACTACCTTCTGTCCGATATCCCTGCTCAAGGTGGAACCGGAATAATCGTTCAGCTCCTTCGTAGGCGGCGATTTCCGCACCTTCCCAAATGACGTGAGCCATGCCAGTCAGATAGAGCAGGTTGCCTTGATCAAAATCCACAAACAGCAATCCAGCGCGGGGATTCAGCTCGATGTTGCCGAAGGTATTAAAGTGACAATTGCCAGAAAAGTCGGGAATGGTCAAGGTGTGGGCATCATCAATCCGAACAAAGCCAGGATTGCCACCCCGATGAGAAACATCGGCACCACTAGCGGCTCCGGCTGTTTCAGATTGATAAGCCGTGGCGATGAAAAACGTATCGGCTGCTGTGATGATGGCTTGTTCTACAGATCCCAACGTGGTGACAGAATAAACGGGTTTTGGCGCAGTCGGATCGGCATCGCCTAGCTCAAACATGCGGGCTTGAATGTATTGGGGACAGTTGCCAAAGCTTTGCCCCACCTGTACCTCAAAGCCGCTGGAATGAGTTGCGGTGACCGTCCCATTGAGGCGATTGCGGCGGCGCGTGTGCAGTTCAATACCAAGAAAGCCAATATCGATACCGTCTGCGAGCGTGGTTGTTAAGGGATCGCCAAACAGCGGCTGGGCAGTAACTTGCAAGGTGCGATCGCTCAAAGAGGCAAGAAAGCCCGGATTCCCCACCAGAATAGAAGCCCAGGGATGTCCTGTGGCATCTACCGTGCCCACAATCACATAGGGCAGTTGAGCAAAGAACTGCCGAAACTGATCCGGCAGGTATTCGCGGATCACCCGTCGTCCTTGCTTGTCCATTCGCGCCTGTGCGCCTAGCCGCGCTTGAATGGCGAGTTCGCCTGCATGAAAGGGCGATTCGGCTCGTGTCCAGCCTGGGTTTGCCATGGGGCTTTTCTCCTGAGATATGGTTTCAGACTCAATGAATGCCAGACAATACCACCTTACCGATCGCAAAATCTAAATGCCTGCCATGGGCAGATAGCCGGGGAGTTGCTTCACGCGATCGATCCATGCCAATACGTTGGGATAGGCATCCAGTGCAATTTTGCCATCCCGTGCCAGGGCGACGTAAGGGAAAACGGCGATATCGGCGATCGTGGGTCGCTCAAACTCCAACCAGGTATGAGTACTCAAATGCTGATCAAGTTGAGTCAGAATATGCTCTGCCTTTTGATGGGCACGCTCAATGTTGATGGCGGTTGCACCAAACAAATAGTGCAGTCGCGCATTTTCTGGCCCCTGGCGGACTTCTCCCGCTGTCGTAGACAACCAGCGCACGATTTGAGCCAGAGGTAAAGCCTCCAACGGCAGCCATTGATCGCCACCATACTGCCGTGCCAGATAAACCAAAATCGCCTGAGCATCGGCCAGTTTGGTCTCACCATCAATCAATAGTGGCACCTGCCCAAAGGGATTGAGAGCTAGATATTCTGGCGATTTATGTTCGCCGATCATCAGATCAACTTTAACCCATTCGTACTCGATTTTCAGCAGTTCTAGTAGCAGGCGGGCTTTGTAGCTGTTGCCAGACATTTCGTGACCGTAAAGCTTAATCATGATGGTTTTCTTACTATGTAAAGGGATGGTTGCCAAAAATCTCTTGGACGTAATTCAAAACTGAGGAATTAAAGCAGCGTGAATTCTCCTTTTTTCCACTGGGCATCAGCATTGGCGTGGATAGTGGCTTCGTCCGCGTCCCACTGGGGTTTGGTATTGCCATGTTCACCGTTGTAGAATAGATACAATTTTCCATTGGTGACTTTGTAGGTTTCAGGATCAACCGGGACAAGTTTGCCTTCAGAAACTGCAATGACAAAACTTTTCAGGCAGCAGTAATAAGGGGCGATCGCCGAGTTCCCTCAGCGCGGCGAATATCACGCCAGATTTGAGTCGCAGCTAATGCACCATCAGCAGCCGCAATCAAGACCTGATTCATACCCAGTTTCAAATCACCTACCGCAAAGATACGGGGATGGGAGGTGCGGTTCATGGGGTCGGTCACTAGATTACCGCCCTGATAATCCAGTTCAATGGTTTTCAAATAATCGGCATGATATTTTGACCTGTTTTGAGAGTTGCATTTGCGCCTCCAGGGCTAAATCAGATGTCTTCTTGGTTGTACAAGGGTGAACAATCGGCTGACAAAGATTCACGCTCTAATAAAGGGAATAGATCTAATACGAACTGAACAAAATCTCGACAGGGTAATCGGCCAGTCCAATCATTCAGGGTTTTGTAGTTTTGGAATTTCATGCAGTCTCGCTTAGATTGTGGATGGTTGAAATGTCGTTCGTCGCAGATTTCTGTGTTGTTATCTTCATCATGCACGATGCCTGAAAAGCTGTCCAAGACTTGTTTTGTGGTAATCTGATACCCAAAAGGTATCAGCGGTGAAGCCGATCTTCAAACACCCTAGCTTTTCGTTACATCAGTCCCAGTAATTGCCAATGAGTAATTTATCCAAAGGATAATTATGGAACTTCGCCATCTCAAATACTTTATTGCTGTTGCTGAGGAGCTAAACTTTCGGAAAGCTGCCGAGCGGCTGCACATGGAACAACCGCCCCTCAGTCGCCAAATTCACCAGTTAGAGGAAGAGTTGAGTGTAGAACTCTTTATCCGCGATAAACGGGGCGTTTCGTTAACCGAAGCCGGAGAAGCGTTTCTCGGTGAAGCCCGGTTAACGATCGCCCAAGCTGATCGCACCGCGCGGATTGCCCAGCAATTCAATGGGACGCAACCGAAACGATTGACGATTGGGTATTTGATTTGTGCCTTCGATCGCCTGCTTTCCCAAATGATCCAAGCCTTTCGTCAAATATCCCCAGGGGTGGAGATCGTTTTAAAAGGAATGCATACGGCCCCCCAAATTGAGGCGTTGTTCGCAGGCGAAATTGATGTCGGATTTGTCTACTTTCCGGTGAATCAGCCGGAGCTTTTAACCCAACTGGTGCTGCGTGAGCCTTTGGTACTCGTGTTGCCCAAAGCCCATCCCCTCGCCGTGTTACCCACTATTCCCCTCGCGGCATTGGCAAGTGAACCGATGCTGATCTATCCCCGCTTTGTGAAGCCTGATTGTTACGACCTGATTATTTTCCTGTGTCATGAGGCGGGTTTCCAACCTCGGATTGTGCAAGAAGCCACACCACCGGAATTACTCGTTAGCCTTGTGGAAGCGGGCGTTGGCTTGGCGCTGGTGGAAGCCAGCGTGGAAAGTCGTCACGATCAGGGTGTAGTCTATCGACCCATTGCTGAATCAACCCCTTATTTAGACATGGGAGCAGTTTGGCACAAGGGGCGATCGGGAGCGATTGTCAAGCAATTTATCAGTGTTGTCAGACAGTCCATAAATTTTGATGAACACCATCAGGGCAAATAATTTCGTCCAGGGGTTCCAAAAGGTGATAAACACATAACTATTTATTATACGGAAAGTTTTCGTATAATCTTTTGTCAATTCTAATATATCAAGCATTACAACGAACTTCTGTCTGAATATACGGAAAACTTCTTTGTGACATCCCTATCTGGGAATTATACCGATTTTTTCCGTATAACCACCCTTCACGGGAGGATTATATGGAATTTTTCCGTATATCCCTTTTGCTACCCATTTATTACAAAACAGCTACGACATCCGCACAGTGCAGGAATTACTGGGACACAAGGATGTAAAAACCACGATGATTTATACCCATGTTCTGAATCGGGGTGGTAAGGCTGTGCGTAGCCCCCTTGATTAGAAATACTGGCATATATTTTGCATGAATTTTGAACACCTAAAATGGTACAAAGTTAACACCCTAGGAGCGATCGCTCAATGTTTCGCTGACCGAAGTGACCAATGCTGCCAAAGGCGCAAATTCCAACGCTCCTGGTGGATTCTTAATTGGTGGTGGTCAAGAACTGTTGGTACGCGGTATTGGGCAGGTAAAATCAATTGCAGACTTGCAGCAATCTGTGGTGAAGGTGCAAGATGGTAAACCGATTTTGCTCAAAGATGTGGCGGAAGTCAAAACGGGTGCAGCACTGAAGCGGGGGGATGCTAGTTTTAATGGGCAACTGGCTGTGGTGATGATGATTAACAAACAGCCTGATGTCGATACCCCCACCGTGACCAAAGCAGTAGAAGCGGTGTTGCAATCTTTGCAGGCGACATTTCCCCCTGATGTGCAGGTGGCGCGGACGTTCCGACAATCTAACTTTATTGATACTGCTATTGGTAATGTCAGCAGTTCCCTGATTCAAGGCATCATCGTGTCAGTGATTATGCTGTTGTTTCTGATGAATTGGCGCACCGCCGTAATTACTCTCAGTGCAATTCCTCTGTCACTGTTGATTGGCTTAATGTTCATGAAAGCTTTTGGCTTGGGCATTAACACTATGACCTTGGGCGGTTTAGTCGTAGCTATTGGTTCAGTTGTGGATGACTCAATCGTGGACATGGAGAACTGCTATCGGGGACTGCGAACCAATCAGGCGCAGGGCAACCCGAAGCATCCCTTCGAGGTGGTGTATGAAACCTCTGTACAGGTGCGGTTAGCCGTGATTTTTTCCACGGTGATTATCGTAGTCGTGTTTGCACCAATTTTTAGTTTGACAGGTGTTGAAGGCAACATTTTTGCACCGATGGGTTGGGCATATTTGCTCTCAATCTGCGCGTCTACTTTGGTGGCTATGACCCTTTCGCCTGCCCTGTGTGCCATTCTGCTGGCAAATCAAACCTTACCGCAAGAAGGTACATTCATTTCCCGTTGGGCAGAACGATTGTATCGTCCATTGTTAAATCTGTCGCTGCGATCGCCTCAAATTATTTTGGGTGCGGTGTGATTTCGATCGCTTCTTTGATTGGATTTATTACCCTATTTGGTGTTGCTGTCCGCAATGGCTTGTTGTTGGTAGACAACTATAACAATAAGTTTGCTCAGGGAATACCCCTCAAAGATGTGATTGTCAACGGTTCTCTAGAGCGAGTTAATGCGATTCTGATGACCGCACTTACTTCCGCACTAGGGATGCTGCCTTTGGCGATCGCTAGTGGGGCTGGAAATGAAATTCTGCAACCCTTGGCAATTGTAGTTTTGGGGGGTTTATTTACATCTACAGCTTTGACTTTGTTGGTTATTCCTGCTCTCTACGCCAAATTTGGCAAACAATTAATGCCTCAACAGAAACCCGTTTTGGTTAACCAATCCTGGTCAAACTAATAACGATGATGCTGTGATTGGTAGTTTAAGAACCACCTTCACTTTTTAAGATTGGTAATCCCACGACTTCTATCTGTGGGATTTTTGCTACCCTGCGGCAACTTATACCGTTTCACTTTATGGTTGATACATAGCTGGTTGCATCCATTGCGTTTCCGGAAGGGTGATTGCTAAAAGCCTTATGAGGCAATCAATACAAGCTTTCCTATTAGAACAAAATGGGTTTTGTATTTGTTATTAGAAAAAAATTGTGTTAACCCTTGGTAGATAAAAGCTCTAGAATTCAGAAATAGCAAATATTTTCAAAGACTAAATAAATGACTGATAATCTGTAATTTTTTTAGCTATACGTGAAGCCAAAAAATCACTTGCATCTTTCAAAGCTTCGTAAATTTGAATAGCTTCTTCTCGATATTTGATAATTTTTTCTCTAGTCCAATAATATGGTGGTGGTTGCAAATTACTAATTCTATCTGCTAATTTTACAATCCAAATTTCTTTTGGTTGTTGTTGGATTCTTTGCAGACTGTCTACCATTTGCAGGTGTTTTTCTAAACTCTTATATTTAGTTAAAGCAAGGACACCGTTAGCGACTGCTGTACCAAATTCGCTGGTTATTTGCTCATAAGTTATATTTGTATCTTCGATGGTATCATGCAAAATTGCACATTGAATTGCTAAATTACCATCATATTCTTGATTTTCATTGAGGGCAGCAATTACTTCCATACTCACAAAACTTAAATGCATGATGTAAGGTATTTCTGAACCAGGAATTTTCTGCCCTTGGTGTGCTTGTGCAGCAAATTTATAAGCTTTAATATAGGTTTCTTGTGACCAGTTTTGTGTCATATCTAAAAACTCTCTGATTTAATCATCGGGAAATTGCCAGGATGAAATAGTTTCGACATCTTGGCTATGACATTGGCTACAAATAGCATCAAATGTTGAATCCATCCATTCATAACCGCAATTACGACAATGACAAAAAATATTATTGCGGTTAGCGTCTTTGATTCCCTGATGCCATTGTTGTAGTTCTTGAAAATTGGAGAAAGGAAAATTCTCAGACATGCTAATTAGCCTGATAAAAAGATGTGGCTGATAAAACTATTGCCTATGAATTATACTTGAGTTCGTTAAAATCTGCGATCGCGCTTATCCATTTCCATAATCATCACCTGAATCAACCCATAGTCAGATTGTACTTTTCTCTGCACAACCTAGGATGAAGAACTAGGGCTGATTTTTTGTGTTTCTCTATGCTCCACAATAGTAGGAAGTTCGATAAAATGCAGATTTTTAAATTTTTCCATCAATTCAGCAAAGGACAATTTACTAAATTAATCGGACAAACAATAGCTTTAGGAGTCGGGGCTAGTGTTTTATTCTTCAGTCCTAATGCTGATGCTGCTGAACAGGTGATTTTAAAGTATGGGAATTTTCAAGGCGCTATTTCTGTCACCGAATTAAATCAATTTGTCGAAACTGGTAAAACTACGCCTACACTGAGGGCTTATTTACAAGCTTCTCAACAAAATCCTGCATTAGCCCGTAAAGCATTAACAGCCGGGATAAAAGCTGACCGCGCTTTTTTAAATAATATACTTTCTAGCTGGGCTGGGCCAGTTTTAGTCAACCAAATTGGTGAGGTAGTTCATCCTCCAGAAGAGGAATTAAATGCACAAGCACTGCAAACTGCTTTAAGCACATCCATTAACCAAAATGGTGAAGTAACTTTGCTGGGGGCTATTCGTCATTATCCCACCTCTACTGTAGAAATTGAAGGCGATCGCTTAATTCCAGTTTACGAACGCTTAAGTAGTTTAGCGAAAATCTTTAGCTAAAGATGATTGCAGATAATTGTCAATGGCTATTATAGGCTTGCAATGTCACTCCTAACAAAAACTGGGGGTGATGTTGCATAATTTGTATCTGTCAAACCTAAATTCTATTGCGAACCTACACAGCAATAGATAATGAAATTTATAATTAGATTTATTGGATTAGTTTTGATGCTTTTTGGCATTAAGGTTTTGGCAAGTAGTGTAATTTTTTCTGGATACTTTATTCCTAGTTTGCCTGTGATGTTGTTGATAACTAGTGGAATATTGACATTAAAATATGGTGGACAAAATCGTCAATATGCTTGGTTGATGATTGCTGCTAGCTTGGCTTATGCAATTATGAGTAGTGTCATTTTTATTGCGCCAATCTCGCTTGTTTCCTTTGCTTTATCATTAATGGCAGTGAGCATGGGCTACACTATGCTTACTACTGGAAAAGTGAAATTGCAATTATTACCTTAGTACAGGTTTGCATAAAATCGTGGCTTATTGAGGGTGAAGATTTAAACGCAAAGGTACGCAAAGGTAAACGCGGAGGTACGCAGAGAATGAGATGCGAATCGTTGTTATGTAATTGCATCATAGAGTTTTCTTTACTATTAATATCCAGCTTTTGTATTGAGTTAGTCGAAATGCTTGTTTTATAGCTGGTTGACTGAGCTATTTAGGCTTATAAGCGGATTTAGGCATTTTCAAGATGCGATCGCATTTCCGTGGATGCGGTATGATTGCCATTGGTTCTCATAACGACTGAATATTGACCTGATCTCCTAAGCAGTGCTCAATTGAACGATTGAGCATCTTGTGTTTAAAGTTACTTGCAAACTTGAAGTAAATGCGGTATCTGTATTATCTCTAACAATATGTAGCAAAAGGTTGACCGTTGTCAGTAGATTAGGCTATTGAGGAGTGGAGCTAAATCTCAAAAGCTCTGACTGCTCTTGTTTTACAAGAGTCATTCAAAATTAGCCTAGCTAGACTTGGTGTATTAAGTCTATTTAACTGCCGGGATGGCTGGCCATTAATGTGGCTATTCAATAGACTAATTTGTAATTAATGCTACATTAATTCCAGGAGCTAAATACGTATAAACTACCAAGCAAATCAAGGATAAATAGTTGAAACAGCAGCAAATTATCATGGGAAGCATCTCCGCCACAGTATCTGCGATCGCAGTCGGATATTTGGGCGTACAATACTTAAATCAGAATGCAATGTACACAGTCGCTAGTACAATGATGGGACTGGGTGCGACGACACAAATTACCCAAATTCAGTTGAAATCCAAACGCAAAAAGTCGAAGCAATCACCACCAAAACCACAACAACCCGCTTCGCCTGTCGTTGCTGTGGTTGAAGAAGCACCTCAGCCGATACAATCAATTTATCAGCCAATTGAGCCGAAAATTGAGCCGAAAATTGAGCAACCTGTTGAAGTTGTGGAATCTGATTCTCATAAGGAATTAAAAGCAGAAAAAGATCCAGTCATTGAACGATTTCTTACATTGGGTTTGGAAGATTTTTAAATCCCGTAGGGGTGGGGAAACCCCACCCTTGAGATTTTGGGCATTGGGCATTGGGCATTGGGTATTTGATTTAGCTTTATCATAAATTACAATACAGCAGCAAAGTAGTTTAAGGTTGCTGAATAGGTATTGATTAATTGTTGAGCTTTTGATTCAGATTCAGATAAATTATTGCTGGGATTTTCAGAAAGTTCTAGATTATCTTCCCAACTCAAATTTCCAATACCTAATAATTTAGCTAACACATTAGTTGTTGCTGAATAATTAAACAGAAATTCTCTAATTCTTAATTCACTTTCGCTGAGTGTGGGTGCAGCATCAACTAGCTGCACCTGCTTTTGCATATCAGGTTGCGGCTTTGACCATGCAGGAATCCAGTTATTAAAGCCGGCTAAACTCTTCGGGAAATTACTTGAGGCTTCTTTGATTAATCCTTGGAGAATTTGCGCATGAGGTCGCAGTTTAAGAATTAGGCTTGGTAGCCAAGGTAATAAAATTTTATCGGGAACTGTGGCGAATAATTTACTTAACAGTTCGACAACAAATTTACTAATTCTCGGTGCAAAGGTTAAAGATAAAATAAACCCATTTAGGTATTCAGGGAAAGATTTAATTAACATTTCGTTGTTAATCACATCATTGAAAAATTCCCGAATTTCTTCTAGTTTTCTTAATGTTAGTAACCATTCTGTTGTCCACAATAAACCGATTTTGGCGGGGTCGTCTAAACCTTGGCTGGATTGTTTCACACCGATTAATAATTGACTGCGGTTACAACCGAGAGATAAAGCTAAACTTTCCAGGGTGAAGATAAAATTCAACATCCCGGCGATTTGTTCGGGGGTGGTTCCTCTATCTGCGAAGGCTTGGGGTAGTAAGGTGGCGTAATGTCCGTAGCCTGTGGTGACAAAATTTTCTATCCATTGTGGTAAGCCTGTGGGTGTGGCGCGGTAATAATGCACTAACCTGCGGACTCGTTCAAATACTTGGGGTGCGTCGCTGACACCTGTTTCTTGTTTGAGGAGAGAAATTGCGTGTTCTCCGAGTTCTTGAGTCAGTCGCAAACTCCGCGCGTATAAAATACTATCTTCCGTGGCTTTGAGAACATCGCTGGTTTTGGCTTGGGGAGAGAAAGCTGTTTGTTTGAGACGCTGTTCTAAAACTTGCTCGATGCTGACACCTTCATAACCAACCATAATAAGATGGCGTTGGTATTTACCGATGCGAATTTCCCAAGATTCTTGAATTGGTTTGGAACCAAGACTGCGATCGCCCATAATTGGTTTTACAATCGTATCACCCAACAAATAATGCAATCGCCACAGCACATCAGAACAGGGTAAAAGTTCTGGCTGCTGTTTGAAATCCATTAAGGCGCGTTGGTTGGTTTGTGCAAGTAGGTTGACACCCAGTGGTTGAAGCCTATCGTACACATCTTGCGCTAGGGGAGGTAACGAAGCGTAACCAACCGTACCAATGCGATCGCCTCCGAGTAAAATTTGGCAAAGTTGGTAAATATTGCGTTTTTTGGGAGTGCGGTCTTTTTCTAAACAGGTAATTGCTGCATCTTGAAAATCGTAGGGTGTGGGGTGCATTCTATTTCGCATCCCAGCTAGCAGCATTGAGGTTTGATAAATGGCGATAGAGTCTGCTGTACTGGCTAAATAGGCATTTTTCCGCGCCAATCCGACAATATCCGCGCACCATTGCAATAATTGTTCTGTGTCAGCTATGGCTAGTTCTGGGGGACGAGTTAAGAAGGCTGCGAGGGTGGAATTGGTGGCTGTAACAGGACTTGGCTTTGTTTTAGTGTGTTTCTCTTCTTTATTGAGCGAGAATCCCTTTAATCCAGTAACTTTAAGATTCTTTTTCCAAGTTGCTTCTGCTAGGGATACCGTACCGGCTGGATGATGAAATTGGTATTCAATAGCCGCAAAACTAGAAGGAATTAAACCATATAACCATTTGGTTTGGGTGCGTTCCGGGATTTCCCAGAGATTATTATTATTAACGCTATATTCTGCTACATCGCTAGCGGAGTGTGCTGCACCACATATATAGATAGCTTTCGATGGTGCAATATTATGCGCCGCCATGTGTTTTTTCATGGTAGTCCACATATAGCGTTCGCGCTGACGGTCGATTTCGATATCTTTATTGCGGGTTCCTAAGCGGCGCATTAAGCTACCGATGAGGAACATGACTTGGCGGTAGGTGTCGTAGTCTGCGCCGATAATTGCGGTTTCTACATATTCATCCCACCATTCTGAAAAGTGGCGGGTATTGGAGTTGCGGAGTAAAAAGCTTAAAAATTGGTCAAAAGTAGGGACAAGACTACCGACTTCTACACCTACAGCCGAACCATGCATTTTCGCTTCATCGCTGGCGGGTTCTTCGGATTCTTCAGCAAGTTTAGTATCGGGGGGTTCCCATTGAAAGACAAAATCCACCGCCCTATCTACAAATACTAGCTGAGTTTCGGGATTTTGCAGAGCAAATGCGATCGCTTGATATTCGGCGGAAGCTTCGGTAATGGGTGCAACCACACTCAACGGCATGATTTTGGGCGAAAAATGCTCAGATTCCGCAGCGAAAGCTTGTAAAGCGACGGGTAATTTACAATCGCGGAGATTTTCAACGGTGTTTTGTAAGTCTTCGCACAGTTCCAAGTAGATGACTTTCGGCGGTTTTTCCCGTAAACGTCGCACCATCTGCAAAGCGGAGGATGGGGAGTGATGACAGACGGGGAAAATTTCTAAAGGTTCGCTGCTGGCTTTTTCTACGTCTTGTATTAAAGCGGTTAGCATTTCGCTTAATGGTTGTGCATCGGTAGCGAATTTTTTCGCAGCGTTGAGGAGTTGTTCTTGGAGTGCGTTGAATGCAGTTGGTAGGCTCATAGTTTAGGAAGTTTCCAAATATTTGGAGTTCTTCTTTGTGTCTTTGCGCCTTTGCGTGAGATAAAAGAGAAAACGAACCGCGAAGACGCGAAGGACACGAAGGAAAGAAAGTTATAGAGAGATATTGGTTAAAATAAACCCATCGCTTGTTTCCCACCTTCGAGGAAGGCTTCCCATTCACCTTTTTGTTCTTGACTGCGCTTCTCCACAACGGCGTGCCAAAATTGATTCATTACGGAAATATCTTCTGGTTGACGACGTACTAAAGTACCGACTAATGATTTAGCTAATGCACCCGCTTCTAAATTAGTCGCGCCAAAATACCGGCTGTGTAAAATCGCATCTTCTAACACACCAATTTGTTCGGCTGTGGAAAGTGCTGATTCTAAACGCTGGTCATCGGAACTGGCGGCGGCGCTGGTTTCGCGTAAGTCGGCAAAGGTCTGCAATAATACATCTAATAATGTTGGCGGAACATCGACTTCAAAGCCGTGACGGTTCATTAATTCCTTGGTGCGGAAGAGGATAATTTCTTTTTCCTGCTTCTTATTTGTCACCACCGGCATGTGTACGAAATTAAACCGCCGTTTCAACGCTGAAGAAAGTTCATTGACACCCCTGTCGCGACTGTTAGCTGTAGCGATGACATTAAATCCGGGTTGAGCAAAAGCTACGTTATCTATCTTTAATTCGGGAATTGAAATATACTTTTCACTCAGTATAGATATCAGTGCATCTTGGACATCGGAAGTACAGCGGGTTAACTCCTCAAATCTGCCCATTGCACCGCTATGCATTGCTGTCATAATTGGTGAGGGTATCAAAGAATCGCGGGATTGACCAGATGCAATCACCATCGCCACGTTCCAAGAATATTTGATTTGGTCTTCTGTGGTTCCTGCTGTTCCTTGAACTACATAAGTTGAATTACCAGAAATCGCCGCTGCGAGTAATTCAGCTAACCAGCTTTTACCTGTACCAGGGTCACCAATCAACAATAAACCCCGGTCAGAGGCTAAAGTGACAATAGCACGTTCTGCGATCGCGCGATCTCCATACCATTTCTGTTCAATTTGCCTATCTAACTTTTGCGATGGCGTACTTCCCAACACAAAAGTCCGCACCATTTGCGGCGACAGTCGCCAAGAAAATGGTTTTGTACCTTTATCAATTGACGCTAAATATTCCAACTCTTCGGCATATTTCATTTCCGCCGGCTGTCTTAACATCACAGTATTATCTTTCGTCCCGCTACTTGTATTATTACTTTTAACCCTTGCCATTTTTATCTCCTAATAATTAATGTAAAATCTCTTTTAAACTCTTCTTCCTTGGCGTACTTGGCGTCTTGGCGGTTCATTTCTTTTAACAAACCCTGTAGGCGCGGAGATCACGAAATAAGAAAATTTTGCAGCGAATATGGGTGAGTTCTTTCAACTCACAATCACCTTCTTTAACTCCTGAATTAACTTCTTCGGACTCCCTGTTAAAATCGGCATACCTAACTCCTTCAACTTATCCCGAAACCATTGATTCACGCTGAAATATCCCGAACTCGTCACCGCACCCACCGGAATAAAATGCAACCCCGACTCCTTCAAAGACTTAATATAATCAAATAAAACTTGGTCGCTACCACCTTCATAAAAATCAGAAATTAACACCATCGCCGTATTATTTGGTTCTAAAATCTTTTGTGCAGCTTCCACTAACGCCGCATAAATATGTGTTCCCCCACCTAATTGAGTCCGTAATAAAACCTCAAAGGGATCATGTACCCAAGCTGTTAAATCAATGACTTGCGTATCAAACGCCAATAAATGCACATCCACATTGGGAAGTCCAGCAAAAATTGACGCGAGAATTGTACATTGCACCATCGCATCCACCATTGAACCTGATTGGTCAACAACTACAATCATGCGAGTTGGTGTTTTTTTCTTGGCTGTATGGTGGTAATACAACCTATCAACAAATAATCTCTGTTCTTCGGGGTTCCAATTAGTTAAATTCTTCCAAATTGTCCGCTTTAAATCTAAGTTGCGAAATATCCTTTTTGGTGGAACCGAATAATCAATTTTTCCAGCAACAGCTTGCGCTACTTGTAAACGCAGTACTTGCGCTAGTTCGTCTACATATTCCTGAATCAACCGTTTAGCATTTTTCAGCGCATTTCCTGATAAATTCGCTTTTTCTCGTAATAGCTGTTCCACCAAAGCCATTGATGGCGTAAGTTGACTGGCTAATCTGTCATCTTTGAGGACTTCATGTAAAGCCATGCGGTGAATTAATTCACCTTCCAACGCTTTGAGGGTGGCGCGCAGTTGTTCTTCGGTAACGGTGAAACCGCCACCAGTACCTAAACCCGCACCCATACCACCACTTTGACTGCTACCTTGTCCTTGATTTTGCTGTCCGGGATTTTTCCCAATTCCCGGCCCTTGTCCGCGCAAACTTCCCGGTTGACATCCCAAGGCTTTTTCTAAAAATCCCACATCTTTCAGCCATTGCGCGTATTGTTGTGCGGTGACAACTCCGGTTTGGGTATTGGGGCCGAAAGCATTGAGGAGTAATTTGGAGAAAACTAAGCCTCGACGTAGGGTAGCGGTTTCAGCTTCGTTCGCGTCGTCTTGGGGAATAATGGGATTATTAAAATCTGCTTCTAATTCTGGGTAGCGGTGGAGTAAGTTTTCAATACTAATATTAGGGTCGAGGATTAATTGGGGTAAATTTAACTCGCTGACAACTTCTGTCGCCATGTGTTCAAAATTTGCACCCTGTTCGCTAAAGCCAAACATACTGGTTAGTAAGCGCCAGTATACAACTTGACGGCGTTGAGCAATTTGTTCTGTATCCATGATTTTTCCTCAACCCTTACGCAGTAGTCGGCTAGAACGTTCTTGTAAAATTCCCACGACGCTATTTTTGATGGAATCTTTCTTCGCAATGACTGATGCTGCGGTTTGTCCAGTAGATGTGATTTTGTTTTTCACTGCTACTGCTAAAGGTTGCACTGACCATTTACCCGCATCAAAGCGTAATAAGCCGAATATTTGCTGAGATTTGGCGATTATGTCTAAATTTAGTTCTGATAAACTGCTGATACGTTCATTAGCAATGCTGAGTTCACCCGCATCACCCCAACTTAAAACAATATTCTCGTCATTTTTGACGACTTGATAATTACTGAGATATATCGGTTCCGCAAGTTGGATGGGATGGCGATCGCACGCTGCCACTGTAGAATAAATCAAGCTGTTACCTGTATTCTCAGCAAAAAATTCCGCCGCCCGTTTGATTAAATTATAATTTTCACCAAGTTCACCTTGACCTTGCCACAATAAATCTCCAGTAGGTAGCAAAGGTACATCTTTAATTTGCAATCTGCGGTTTTGGGCGAAAGCATCCAATAAATTAGTCGCGTTGGGAAATAACAACCAAATTTGTTCGTTATTAATTGCATCTACCTTGTAAGCTGATTGAGTAACTCGCACCAGTTGAGTTTGATTGTTTGCATTTAGCAACCCATAGGCTGTAAAGCTAACTAAATTGGCGTGTTGGCGTAAATCTAAACCTAAAATTTCTAAATTTCCCGATATTGGCGATGATTGCGGTAGAATAGCTGGGCGCATAGTGCCTAACATCGCCTGAGTCCACAAATCAACCCAACGATAGTTAGGTATTGCTTGGCTATCAGCGACGGGAAGATTGCGCATCAATTCATGAAAATAGCCAGTCAGTAAAGCAGCTTGTCTAATTAATAAAGGTTCCGCTTGGATTTGTTCGAGTGTCCCTAAAAACGGAACCAACGTGGAAATATCTAAACGTGCATAACCGACTAAAGCAATTTCCATTAACCAGTGACGCACACTAGCTAACAACACTTTGACATTATTCGGCGGTTCTTCATCTGCATCTTTGTGTTCTACTTCAGCTATAGCTGCGCGTCCTAACAAACTCCTGACTTGAGCTTGTAATGTATCAAATAATGCTCCTTGAATAGCAGCGCGGACAGTCGCCAATACAGCAAAATGCTTATCTACAAACTCATTTGTGCTAATTGCCTGAGTAGATTCAGTTAAAGATTGTTGTAAAGGCGTGCCAGTAAATACACGCTCTATAGATTGTAAAGTTTGTAAATGTTGCTCATCTAAATTCGCAAAACCAGTAATAAAACACTCATCTAAACTTGCAATCAACTCGAATATTTCTTGATTGCTTTCGCTGATTTGATGCAATGCGCCGGGGAAAGCCATGATATTAATTCGTAATTCGTAATTCGTAATTCGTAATTTAGTTTCTGTATTTCTGTCTTCAACAACTGAAAATTGTACAGACGCGATTCATCGCGTCTCTGCCCAATGCCCAATGCCCCATGCCCCATGCCCTATAATTAAACAAACCAACTCATTTCAGGTAGGGGAGAGTTAGCGGTTTGTAATTCTAGGTAGCGGAGGTAGTTTAAAAAACGGCTGAAGACTTCGCTGGCTGGTTCTTTTTTTACTGTACCGCGACGGTTGATGATGTCGTTTAGGGAAGTAATTTGACTGGGGTCGCCGGGAACTTTAAGATAATTTATTACTTGGTCAATACCGTAAGCTGCGATCGCTTCTTTCATCACAGCTTGTAAATGTTTGCAGGGATAGCCGCTTAAACCTCCACAAGGGCGATTATTATTTGTACTGCAATAATAATCTAGGGTTCCGGCTTCAAAAAAAGATACATATACCCGTTCAATATCAGAACCGCTAGAAACTACTCCCTGTACGCGATGATTGAATAACTCAACAAACGGAACTTGCTTCACATCCCGCTTGGTTGCAGCATTTTTCTGGTTAGCAGCTATAAACGATGAATTAGGCATAATATCAATCATCCCCAGTTGGCGAAATTGTAAAATCGTCAAATCATCATGGAGTAAGTTAGTTAGCAAACTCAAAAATTCAACATGGTTTTAGCCCACTTACCATGCTCATCTATAAATTTTACATATAATAACCATACAAATACTTAAATTAGCTGCTCTTTGCAAAAGTTATCACTTCAGCGAGATTCTAAGTTGATACTGTGTATTATAAGCTACTAGTACATAGCTCTCGATATCTGAGAAAATAGACTCTGGCTGGTTGATTAGGGAACTTCAAAAAATCAATTATTCTGCTTCAATTAGTTGACTGTTCATTCACAGCCAACAGTCAACAATAGCAATTGAATATTGCTGTACTTGGAAGTCCCTTAATGAGGAAAAATATTTGGATCTAAATCAGGGGGAAATAAAAAAATTTCTTTGTCCAATATAGTTTTGGCGTTTCGATAAAGTTCAACAGCTTTTAATAAATAACAGTACTTAATCGGCACCCATTGGTTATTGTTGTAAAAATATATCACAACTTTTGCTGTTGAATAGCTTTCAACTGGTAAAGGATTTTTCCAAGACGAAATCATTATTTTATTAAAAAACTCTTAATTATTACCTCAATAATAGTGAGAAAATATATAGATTCTGAATTTTTATAAATAAACCTATCTAAAGTAAGAATTTTTGGATTTTTTTTAATTAAGTAAATTTAAGTTATAAGTTCTTTTAGATAAGCCTCCTGTATGATTTTTGTTCAAAAATCCTGGTAATTTTATTCTCTATCGAGTTGCATATTTAGGTATATTTGCTTCGATGTACCAGAGTGAGTGATGGTGATAAATCCTCAAACACAAAAAAATACTGGCTTTTAAGCAGGAATTATGTGTTTTGCCTTCTGCCTTTTTTGGTAGATTTAGGGAGAAAAAGCAATCTATCGCAGAGATGATTTTAGAATTGCCATTTTAAGGCAGTCTAATAAAGTAGACCCTATGTATAGGCGCATGTAAGAAGCATTTATACGCTTATGCTGAAAAAAAGATGACACGTTCTCCGGATTCTCATCGGCGTTTATGGCTGCTGTTATTAACTCGTACCAGCATTGGTTTGGTAATAGTTTTAATAGCTGGAATTGTCGGGGGTATTTGGTGGGCTAATATTTTCATTCGGGAGAGATTAGCACCGATAATTGAAAGTAATCTTTTAGAACTGCTAGGAAGACCTGTAAAATTAGGTGCAGTTCAAAGTTTTTCACCTAATAGTTTGCGTTTTGGTTCTACATCAGTTCCCGCAACGACTACAGATCCAGATACATTAGTAGCACAAGCAGTAGATGTAGGCTTCAATCCTTGGGAGTTAGTTTTTAACCGCAGTTTAAAGCTAAATGTTACCTTAGTTCGCCCAGATATCTATATTGAACAAGATAAACAAGGGCGTTGGGTGTCTACGAGAATTAATACAGCTACTGAAGAACGCGCTGGTTTGATTACAACTGAACTAGAAACACTCAGCTTGCAAAATGGTGTTGTCATGTTATCACCATCACTGCAACCAGGTAAACCGAGAGTTATCGTTGGGTTTAATCAACTTAATGGAATTGCGCGTTTTTTAGAACAAAATCAACGCATCAATTTTGATATTAGCACTCAGGCTATGTCTGGGGGAAGTTTACAGATTACTGGAGAAACACTTCCCAAAACAGTACAAACTACTCTGAAAATTCGCACTAGTAATTTATTAGCGACTAATTTATCGCAGTTAGTACAGACACCTGTTAGCTTACAAGCGGGAACTATTAATAGTGATTTAACTGTTAATATACCCCGCAATCAGTTGCAAACTACGGTTTTGGGAACGGTTGATGTCAATCAAGTAGTCGGACAAGTTAATAATCTTCCCACCAAAATAACCAACACTACAGGTAAATTACAGTTTGAGAATCAGCAGGTTACACTAGAAAATTTTAGCGCTAACTTAGGTAAAATTCCCGTACAAATCAACGGGGGAATCAATGCTCAAACTGGTTACAATCTGACAGCTAATGTCAAAGCTGTCACTACCCAGAATCTTTTACAAACCTTGAATGCGAAATTACCCATCACATCAACTGGGGATTGGACAGCAAATATCAAGTTGCAAGGTGCAATTAGAAAGCCTGTAATTACGGGTGCGGTGAGTACAATTAAACCTGCTGTCATTGACCGTGTCAGCTTTGATCAGATTAGCACGCAATTTCAAGGAACACCCCAGGAAATTGTGATTTCGCAAATTCAAGCTACCCCCACCCAAGGGGGAAAAATTACTGGTAAGGGAAGAGTTAGCTTAGGAAAACAGGGAAGAGTCGCGGTAAATGTACAAGCTACTAATTTACCAGGAGATGCGATCGCGCAAACTTACAATGTTAATTTACCTAATATTCGCATCGGTACAGTCTCCGCCAATACCCAAGTTTCGGGAACTCTCGCTAATTTGCAAACTCTGGTGCAAATCCAAGCACCGATGGCTACTTACCCCGGTAAAGTCGAATTAGCGATTAATAAAGGAATCGTTCAAATTCAGAATACAGCTTTGCGCGTAGCTGGGGGTACAGTTGCGGCTACAGGACAACTAAAAGGCGATCGCTGGCAAGCTGTAGTTGATGCCTCGCAAGTTCCCCTGCAAAGTCTAGCTCAAGTTACCAGCAATCCCGACAACCCGAATGCAACTTTACCGCCACAATTTCAAGGTACTTTGAACGGTGAATTCAACCTAGCCGGAACGACAAAATCCTTCCAAATTGCTAACATTCAAGCTGCTGGACAAGCTAACTTAAATCTAGCTGGCGGTACGGTTAACGTTAATAATATTCGCCTGAATAATGGTAATTGGCAAGCTGTAGCTAATGCCACTAAAATCCAACTCAATCAATTTGCAGAAAATATTCCCGGACAGATTATTAATAGTAACGTGCAGCTTGCAGGTAACGTTCAGTCCTTTGATTTAGCTAACATTCAAGCTTCTGGAGAGGCTAATTTAAATGTCGCTAGTGGTAGGGTTAACCTCAATAATATTCGCCTGAATAATGGTAATTGGCAAGCTTTAGCCAATGCCTCTAGCATTCAACTCAATCAATTTGCCAAGAATATCCCAGGGCAAATTGTGAATAGTAACTTACAAATTTCCGGTAATACTAATTCCTTTGCTTTAGCAAATATTCAAGCTGCTGGCGAAGCGCGGTTAAGTTTAGCGCAGGGAAGCGTTAACGTCAGAAATATTCAGTTGAATAATGGTAACTGGGGAGCTACAGCCACTATTTCCCAGCTTCAATTGAATAATTTATCACAAAATTTGCGCGGCAGGTTAAATGGTAACGTTAACGTTACAGGAACAACAACTTCTTTCCAACCGCAAAACATTGCAGCTGCGGGTACTGTCAGGCTTTCCCAAGGTTTAGCAGCACTCACCCAACCTTTAACAGCCCAGTTTCAATGGAATGGCAGCAACCTGCAAATTCTCCAAGCCTCCGCACCTGGTTTAAAGGCAACTGGTAATATCGCTGTGGCATTGCAACCAAATCCCCAAATTACCGGCTTAAATCTCAATGTCCAAGCACAAAATTATAATTTGCAAACTCTACCGTTTCAGCTTCCGGGAAATGTTGCTTTAGCCGGAAGGGTAGATTTTAACGGACAAGTTTCCGGTACGCCAACGACACCAATTGCTAATGGAAATATTCGCTTAGAAAATTTAGCAGTAAATAATTTAGCATTCGATCCAGTATTAACAGGAAATGTCCGCTATCAACCAGGACAAGGAACGCAATTTCAAGTTACTGGAACCCAAGACCAAATTTCTGTTTCTTTAGGCGCAGATAATCGTCCCACCGCATTTAATATTCGGCGTGATTCCACCGTCGCCACAGGACGCACCATCGGCGATAATCTTGTAGTCAACGTCCAAGATTTTCCCATATCCCTAGCTAAAACATTCATTCCAGCCAATAATAATTTAGGCACAATTGGCGGAAAACTATCGGGGAATTTAACAGTTAACTTAAATGATTATAGTTTGGTAGGCGACATAGCAGTTGCCCAACCCCAAATTGGCAGAATTACAGCAGATGAATTTCGCGGTAACATTAGTTATGATAATGGGAATTTTAATTTAAGTAATGGCGAAATCATTCAAGGCGAAAATCGTTATATACTCAGTGGAAATTTACCCACAACAGGTAATAACCCATTGCAAATTGCACTGAGTTTTGACCAAGCCAGAATTCAGAATATCTTGCAAACATTAAGTATTTACAATTTTACAGATGCGCTAACTGGTTTACAGCCACCAAACCTAGCTGGCGCTGAAGTATTACAAACTCAACCCAGAAGTTTACCAGATACAGATTTATTAACTCAAATAGATTACGTAACCAAAATTCGCCAACAAGTTGCACAGCAAAGAAGACAAGAACAAGCATCTCGGCGGATACCTTCTTTAGCAGAATTACAAGGTATAATTAGCGGCAAATTAGGCGTTACAGGTTCTTTGCAATCTGGGTTAAATATTGACTTTGACTTTGTTGGTGATAACTGGGTATGGGGTAATTATAAAATTAATCAACTTATTGCTAGCGGTAATTATGAAAACGGGAATTTAACTCTACAACCTCTGCAAGTCAATTTAAATAATTCCCTCATAGCTATTACCGGACAATTCAGCCAGCAATCCCTATCAGGACAAGCACAAATCCAAAATTTAGCCCTTGCTGATATCAAACCTTTCTTTCCCCAATTACCTGTAGATATTGCCGGAAAAATCAATGCTAATGCTACCTTCAGTGGGAGTTTAAATAGTCCCCAAGCTGTGGGAGAATTAGCATTAATAGATGGTAGCTTAAATAATCAATCTATCCAATCAGCCCAAATTGCTTATAACTATAATGATGCGCGGTTAAATTTTGGTAGTAATGTCTTAGTTACAGGTACAGAACCGATTCAAATTAACGGGAGTATTCCGGCTCCATTACCATTTGCTGATACTCAACCAAATGATAGTATTAGCATTCAAGCTAACGTACAAAATGAAGGCTTGGCATTATTAAACTTATTAAATAATCAAGTGCAGTGGGTAGATGGACAAGGACAAGTCAACGTCCAAATTCAGGGAACCTTCAAGCAACCAAGCACCACAGGCATTGCCACAATTAATAATGCCACACTCAACGTCCAAAGCCTCACAGAACCCTTAACTAATGTTACAGGCACAGCGCAATTTGCAGGCGATCGCTTAATTGTCGATAATCTCCAAGCACAATACAGTCGCGGACAATTAACAGCCACAGGAACCCTCCCCATTTTCGCCACTCCAAACGCCCAACAACAAGCAGCCAGCAACCCCCTCACCGTGGCGATAAATAACTTGCAATTGAACTTTCAAAACCTATATCAAGGCGGAGTTAGCGGTAACGCAGTCATCACAGGTACAGCCTTAGCACCCCAACTCGGCGGTACAATTAAGCTAAATAATGGTGAAGTCTTACTCGGAAACGCTACCGCTACAACTAATACCACCACACCAACAGCAAACTCTCCCGAAATCACCCTTACAACCCCACAAACAGATACTAATCCTGATAGCGCCACATCATCTACACCCGTAAATACACCGAAAATCTCTGTAGAATTTGCTAACTTACAGCTAATTCTAGCCGACGATATCCGCGTTACTCGTCAACCCCTATTTAGCTTCGTCGCTCAAGGAGACATCACACTTAACGGTAGTTTAGCTAAACCGCGTCCCCAAGGACAGATAAATCTGCAAGGAGGACAGATAAATTTGTTTACCACCCAATTTACCTTAGCTCGTGGTTACGACCAAACAGCAATATTTACCCCCAGTCGGGGACTCGACCCCATTTTAGATGTCCGCTTAGTCACAATTGTCCCTGAAGTCAGAGGTAGTATAGCTCGCACTTCCCGTATCTCTAGCGAAATTCGAGATATTTCGGCAATTAACTTTGGTACTTTAAACACAGTACGCATTCAAGCCATAGCTAAAGGCCCTGCTAGCGAATTATCAAGAAATCTAGTATTAACTAGCGAACCAAGTCGGAATCGCGGAGAAATTGTAGCTTTGCTAGGAGGCTCAATTTTAAACAACTTACAACAAGGTGACGCAGGTTTAGGACTAATCAACTTAGCAAGTTCAGCAATTTTTTCTAACTTGCAAGGTACGATTACAGAAATTGGTCAAACCATCGGCTTAAGTGAATTACGACTATTTCCCACACTCGTCACCAACCCCACAACAAATGTTTCCGTACTCGGTTTAGCAGCAGAAGGTGTATTTGATATATCGAATAACTTTTCTGCTTCCTTATCGCGGGTTTTTGCTGCTAACGAATCTTTACGTTACAACGTTATTTATCGCCTCAATGATGAAATTCGCGTGCGTGCTTCTACCAATTTAGGTGATGAAGGACGCGCTGTAGTTGAGTATGAAACCAGGTTTTAATTCGTAATACTTCGACAAGCTTAGTACAAGTTCGTAATTCGTAATTGTTGCTAGAATATTGTTTATTTACACATATATAAATGTGTTATGACTAGCGCTATTCCCAAATCAGAAATTATTTATCCCAGCAGCGATGGAGAACCTGTGGCTGAAACTTACGACCATTTGTATGCAATTTTAACCACACTAGAAGTTCTCAGACAATATCTTCAAGGTCGTCGCGCCACAGTTTTAGCTAATCAATTTTTATATTACGCCCAAGGCTTTCCTAAATTAAGAGTAGCACCTGATGTCATGGTAATTTATGACGTTGAACCAGGGGGAAGAGATAACTATAAAATTTGGGAAGAAAAACAAGTACCAAAAGTAATTTTTGAAATCACCTCAAAAGGAACTCAAGAAGAAGATAAAACCACTAAAAAAAATCTCTATGAAAGCTTAGAAGTAGAAGAATATTGGTTATTCGACCCCAAAGGGGAATGGATTGAACAACAACTACAAGGATATCGCTTGCGCGAAGATATTTATGAACCAATCACCGATAATTGCAGCCAACCCTTACAACTACGCCTCGCTGTAGAAGGAAAATTAATTGGCTTTTATCGCTTAGATAATGGCGAAAAATTATTAGTAAATGATGAATTAATTGCAGCACTCAAACAAGAAACTGATAAACGTATCCAGGCTGAAATACAAGCAGAACAAGAGCGCCAACGCGCCACCGAACTAGAATCCTTACTCTCTCGCTATCGAGAACAGTTTGGCGAACTTCCATAACAATTAAAAATTAAAGACATTTTCAGTCGGGGATTTAAACATCAACCGAAAACCTTTTAATGTAGGATAAAATTTCAAATATTAAGAGGACACTTGCATCTTTGAAATCTCAACTTCAGTCAAGTGTCCCAAATCATCATCCTTTGCGTTTCTCTGCGCTGACTTAGCGTACCTTTGCGTTTAAAACTCCCCCTTAATGATGGTGATGGTGATGATGATGTCCATCCAAGTGAGTATTAACCGCCACACCTTCCTCAGCACGCAACGCGCTAATATGTTCATCAGCCCACTCTGCAACCATCGCCAAAAACTCCGGACGATCATTCACACAAGCCATTTGTACAAAATCCACATCGGGGTGCTTCTTCTCCACAGCATGGATAATGTGGTGAACATCCAATAAAGTTTCGTGATTTTCCGTCGCAAAACCAATTGGCATAAAGATTATCACTTTTGCACCCAATTGAATCAAGTTATTAGCCGCTTGCTCCGCATTAGGTAGCGTCCATTCAATTAGTGGGGTGTCATGGTTTAGCCAACCCACAGAAATTAAAGGATAGCGATTAATCAACTTATCCCTTACCAATTCATACAGCGCTTCACTTTCGCTAATCCCAGAAGTAAAGCCCTTCGCCTTATGGGGACAACCGTGATTCATCAGCACAATCCCGATTTGCGAAGGTAGATAAGTAGCTGCTAAATCAGCATTAATTTTTTCCTCTACCAAATGCGCCATCAAATCAATATAAGCTGGCTCGTTGTAGAAAGAAGGAATGTAACGCATTCCTTTAACCCAATGTTCATCACTATCAGCCAACTCAGCTAACGCATTATTCACCTGCTCGATCGCAATCCCGCTAGTAAAGATAGAATCAACCACTAGTAGGGGATAAATCAAGATTTTGTCAAAGCCTTGATTTTTAATTTCTGCTAAAACTTGTTTCGGTAAAAAAGGCGCGCAGAAGTTAAACGCTTTGAATACTTGAACGCCTTCACCCCACTTAGCTTGTAAATTCTTCTCAATCCCAGCGCGTTGCTGTTCAAAGATAGCGTTATGTGGGGAAATGAAATCATGATGTGTGTGTCCCCACTCATGACGGTCAAATAAAGCCAGCAGCTTGGCTAAAGGCGGGTAAATCCAGGTAGGGACTGGTGCAAATTTTGCTGTCAGTAGATTTAAAGCCTGTTCGTTATAGTTAGCGAAATCCTCGTAGCTTTCGACTTCGCCGTAGCCCATAAGTAATACGGCTACTCGGTCTTGACGTGATGATTGCTCATGGGTATGTTGTACTTTTTCCGGCGTCGCTACCACAGTGAGTTCCTCAATATAACCAGAATGGAGAGAAGTATCAAAGAAATAACTTGATTATTTCCCGGCTGAGTAAAATAAAATCCTATCCGGGGGGATAGGATAGTTACAAATATCATAACGGGGCATTGATTTTCCTACCTCTATCGTGAGGATCTAGACAGAAAAATTTACCTAAATATACTTAAATCAATTAATTAGTACAGATATCTGAGAAGTTAAGTGGAAAAAAGGGACTAGGGGCTAGAGGCTAGGGATTAGATGCTAGTACAGCATTTCCTTAATTACTAACCAATCCTCCGCACACCTACCCTGCGGGAACGCCTAACGGCGAATGCGTTTACCTTTGCGCGCCTCTGCGTTAAAAACGATTTTATGCAAAGCTGTAATAAGCTGAATTTGTCTAACGACGTTGTAATTGCTTAAAATATTAATGTTGCATTGATAACCAGTGAAAGTGTAGCAATGCTCAACCCTAGCTCTGAACCAGATATTGAAGATAGATGAACATCATCATTTGCCCTGGAATGCATGAGCGAGAATTAACTGAAAGTTTTATCTCAGGGTGCTTAAATTTAAATTCTGATAGTTCAATTACTAAAAAATCAGTAAATATACTAGTTTACCCACAACAGGGTGTACTGACAATATCGCCATTGCATATTTTACAATTTTTACACAATTGCTTAGGCGATAGGTTAGAATCATCCGCGATCTTCATTAGCTTTAGCGCAGGTGTAGTCGGAGCAATCCTGGCTGCCCATTCTTGGCAACTCCTAGGGAGAAAAGTGACTGCTTTTATTGCTATAGATGGATGGGGTGTGCCACTATGGGGTGATTTTCCCATCCACCGGATGAGCCATGATTATTTCACCCACTGGAGTTCGTCTTTATTGGGTAGCGGGAAAAATCACTTTTATGCCCAACCGGCAGTTGACCATTTATCTATTTGGCGATCGCCCCAAACTGTCTTAGGTTTTGCGGTAAAACCATCTGAGGAATTTTACCCCAAAAGCGATCGCATTAGTGCCGCCCAATTCATACACCTGTTGTTAAGACACTATGAAGGCAATTAGTCCGGAAAATAAACTTGGCCAGCAGGAGTGAGAAATAGGGAAATTTTGCCAACGGAGCGATAAAAATAAGGAGATAAGGGAAGGGAGGACAAGGAGGACATAAAGATTATTTTATCCCCTGCCCCCTACACCCTGCCCCCTTGCCTCCTGCCCTCTGCCCTATACCCCTGCTCCCATCTACCCTAGTACCTCTTACGTAGTATCAAATGTTTCCAACAGAACCTGCTGCGGTTAATAACGGGTTTGGCGCACTGCTAAAGAACCGTAATTTTATGCTCCTATGGATTGGGCAACTAGTTTCTCAGTTAGCAGATAAGGTATTCTTCGTGTTGATGATTGCCCTGCTAGAAAACTACCCGCCCCTTCCCGGCTTGGCAGAAAGCTCGATGCACTCTACTCTAATGGTAGTGTTTACCATACCTGCGATTCTCTTCGGCTCGGCAGGAGGCATCTTTGTTGACCTATGGCCTAAAAAGCTAATTATGGTTGGCTCAGATGTTATACGTGGTTTCTTAACTTTAGCAATTCCGTTTTTACCACGAGAATTTTTGTTCTTATTAATACTAGTTTTTGCGATTTCTACAGTAACGCAATTTTTTGCCCCAGCGGAACAAGCTGCCATTCCCCTGTTAGTGCGCCCAGAGAATTTAATGGCAGCCAATGCCCTGTTTAGCAGCACAATGATGGGTGCTTTAATCGTCGGCTTCGCAGTGGGAGAGCCGATTTTGAGTTGGTCAAAAGACTTTCTAGGAGAACAGTACGGACAGGAAATAATTGTTACTGGATTATATTTCCTATCAGCTGTCATGATGCAGCCGATTACCATGAAAGAACACAAAGCGCCTGAGACGCAGCAGGTTACAGGTAAGCCTTGGACAGAACTCACAGAAAGTTTGCGCTATCTCAAGAAAAATCGTTTAGTGGTCAATGCCATGCTGCAACTGGTCACCTTGTATTGTGTATTTGCAGCTTTAACAGTTTTGACAATTCGATTAGCTGAAGACTTTGGCTTAAAAGAAAAACAGTTTGGCTTTTTCTTAGCAGCTGCTGGCGTGGGCATGGTATTAGGTGCCGGAATTTTAGGTCACTGGAGTGTAAAATTGCATGGCAAACCCTTACCCTTAATCGGATTTTTGCTGATGGCGTTGGTTTTAGGAGTGTTTACCTTCACTCACAACTTATTAGTCGCCCTGGGACTTTGTGCATTATTAGGCATAGGCGCGGCCTTTATTGGCGTACCGATGCAAACTCTCATTCAACAACAAGCACCTCCCAACATGCATGGTAAAGTGTTTGGTTTTCAAAATCATGCCGTGAATATAGCTTTATCCTTACCTTTGGCAATTACCGGGCCGTTAACCGACCTTTTGGGTTTGCGGACTGTACTTGTAGCCATGAGTCTCATTGTTGCGGCTGTCGGTGTTTGGGCTTGGAAAAATACCCGCCGAGTATTACAAGATGTCATTTAATTATGCAGTAATTGACTATTGATTGTTAAATGTTGACTGTTGACTGTTGACTGCGCCGCACTGAGCCTGTCGAAGTGTTGACTGTTGAATAAAAAAACTCGGAAGGCTGAATAAATCTAGGATTAAGTCTTGTTGGCAAAAATCAAATCTTAGTTGTATAGTCTTAGCTGATATAAAAAATAGATATTAATGTACAGATTTTATTAAACTTTTACATTAAAATGAATTCTTAATTACAGAATCCACGCATTAACTTAGCTATTGTCAGAGGTTTGACAGTGCGATCGCCAACCCGAATCAGTCCCCCCCAGACCGAGAATCACACCCAGCCCAATACCAGCATTCCAGCCGTCTCGGTAGCCCCTACCAGGGCATCCGGCGGTTTTGCTCTGCTTGACAGCCTCCAGCGCCACGGTGTTGAGTATATTTTTGGTTATCCCGGTGGAGCCATTCTGCCTATTTACGATGACCTTTACAAAGTAGAAGCAACTGGTACTATTAAGCACATTCTCGTGCGCCACGAACAAGGTGCTTCTCACGCAGCTGATGGCTATGCCCGCGCTACAGGTAAAGTAGGAGTGTGCTTTGGGACTTCCGGCCCAGGGGCGACTAACTTGGTAACAGGTATCGCCACCGCCTACATGGACTCAATCCCCATGATTGTGGTTACAGGACAAGTACCACGGGCGTCTATTGGTACGGATGCATTCCAAGAAACTGATATTTATGGGATCACCCTACCAGTTGTTAAACACTCCTATGTAGTGCGCGACCCGAAAGATATGGCGCGGATTGTCGCCGAAGCTTTCCACATCGCCAGTACTGGACGCCCCGGCCCAGTTTTAATTGATGTGCCTAAAGATGTAGCTTTAGAAGAATTTGACTATGTACCTGTAGAACCAGGTTCTGTAAAATTACGCGGCTACCGTCCGACAGTCAAGGGTAACCCCCGGCAAATTAACGCCGCTATTCAATTAATTCGCGAAAGTAACCGACCATTATTGTATGTTGGTGGCGGTGCGATCGCGGCTAGTGCCCACGAAGAAATTAAAGAACTCGCAGAATTATTTAGCATTCCCGTCACCACCACCCTCATGGGGATTGGTGCTTTTGACGAACATCATCCCCTCGCTTTGGGTATGTTGGGGATGCACGGTACAGCCTACGCTAACTTTGCGGTGACAGATTGCGACTTGTTAATCTGTGTTGGCGCAAGATTTGATGACCGCGTAACTGGCAAATTAGATGAATTTGCTTCCAAAGCCAAAGTCATTCACATCGATATTGATCCCGCTGAAGTTGGCAAAAACCGCGTCCCAGAAGTGCCCATCGTCGGTGATGTTCGCAATGTTTTAGTTGACTTGTTACGTCGTTGCAAACAAGCAGGTATCAAGGCGAAACCCAACCAAAATCAAGAATGGTTGAGCTTAATTAACCGCTGGCGGGAAGAATACCCCTTAATAGTTCCCCAGCACCCAGACAGTATCTCACCCCAAGAGGTAATTGTCGAAATCGGTCGCCAAGCACCTAACGCTTTCTACACCACAGATGTCGGTCAGCATCAAATGTGGGCAGCACAATTCCTCAAGAATGGCCCCCGTCGCTGGATTTCTAGTGCTGGTTTAGGCACTATGGGTTTTGGCGTCCCCGCCGCTATGGGTGCAAAAGCAGCTTTCCCCGATGAAGAAGTGATCTGTATCAGCGGCGATGCTAGTTTCCAAATGTGTTTGCAAGAATTGGGGACATTAGCACAATATGGCTTAAATGTCAAGACTGTTATTCTCAACAACGGCTGGCAGGGAATGGTACGCCAGTGGCAGCAAGCCTTTTATGGTGAGCGTTATTCCTGCTCCAATATGGAAGTGGGAATGCCGGATATTGAGTTTTTGACCAAAGCCTATGGTATTAAAGGCATGGTGATTCGCAAACGGGAAGAACTCGCTGATGCGATCGCCGAAATGCTAGCACACAATGGCCCGGTAGTTGTCGATGTGCGCGTTACCAGAGATGAAAACTGCTATCCAATGGTAGCCCCTGGTAAGAGTAATGCTCAAATGATTGGCTTACCCAAGCAAGCACCAAAAACTGCTGTAGAGCCATTGTATTGTAACCACTGCGGGACGAAAAACCAGCCCACTCATAACTTCTGTTCTGAATGTGGCAATAAACTTTAAGATGGTCATTGGTCAATAGTCATTAGTGAATAAAACTATTTTTTCCGCAGCGGATTGTATCCTCTGCGTTTTTTTATGGGTTTTAGTCTACACAATCACAAATAACACGCTTCATGCAAAAAAAATTTTAGGTGATGTGCATTTAGCGATTTTTTTGGGAATCCTAAAACTCAGGACAAAAGATAGCTATTCCCAACGATCGCAAAACTTTTAAAGGATAATTATGTTTCAACGTAAATTTCCCAATAGAGGAAGCAACAGTTCCGTTGCCTTAGAACCAGAAGTAGCCATCGCAGTTATTGGATTGTTTTCTGCTGCATCTGATGATGAAGGTGTCAGCAGAACCGAAGAATTTGCTTTGAGCGAAATGCTAGCTGGAATTTCCCAGTTTGAAGATTTCTCCGAGAAAGACTTTGATCAATTAACGGAAAAAGTTTACGATTTGTTAGAAGAAGAAGATCCAGAAGAAGTTATTGAACAGGCGATCGCTTCTTTACCAGATGAAGAATATCGAGAAGCTGCCTATATTACTGCCTTGTTAGTAGTAGGGATTGACGGTGAAGTCCCCGAAAGCGAACAGGAATATATCTCTGAACTTCAGGATGCCTTAAATATTTCCAATAGGCGCGCACAAAACATTATAGACCACATCTTTGGCGACGATGATGAACAGGAGTACCCAGAGGAAGATTAACAAGTTTGTTGCTGAAAGTCCCACTCTTATAGGCTGGGTTACCTGAGATTGGGACAAAGCTTGATGTATAAACTTGCAGAATCAATTAGCTCATGATAGTGTTTTCAGCGCTACTCATGAGCTTTTTATTGCCATAGTAAAATCCTGCCAAAACAATCTTATTATTACCAACCAGAAGTTAAAAAAACACATCCCTAAGTTATTATCATCAAATAGTTTTCAGCGCTATTTAATGACTCAAAAACTTTCCATCAGTTTGACGCTACTGCTGCTCACTACCCAAATTGGTATTACCCAGCAAACAGCTACAGCTCAAACCCCAACACCAACAGCACCAGCAACTACCACAAAACAAATTTGTCCCGCTCAACTGGGAACATCTATAGAGGCTGTGATCAATCGTCCTGAATTTAGTCGAGTGCGTTGGGGAATATTAATCCAACCTCTATCATCTGGGCAAACTCTCTATAGTCGAGATGCCCAAAAATACTTTACACCAGCTTCTAATACAAAATTACTGACCACCGCCGCCGCATTACAACATTTAGGTGCAAACTTTCGCATTCGCACCTCTATTTATCAAAATTCCAATGGAGTCTTGCGTGTTGTGGGTAGGGGAGATCCCAGTTTAAGTGATACTCAGTTGCAAGCATTAGCACAGCAATTAAAACAAAAAGGTATTACTCAAATTAAGCAATTGATTGCTGATGATAGTTATATCCAAGGAGATATAGTTAACCCTACTTGGCAATGGGAAGATGTGCAATCAGATTATGGTGCACCTGTTAGTAGTTTTATTTTAAATGAAAATATTTTTAGCTTCAGACTTGCACCACAAACTCTAGGTAAACCTTTACAAATAGCCTGGACTGATAGCAATGAAGAAAGACGGTGGCGGATTGTTAATCAGTCAACAACTGTGAGTAAAAATCAAACCAATTATATTGATGTTACTCGCGATTTAACAGGTACAGTTCTCCGCATTCAAGGACAGCTAACACAAAATTCTCAACCTTATTTAGTTACCTTACCTGTAGTCGATCCCAATTATTATTTTCTGCGGCGCTTCCGGACTATTTTAGCAACAGAAAAAATCAGTTTAGGACAAACATTAGTATTCAATGGTGGCAATAATCAACAAGAAATTGCTGCTATTGATTCGCCTCCTCTATCACAGCTAGTTACAGAGGTAAATGTTAATAGTAATAATTTATATGCTGAGGCATTGCTGCGAGCATTAGCGGTGAAACAACCAAGAGTACAAAATAAAATTACTGCGAATATTGGGTTAGAGGTTTTAAAGGCAAGTTTAACTCAATTGGGAGTCGATCCTACAAGTTACTCATTAGTAGATGGTTCTGGGTTATCACGGCGTAATTTATTGTCACCAGAAGCTTTAGTACAAACTCTGCGTTTAATGGCGAAAACACCAGTCGCCGCTATTTATCGCGCATCTTTACCTATTGCAGGTAAAACTGGTACTTTAAAAAATCGCTTTCGCAACACTCCTGCTGAGGGTATTGTGCAAGCAAAAACAGGGACATTAACTGGTGCAGTTTCTTTAGCTGGATATATGAATGGTACGAAGTATGAACCTTTAGTTTTTAGTATTATGGTAAATCAAAGCGATCGCCTAGCCAGCAGTTTACGCCAAGCCATTGATGAAATTGTCGTATTATTAACACAGCTACAGCGTTGTTAATCTTATTTAATCTAGGGTGTGTTGTCCCGCAGTGCAACGCGCCAAAACCCCCCAAAAAATTACGCAATACTTCCGCGCTTTCTGGCTTCTTTGTAAGAAGTACCCACATTTCTCAAGCCCGCTTTAATCATTTGCTTCTCTAGCAGGGCAAAAAAGCGTGTTTTATCACCACCACGCACCACAGCTTGATTATGGGCTTCAGCGATCGCTACTGGATAACCATAGCCTTTTTGCACTTGTGCCAGCATCAATCCTAGGGCTTGATCAAACATGGTCGTATTTTTCGCTACCCATGCCGGGACTTCTATCCGGGCAATTTCGGTGCCGACATGAACGTAGCAAAAGTAAATTGTTTGGTCTTCATATAAATCTAAAATCCTGGCATTGCTGCGCCATAGGGGGCCGCGCTGTCCTGGCTTGAGTTGAGTTGTCCACAGGGAAGTATCGCGCAATGGTTCAAAGACTTTGCAAGGAACCTTTTCTAGTTGATTGGGGCAATAACTTATACAATCAGGTACGGGATGGGGACAAGCTAACAACCGCAAAAAGTTCATGCCTTCGACGTTGCGAGAAGCGCTAAGATAGCCCATCAAGGGAATTTGCGCATCCCGCATTCGCTGCCAAGCTTCGAGGATAGGGGGTAAAATGCGATCGCGCGCATCCAAGGGTAACTGTTCTAAAAACCAGTAAATTAAAGAACCATCTACCATCGCCAGGATGGGAACTTCGCCTTTGACAGCACAAGCGAGTTCTGCCAAAACAGTGGCTTCACTAGCAGTCCGACGATAACCCATCCATTCTTCAGTTCTAATTCCCCACTGCCGAGACATATATAAATCTTCGGGACGGTAAAATACCTCTGGCAAACTATCTAATAATGGATGGCGGTTTTGTCCGTAGTGTAAAACCACTCTACCAATATTGAGCAAATAACAGTAAGCAATTTCATGGTGGTTAGGCGCAATCTGCGAACCATCAGTAGCAATCACAGTATGAATTTTCGGCGGTACTGGGATATCAATACAGGTTTGCAGTGGCTCCATCGGTGTAGCATTGGCAAAGAGAATGCGATCGCGCCATTTCTCCTGGCGAGCAATTAAATCCTCTTGTTCTGCATAAGCTTTGTGAAGATACTGTTGCGCTAATTCTAAACGCTGGCGGCTCGCAGCAGCTTCTAAACTCAGGTGTTGGCTTAAACCTTGCATTTGCCGCGCTAGTTTTGTCAGGTCAAGCATAGGATTTTAAAATAATTCGTAGTTTTTCATTAACAACTGTTGAAGGCTTAACAGAAGTAGTTAAATTTTAACTTAAGTGTTTCTGTGATCTAACTTGAAAATGGGCATTGGGCATTGGGCATTGGGCATTGGGCATGGGAAAGACAGATTTTCATGTTTAAATAAGGCTCAAACTCTTTCTCCTCCTGCTCCCTACCCCCTGCCTTATTCCAACAACAATTATTTACGCCGACCTACTTAGACTGTCTTCCCAGGCAAAAAATTTTTGAGCTAAATTGAACGTAATTGATTAGACAGCCGCAATGGTAAATTTACTGTAACTTTTGTCCCCACATTCTCTTGACTTTCTATTTGAATTTCTCCTTCATGGAGATCTACACACTTTTTGACAATAGCCAGTCCTAGCCCCGTACCTTGAGTTGTACCCACATTACTAGCGCGATAAAAAGTATCAAATATATGAGGGCGATCGCTAATGGGAATTCCTCTTCCTTCGTCTTGGACTATAAAAGTGGCAATATCATTTTGACAAGTCAAGTTTAATAAAATATTGCTCTGTGGTGGGGAATATTTTATTGCATTAGAAAATAAATTAGTCAAAATACAATTGAGTAATTCTTCATCCATTTCCGCATTGGTGCATTCTCCTTGAATATTAAAAATCAGATTGTGCTGATTACCTGGACTGACTTGAAAAATCTCAATCAGTTCATGACAAAAATTTTCTAAATTCAAAGCTGTAGGATACATTTCTGTTTTAGATGCTTCCGTTCTGCTCAAGAACAAGATTTCATCTAAAAGCTGAAGCGTTTGATTGATAGCTTTTTGAATGCGACTAAAGTATTTAGCTCGGCGCTCGTTAGTGAGTTTATCGTTGTTATATTCTAGAATTTCTATTGCAGTGCGAATCGTGGTCATGGGAGTCCGAAACTCGTGTGAAGCCATCGCCACTAAATTTGATTTTATTTTGTTAAGTTCTTGCTCTTTTACTAAAGCTTGACGGCTGCGTTCCTCACTCTCTCGCAATTTGTTGAGAATTTCGCCCCGCTCTACGGCGTAACGAATTGCACGCAGTAAGCGTTGGACTGTAATTTGGTCTTTAACAAGATAATCTTGTGCGCCTTCTGTCATCGCCTGGAGTGCTAAATCTTCATCATCCAGCCCAGTTAATACAACAACGGAAATATTAGGAATTGCTGCGAGATATTTTTTTACCGTATCTAGTCCAGTAGAATCGGGGAGGTGGAGGTCTAACAAAACAATATCAAATAGCCGTTGCTTAGGACTTTGATTTTGAGAATTATCGGTATTTTGTCTAGTATTTTCTCTACTAATATCTATGGCCTCAGATAAGCAGCGAACATGGGTTATCTCCCAATCACTGGGATTTGCACGCAGTAAGACTCTACTGATTAGCATGGCATCAGTAGGAGTATCTTCTACCAGTAGGATGTGAATTTTACTCTTTTCCATAAGGTAGGCTTTGATAAATTGAGTAGATAATCTGCTTGTTTCCCCTCTGTCACTAAGCATTTACAGGTGTCCGCTACAATCAAATACAGACTTATCTGTGTTAAGTAATGTTTTTATGCTTGCTTTTGTAAAAGCTTAATATTTCTTAATACTTTATTGTTTGTTGGCAAAATTAGTAATAAATAGAACTTATATAAAGCTTGAAATTTAACTTCTAAACTTTATAATCCAATTTAAAATAATTAAGCCTGCTAAAGCAGAGAATTATCGCGCCACTGCGCCCTTGATGCTTCCCAAAGCAACTTTACTTTTTGTACCTATATCAAATATAGAAATCGTACTTGAATCTAGCTAAGTATACTGATAGACAAACCCTTATATGACAAGCTTCTAGGGAATTGGGTTTTTCAGAAATCAAATATGGTTTCTATATATTAGCAGAGGTAGAAGAAGTCTTTATATTAGAATCAAAGGTTAATATTGTGGGATAAATATAACGATTTACTATCTATATTTTTCTCATCTATTATTGATAACTCTGGATACTTATCAAAGTAGTATTATCTATGAAAAGGAGTGGATAACTGCCGGATAACCAACAATTCCCACTCGGAAGTTGTGCAATTTTAATTAACAGAACAAGGTTCTATGAAGTTGGGTAAATTGGACGTGCAGGAGAGTAATTAGCGTGATTCGGTTCCTTGATTGGGGCTACCTGCTACATTATCTTCACCAGGTGCTTCTGGTGTAGCGGTTTGTCTAGCATCGCTTTGTTCAGCATCGCCAGTTTTGCGGATGCTGTCTTCTAGAGGAGTTTGATAGCCACCAGAAGCGCTGGGTGTACCTTCTTTTTTAGATTTTTGCTTTTTTTCTTCAGACATGATGACAAGTCCTGTGATTAATTATTGACTACATTTTAAGAACCACAGGAGGGCAATTGTATCTATCTAGAATATAGTTATGTCTGCTTCATACCTCTATCGGAAGTAATGTTTAATTAAGGGCAGTACAATTAAAGATAACTAGTAAAAGTCGTCAGTTTTCTGGTGTAGCCAGGCGTTTGGCAAGTTTTGTAAAAATCAAATATGAGTCCGATAGATTCATGCAACAGAAAAATTTAACTTTACCATCTGGATGTAGTATTCGCAGGGCAAATTCTGAGGATAATTGGCCAATTCGGTTGTTAGTCTTAGGAGCTAAACTAGACCCGACCCAGTTACGCTGGGAGCAGTTTTGGGTGATTGAGTGCGATCGCCAATTAGCAGCTTGCGGTCAGCTACGAAGTTTTGCTGGTATCCAAGAACTAGGTAGTTTAGTTGTGGCTAAGGCTTGGCGCGATCGCGGTTTGGGTAGTTTTCTCACCCAGCATTTAATTAATACAGCAACTGGGCCTTTATATTTAGAATGTCTCGGTCAGCGCTTAGCAGAATTTTACCAGCGATTTGGTTTTGTCCAGGTGGCTTTTGAAGATTTACCGCGATCGCTCAAACCTAAATTTCGCTGGTCACACTTAGGTAAAAAGTTGATTCGAGTTCCTGTAGTCTTCATGCATTATCCCGGAACAGAAGCAACAAACCTTAATCAACCGCCGCTACAAGAAGAAATTTAACCACCAAAAATATCATTCAGACTGGTTTGGCAAAAATTGTCAGCAAAACAGGCCCTAACAAATAGTAATGACCCACACAAGCTAATCCAGCCGTCGCGCCCATCAATTCTCTTTGCTGAGGACTATAAAATTTTACTTTCCCCAGAGCGCCTAAAGTTACATTGAGTTCTGGCTGACTTTTAGCCGTAGTATCAACTAAATAAAAGCGTCCGTCAGGAGATAACACCCGCGAAACTTCACTAAAAATCTGTTTTGGCTCTAAATAGTGTAAGAAACTGATAGTGTTAAACACAGCATTAAACTGACCATCAGCAAAGGGAAGAGACTCAGCTTTACCTTCAACAAAAATCAACCGGGGACGATGGCGGTTACTCTGTCTAGCTACACGCACCATTTTCTGAGATAAATCTAATCCCGTACCCCACAAATCAGGAAATTTAGCAGCCAAGCGATCCAACAAGCGACCAGTACCACAACCTAAGTCTAGGACATGGGGTTGTGGTGGTAAATCAACGTATTCTAGCAACCTCTTGTGGATACTTTGGTAAAACACTGAAGGTAAAAGCCAGTCATAGCTTGGGGCCCAAAGGTCAAAAGCTTGCTTTTTGTTAGTTATAAAGTCATTTGTCATTGGTCATTGGTCAGTGGTCAGTGGTCAGTGGTCAGTAGGGGCGGGTTTATGGGAGATCTTCATCAATCAGTGAGGATATCTGTGAACCCGCCCGTACAACAATCAACAGTCAACCGTCAACCGTCAACCGTCAACAATCTCCTTGTTGTAATCTAGCCTAAAGCTGACAGTCTTGCATTTAGGCATAAACGACCGATTGGGTTCGGGGAAACCTACTGAAAAATCGCCAACTTGGCGTGGCAATTTTATCTTGAGACGTTAGGATAATAGCGGCAAGAGACAAATTATCCGGAATACAGCTACTTAAGTGCGTAGTTAGATTTGTCTCAAACAGCAAAATACACCCAGCAAATCATTAACGAAAACTGCAAAGTGCGTGCATAAGTGTCAACTATCTAAACCTATAGATTTCTGGGGATGTAAATCTAAGAACTAAGCGAACTTTGCAATTATAAATTATTAGGAGAAAAATTATGTCATGCTTTACTCAAATTCTCGTCCATCACGACTTACTCTATCCAGTACGTGAATGGTTAGAAACTATAGAAATTCATAACCGCAAACTAGCGCATTTCTTGTGCAAAGCCATTCCTGCTCAATGTCCTTTTGAAAGAGACATTACACTTTTCGGTCGCAAGTTAGTTCACATTCCGCCGATGTGTAAGTTAAATCCGCTTTATGAACAAGTGGTAACTTTGCGTTTTAAAGCTCTCTGTTATCTTGCGGATGAGTGTGGTGAAGATATAGGAGTATACTGCTAAATGATGATGATTTTGTGATGTAGCAGTCATCAGTAACCGCAGATTTACGGTTGTTACGTACTTTGAACTATACTAAGCTGACGGAGTACTAATTAGATGTCTAACTATATATAAGAGTTAGTACCTCTCTAAAATAGCCGAATTTCAATCTGTGCTAACCGTATCCTGCTGAAATTAACAACATCATCTATGACGCACATCTTACTGGTTGAAGATGAAGTCAAACTAGCTCGATTTTTAGAATTAGAACTAAATTATGAGGGTTATCAAGTCAGTGTTGCTTACGATGGATTAACCGCCATTACCGCAGCGCAGAAGTTACATCCTGATTTAGTAATTTTAGACTGGATGTTAAAAGGGTTATCGGGGTACGAAACGTGCCATCGCCTGCGCAGTATTAACGAGCAAGTACCGATAATTTTATTAACTGTTAAGGATGAAACAAGCGATCGCATTGTTGGTTTAGATGCTGATGCTGACGATCGTATAGTTAAACCCTTTTGTATCGAAGAGTTAGTTGTCATAATCCGTACCCATCTGCGAAGAACTCAGCGAACAAACGCCGCAGATATCTTAGAATTTGAAGACTTGAGTTTAAATCGTCTGACGCGCAAAGTATATCGAGGCCAGCGGTTAATTGATTTAACCGAACAGGAATTTGATTTACTGGAATATTTACTGATACATCCCCGCGAGATCATTACAAGCGATCGCATTTTAGAAGAAGTCTGGAGTCATAACTTTATCGCTGACCCTCAGATCATTGAAATGTCTATTCGCTACCTACGTCAAAAACTCGAAGCTAATAACGAAAAGCCTCTACTACAAACTGTACATGGTATCGGCTACGTTTTACATAACTAATTCTCACCACCACTAATCCCCTAAACTCCATTTTGTATGGGTGTTTGGGGGATTATTATTTGTCGATAAATCCTAAGTAATTATACATCTCCTGCTTGCAATTAAACTGCACAAATAATACCAATTTGGAACCAGAAGGCGACAGATGGTAGGGCAAGGCACTGCCGTAACCTCTAGAATATATTGATGTGTCGCCAACATTATTTAAATCGGTAAGAGAAGTCCCTAAAGGCTGATTAGCTGATTCTCATCTCAGACTAATACAATTGAAAGTTAATTGTATTAGGATGCGTAAAGTTGACTCTACGCGATCGCAATGACCTATTTAGAAACAGCAGCAGAATTCTACCGTGAAGTTGCACAAACACCACAAGTGGGACTTTGTTGTGTCCAAAGTACACCCCTGCAACTACCAGGATTGAAAGTACCTTTGGCGATGCAGGAAATGAACTATGGTTGTGGTACCACTGTTCACCCAACTGAATTAGCTAATCAACCCACCGTCTTGTATGTTGGCGTGGGTGGTGGCTTAGAAGCCTTACAATTTGCTTATTTTTCTCGTCGTCCTGGTGCTGTAATTGCAGTGGAACCAGTGGAAGCCATGCGAGAAGCAGCTACACGCAATTTAGAAATCGCTGCTCAAGAAAATCCCTGGTTTGATCCCAGTTTTGTCCAAATTTACCCAGGTGACGCCTTTAACTTACCCGTTGCTGATGCGGCTGTAGATGTTGTAGCGCAAAACTGTCTTTTCAACATCTTTCAACCAGAAGATTTAACCCGCGCTTTAAAAGAAGCATATCGCGTTTTAAAACCAGGCGGACGTTTACAGATGAGCGATCCCATCGCTACTCGTCCCATACCCCTACATCTACAACAAGATGAACGCCTCAGAGCCATGTGCTTATCAGGCGCACTCACATATCAAGATTATACACAATTGATTGTTAATGCTGGCTTTGGTCAAGTAGAAATTCGTGCCCGTCGTCCTTACCGATTACTAGATACTTTAACTTATAACCTAGATGAAAATTTACTTTTAGAAAGTCTAGATTCTGTATCTTTTAAAGTTGCCATACCCGCAGATGGAGCCTGTATTTTTACTGGTAAAACTGCAATTTATGCAGGTACAGAACCATTATTTGATGATGCAGCCGGACATTTATTACAGCGTGGTATTCCCGCAGCCGTGTGCGATAAAACTGCCGCTAAACTTGCAGCTTTAAAGCCAACAGAAATCATAATTACTGATTCAACATGGCATTATGACGGTGGTGGTTGCTGCTAATTTTTAACCACAAATTACTATCTATATTAGTAGGGTGCGTTATGCCAACAGCTAACGCACCACCTGAATATTTTGGTGCGTTGCGCTGTGCGACAACACACCCGACGAATAATCTACAAATAATCAGAATAAATCTTGTTAAAGACAAAATAAAAATGCAGACTCAATCGTTACATTCCCAAAATATAAAAATAACCCCATTTCAACAAAAACTCAGTCAACCGTTAACTAAAACTGCCATATCTGTATTACAAATTAATTTAGGAAAACGCTGTAATCTAGCCTGCACACACTGTCATGTAGAAGCTAGTCCAAAACGCACAGAAGAATTATCTCCAGAAATTTGCGAACAATTAATCGAGTTAATTTATAAATTTCCCGAAATTCAAATTGTTGATTTAACTGGTGGTGCGCCAGAAATGAATTATGGCTTTAAGCCATTAGTAGCCGCCGCCAAAAAAACTGGAAAGCAAGTAATTGTCCGTTCTAATTTGACTATTTATTTTGCTGATGGATTTGGCGATTTACCCGAATACTTTGCGGAAAATAAATTAAGAATAGTCGCTTCCTTACCTTGTTACCTAGCAGATAATGTAGATAAAATGCGCGGTTCTGGTGTTTTTGATGATTCTATTAAAGCTTTGCAGTGGCTAAATCGTCTTGGCTATGGAAAAGAATCAGATTTAATTTTGGATTTAGTTTATAATCCTCAATTGCCAAAATCAGAAAAATTCTCTTTAGCTCCCGAACAAACAAACCTAGAGAAAGCTTACAAAATGTTCTTGCAAGAACATTTTGGTATAGTATTTAATAACCTCTTCACCATCACCAATCTACCAGTCGGTAGAACAAAAATGTATTTAGAACGGCAGAAATTATATGCTAGCTATTTGCAGTTTTTAGAATCTAACTTTAATGCTGGCACAGTTGAGAATTTAATGTGTCGCAATCAATTATCGATTGACTACTTAGGTAACGTTTATGATTGCGACTTTAACCAAATGATGAATTTACCAGCAAAAAGCCATAATGGTGAAACTTTGACAATTGCTAGCTTGTTAGCGGCTGGTAGTTTAGACTTGATTGATGAGATTCAAACCGCAGCTTATTGCTATGGTTGTACAGCTGGCTGTGGTTCTAGTTGCGGTGGTGCTTTAGTCTAAATTTTAATTGATTTTCAATTTGCTTATTTGCTAGCACCACATTTACATGTCATCAAAGGATAATTTTGTTACAAACCTGTTAAGCTTCCAATCCCTAAAGTGATATGGGTTTATCATGGCATTAATTAAGTCTCCTCACACCACACCAAAGCCGTGGACTATTGTTAGTCTCACGGTTTTTATTTTAGGGGCTAGGGATTAGGGGCTAGGGGCTAGAAAGAATAAAAGAAGATAAAGGTACGTCAATAATATACAATGCCCAATGCCCAATGCCCAATGCCCAATGCCCAACTCACAACTTTTTATAGATATTTGTTAAAAGAAACTGACATAAATATATCTTTAGGCTTAAGCCGATTAGCGATCGCATATTAACAAATTTAGTGATTTGCGAAAACTCCGATTCTTTACGAGAGTATCCAGCGCCTTATCTGTAACAATTCTCATGTAATTACCAAGATAAATAACACTAAACTATGTGGAATTAATCGAAATTAGCGGTAAGCATATCGAGATAGTGACCATATAAATACCCTCGTAAAAACACTATTGACTCTCTAAAAATCTCAGTCTAAATTGATAGTTAAGTCCTCCACAGGACGAGTCAAAAAAGCATCAGCTAGTTAGGAGGTTTTCCTATGATGATGATGATGATGAACGAATCCATGACAACTGAAATGCAAACTTGCATGGACGCTTGCATGGAATGTCACAAGATGTGTATGGAAACCATGACTCACTGCATGTCTATGTCTAAAGGCAAGCAGATGGACATGAAAATGATGAGCATGATGAGCATGATGCGCGACTGCGCGGAAATGTGCATGATGTGCATGAACATGATGATGAGTGGTTCCGAATTCATGGGACGTACTTGTATGCTATGTGCAGAAATGTGCGATCGCTGTGCAATGGCTTGTGACGAAATGGGCGGTGATAAAATGATGGAATGTGCCGCAGCTTGCCGCAAATGTGCAGAAACTTGCCGTATGATGCAAATGATGCCTGCTTAAATTCCATAACCAGCAGAAGTTTCTCTGCAACCTAATATTCAAGCGCTCAGGCTCAACAAGTCTGGGCGCTTGAAGTATATTTATAAGGATGAAGCACCTTAAATCCCGTTCTCAAGATTTGCGGAGTTTATTTGAGAACAACATCACGATTGAATACGTAGCAGAACCCCTCAAAGCAGTGTCGGCGGAAGCTGAGGTAACAGAGGTGCTGCAATGGATGCAAGCACGCGACTTTGATGTCGTTGGTGTTGAGTCAGGTGATACCATTACTGGCTATGTAGAACGCGCCAACTTACACAAAGCAACATCGGGAAAAGTATGCAGCGATTATCAGCGCGTATTTCATCCCAGAGAACTCATCGCTATTTCTACCCCACTGATGAAACTGCTACCAATTCTGCAACAAACTCCCCGATTATTTGTGCTGGATTGCAATCAAGTAACGGGAATTGTTACCTGTGGCGATTTGCAAAAAGCACCTGCAAGAATGTTGTTATTTGGCTTAGTCACGCTGTTAGAAATGAATTTGCTGCGACTGGTGCGGCTTTATTATGTAGATAATAGTTGGCAGAAAGTTTTAAAACCAGAACGTTTACAAGTCGCACAAAGATTGTGGCGCGAAAGCCAAGAAAGAAATGAAGCCACAGATTTATTAGATTATCTGCAATTTTGCGATAAGCGCGAGTTAGTTTTAAATCAACCAGAATTGCTAGAACAATTAGGATTAAAATCTAAGCGATTTGGCGAAAGGTTTTTGAAATCAGCCGAACAGCTACGCAACCGATTAGCACATGCGCAAAATTTAGTTAGCGGCTCCTCTTGGACAGATTTAATTTCTTTAGCTGAAGCGATGGAAAAATTATTGATTCTGTGTGAAGAAATTGAATGATCATGATATGACATTGTACAGACGCGATTAATCGCGTCTCTGACAAATGACTATGACAACCCAGAATAACTATGGATACTCAACTAACAAATAATGAAATTAATGTAACACGGGAGTTATTGGCAGATTACGCTCCCGGAAAGCACGCATTAGATATTTTAGAAAAACACAATGGTAATTATGATTCTTCTTTCCATGAATTGTGGGTAGAAAAAAATGGGATGCTAGTAATGCCTGAAGGTAAATCACTTTGGCAGACGACGCTGAAAGTATTGCGTCAAGAACTTTGCGGTGATGATGGCTTTCGCGGACAACTTAAAGAATATACTAAAAATCAGGGAAGTGCGCCTTTGCTGACAGGGTTGATTGTCTCCCTAGTGGGTGTAGCATCCGCGCATGGCTTACCCCTTGATCCTGCCATTGCAACTGTGATTGTTTTATATATTCTGAAAATTGGACTCAATATATTTTGCGACTACACCGAACCACCGGCTGGTAATTCTGGCACTCTCCCGCCAGCAAACTAAATACTAAGGGAACTCCAAGAAATAAATTATGCGACTCGTAGGGGCACGGCATCCACAAACTTTCGGTAATAGCAATATTTTATCGGTGCCGTGCCCCTACTACTGAATCATATTGACCGATAAGAGATAATGAGTCTACATTTGCCATCAACATCCTGCCATTTGTGGCAAACGTCGTCATGTTTTTGATGAATCAGACAATTTTTATCACCAACATCACGACATTTGTGACTAACATCGTCATGTTTTTGATAAATGAAACGATATTTATTACAAATATTGTGATATCCATAATAAACATCGCAATATTTACGAAAAAACCTTGATGTTTTCTATGGATGAAGCATTATTCATAATAAACATTGCAATATTTACGAAAAAACCTTGATGTTTTCTATGGATGAAGCATTATTCATAATAAACATTGCAATATTTACGAAAAAATCGTGATGTTTTCTATGGATGAGACAATCTTTATAACAAACATTACGATATTTACGACAAAAGTCGGTTTTACATCGCTTTCTTAATTACGAATCACGATTTTCATCAAAACTCTGCCTCACTTCTTCAACCGACACGCCAAAAATCTCGGACACGGCTGCTAATAAACTCTCATCCTGAGTAACTTGGTAGAAACGGGCAAGATTACGAAGACAAATTCCTAAACTATGCTCATCATTAAACTCGACAAAAATCTGTAAAGCTTGCAGATAATTCGCTTTACCTGACTCCAGTTCCCCTAATTTTTCTGCAAGTTTACTAAGATTAAAATAGGTTTTGGCACAATTATAGCGATCGCCATATTCGATAAAAATATCCAAACCCTGTTGATAATTGCGCCTAGCTTCGGCAAATTCCCGCAATTCTTGGGCAACATATCCCAACTGGTGGTAGGTGCTGGCACAATTATAGCGATCACCATATTCGATAAAAATCTCTAAAGCCTGTTGATAATTGCGTCTTGCTTGTTCATATTCTCGCACATCTTCGGCAACCATTCCCAACTGGTGGTAAGTAATGGCACAATTATAGCGTTCGCTAAATTCGATAAAAATATCTAAAGCTGATTGATAATTGCACCTTGCTTCTTCAAATTCTCCTAATTCTTGGGCAATAATTCCCAACTGGTGGTAAGTGAGCGCACAAGAATAATGATCTCCAAATTCAATTTTAATATCCAAAGCTGATTGATAATTGTGCCTTGCTTCTTCAAATTCACCCAATTTTTGGGTAACAATTCCTAAATTGTGATGTGTGCGGGCACACTCATAGTGATCGCCATATTCTATAAAAATATCCAAAGCTTGTTGATAATTGTGTCTTGCTTGTTCCCATTCACGCAATTCTTCGGCAACAATTCCCAACTGTCCGTAGGTGCGAGCACATTCATAGCGCTCATCATATTCGATGTTAATATCCAAAGCCTGTTGATAATTGCGCCTTGCTTGTTCCCATTCACGCAATTCTTCGGCAACTCTTCCCAACTGGTGGTAGGTGACAGCCTGCCAAAGTTGTTTGTGACTTTCTTCTTCACTTTCTAACGCATCATTAATTTCCAAAGTTTTTTCATAAGTCTTTCTAGCTTGTTCGTACTGCTTGGCTTCCAGTTGACAGCTACCCAATCTGTCAATTGCAAATGCTATTTGATAACCTAATTCAGCTTTGATAAATTCTGGGGGATAATTCTCTAAATGTTGACAAACTGTTTCTGCCAACTTCAGGTTACTTTGGTTATCCCTAATTAACTCAAAGTATTTATATAAACAAAAATATATGCTGATACTTTCTTGCTTCTCTAAACAAATCTGCAACGCATTATAGAGATTTTCATATTCCAACCTACAGAAGAATATTCCCAATTGCCTTTCTTGAGCATCTTTGGAATTCATAAAATGGTGATAGTGACCTGCCAAACCTTGATAGTGATTTTTAAATCCCTCACGCAAAGCTGTACGAGTTGCTTCGTCTATAGTCTCTAACTTAGTCTTCAAAAAATAGGGAAAAATAGGTTGAATCGTCAACAAGCTCGAATCTTCATTAATTGGTGACAGCAAACCCCAGTTAATCGCCTCTTGAATTGCATCGCTGAATTTGTCAAAGGGATAATCTTTTAATGGCTCAAAGCTTTGTAATTTCTCGATATACTTGGGAATACAAGGAGCTAAAATAAACTTACTAAACTCAGCTAAACACAACAGCAATTTTTGCGCTTCTGGCGATAAATTACTGTGAGAATATTCTACACACTGCAAAATACTTTTGGTTTTATCTGCACTCCCCGTATCTAAATCCACATCTCCAGCTTGCAACCCCTGCAAAATTTCCTGTGGTGATTGCTTTCGCAAATTTGCTAACACAACTTGCATCGCCAAGGGATATCCTGCTAACAAATTCATCAACTTCTGAAAATCACCATCTTGGCGAATATTAGCAATCTTGTTGTGGGGTACATTCCGTTCTAAAATTTTCTCTGCTAATTCTGTCCTGGCTTCTTTATCTAAGCCTTGCAATTCATAAATATTTTGTTTAAATGTCGTAGCTTGCAACCAATCTTCCCGACTGCGAGAACCTAAAACAACCTTAGTATTCCCACCTAACAAACGCCCTAAAAAATCGCGGATTTGCTGACGTTCTATCTCTGGTAAAGTATTTTGAATTGCTAGTTGTTGCCCTGTCACAGATTCTAAATTATCTAAAATCAAAGCGTAAGATTCAGCCCGCAGTTTTGCGACTAATTTTTGTACCTGCGCCGCCTGACTCATGGCTTGAAATTGAGCTTGTTCAAATCTGCCATATACCTGCTTACCAATTTCAAACAAAATTTGTGTGATTGTCCACGCTTTTTCGTCATAGCCAAAATAAAAGACATTCTTCACAAAACTTGTCCGTTGCCACCATTCCCGCAGATAATTTAACAGAGTAGTTTTGCCTGTTCCCCCCATTCCCTGCAACAGTAAAATATTCTGTCTGAGTACAGCTTTCTCAATTTTGAGAATCTCTAAATCCCGCCCGACAAAACCATATTCTGGCAAGGGGAACCGATACTGACTGCCAAAAGTTTCCCAATATTTTTCTTCTTCTTCTGGTGTAAAGGAGCGTAAATTAAAATTCACTGTCTGATTGCAATACACCACAGGTAGCAACCAATCTTCTAAATCAATCGACTTATTAAAATAAGCTTTGCGTGATTTATTATTAAACAATTCCCGCCGACTCAAGCGAATCGCTTCAGTGATGGGTTGGTTATTAAATAAATGGCGATAAAGTTGTTCCATCATCAACTTAGCCGCCGACACGGTGACAGAATAGCCCATCGCCACTACCATCTGCATTCCCGCCGTCATTAACCGACTTCCTAAGCTGGTTTCCCGGATATCTTCGTCGGGTGTGGAGTTCTTCACCTGCTTCCCTGACTGACAAGCATTGAGAATACAAACGGGAATTCCCTTCCCTGTGAGTAAATCGGCTAACTCCTGCGCTTCGACTAAATCAACTTTTCCCTGAGTCTCGCCCTCAAAGGCTAAAAACGCCCTCAATCCGGCAAATTTCTGCCAATCACTCCGCCCATAGCGCCCTTGATATAAATAGCGTCCGGGTTTGCTTGGTTGTTGTATTTGTTCATAAGTCATCAGCGCCCCATGACAATCTAAATGGATGACATGGTAATATCCCGCGCCTTTGGTTTCCAAATGCTGCGATAAAGCTTGGTAAGTTCCGGGGCGCAGTAATTCTACATTCACCCGCAAGTGGCTATTTTCAATCAACTCCAGCAACGGGCGCGAAATTGTCCGATAACCTACGTCCTGTTCTTCATCTGGACGCGCTACCACTACCAATAAATTGATTGTGGGGGAAGTTTGCACTTCTGCATAGATGGGTGTTGGTTTGTTACTCTTGCGCACCATCACACAATTCACTGCTAGGGGATAAGGTAAATCTGGATCTCGCAACGCTTCCCAATGCAGTGCTTGAAATTCTGGTGTTGTACCAACAATTTCAATTTGTAATTGACTTAAATTACCCCGCAGCCGTTGATATTCGCCATAAGCATTAAAATCTACCCGAAAAACTTGCTGAAATAATTCTTCGCCATAAGTCTTAATACTAGCTGCTGCTGCTTCTGCTTTCACCGTATCCAGGAGGGGAAAAATCAACCATTCTTCAAAATACCACTCTAGGTCTTTTTCTACCTTGGATGTAAAGGGATCGGTGATTTTTACTAGATAATCTCCTCTACCATCAAAACTGAGAATGGCATTAAATCCCCCTTCTGTTGTCGATTCTTCGCGAATAGTGATAATTGGCATGGTGCAGTCTGCTTGATGCTAAAGGCGATCGCATAGTCATATACTACACAACAGATTTAGCGATCGCCTTTGGGTACTTTGTAGAACGATACCGTTCAGTTAAGGATAAATGTAGGTTGGGTTGAACGCAGTGAAACCCAACAAAGCGCCGAAAATGTTGGGTTTCGTCCCTCAACCCAACCTACGCCAAATCAGTTAACGCTAACTGAACCGTATTGCTTTATTTATGTTTAACTACTTATTAATACAACTTGAGACTTTATAAATTACAAATTATGTTGACTTTCCCTGTTTATATCGGGATAGGTTCGTTGCGAATTCATCCACATATTTTATTTGAATCTTTAGCTTATGCTACTGCTTTTCGTTTATTAATAAAGCGTGTCCGTAAAGATTCAATTACACCTAGTCAACGTACTTCTGTAATTGTTGGGGGGATGATAGGTGCTTTAATTGGTGCCAAAATGTTGGTTTGGCTGCAACATATTGATTTAATTTGGCAAAATCAACAGCAATTACTTTTACTCTTATTGCAAGGTAAAACAGTAGTCGGCGCACTTTTGGGGGGATTAATTGGCGTAGAAATTACCAAAAAAATTCTGGGAATTCATCAGTCTACAGGCGATGTATTTGTATTTCCCTTAATTCTCGGAACAGCCATCGGGAGAATTGGCTGCTTTCTCACCGGTTTGAGCGATCGCACTTATGGAATCGCCACCACATTACCTTGGGGTGTAGATTTTGGTGATGGCGTTCTGCGACATCCCACACAATTGTATGAAATCTTATTTTTATTATTGTTAATTATATTCTTAAGCTGGCGCAGCCGTTTTCAATATGAAAATGGCGAATTATTTAAATTTTATTTAATTTCTTACTTTGGCTTTCGTTTGCTGATAGATTTCATTAAACCGGATTTTCATCCCTTTTTTGGCTTGAGTGCGATTCAATTTGCTTGCTTACTCACTATTCTGTATTACCGCCGCAGCATTCCTCAGATGATTCAACTCAAAAACTAATTTGAAATTGCATTTACAGCAGTTTTCACCTATTTAAACCACATCTGTCGTAGGGGCACGGCACTGACAATCTTTTGGCACATAAAATAATTTTACTGGTGCCGTGCCCCTACAGTGTGGTCTATTTACAGGAAGATGCTGTAACTGACATATTGCAACATTTTTAATCAGCGTAAGGTGGGCATTGCCCTACCCTACAAAAACTGTCCTCTGCGTTATTAAAAAATTACCATGCCTACCCGCAATTATTTATTTTACGCCTTAACTAATAGTGTTTGCTCAAAATGTTTAGTTAAGGTAGAAGCCAAAATCATTTTTCAAGATGATTGTGTTTATTTAGTTAAACATTGTCCTACTCACGGAAAAGAAGAAGTTTTAATTGCTGATGATATTGAATATTATAAAAAATCTCTAGAATTTATTAAACCTGGAGATATGCCTCTCAAGTTTAATACGCCAATTAAATATGGTTGTCCTTATGATTGTGGACTTTGCCCCGATCACGAACAGCATAGTTGTTTAACATTAATTGAAGTCACAGATAAATGCAATCTTTCCTGCCCAATTTGTTATGCTGATTCTGGCGCAGAAGAAGTTTCCCCATTATCCCAGCAACCAAGACTGCATCGCAGTTTAGCACAAATTGAAAGTATGATTGATGCGGTAGTCGCTAATGAAGGCGAACCGCAGATAGTACAACTCAGTGGTGGCGAACCTACTACTCATCCTGAGTTTTTTCAAATCTTGGATATTATCAAAACCAAGCCGATTAAGCATTTAATGATCAATACCAATGGCGTGATGATTGCTAAGGATAAATCATTTTGCGATCGCTTGGGTCAATACATGCCCGGAATTGAGATATATTTACAATTTGATAGCTTTGAAGCCGCAGCTTTAAAAGAGTTACGCGGTGCAGATTTACGCCATATACGCGAACAAGCAATTGCTAATCTCAATGAATATAATATTTCGACTACATTAGTTGTCACCCTCAAGAAAGGGTTAAATGACAACGAAATCGGTAAAATCATCGAATATGCTTTACAGCAAAAATGTATCCGGGGTGTGACTTTTCAACCGATACAAGCAGCCGGAAGATTAGCAGGATTTAACCCCAAGCAAGACAGGTACACTTTAACAGAAGTTCGTCGCTCGATTTTAGAACAAAGTCCTTATTTTAAACCAGAAGATATTCTCCCAGTTCCCTGTCATCCTGATTGCTTGGCGATGGCTTACGCCTTGAAATTAAATGGTAAAGTTATCCCGCTAACTGGGTTAATTAATCCAGATGTTTTTGTAAAAATTATGCCTAATAGCGTACTTTATGAACAAAATGAAGAACTAAAGCAGCAAATTTTTCAATTATTTTCTACCAGCCATTCGCCTAATTCTGCTGCTTTATCACTCAAGCAGCTTTTATGTTGTTTACCCATGATAGCCGTACCTGAAGGTATTAATTACTCAAATGTTTTTCGAGTAATGATAGTTCAATTTCTCGACCCTTTTAACTTTGATGTTCGCTCAGTGAAGCGCTCTTGTATTCATATTGTACATCCAGATGGTAGGATAATTCCATTTGATACATTCAATATGTTTTATCGTGTAGGAAGTGCTGGATATCAGTTGGTTAATAACCGTACTGATTGAATTTGAGCGATCGGTGTCATCTATAGGGTTAAATTAATGTCTCAAAGAAATGAAATTTTCCAAATTTTATTAGGATTATTTCTGATAGTTGGCTTACATTCATTAGCAATACTGATCATATTTGGCTTGGGTTGGCTTTCTGGGCAAATATTTGGTTATAGTAATTATTATTATTTAGGTATATGGTTAGTTGGCGCTTGGGGATTTTTTATTTGGCAAATGTTATATGTAATTCCCGTTTGTATTTGGCTTAGAAGACAACAGCGCCTAGCAATGATGAAAGGGGTAATTATTGGTGCAGTAATTACGGCTTTATTAAATGGTAGTTGTTTTTTATTAATATTTAGTAATCGTTAATTAATGTTCAGTTAAGAGTGGAGCATCAGGCTGCTAGCGATAGGCTATAGGAATCATAATTTGATTTATGAAAAAAAATAAGAGATAATATTGAGGGAAATAGGGTATTTTAGGTGACTGTTTTTTAAGTCATAAAATAAAGTAAGAATAATAGCTGAAAAAAATGTTGTAGTATCTACAGATTTTTTGCTCCTAGTGGAGGTAAATTATGGTTTGGCAAGAAGTGATTGCAGGCAGCAAAGTTTGGGTTTATGAATATGTTGCCAACGGTTACAAAGCTAATGCGATCGCCATTCCGCTCAATGAAGATAATTTAGCGATTGTCAGTCCACCAACTAACGTGTTAGAAGCTGACTTTGCGGCAATCGATGCTAAAGGAGAGGTCACAGCACTGATTGCGCCTCATTCCGGACACGATCTTGGTCAAGTAGAATGGCAAACCCGTTATCCAAAGGCTATTTCCTACGCTCCTACTACTGCTTTAGATCAACTTCATCTCGTCGGGCGACCATTTATGCCACTATCACAACTTTCTGCGGCAAAAGTGGAATTTCGCGAAGTTCCGGGCACAAAAAAAGGAGGGACAATTGCTATTTCACGACAAGGTGAACGACCTGTAGTCTATCTCGATGAGTTAGTGACTAACTGGTCATCTCTACCAAACGCTTGGACAAAGCTGTTGTTTTGGTTAACGGGGAGTGCGCCTGGACTCAAGATAAATCGGTTATATCTGAACTTGCTTTGTTCAGATGTGAAGGCTGTAGCTCAAACTGTATTGGATGTGCTGATTGATGATCCGGCGATTGTGCCGGCACACGGAACCCCCTTAATTTATCCGGGTGATGCAGCACGAGTGCGATCGCTGGTAGATCCATTAGTACAATCAGCTATAGCTTAAGTTTTATTCTGCTTGTATCAGTTTTCGCAGAATTTTGCCATTGATCACAAATACAAGAGCCATTTTTTTTCATAGGATAGCTTGTATAGATTGTCTGATCGGGCTTCTAGTAATCGTCCTACCGGAAAGTAACAAAAGAAGGTTAACGCGGCTTGTTCATCGAGTCGCTTAACTGAGTTCCTGTGTAATTTGGTAACCAACCTTCTGCGGTGATAAAATAGCGTACTGCTTTAAAATTCAAGGATGCATTCGGACTACACCAATGTTCTACACCCGCAGGAATCACCAGATAATCTTGCGCTTGAACTAGTAACTGAATCTGACTACCATCTGGTTTGACAAAGCCAAAAATCATTTCTCCTGCTAAAACGTAGATAGGTTCAGCCGCAGTATGAGTATGATAACGGCTGTAAGTGGCTATTAATGTTTCGATATGTGGGGAACCTGGGTGTATATTCAGTAAGTCACACCAAAGATAGCCTGTTTCTTGCTGGAGAAATTCAAACACTCCATTATGTAGTTCTAAGATGTAGCGCTTCTCGGATTCGGTAACAACGTCTTGATCGATTAAGTGGGGAAAAAGTAGCGATGTTCCTGGATCGTAGTGTTTTAAGTGAATGCCCAAAGGAGACAATTCACGGACTATTTCGCTTAAATCGCTCTCAATTGTACCGTCATCCAGCAATAGGGTAGCCATAACAGAAACGCTAATTCACCATTAAGAAAAGTATACTTAATTTTTTTTTAATTAGCCATTATGCCGATAGGCAAACCGGAGTTGTTTATATGCATTCTCTGACATATAGCATCCTAGTACGGTGGTGAAAAATATCGGTTTTGGTTGTTGACGGTTGACGGTTGACTGTTGACTGTTGACGGTTGACTGTTGACGGTTGACTGTTGACCGCGCCAATTTTAGATTTTAGATTTTAGATTTTAGATTATTTCGGTTCATGCCCCGCCCCTTGTGGGTGGAACAAATCCAAAATCGTCAATTTAAAATCGCCAAGCTGCATCCCTTTATGGGTGTAGTCAATCCAAAATCGTAAATCCAAAATCCAAAATTGATTGACGGTTGACTGTTGACTGTTGACTGTTGACTATTGACTATTGATTGTATAAACCGAAAGATGACTTGGTTTTCCATTGATTATTGTTTCTTTCCAGATAGAGAATACTTGCATAATTTGGACTGGATGGACAATAGGCTGCTAATTGAATCAATGCTTGGGAAAAATCAACAGAAAATCCTGGCCGAGTTAACCAATAAAAATTAGCCCAGCGATAATTGTAGTCAGCGCACAATTGGTTAGCTTCTGCGTCAGAAATTAGGGTGACTTGAGGGACTTCCAAAGAATAAATTATTCCAAGAAAAACAAGAGACAGGTTTTCTCAAGAATGATAATCATTTTAAGGGGGAGAAAAGGGGTTGCCGAGAGCAACCCCTTTTCTCCCCCTCATCTATGCATGAAGAATCTATACACTTGTCGTCTGCTTTGAAGTTAAACAGTGTAAATAAGGGATGTTTTGTAGCTAAAT
>NZ_JACJRE010000033.1 GCF_014697075.1 Tolypothrix sp. FACHB-123 | reverse complement strand
TGTCAATACATATAAGGCTTTTGGCAAAATAAAGATGCTTTTTTTGTGTTTATATGAGTGCTATAACTAATAATTTGGCATAATAGCTACTGAAGAACCAAAAGAATAGCAATTAACAATTAACAATTCAAAATTCGCGCATTAAAGACATTTTCAGATGGGGATTTAAACAACGACTGAAACTGAGCGGAGGTGGAGTGTCTCCGATTCCGTGCTACCTATAGATTAGGGGTCTTAAACTCTTTTATTTACGATAAACTAGGAAAATTATAAATTATTCCTTATTATGGAAATTTTTTCTAATCAACCTTTACGTCCTCATCCTCATATAGCTATTTTTTCATCTACTAAGGTAGGAAACTTTGTTGTAATTACACCTCTTTTAAGAGGATTAAAAGAAAAATACCCTGACTCTATATTAGACTTTTTTGGTAGTGAAATTACCAAAGATTTGGAAATTCACAGCCCATATATCGATTGGCGATTCTCGCTTTATACAGATAGACAAGATTTTTTAGGAACTTTGGCGCAAGCAGTGCGTCAACGTTGTGAAATTGCTGGGGTTTACGATTTAGCAATTAATTGTGATGAATTTAGTGAAATTAACTTAGTTACAGTTACTGCTATTCGTCCTACTTATGTAGCGGGAGGTGCATTATCTCAAGATTTCCGGCTTAAGTTAGATGCTAGTCACGATCCTGTACAGAAAATTCTTAGCGATCCAGATTGGAATAGTCCAGCATTTCTGAACAGACATCAAGAAATTCTTACTAGTAACTATATCAGCGAAATATTTTGCCGGATTGCTTATGTAGAAACGGATTTTTTTCAATTAGAATTACCAAGTAAAGCGCCAAATTTCCCCGTTCCTGATGTTATCATTAGTGTTACAGCCACCCGTCCTGCCAAAATGTGGCCTGTGGTATACTGGCAACAAGTAATTCAGTGGTGTGAAAGTCAAGGATTGACGGTTGGTTTAGTTGGTAGCAGTCCACAAATTCAGCAGACTTTATATTTCTCCGATCGCACTGAAGATTATTTACTCGCAGAAACTTCATTGATTGACCTCAGAGGGAAAACATCGCTGACTGAATTAGCTGGCACTTGTCGTCAAGCGAGGCTCTGTATTACTGTCGATAGCGGACTACTACACATTGCTGCTGCGGTTGGTTGTCCTACAGTGGCGATTTTTGGTAACGATGTAGATGGTGATGGTGCTAGTCCGATTAGGCTTTGGTCGCCTCGACAACCTTATGTCAAAATAGCCCTTACTGATTTTAAGTGTACCATCTGTCAGGAGCATAATTTTCACAACAAGTTTTGTTTAGTAGACAACCATCCATGTATGACTAATTTGCTACCGCAAACAGTGATTAATTATCTCCAAAATTTAAATCAATACAATTATTCATAAAAGTCTATGAAATCCGCTGCTAATCTGCGCTTTCAACCTTTTTAGTCCCTAGAAAAAATGAAAAAGTGGCACCACTGACCGCTAGTAATGCTAAAGTTTCAAGAAATTCATCTGAAAATTTCAGCGGGTATTCATGCTGAAGCAGCTTAAAAAAAATCCAGTTCCAATAATTGCTGGTGCAGGACTATGTGCCTTTTTAGCTGGCGCAATGGTTTCAGCGCCCCAGCTGGGAAAGTCTATAGGACAATGGCTCAAACTAGGCGACAATCAATCTGAACAGATATCGGAGGCTAGTAGAGCTAAGTCGGCCGTATATCCATTGGTATCACAATCTCTGCCAGAAAGGGCGGCAAAATTAGCAGATATTGCCCAAAATTCCCGCTCTCCAGACCGAGAACGCGCTCGTTATCTTTTAGCTAGCGATTATATTGACCGAACACAAGCGAAAAAAGCCTTAGCTTTGTTAGATGGGCTAGAGAAAGATTATCCGATTCTGGCAGGCTACATTCTGCTAAAACAAGCCCAGGCGCAAGACATGCTAGGTGAAGGGGGTAAAGCCTCGGATTTGCGCCAGAAAGTAGTGAAAGAGTATGGCAAAACCGCAGCCGCAGTCAAAGCGATTTTTTTGATTGCCCAACCAAAGCAGCAGGATATTGCGATCGCTCAATTTCCTACCCATCCCCTCACCTGGGAAATTATCAAAAAACGCCTAGAAGATAATCCCAATCAGCCAAAATTGCAGTTAATGTTGGCGAAATACGCTGCCGATCAACCGGGAATAGTCGGCGTATTGGATGCACTAGTGAAGCAGCCAAATCTCCAACCAGAAGATTGGGAAATCATTGCTACAGCTTATTGGATTAACGGCCAATTTGACAAAGCAGCCAATGCATATAGTAAAGCAACAAAGACAGCACTAAGTCTTTACCGTACTGGACGGGGTTTGCAAGTAACAGGTAAAGACAGGGAAAAAGCGATCGCTAGTTATAAACAACTAGTGCAGGAATTCCCCGAAGCAGAGGAAACTGGAATAGGCTTACTACGTTTAGCGGAAATGGCGAAAACTCGTCAAGAAGCCTTACCTTATCTCGATCAAGCGATCGCCAGATTTCCCCAAGTAGCTGGTAAAGCACTGGTAGAAAAAGCCAAAATTTACCAAGGACTCAAAGATAATAAATCAGCCGCCCAAGCATGGCAATTACTGATTAGCAAATATGGTGATTCTGAAGAAGCCGCAGAATACCGCTGGAAAATTGCCAAAGAGAAAGCCAAAGCCAAAGATTATGTCGGTGCGTGGCAATGGGCAGAACCAATTCCCAGCAACAATCCTACCAGTATTTTGGCTCCCAGAGCAGGTTTTTGGGTCGGGAAATGGGCTAGCCAGCTAGGGAAACAGCAAGAAGCGAAAACCGCTTATGAATATGTTATCAGCCAGTTTCCTTACTCCTACTATGCATGGCGATCGGCGGCAGTTTTGGGGCTGAATGTCGGTAACTTTAATACTGTCCGGCAAATGAACCCAGAAGTAGTTCCCCCCCAGCGTCCCGTACCTATCGCTGGTTCGGAGACATTTAAAGAACTGTATCTTTTAGGTCAAGATAGAGACGCTTGGTTGCAATGGGAAACAGAATTTATCAATAAAGCCCAGCCCACGGTAGCAGAACAATTTACTGAAGGCTTAATGCAGCTAGCTAGGGGAGAAAATAAAATTGGCATTGACACAATTTCTAAATTAGAAGACCGAGAAAAACCAGAAGAAAAAGCCGAATATCAAAATCTCAGCAAACAAAGCTTTTACTGGCAAGCCCGTTATCCCTTTCCTTATTTGCAAGAGATTGAAAAATGGTCTAAAGAACGGCAACTCAATCCCTTGCTAGTAACTGCTTTGATTCGTCAAGAGTCAAGGTTTGAAGCTAAAGCCAAATCAATTGCCGATGCTATGGGCTTAATGCAGGTATTACCCAGCACAGCTAAATGGATCGCCCCCCAAATTAAAGTCGATAGCAAAAAACTGAAGCTAGAAGATCCTGACGACAATATTATGTTGGGTACTTGGTATCTGGATCATACCCATCAGCAATATAACAATAACACCCTGTTAGCGATCGCTAGTTACAACGCTGGCCCCGGCAACGTTTCCAAATGGCTGCAAACTCTGCCAACACAAGATCCAGACGAATTTGTCGAAAACATCCCCTTTGATGAAACTAGAAATTACGTCCGTCAAGTTTTAGGCAACTATTGGAATTATTTGCGGCTGTATAACCCAGAAATTTCCGAATTAGTCAGTAAATACTCCAGCGAACATCCAAAATTGCCGAATCAGTAATTATTGGGCATGGGGCATGGGGCATTAAACTTTTGATGGGGAGATTGCGGCTTTGATGTCGGAAGTTGTGCCTTTGAGCCTGAACGTTGCACCTTTGATGTCGGAAGTTGTGCCTTTTAGGCTGAACATTGCACCTTTGATGTCGGAAGTTGCGCCTTTTAGGCTGAATATTGCGGTTTTGATGTCGGAAATTGCGCCTTTGAGCCTGAACGTTGCGGTTTTGATGTCGGAAGTTGCGCCTTTGAGCTTGAACATTGCCGCTTTGATGTCGGAAGTTGCGCCTTTGAGCTTGAACATTGCGCCTGTGATGCCGGAAATTGCACCTTTGATATAGGAAGTTACACCTTTAAACCTAACTTTTGCCCAATGCCCAATGCCCAATGCCCAATGCCCAATGCCCAATGCCCAATGCCCAATGCCCAATACTTCGACTTCGCTCAGTACAAGTGCCCAATGCCCAATGCCCAGTAAAATAGTTAGCAAATGTTGCCTAATTGCTAAATCATGACGCCACAAAATTTAGATACCCAAGCGCAGTCCAATTCATCTGGTGAATACTCAGATGCAACTGCTACAACTTCTCCGGATATCGAAGTGGAAGGATCTGGCGACTCTGAGGTCAATCCTCTTGATGAGTTGCCAGATGAAGTGGAAATGTCGTTTTTTGACCACTTAGAGGAATTGCGGCAACGGATTTTTTATGCCTTAATTGCCATTTCAGTAACTATTGTTGGCTGTTTTTTCAACGTTAGACCCATTGTTCAGCTATTAGAAGTGCCTGCTCAGGGGGTAAAATTTCTCCAACTTGCCCCTGGAGAATATTTCTTTGTCTCTCTAAAAGTCGCCGCTTACAGTGGTTTATTGCTGTCTACACCCTTTATCCTTTATCAAATTATTCAGTTCGTTCTTCCCGGACTAACTCGCCGCGAACGCCGTTTGTTAGGGCCTGTAGTTTTTGGGTCGAGTGTGCTGTTTGTGGCAGGTTTAGTATTTGCTTATTTTCTACTTATTCCCGCCGCTTTAAAGTTTTTTATTAGCTATGGTGCGGATGTAGTAGAGCAACTGTGGTCAATTGAAAAATATTTTGAATTTGTTTTACTGCTGTTATTTAGTACAGGTTTAGCATTTCAAATTCCGGTCATTCAATTATTACTTGGTGTTTTAGGAATTGTATCCTCAAAACAAATGTATTCTGGTTGGCGATACGTCATCATGGGTGCAGTAATTCTCGGTGCAGTCCTGACACCTTCTACTGACCCCCTTACCCAAAGCCTTTTAGCTGGTGCAGTTTTAGGACTTTATTTCGGTGGAATTGGTTTAGTGAAGTTAATAGGTAAGTAAATGCCAGAAATTACCTATGATGACTTTGAAAAAGTCGAAATTCGGGTGGGGAAAGTTATCGATGTAGCAGAATTTCCTAATGCTAAAAAACCAGCTTATAAACTCTGGATAGACTTTGGCAATTTGGGGATTAAAAAATCTAGTGCCCAAATTACTAAACTTTATCAGCCAGAGGACTTAGTGAATAAGTTAATATTAGCTGTAACTAACTTTCCTCCTCGCCAAATTGCAGATTTTATGTCTGAGGTTTTGGTATTAGGAGTAGTTCTAGATGGAGGGGAAGTAGTGTTAATTCAGCCAGATAGAGAAGTGGCTTTAGGCAAAAGAATTTTGTAAAATGATGATTAATATTCATATATTTTAATTTTTAAATGCAGAAATTTATCAGTTGGAGAATTTTAGAAAAATTATGCTGTAATTTGCTAGTTATTAACTGTCTAGGATTGATTTTAAGTAGTTGTAATTCTCCAAGCTCCAATAATGCGATCGCCTCTGATGCTGTTAAAGTGGCTGCTGCTGAAAATAATGCGATCGCCAGCGGTCAATTTACTAATAATAACTGGATGCAGCTTTGGGGTGTTAGAAAAGCTGGTCAGTGGGGATTAAACAACACCGCAGTTATTAAAGACCCTAGCGGTAGATTTGAGAAAATCCTCCGAGTACGTTATCCTGCTGGTTCTGCTAGTCCTGCTGTTTCCCGCAAAAATCATCTACCCCTCGGTGGTGCGCAATTTTATGCCGACTTAGGTATAACTCCAAAAAACGCTTTACGCTTAAGTTACTATCTCCGCTTTTCGGAAAATTTTGACTTTGTTAAAGGCGGAAAATTACCAGGATTATTTGGAGGCGTAGGAAATAGTGGCGGCGATATTCCTAATGGTAGTGATGGCTTTTCTACACGCTTTATGTGGCGCAGAAATGGTGCAGGCGAAGTCTATGCTTATCTTCCCACAAGTACCAAAGATGGTACTTCCATTGGCAGAGGTAATTGGCAATTTCAAAAAGGTAAATGGCATCATTTAGAACAGTTTATAGTGCTAAATCAGCCCAATAAAAATAATGGTCAAGTACAAGTTTGGTTAGATGGTAAACAAGTACTCAACCAGAAAAATTTGACTTTTCGGACTACCAATAAACTAAAAATAGAAGGTATTTTCTTTTCCACTTTCTTCGGCGGAAGCGACTTTTCTTGGGCTACTCCAAAAGATGTACATATAGATTTTGCTAATTTCTCACTTTCAGAAGTGAATCAATTTTGAATATAAGGCAGACAGGAGAAGAGATAATGCTGTCGGTGCGTTGCTCTGTGCGACAACACACCCTACTGTCTTTCGCTGTTCTTCTAGTACACCTCGGCGTAAATAAGCAGACAATTCTAAACTCACGAAACGCTTACGCTGTATTCATTTTGAATTTTGAATTTTGAATTTTGAATTCCGCCTTGCGGTACTAGTCCATTGTCACATATTCAATCTGAATATTTTGGCTATTATTCAATAATAAAGAACGTCCTTTCATTGACCTAATTTCTAGATTTTTAATTTCGCCTTGAGCGACTTTTTCTAAAACTATACCTTTAATAGTATCCTCTTCTTGTTTCATCTGCTTGTGCATGAGAGTAAATCCTCTAAGCTGCACATTTTTAATTATCTGTTTCACAGAATGTTTGCCATGATGAGGATAAATTGAAATTATAGCTTCTCCTTTTGGAGAATTAAAGTTAGCTTGTAAAATACTCCGCCTGACACCTTCACCTTGAATAATTGTATTGCTGCGTTGAATTCTTAAGGGTTGAAATAATTCAATTTCCCCAATTGGTAAGTTAATTTGTACCTTACCTTCACTAGGTAGATTATCGATTAAAGTTTGTAACGCAGCGGAGTCATCTTTGCCATCATTGGGGTAAATGCCATTATCTATAGCTGTAATTATTTGCATTGGAGCAGCGGCTTTAGCTTGGCTATTCCACCACATCCCAGCTAAATCTTGTAGGGGATTGAGAATATTTGCTAAGGATAATAATACAACTACAAAACAAAACATTTGGGAAACTAGCAGAAATCGGGAAGTGCTAATTTTCACCCAGCGCACCCAGCCTGAACCTCCAGCAGAAATACTTTGATTACCACGATTTGTCCATTTCTGTTGAGCAAGATTCATCTGCGTCCAAATTTTAACTAAAGCAGAACTCCATTGAGAAAGTAACAATAAAGGAAAATGAATTGGTTTTAATTGAGATTGGCGTTGCCAAAATACAACAAGCAGCATCAAAGGACGACTAAATAAAATCCAAGAAGTAATAATACCTGCTGCGATCCACTGAGTTTGCAGCAAAGCAATTAATAATAAGCCTGGGGTAATTAAAGAAGTCCAATAGCTGATGCGTTGATCGATGAGACACCACCACATAAACCAGCCATTTTTTTGCGGCCCAAGTGCGATCGCGCGATCGCTGTTCCGCAGCATGTTACCATACCAACGGCGCATATTTTGGTAGGCTCGGTCTACCAATGACCCAGAAATCGTCTCAATTGAGTAGACTATAGTATCCGGGACATAAAGCATGTCGTAACCTTGTTTCAGCAACCAAAACCAGGTACTTTTATCATCTCCAGACAGAAACTTAAATTTTCCCCACAACCAGTCATCCAAAGTATCAATTTCTAATTGGTTAGCAAATGAGGGATGCAAAGCAGCTTGGGCGCGAAATAGAGAAAATCTCCCAGTTAAACACATTACCTTCCGCGATAAAGACAGGGAACTCATTTGGTAATGTCTTTGGGCTAGTCGTAAGTGAAACCACTCAGAAAAAATATAAGAACCCTGAACAATTGGTAATTCATCTGTAGTCAATGCTCCCATTTTGGGAAACATCCGAAATAAAGGTAAACACTTGCGTAAAGTTCCCGGTGTAATTTCCGAGTCGCCATCCATCAAAGCAATCACAGTGTCTTCTGGTAAATTCAACCGGGCGAGTTCTCGTAAACCCTCTGCCATTGCTTTGCGCTTACCTTCGCCAGTTTGCACCATTTGAATTAGGCGAATTGAACTCAAATCGGGGTCTACCGATTGGATAACTTGGAGAATTGCAGCATTTTCTGCATCACTGCTGCTAGTGACTAGTATAGTTATCGGTTGGAGGAGGGTTTGAGCTTCTGTTGCGATCGCTTTAAATACTCGTTCAGTAATCCAAGGTTTTTCTTTGTAAGTTGGCACTAAAAAGCAAACTCTGGGTAAATCCTCAAGAGGAATTTTATTTGCTCGTCGCCGCCACCGGGGAAATACAATATGGAGATAAATTTGCGATCGCAATACTTGTAATATCCACCACGACCAACGCCAAGTACCAATTACACCAATAGTTACCAGGGCTGATAAACCCAACATAGCCAATTTTTCCGGATTGCGCAGCCAATGTAAGCCAATACAACCCAAGGCAGAAATTAATATTACCCCTAGCCAATTTATGTAGGGTAAAAGAGTTTTAGTCAAATCTTTCATCGAGTATCAACTAACTGTGGTTAGTTTAATGTTGACGGTTGACGGTTGACGGTTGACTGTTGACTGTATTTACTACAATGTCTTGAGCCTGTTGAAGTGTTAAGGGTTACCGCCCAATGCCCATTTTTATTGGCTTATTTTTTACTAAATGTCAAAGTTGCCGTATGTCCCAATCCGCAGAATCGTTGAGATTGAGTATGTGCAGGTGGAGGTGGCATTTTCACCGTTACCCGCGCTAATGGTTTACCAACTAAATTCGCTGGAATAGTCGGTAAAAGTGCTTGTACCTGGGTCAGTTTAGAACGCTCTTCAATACCTTGAATGCTACTAATAGGCTGAATAATATCAACTTCTCCAGATAGGATTTGTGTCTCACCTGCAAATTTCACCTTCACTGGCTTTTGGGTATCTATACGACTAGCATCATCTGAGCGAATTACTGTTTCTAACCACAAATCGTTGCAGTCTAGTAAAGTTAAAACTGGTTGTCCTTGATTTACTTGTTCGCCTTGTTCGCGTTCCGTGCTGTAAATCACACCAGTAAAGGGGGCAGTAATAGCTTGAAATTGAGGAATATTGCCAATTTCTTTGGTGAAAATTGCCTGATTGGGCTTATTTTGACTTACTTTTAGACTGTGATTGAGTTGCTGTTTGCCACTAGCAAGTTTACTTTCTAAAGTATTGACATGTATTTGTTGTTCTTGGATAGCCTGTAGTAATTTCGCCCGCCGTTCTGCAAAGCTATCTGCAAAACGATCTTGTTTACTAAAAGCCACACCTTTTTGAGAAGCATTCAGCACCGCCTGAGCAGAACGCAGGTTAGCTTGTGTTTGCTTTACTTCCGCAGCAGCAGATTCCCAAGTAAAGCGTAGCTTATCTACTTGTTGTTTCGATACCGCACCGGCTGCTAAAAGTTGTTGGTAACGTTGATAGTCCGCCTTTGCAGATGTCGCTTTTGCAATAGCTGCGTCTACAGCCGCTTGTTGTTGATTGACGGTTTCTCTAGAAAGGTTAATATCAACACCCTGAACAGCCAAATATTGATTTTCTAAATTTTGCAATTGGTTTTTGAACAAATTTAAGGACTGTCTTGCACCCACTAACTGGGTAGCATAGGATTGCACTTCCCCTGCTAAGTGTGAATGTTCTAGCTGCCAACGCACACGTTCATCTTGCGCTTTTTGTAATTGCAAGTTTAGCTGTTGTGTTTGATTTTGCTCTTGGAAAGTCGCTTGGGTGTTAACACGGCCTAGCACTTGTCCTGATTTGACTGCTACACCTGGTTTGGCATAAAAAGCTTGGATGGTGCCATTGATTGGCGATGTTAAACGAACAATTCGACCATTGATTGCTACATTCTCCACAACTATATTTGTCAGGCGATATCCAATTGATGTGGCACCCACTACTGTTGCTGTTGCACCTAAAGCAACAAACATTGCTGCTAAAAGTAGACTATTTGATTTACCTGAATTTTTTTCTACGGTATCGGCAGGTATTAAAAATTCTTTGTCTTTCAGTAAATCGGTCATAAAAGTTTAAATTAAGTATTTCTTTTAGGAAAATATTACTGATTTTTTTAGTAATTACACTTATAAATTCAGTAAATTCTGTTTTAAATAGCAAAGAGTTTTTTAAAATTTATTTAATCAAACCTTTAGAAACTGAATTTTAATTCTTTACCAAATTCACTTTAATTTATTAAAACTAAAAATAAAAGCTTCATGAAATACAAATTTTTCGACTAAAAACAAGTATTTTTAACGATAATTTTCAATTCACTTATAAAAAAATCTTGAGTGTGCTACTTAAAAAAAAGACAAAATTCATAAATTTTCATTAATAAAAATGACAGTGTAAATACGTATTACTGATTAAAATCAAGAAATAACTTATAAATATATTTCCTGAATTATTCATAAATTAGACAAAAAGATAACCACTACTTTGTGCATGTAGTTATTACTTAAATTGCCAGGAATTTTACAGCAGTTTTCATGTATTTAGACCACAAGCTAATATATGTATTTCTTTGTGCCTTTGCGTCTTTGCGCCTTTGCGTGAGATATAAAGATGTGGTTCATTTACCTGAAAATCGCTGTAAACAAGAATAGGGGATGAGATATTTTTATCCCTTGATTTTGTGGGTAATTGGGCCTCAAGCCTGGAGTTTACCTCATATCCAGATGAGCGATCGCGTACATTTTTCTGATCTGATACGCCACTTGCCAATAAAAAGCGATCGCCCTCAAAAGAGCGATCGCTACATTTTCAACAGATAATAGAGGTCGAAAAGCTTACTTCATAGTTGCCAAAACTGGTGAGATTTCCGATTCTGCAATCTTGGGAGCTAAAAATCCATTAGCATAAATCCGGGGATTTGCTTGGGAAATGACGGTGTAAGATTCGCGTACCTGAGCATTGATTGCCACAGTCTTCACATCGTACATCTGCATCGCTACCTTGGGATAAAAGCCAATGCCGATAATCAACACAATAAAGCAGGCGGCAATAAACACTTCACGAGAGCTAGCATCTCTATATACTGCTTCGGTAGGTAGAACGCAATCTGTACCAAAACATACAGCTTCTTCTGCTTCGTCATTCTTAAATCCGCCATCTAGGTCGCAGGTAGGCGCGTTACCAGTGCCGTAAAATACCTGGCGCAACATGGAAAGGAGATAGATTGGTGTGAGAATTACGCCCACAGCCGCAAGGAACACTGTCACTGTGCAGAAAGCTGAACTGTAAATATCACTGGTAGTCAAACCAACGAATACCGAAAGTTCACCAGCAAAGCCACTCATCCCAGGGAGAGCCAGAGAAGCCATTGCACCGATGGTAAACAGAGCAAATACTTTGGGCATTGCTTGACCGATACCGCCCATACTTTCCATTGCCATTGTATGGGTACGGTCGTAAGTCACACCTGCTAAGAAGAACAGGACTGAAGCAATTAAACCGTGGGAAATCATCTGCAACATTGCGCCGTTGATTCCCAAATCGGTGAAGGACGCAATTCCCAACAGTACAAAGCCCATGTGGGAAATTGAGGAATAAGCCAAGCGCCGCTTCATGTTGGTTTGGGCAAAGGAGTTCAGCGCACCGTAGATAATATTGACAACACCTAAGATGGCTAAAACAGGTGCAAAGTATACGTGAGCGTTGGGTAAAAGTTCTAAATTTAAGCGAATTAGACCATATCCGCCCATTTTTAAGAGTACGCCAGCCAAAATCATTGATACGGGTGCAGAAGCTTCACCGTGGGCATCAGGTAACCAAGTATGGAGAGGGAAAATAGCCAGCTTGACACCAAAAGCTATTAATAATCCTGCATATAGCAGCAGTTCTAGACCCAGGGGGAAATCTTTCATTCCCAAAGCAGCCATATCAAAGGTCATGGTACCGCCACCGGAGAGCGCCATTGCCAATGCGGCAACGAGAATAAATATAGAAGCGGCTGCGGTGTATAACAAAAATTTAGTTGCTGCGTAGCGACGTTTCTGTCCGCCCCAAATACAGACGAGGAGGTAGACAGGAATCAGCTCGACTTCCCACATGATGAAGAATAGCAGCAAGTCTTGAGCAACGAATACCCCAATCTGTGCTGAATACAGCACCAACATTAAAAAGTAAAATAGTTTTGGTCTGCGATCGACGCGCCACGCGGAGAACATCGAGAGTGTGGTGACGAATCCTGCTAGTAGCACCAATGGGACTGATAGCCCATCGACCGATACAGCCCAGTTAAGACCTAACTGCGGCAGCCAGGCATAATTTTCCACGAGTTGAAAACTAGCACTGCTGGCATCGTAATGCTTCCAAAAGGCATAGCACATTAAAACAAAGTCTGCGATACCTACACCAAGGGCATACCACCGCACGCGCTTGCCATCTTTGTCAGGCAGCGCAGGGATAAGCAGGGAAGCAACCAGTGGCAGTAGAACAATCGCGGTAAGCCAGGGAAATCGATCCGCTATCATGTCAATAAGAAAAAATACTTATCTGTGAATAAGGTCATTCTACTCGACTTTGTAAACAATTGTGAATAAGTATTTACTTCAATAGGCATAGAAAAATTTATATCTAGAGGTTTTTGTAAAAATACATATAAGTTTCTCTCTATGATTCAATTTTTTATTGCACGAAGCGTGTTTGTTTAGTTGCTAATTGCCAGCTAGTGCAGTATTTACTAAGGCTTGTAGAGGTTTCTGCTGACTTTAGTCATGGGTGTAGCAGTCTCGATAGATATCAATATATATATGCCAAGCTTTACCCGGACTATTGGCAACATTGGCTCTCAGTCGGCGGCGATTTTTTCTGCGAAGAATTTCTCTACAATATATATATAAGTATAAGAATCTTAACAAAAGCGTTTTTATGTCCTTACTCAATTCTCAATCTTCTAGTACCAATACTGCACCAACATGGAAAATCGAGCTGTTGTATGACGGTGAATGTCCTTTGTGTCTGCGGGAGGTGAATTTTCTGCAAAAACGCGATGCTGGACGAGGGTTAGTGAATTTTGTGGATATTGCAGACAATGACTATAACCCAGAAGTACATGGCAATGTTGACTTTGAAACAGCTATGGGACGCATCCATGCAGTTTTAGCTGATGGAACGGTAGTGAAGAATGTGGAGGTGTTTCGCCGCGTTTACGAGGTTTTGGGGTTGGGCTGGGTATATAGCGTTACTAAGTTACCGATAGTAGGCGCGATCGCAGATTTTCTCTATGGTATTTGGGCAGATTGGCGACTGGCGTTGACGGGAAGACCGAAGTTACAAGATATTATCGCCCAGCGTCAACAGCAACTTTGTGATACTGAAGGACGTTGTCGAATCGATTAAAGTCAAAAGTAAAAATGTAGGTTTTGGATAATGCGATCGCCTATTATTTGACTTATCCCACACTTTATAGGAACTAGCGAAAATTTTACTCCGTCACGAGAAATGGAATGAAGAGTAAAATATATGTTCCCTTGGTTAAAATCTCTTAGGTTGAGTTTAACAGGTTTAAGTTTATTGATAGCTAATATATCAATTATCTTAAAACCTGTTAATGCTGGCGAACCAATTATTGATAACAATTGCCAGTATCATGTAAGAACACGAGAAGTTTTTAGAAAAATTCCCCCTCAAAAGCGCGGCACTATATATTTAACATCTGCTTTTGATGTTAATCGGCAAAAATATTTTTTACAAGTATATAAATTTCCTGATTCTACAGGCGTTTTTTGTTTAGCAACCTTGAATTCGCAACCACAAAAATTAAAACAAGCTCAATTGATTCAAGAGAAAGTAATTGAAAAAGTTGCAAAAGACTCTTCGCGAAAAGCTAATTATATAGTGACAGTCAGAGGTGGTAGAAATGACGAATTTTTAAGAGTACATTATAGATTAAATCTCAGCAATCCCAATCAACCAAAAGTGACACCCATAATTATCATATACAAATGATACAGCATATTGCCAGTTGGCGAGGTACAGATTATCGTTGATTGTAGGGGCACTGGCACTGCCATGCCCCAAAGCGCATACCTCATTTACCTGCAATATGCTGTATATGAATTTATTGCATTAGTTTAAAATGGCGTGTTTATTTGTAGATTAACAGTTTCTTCTAACTTTGGATGCTGAAAGTAAATTTCTCTGGCGTGGAGATGTAAGCGATTTTGTTGACTATTGTTTTCATATAAACTATCTCCTAAAATTGGTATACCCAGCCCTTGAATATCAGCAGCATGAACTCTAATTTGATGGGTGCGTCCTGTGATGGGTTTAAATTCAACGCGGGTATAGTTTCCCTCTCTAGCTATTACTTGAAAATGGGTAATGCTAGGTTTACCATATTGCCAATCAACTTGTTGATAGGGGCGATTATGAGGATTTCCCCACAATGGAAGTTCAATTACACCTTTCTCAGAGGCGAGAATACCAGAAAGTAAAGCTTCATAAATCTTGTGAATTTGCTGTTGCTGAAATTGTTGGCTGAGTTGGCAATAAGTTTCGCGATCGCGTGCCAAAATTAAAATACCAGAAGTGTCTCGATCCAGTCTATGCACTGCATTGAGTGACATGCCATCTGGTAATATATTGCGCAACCGGCTCAAAACGCTATCTTGAGTATCTAAATAACGTCCGGGAACAGATAATAATCCAGCAGGTTTATTAACTGCAATTAACCATTCATCTTCGTAAATAATTGAGAGTGTTTCGTCTCTTTCTTGATTAATAGATAAGAGATTTGCAGAGTTAACTTCTTTTAAACCAGACAGCAAAAATCCCATCAATGGCTGACAGCGTTCTGCACAAGCACCGTAAAATTCACCGGGAATTTTATCCCCAGTTATTGATGGATAACCCCACCAAAATTCCGCCATTGCTAAGGGTTTAAGATGATGCATCGCTGCATATTGTAAGAGTTTAGGGGCGCAACAATCCCCTGTACCTGTGGGTAAACCTGATGGTATCAATTGTTGTAGCGATCGCGATTGTCCATAAAAATTCATTAGGGTATAAGCAGCGTGCATTTGCGTTTGGAGTTGGCGCGATCGCTGTTTTCGCTGCTGTTTTAATTCCAATATGCGTTTATCTGCGGCGGTGATTACCTGCTGAAGTGGCTGTAATACTTGATTTTGCTGGCGTTTCAGGTGGCGTTCTGCAATTCCCTCCTGACGGCTTTCTGCATCAAGTTTTTCCAAAGCAATAGTCAGTGCTTCGCCTGTGACTGTATTGCAGATTTGCTGGCGTTCTGTTTGGCGTTGATGTTTGCGCTGACGATGGCGATCGCGTATTGCTTGTAACTGTTGTGTAAATTCCTGCGATCGCTTTTCGTATTCCTTTCTTTGGGGAATTTGCTGTAAATTAAGCAATTCTTGCTTGATATCTGCCAATTCCACCAAAGTTTGAGCTTCCTCTAAAGCTACTTCCTCGCGTCCCGGAATTGGCGGAACCCAACCCTCAACTACACTACAACCATTCAGCAAACCAGAAAAAGCCTTGATGATACGCTGTTCGCCCGTAGGTAGCTCAACCAGCAATACCCCATACATCTTACCTTCTTGGGAGTAAAGGTCATTTTTGGCTAGTTGTTGCATTAAACTTTGAGCGATCGCTTCTACTAACGCTGTACGGGGTAGCTTGAGTAAGTTCCCAGTTTGCGGACAATACCCTTCATAGTAATAGTTAGGTGATGGGTGGCTAATAGGAGAATTGCAGTCAATAAAATCTGAAAGCGGATGTAAAAATACCATACAAGGTATTATGACAAATTGGGCTGATACTTGTATTTAAAATATTTAAAATTATTGGTATTTTCTCCCTAAGAACTAACAATCAAATCTACTGCAACAGCTATATCTAAAAATGCTACTGGGTAAATAGTGCCCCCTGTAAGTGTAGATTTAGAAGCATATTCCCCATCTTGGGGATCTCTAAATACTATAAGCTGCCTTTTTCTTAAATTTACTACCCAATACTCGGGAATTTCCGCTTCAGCATAAATTTTAGTTTTCATCTCTAAATCTTTTTCTAAGCTGGAATCAGAGTATTCAATCAGCCAGAAAATATTTTGCGGATAAGGATGATGATTGAGATATTCACGCCCTAAACGTTGGACGATCGCAATATCTGGTTCAGGTTCCGAGTTGTTCGCCAGGGTAATTGGTTTTGCTGGACGAATTGTCGCGCGATCGCCCAATAATCCCGTGAGATATTCCCCGGCTTCGCTACTAAAATAGGCGTGGGGTTCTCCTTCTGGTGACATCTCGATAATCTCTCCCTGCAACAATTCCACACACCGATTGTCTAATATACCGGCGGCAATCATGCGGTGGTAATCTTCTATTGTCCACTTTGCTGTAGTTACGACCATAGCGATCGCTTTTTTATCGTTATCTTCATTTCACATCGTATACTCAAATATTAAATTGAGTCAGGTTTCACCCCAATTAATAACGCCAGTTCTAGCCACTTCCAATAACAATCCACATCGGTAAAGCCAATTTTTCTCAGCCAATTTAGCTGTGTTTCTACATTTAAAAGTTTATTGGATGGGTCGTCGTTTTCGGGTGAGATACCTAATTGTTGTAAAAAATGTTCGTGTAATGCTGGTGTCGGTGAAGCCACATGTTCTAAATTGCAAAAAATTCCACCAGGTTCTAATATGTAAAAAATTTCTGTGTAAAGAGACAGTTTGCGATCGTCGCTGAGGTGGTGGATCGCAAAGCTGGAAACAACTGCATCAAAAAAACCTAATTCTGGTAAAGGTTGATCTAAGTTGTGGGCTATTACTTGTACACTTGGATCGTTAGCAAAACGTTTTTTCACCGCTTCTAACATAGTTGCAGAAAAATCAACTGCTACACTTTGCGCCTGGGGATGATCTATCTTCAGTAATGCTAGTAAGCGACCATCACCAGTTCCTAAATCCAAAATGCGCTTCACAGTTTTGGGGACATGTTCTAGCAAGACTGCTTCACCTTCAGTCCGGTGTGGTATGGAATCTGCTTTAGATAGATATCTCAAAGCGTGTTCAGCCGAAGTCCAGAGGTTAATTGGATTCATTAAAGAAAAGTACTCCCAACGAGCAAACTGCTTTAGCTTCACAGTAAAAGTAATTCTAAAACATCCTCAGAGTTAAATTATTACTTCATTCCCAGCATTAACTAAAATTTGATAGCAAATAAGTATTTAATGTAATTTATTATACTAGTTGTGGTAAAAAGTCTTCAAAAAACTTAAATATAAATACGGTCGTTTGTGTCTCATTACTTGAGACTGCTAGTAACTTTTAAAACTATCAAATTGTTACAAGTGTCGAAATATTTTCTATTTATTTATTAGATAATGCTATTATCACGAACACAATTATTAATTAGATTAGGATAAATATGATTTACTTCCTAGGCGACTACCCGATCGTCACAACAGATAGTAATAATTTCACGACAGAAATTATCTATCAGGATGAATTTATATCTAGTAAGATTGAAAAAGCAAGAATTTTTCCCGAAGTTATCCCGGAAGCAGAACTAAGTAAAAAATCTGAAAATTTTATAATTCCCTCTGTCGAAGAAATATCGCCATTTTATATAACTCAGGATACTGGAACCACAAACGAATCAACATCGCAGCCAGTTGGACAACAACCTTTACAAATAGAACCAATTTCTCCCGAACAAAAGCCGTTTCAACCACAAAGAATACCCGCAGCTTTTAGGAAAAAAAGGGCAAGTACAGTGACATCTCCTGGTGTTAGTATCCAAACACCTTCTGCTTATGGTAAATCTTGGGGAAGTGCTTCTTTTGGGATAGGACTACAATCTCGAACTCGCTTTACTGACACAGCCGATGGAGTTGTTGGGTTTGGTATTGGCTTAGGTGATGCGCAAAAGTCAGTAGGTTTAGATGTAAGTTTAGGTATTGTTGACCTCGATAATCTTCAAGATGCTAGCATCAGTTTTAAATTACATCGCAGGCTACCAGAAGATTTTGCTGTAGCTTTTGGCGTAAGAAATTTTGTGACTTTTGGCGATACAGATGGCGGTACTAGTGCTTACGGTGTAGTTACCAAAATGTTTCGCCTTCAAGATAGTGACACTAAATCTTTTAGTCGTCTTTATGTGTCTGTTGGTATTGGTGGCGGTCAATTTCGGTCAGAATCAGATATTAATAATAAAGTTGATTCTATCGGCGTGTTTGGTAGTGTAGCCTTAAGAGTAGCGCAACCTGTAAACGCGATCGCTGAATGGACAGGACAAGATTTAACCCTAGGATTATCGATTACACCCTTTAAAAATACTCCTTTAGTCATATCTCCAGCCGTGACTGATATTACTGGTAGTGCAGGTGATGGTACTCGCTTTATTTTAGGTGTTGGGTATGGCATTTCTTTTTAATTTATATTTATCTTCCAATCGGCAAATAAATTTATGAAATTACGTCGTTCATTCTTGGTAACTGTATTATCAGTTGCTTTGGTTTTAATCTTGTTTACATCTGTAAATGCACAAAACAGAAATCAGTCCGATGTGACTGGCCCTATTCCTGAAGAACCCAATATTACTGAACCCACTACTACAGGAGGTGGAGGTATAGAAATCGACCGTACCATATTTGACAGGAATTTTGAATCAGCTCCAGTTGATCAAGCTGTGGAGCAATTTGAAGAATTGCAAGCAGTTGAGATTGGCGAAAGATATGGTACATCTTTTTATGGAGATGTTGCTTCAACTAAAGAGATTGCAGATACTTTAAGAAATTTATGTCAGCAAACTGGACAAAATGCGGCTCTGCTATATGTAACTTCTTTACAAGACAAATTGGACTTAATTCTCATCCTTCCTAGCGGCGCAACGCAAAGTTCTGCTAGTAATTCTAAATGTCTAAATAGTGCCACCGCAAATCTGGAACCAATCCGCAAAAATATACCTGAAGCGAAACATAGTCTCGTGCAAAAAACTGCCCAAGATTTTCGCCAAAAAATTACTAATTTTAGAAATGAAAAGAATAGATACCTTGTGCCTTCTCAACAACTTTATCAATGGATAGTTGCACCTTTTGAAACTACTTTACAAGCTAACAAAATCAATACGTTAATTTTTTCAATGGATAGCGGTTTGCGATCGCTCCCCATTGCGGCTTTAAACGATGGTAAACAGTTCATCATTGAAAAATATAGCGTAGCGCTGATACCTAGTTTTAGCCTGACAGATACCCGGTTTGCACCGATCGCCCAATCCCAAGTTTTAGCAATAGGAGTATCAGAGAGTACAGAAGACCAAGTACCATTACCATTTGCAGGTGTAGAAATTAGCACGTTAACTAATCAAATTTGGCGAGGACAGTCTCAGTCATTATTAAACAACACCTCGACAATTGAAAATTTGAAGTCTGTCAGCAGCAAACAGAAGTTTGGCATTATTCACCTCGCAACTCACGGACAATTTAATCCGGGAGAACTGAGTCAGTCTTATATTCAGTTGTGGAATGAAAAAATTCGCTTAAATCAACTCAGAAGCTTATCTCAGGAATTAAAGTGGAGTGCTGAACCGAAAGTAGAAATGTTGGTGTTGAGTGCTTGTACAACAGCTTTAGGAAACGACGAAGCCGAATTAGGATTTGCAGGTTTAGCAGTACAAGCTGGGGTGAAAACTGCACTAGGTAGCCTGTGGTACGTCAGTGATGAGGGTTCGCTAGCACTAATGACTAAATTTTATGATGAGTTAAAAACTAAATCTTTAAGGTCTTTGGCACTCAGAGAAGCCCAATTAGGAATGCTCAAAGGCGAAGTGCGCATCCAGGATGGTAAGTTACGCCTAGCAGAGAACAATATTGTACCGCTACCCCCAGAAATAGATGCGCCCGAAAATCTGACACTATCCCATCCTTATTTTTGGTCAGCTTTTACCGTCGTTGGCAACTGGAATTAGGGGGTGGATGGCAAAAATTTTAATGGCTGAAAAATTCAGGACTTAAGTCCTGACTACGAAATTATTCGCGATCGCCACTAGTAGTGACTACTACTTGGGGCGATCCTGGTAAGGACTGGGGTAAACTCCAGTCAGGACGCAGGTTAGCTGCATGACGCAGATAAGTATGGTAAATTGGTGCGGAGGCTGGCAGGTAAACGTGGATTAAAAAGCGGATACAGCGCTGTAAGCTACCTTCAACATGCATTTGCTGCACATCTAGCATCGCCACCCCATCCCAAGCTGGACGAGTTCTAGCGATCGCAGCTGGAAAAATCGCATCCAAATCTTTGGTGACTGAGAATGTCACACTAATAATATCCTTTGGCTGGAGATGATTCCGGTTTTCCAATTCATCTAGTAATTCTGTAACCGCTTCTCGAATCGCTTCAGCTGTGTTTTCTGAAACGGTTGTTGCTCCACGAATAGCCCGCATTTGCCAATCCACGCCCAATCCTCCTTAAATTACCAAGATCTGTCTTTTCTCACTTTATAGTTTTTATCACTGTTAATTTACCTGTGACTATTAACTATTTATGGTCGATATAACCAGAGGGGTAAACCACTTGTAGACATCTCGAACTCTAGCCAGTCGATACCAGCGCTAATTCCTGATGAAACTTGACGACTTCCTGGTAGAAATCGACTTAACAAAGGTTTACGTTCCTCAAGGGTGAAGCATGGAGTTTTTTCCGGATCTAGTCCAACTAATTCTGCTGTCCAGCGCCGCGCATCTTCCTCTGTTCCCAGACGATCGATTACACCTAACTCTAAAGCTTGCTGTCCCGTAAAAATCCGACCATCAGCGAAACTTTTCACAGTTTCTACCGCTAAAGAACGGGCTTCTGCGACTGTTTGCACAAACTGTTGATAACTGACATCGATCAATTCTTGCAGAATGTTTTGTTCCTCTGGTGTCAGTTCCCGGTCAAATGCCAAAATATCTTTGTAAGGGCCAGATTTAATTACCTTAAAAGAAACACCAATTTTATCTAGCAAGCGTTCTAGGTTATTCCCGCGCAAAATTACACCAATACTGCCTGTAATTGTACCTGGATTGGCCATGATGTGTTCAGCTCCCATGCCAATATAGACGCCACCAGAAGCCGAAATATTACCAAAACTGGCAACAATTTTCATTTTTTCCCGCAGACGTTTCAGAGCGCTGTAAATCTCTTGGGAATCTCCTACTGTCCCGCCAGGACTATCAATGCGTAACAGTAAAGCCGGAAACTTTTTTTCCTCTACTGTTTTTAAGGCTTCTAGTACACGTTTGCGAGTTCCCGCGGAGATAGCACCAGTAACTTCAATCCGAGCAATTTGTTTTCTAAACCTGGGCTTAAAGGGCCAAACCATAAGCAGTTATAAAACCTCGTAATCAACTCAATCTTAAGATGTCAAGAGGTCTGATGACTGCTTGCGTCCACACAAAAATTTTAAGAATGTTTTTAGATTTACTCAGATGTTTTTTTGATATTCTGGTTTCTATTAAGACAAGATGTAGTTTGTTAAGCCTACCAATTGTCGAAACCACTATTTAAAATTTGCTTTTGTTGATAGCAATCTCTGCCCTGCTAGCAAATTAATTGGTAATTCTGTATAGACTAATTAAGCAATAAATATAACAATATCGCCTCAGCAAGCTTAGGTTGGGCGAATGAGTAAGGCATAGTTATTTGTGACCAAGTTGAATTGGCGTACTCAATTTAATTAATTTAAATGCAGCCATTACCACTTTATCAGTGGAAATTTCGGAATAGCAAAATCTCGAATCTCAGTATATAGATGGGAATATAGATTTTACATAGTTCCCGCAAACCATAAATACCGATAACCTGGTGCAACTAACTCAAGAATCAATACGTAAAATTTGACACCGATAATAAGCGTAAACATCAAACAGCGCTCCTACAAAGCTGAAAGTCAAACTAATGACAATTAAGCCGCGCAAAGGACTATCAGTACCAAAAATACCGAGAAAATATATAATTTGACTAGCGATCGCTTCAGTTAAAGCTTGTAAGCCTGGTAGATAACCGATGACCGGAAGCATTAGCAAGAAGCCACCGACTAAAAACATCGGCACGAGAAAGCTAAAAATCGCTGTCAGCAGCAAAGAACGGAGAAAGTGAGTGAAAATAGTCATTTAAACAACACTCCGTAGTAAAAAGGGACAATAGCCAAAAAGCATTATGTCATTCTCTACAATAAGTGCGATCGCTTCATAGGAGCGAAGATGTCAAAAATCTTAAGTTTTCATTAAAAAAATCTGTGACCGTTAATCACAGATTAACCCGGCAAAACTCAGCAGTAACATCCTTAAAAGCCTTGCTATATGGCGATCGTAGCTAAAAGATTTCCCTATGAAGTAATATAAAGCTTGCTCCCATCAGTATTACTTTTCTGAGATGACCTTTAAACTAAGTTAATGTTTCACCCTGGATATGAGGCCGAAGCAGCACAGGAAGAATAACCAATGCCCAATGCCCAATGCCTATTGACTATTTACCATTGACTTTCGCTATTCTTAAGGCAGTTACCGAGTTAGCTACAAAACATTGAGTGAGACTACATCCAAATCCAGTTTAGGCGCGTGGAGTCAGCGGCTGCTGGCGGCGATTTTTTTGGGTGGACAAGTACTAGTTCACCTCCTGAAAGTCAAAATTCATTGGCGAAATACGAAAGAGCAAATGGCAGCAGTAGGGCCAGATTCTCTGTTTATTGCCTTATTAACAGCTATTTTTGTCGGTGCAGTGTTTACCATTCAGGTAGCGCGAGAATTTGTTAACTTTGGGGCGGGTAATCTTGTTGGCGGGGTGCTAGCAGTAGCCTTAACCAGAGAACTCTCGCCCGTATTGACAGCAGTAATTTTGGCAGGCCGAGTAGGTTCAGCCTTCGCTGCTGAAATTGGTACGATGCGAGTCACAGAGCAAATAGACGCCCTGTTGATGTTAAAAACAGATCCAATTGATTACTTGGTTATTCCTCGCGTCTTAGCTTGCTGCTTAATGCTGCCAATTTTAACTCTGTTGTCTTTAGTCACGGGGATGTTGGGAGGATTGGTAATTGCAGCGAACTTATACAACATCGCTGATACAACATTTCTGGATTCAGCCCGTAACCTGCTAGGACTCTGGGATATTTGCAGCGCCATGATTAAGGCATTTTGCTTTGGCGTTTTAATTGCTGTGATTGGTTGTAGCTGGGGCTTGACGACAACCGGAGGAGCCAAAGGCGTGGGACAATCTACCACAACGGCTGTGGTTACAGCTTTGCTGATTATATTTGTGAGTAACTTTTTCCTTTCCTGGTTAATGTTTCAGGGTATGGGTAGTGCTTTACTTAAAGGAATATAGGTTAATTTTCAGTTATCAGTGATCAACACTCAACAGTCAACCATCAACAGTTTGGCGATCGCGCACCTGCGAAGCCGCAAAATCCTAAAATAGGAAATGTCTCTATTAACAAAATTAGGATTTGAGATTTTTAGACTGAGGTTGGCTATTCCCAATCTCAAATCTCAACTCTCAAATTCAAAATCTAAAAATTAGTATGACTAGTTCATTTGCACCTAACACCACATCTACAGTAGAACTGAAACCTAGCTACAATATCCCTGTAGTTTTGGTAATTGGGTCGATTCCCCTGCTGTTAGTTCAACCTCTGCTAGGCGGTATTATTGGCTTGTTTGGTTTGTTTTTGATGTTTCAGGCGGCGACATTGCGCTTAAGATTTACCGCTACTGACTTAGATCTTTACAGAGGCGAAGAATTACTTCGGCGGTTTCCCTATCAGGAATGGCAAAACTGGCGGATATTCTGGAATCCCATACCGATATTGTTTTATTTTAAAGAAATCAAAAGTATTCACTTTCTACCAATTTTATTTGACCCCAATACCCTAAAATCCTGCTTAGAACAACGTTGTCCCCGAATTTAGTCTTGTTTTTGGTGCAATATCTGTAACCCGCACCAACTACTCAGGACTTTTTGTACAGGTCAATTGTATATTTCAACAAAGCTATTTATTCGCGTCATAGGAATTACAGTATTGGTTATGAACCCAGAGGAATCTCAAACCCCAGAATCAATTGATGAGTGGTTGGCACAAATACAAGAAGATAAGCCAAAAGAAGAAGTTGCAGAGAACTCATCTGTTGAGTCAGAGGAAGAAACACCTGCACAGACTATATCAGTTGAGATACAGCCTAATGACGCAACTATTGCATCACCTATTGCTGATGCAGAAGAAGGTTTTACAGTTGAACCAGCAGCAGATGCAACTGCTGAGTTTGTAACCCAGTTAGCAGCCGAAACTGTGGCGCTGGAGTCAGAAATAGCATCAGAATCAGAAGCTAATTTCCTATACGCACAAGCAGCACAACAGGTTGCAGAGTTACAAACTACCAAACAAGCCCTAGAAGCTGAAATAGCCAATCTGCAAGTTAGTTACAAAACTCTTCAGTCACAAGTTGGCGAAACCCAATTGGCGTTAGGAAAGCTAGTGCAAGATTCCCTAGCCCAATTAGAACAACGCAAACAAACCCTGCAAATTTCTGTAGAACAGTTGGAACGTCGTCAAGAACGTATCCGCAATGAAATGCGCACGACTTTTGCAGGAACATCTCAAGACTTGGCGATTCGGGTACAGGGTTTTAAAGATTATCTCACTGGCAGTTTACAAGATTTAGCCGCCGCCGCTGAACAGTTGCAACTCGTACCGCCGGCTATCGCGCGCGAAAAACCTGTAGTATCGATTAAAGAAGAAAAAGCCCCAGAACCAGCACAATCTGGTATCCCTCAATTCGCCCAACAGCAGTTTCAAGATACTACCAAGCAAATTCGCCGCCTCATCGATCAATATCGCAACAAACCCGATTATTATGGCCCGGCTTGGCAATTGCGCCGGACTTTTGAACCAGTCCATGCAGAACGAGTTTCTAACTGGTTCTTCAGCCAAGGGGGAAGAGGTGCTTTGCGGACAATGGGTAGCCGCTTACAGAATATCTTGATTTCTTCGGCGGTAATTTCCATCCTTTACAAATTGTATGGCGATCGCGTCCGCGCTTTAGTATTAGCTAATACCCCAGAACGCTTAGGTGAATGGCGGCGCGGTTTGCAAGATTGCCTGGGTATAGGTCGTCCAGACTTTGGCCCCGATAGAGGAGTAGTGTTATTTGAAGCACCAGAAGCTTTGGCACAAAAAGCTGACCGATTAGTCAAAGCCAATCAACTCCCGTTAATCATCATTGATGATTCCGAAGACCAAATTAGCCTAGCATTACTGCAATTTCCTTTATGGTTAGCCTTTGCCCCTGACCCCAAAACAATGAGAAATTATGATGATGATTTTTAATTAGTCATTTGTCAGAGACGCGATGAATCGCGTCTGTACAATTGTCATTTGTCATTGGTTCAAAAATTTGAGACTGTTGTAGGGGCGGGTTTAATCGACATATCTGTTTTTCCAGTGAGAATCTTACAGAACCCGCCCCTACTGACTTAGGAATTTTTTGAATTTTGAATTTTGAATTGTTATGGCTGTTTGGTTAAGTTTGTGCGCTTTTGTTTTGGTTGTAGCCTATCTATTGGGTTCTGTCCCTACTGGCTACATTGCGGTGAAGCAGTTAAAGGGTATTGATATTCGTGAAGTTGGTTCGGGTTCCACTGGCGCAACTAATGTCCTGAGAACTTTGGGTAAAGGGCCTGGGGCTGTTGTGTTATTAATTGATTGCTTGAAGGGCGTAACTGCGATCGCACTAGCTTACCAGTTATTTAAATTGGCTCCATTGTACAATTTTTTCCCCCCTACGGTAGATGCTAATTTGTGGCAACCGTGTTTAGCAACTTTAGCGGGGTTAGCAGCAGTTCTCGGACACAGCAAATCAATTTTTTTAGGCTTTAGTGGTGGTAAATCTGTCGCTACTGGCTTAGGGACTGTACTGGCGATAAGTTGGCAGGTAGGTTTGGCTTCAGCGGGTGTATTTGCTGTTGTTGTGGCGATATCCCGGATTGTCTCCTTAAGTTCAATTACAGCTGCGATCGCTGTGACAATTTTTATGATAATTTTCCATCAACCTTTACCTTGCGTCCTTTATGCTTTTTTTGGCGGGTTGTATGTAATTTTGCGTCACCGCAGTAATATTGAACGCCTACTTGCAGGAACTGAACCAAAAATTGGGCAAAAGGTAACAGCACAAGCAGAACCAACTGATGGACAGTTAACTTAAAATTTAATGCGATCGCAAATATCAAATTTTTAACTTTGTCCCGATTCAGATCCCCGACTTTTTCAAAAAGTTGGGGATCTAGGATATCAGCCAAATTAATGGGACAGACCACGAGATTCATTTTCAGCTACCATCGATTAAAATTATAGCTTTGTGTATTTTCCCTGACGGCAACTGTAGTTTGTAAAGCTAAGATTTTTAGTAATATTTATTACTAAATAAATAATATGGGACTACCTACGCTCTTAATTCTTTGTACTGGTAATTCCTGTCGTAGCCAAATGGCAATTTTAGTTTATGTAGCGGAGAGACGCGATGCTCTCTAATTCTGGCTACAGGAGTTATGAGCATGGTAGTTAACTCGGTTAATTTACCTTTAACTATGTTTAATGCCTTAGCAAATCGTGCTGATTTATTAATGGCATTAACTGATAGATCTGGACGCATTCAATGGGTAAATGAAGCATTTGCTAACCTGGCAAATATTAGCACTGATTTATTAATCGGAAAAAAGTTTTTTACTGTCCTGGATGATAATTTTCAGAGTAATATTCAGCCAGCTTATATTCACGAACAATTATTAAAAAGTGAAAATTTTAAATTTGAAATTTCTTATTTATCAAAGCAGCAAAAAGAGCATTGGTTACTAGTAGATGTTCTCCCTATTCATAATTCAGAAGGTATTACTAGCCAATATGCTGTAATTGCCAATGATATTACCTTACGCAAGCATACAGAAAAAGATTTAGCACAAACTCAGCAACGATTAAAGCGACTGGTAGAAGGTGTAAAATTAGTACCTTGGGAAGCCGAGCCAAATAATCACCAGTTTACCTATGTCGGGCCACAAGCAATAGATTTATTTGGTTATAAATTAGAAGATTGGTATCAACCAGAATTCTGGTATTTCCACATTCATCCAGAAGATAGGTCTTTAGTGCTTGAATACCATCAACTAAAATCGAAAACAGAAGATGATTATATAATTGAATATCGCTTATTAACTGCTGATGGTAACTGGATTTGGGTCAAAGATATTGTCAATATTGTGCGTTCTGGAGGTAAAGTAATACAATTACTTGGGTTCATTATTGATATTAGCGGTCGCAAACAAACAGAATTCTCTCTACAAGAAGCTTTAAGTCGATTAGCGCAAGCCAATCAGTATTTAGAAACGCGAGTACAACAACGCACTATTGCTTTAATTCAAGAAAAAGAAAAATTAGAACAGACTTTACAAAAATTGCAGCAAACCCAAAGACAGCTAATTCAAAGCGAGAAAATGTCTAGTTTGGGTCAGCTTGTAGCTGGTGTTGCTCATGAAATTAATAATCCGGTTAATTTCATTTACGGTAATATCAACCCCGCTACTGAATATGTAGAAGATTTACTTTATTTACTGCAATGTTATCAGCGACATTACCCTAATCCCAACTCTACATTGCAATCAGAAATTGAAGCGATAGATATTGATTTTATTTTTGATGATTTACCAAAACTGTTAGCTTCTATGAAAGTAGGCGCTAACCGGATTCGAGAAATTGTTTTATCTCTTAGGACTTTTTCACGCTTAGATGAAGCGGAAGTCAAAGAGGTAAATATTCATGATGGTTTAGATAGTACTTTGATGATTCTCCAACATCGCCTGAAACCGAAAACTGGTTCTCCACCAATTGAAGTCATCAAAGAATACGGTCAGTTACCTTTAGTAGAATGCTATGCAGGACAACTCAACCAAGTATTTATGAATATTATTGTGAATGCTATAGATGCTTTGGAAGAGTATAATCAAAAGCGATCGCCTGAGGAAATCTTAGCCAACCCTAACCAGATTACTATCTTTACTGAATTTAGACAGGGAGATGCAAGTATTGAGATTGGAGAACAAGCTGATATCTCCAATTCTCAATCTTCAATTGTCATTCGGATTATCGACAATGGCCCGGGAATGAGCGAAACAGTTAGCAATCGTCTATTTGACCCTTTCTTTACTACTAAAGAGATTGGTAAAGGTACGGGTTTAGGCTTGTCTATTAGCTATCAAATTATCGTGGACAGACATCAAGGACAAATTGAATGCTATTCTACTCCCGGCCATACAGAATTTGCGATCGTCATTCCCCAAGAACAGAGACAGACGAAAGTTTAGCCAGTTTATTCTACTACTTCATTTACAGGGAAGCGATCAATTAACTGAATGGCACGGTAAGCATTACGTAGCAGTGACTCTGGTAAATTAGGTACGTGAGGAATTTGGGATAATAAATCCAAAGTCCGGCGTAATATTCTTACCACATCACCCTCATCTAAGGTGGTATTTTCACATAGTTCTGTCCACTCGATCCCCAACGCCCATTTTTCTACCAAAGCAATTAACTCAAATTCTAACCAAATAGGCAGTGCTACATTATACCGCCGCTGCATTTGAAACATCTGGCGACGAATTCCCCGCAGTTTTGCTAAAGCATCAACAACTTGATTGCTCAAATCAAAACGGACTTTACTATCTGGGCGAGGCGTTTCTGTCACCAAAGCAGCTACAGCAGCAGCTAAATGGTGCGGATCTAATTGGTCAAATTCACCGCTAGCAAGTACCAAACCCAGCCATAATTCATTTTCTCCCCGAATGGCTGCGGCAACTTGTCCTAAAGGTGTGGGGACTAAGTTATCTAAACAGCCAAAGTGTTGCAAAATTTCAATTAAATTGAGAAACTCTTCCCAGTGATGTCGGGATTGTTGCTCTACATGTTCTTGTAACAATTGTAATTCGGCTTCTAATTCTACATAACGCGCCTTACGTTTGAAAATAGAGCCGACATTGCCGGATTTATAAATCGGATGGGCTTCTAATTGTTCTTGAACCGCTGTTACCCGACTCAGTTGTTCTGCTACCTCTGGCGGTATATATAAAGACTCACCTGGTTCAGGGATTTGTTGGGCAATGATTGCTGTTTGGCGATCGCCAACCTGAATTTGTCCTGGTTTAAAAATTAGCTCCGGTGGTGGCAAAATCTCAGATGGAATATCAATTCTGGGTAATTCCGCATACAAATCGACAATATCCTCTGTCGCAGCTACATACCAGCGATTATCCTTGCCTAAGCATACCAAGCAAGTAGATTGCTCAGAACCGGAACTTTTACCAACCAATACGGCGGCAATTGGCGCAGAAACTGTGATATTTTTGCCTTTTAAACTTAGCAATGTCCCGGAAACCGCAAACCCTAACATCATTCCTAATTGCTCTTGGCGGTCTTCCTGGGCTTGTTGTTGCAGAGTTTTCAAAATTTGCTTTTCTACTTTCAGGCGTTGGCGCAATTTTTCATACACAGCCAGTTCATTTTCATCAACGGCGGCGATTTGCTCCTGAAGTCGAGCTAATTCGGCTTGTAGCTCGTCAATTTCCTCGTAATTGGGTCTTAAATGCAGCGTCGCCATATACTGGCCAAAACTGCGTTCTATTAGCTCTCTGGTTTCCTCCAAGGTGTGGGTTTGCAGTAAGTTAAGTACCATCCCGTAACTAGGAGTAAATTGGCTTACCAAGGGGTCAGGTTTAGATGTAGCTAAATATGCCGCTTCTTTCGCCCCTTCAAAAGGAGTTTGGACTGTGACCACATGACCTTGTAAATCCATACCTCGCCGCCCAGCCCGTCCCGCCATTTGCAGGAATTCAGAAGCATTGAGCAGGCGGTGTCCGGTGTCGGTACGTTTGGAAAGGGTAGAGATCACAGTGGTGCGGGCGGGCATATTAATTCCTGCCGCTAGGGTCTCAGTAGCAAATACTACTTTAATTAGCCCTTGTTGAAATAATTCTTCTACTAGGACTTTCCAAGCTGGTAATATGCCGGCGTGGTGAGCAGCTATTCCCCGATACAGGGGCGCAATTTGCCCAGAACGCCCGGCTTCGGGATTGCGGGTTAAAAATTCATCGATTTGGCGGCGCAATACCTGAGATTCATCATTATTCACCAACCAGAGATCGCCTACTTCTGCCACAGCTTTATCACAACCTCGCCGGCTGAAAATAAAGTAAATGGCGGGTAACATATCCCGTTGCTGTAAGTGGTTCAAGGTATAAATAATGCTGGGAGCTTCTGGCCTACCGCCTTTACCTTTGTCTCCCGGTTTTCTTTTTCCCCGATTAGCTAGGCGAGGACTGATTTTGGTTTGACTCTCGTTGAGGAGAGGAAACAATCCTTTCGGATTACAAAAGTGAAATTCTAGGGGTACAGGGCGAAAATCGGAGTAAATCAGGTCAGTGGGGCCGTGGACGCGATTTAGCCAATCGGTGAGTTGATCGCTGTTAGCAACGGTAGCTGAAAGGGCGACTAATTGCACTTCCCGGGGACAATAAATAATCGATTCTTCCCAAACCGTACCCCGTTGGCGATCGTTCATGTAGTGGCACTCATCGAGTACCACAGCTTCCACATTTACCAGAGAAATGCCAACTTGCCCTATGGGCGTGCCATAGAGCATATTGCGAAAAATTTCTGTGGTCATCACCAGAATCGGCGCATCCCTGTTAATGGACGCATCTCCGGTTAGAAGTCCTACCTGTTCAAAACCAAATTTCTCGCGAAAGTCGCGTAATTTTTGATTTGACAGCGCTTTTAAAGGCGTAGTGTAAAATACCCGCTTACCTCGCGCCAAAGCACGATAAATCGCGTATTCACCTACTAAGGTTTTGCCCGAACCTGTGGGCGCACAAACAACTACAGACCGACCGTCATTGAGAGAGGCGATCGCGTCTAATTGAAATTGATCCAGATTAAACGGAAAAATTGACCCAAGGTCAAGTTCTGGGGATGATGCGGGATAATTCACTCAATCACATTAGCAACCAGACTGTTTACTATATTAACGGCTATATTGTCAACTTTGTCATTTGTTATTGGGTATTGGGCATTGGGTACTGGGCATTGGGCATTGGGCATTGGGCATTGGGCATTGGGTATTGGGCATTGGGCATTCTTACAAAGTTCTGATCGGAGGAAACCTCCGCTCAGACTTTGCGCTTTGTCATTGGTCATTTGTTAGTTGCTTCCTTCCCTTATCCCCTAGCCCCTAGCCTCTAGCCTCTAGCCCCTAGCCCCTAACCCCTACTTCCCCAATTCTTGCGATCGCTCTGTGGCGGCTTTGACTGCTTGAATTAAGGCGGAGCGAAAAGCGGCTTTTTCTAGTTGGGTAATGCCGGCAATGGTTGTACCTCCAGGGCTGGTAACTCTATCTTTGAGTTCTGCGGGGTGCATTTTGCTTTCACGTAGCAGTGTGGCTGTACCTAAGACGGTTTGTAGGGCGAGTTGGTTGGCGATCGCTCTTGGTAAACCTGCGGCTACTCCCCCATCAGCTAATGCTTCTACCATCAAGGCTACATAAGCCGGGCCGCTTCCCGAAAGTCCTGTGACTGCGTCCATTAAGCCTTCGGCTACTTCTACGACTTCCCCAACTGCGGAAAAAATTTGCTGGGCTATTTGCTGGTGTTTCACCGTTGTGTATGCACCTAAGCAAATGGCTGTCATTCCTGCACCAACGGTAGCAGGTGTATTTGGCATGGCACGAATTACTGGTGATTGGGGAAATGCCGCTTCTAGCTGATTTAAAGTCACACCCGCTAAAATAGAGATAACTAGAGGTGAGTTTTCTTTGACAGTTATCTCAATTATTTCTGCTAATTCTTGAGCGATCGCGCTAAATACTTGAGGCTTAACTGCTAACAACACAACTTCCCGACTTTGCGCCAAAACCAGGCGGTTATCTGTAGTCACATTCACATCGTATTGCTGCTTTAAAAAATTTTGTTTTGCCGGCTGGGGTTCGCTGACGATGACTTCTGATGGTTGATAAACTCCACGCGCAATAAGGCGGGATAACAGCGCTTCTCCCATTACCCCACCACCTATTAAGCCAAATTTAGTAGTCATTAATTAGTCATTAGTCAATTGTCAAGAGTCAATGGTCAATGGTCAAGGGTTAATTGTCAATCGTTAAGATTGATTACCTTTAACTGTAACTGTAGCCAGTGCCTTTCGATTACGTGGAAATTCAGCTATGATTGCTGAGCGAAGTCTAAACAAGTCGAGATTTAACTGTCACGGAGCCGAAATTTTGACTATTGACTTTGGACTATTGACTAATCCCAATTTACTGTGCTGCCATCCGGTTAGTTTCAGTGCCCCATACTGGTGTTGCACCTGGGGTACGGGCAGGACGTGCTGGGGGTTGTGGTACTTCATGAATAACTCCACCGTGAGTGCTAACTTGCACGCAGCTGGGTGTAAATAAAAATATACTTTCGCCAATCCGCTCTTGATGTCCATCTAATGCGTAAGTACCACCTGCGACAAAATCTACTGCCCGTTGAGCCTGATCTGGATCCATAATTGTTAAATTTAATACCACAGACTTACGCTCACGCAAAGCTTGAATTGCCTGGGGCATTTCTTCAAAGGTGCGTGGTTCAAGTACTAATACTTCAGAAATTCCGTTAATTGCTCCTGGCATACCTATGACATTCCCCATTGACTTTGAACCTGTTGCTACATCATTACCCATTGTAGGCATGGGTTCCCGCCAACGTCGATTCTGAGGAGTCGGTTCTGGTGGCGCTGGTTGCACATTCTCTTCTTGATAGAGATTTTGGTAGCTTTCGGTTTCTGGTTCTTCTTCGTAGTACTCGTATTCTACAGGTTCATTGAGTCCGACAAAATCTCTGAGTTTAGTAAATATGCTCATCTTCTACGCTCCTGGTGCAAATTAACTTTAATGTTTACCTGGCGATAAATCAGTGTAGCCGAATTTTATTGCTACAAAGGGGTTATTCAGAATTTTATTACTAGCTGTAGCTTCTATTACTGGTTTAAGTGAGGAACAGATGCTGTGGAAGCTATCTGGACACTCCCTAGCCGTGATAATGAGTCAAGATTATATACTAATGTATTTCCAAATGAAAGTTACCCTAAGCTGATTTTTCTTCAGTACGGCTTTTGTTAAAATATATATTTTGTTACACAATGCAATATTAAAAATGACAACTTATATCAACAGCAGGATAAAGCTGATGATATAAGAGATACAAGCTATTAATTCACGCTATCAGGGCGATCCCCGAACAAGATGGTTCCTAACCTTACCATCGTTGCACCTGCTGCTACGGCAATTTCGTAGTCACCTGACATCCCCATCGATAGGTGCGGCATTGGGATATGCGACCAGTTCTGATCTCTAATGGTTTTCGCTAGGTTTGAAGTGCTATTAAATACATCAAAAACTTCTGCTTTGTTTAACCCCAACGGCGGAATTGTCATCAAACCTTGAATTTGTAAATTTTTATATTGATTAATTACAGGTAAATCGGCTAACAGTTGGGGTACAGTCCAGCCTGATTTGTTGGGATCGGGGAGAATCTTGACTTGCAGGCAAATTTGGGGATTCACTCCCAACTGTGGCGCTAAGTTATTTAAGCGCTGTGCCAGTTGCAAATTATCTACAGAGTGAATCCATTGAAATTGCTCTAGGGCTTTCTTGGCTTTATTGCTTTGTAAATGTCCAATAAAGTGCCAGGTAATATCAGACAAGTCTTGTAACTGAGCTTGTTTACTAGCGGCTTCTTGAATTCGGCTTTCACCAAAATCACGTATTCCTGCGGCATAGGCGGCGCGGATCTTGTCCGCAGGAACCGTTTTGCTGACAGCAATCAAGCGAACTGAATCGGGGAGGGAGGAGCGAATTTGAGTAATACGTTCGCTAATCGAACTAGTCATTGGAATGTGCGTTGGAAAACACTCTGAAGCTGATCGTACTCCTGTAACTGCCCTGTGCGACGCAGAGTCCGTAAGCGATTTTCCAACATCATTCTGGCTTCGGTGCGACCTATAGGCTGAAATTTTATACCTTTGATGTCATTTGCTACTAAAAAAAATAAGCGTTGGGCATAAAGTGTAGTGAACAGATCCTGGGTCTCATCAACCATACAGATTCTGTAAAGTAAGCCCCAAGTTGGATGATTAATGTAAGTTTCTGCGTTTTCGGGATTCATTTAATAATCAAGGTAAGCGTCTGTAATATATCTTTTCGCAGTTTTCGTAACAACATTCAGACGATGATAAGGGACTTTCGCCAGAATATTTGTGCAAATTTATGCGAAATTCAATAAGTTTTGCTGTTGAATGGCAGCTGTGAAGACCTTGATCTAGTTACTCATAGAGAGATGATGCTACTAGTGGCGATTCGGTCTATTGGAACTTGCACTTCAGGTGCGATTCAGCAATCGGCTCTGCCATCCTGTTTGGAGTTAAGAACGGCAGGTAATGCGCCGTCAGACTGGTTTTTGCATAAGCCTCTCTCTATGCTGCCATAATTTCTGTCTATTGGCGCATTATGGTCAAAGGTACAATATTCATTAATTCAGCATGATTATGTTGAGTGCCATTATTTGTCATGGAGCTTTGTGCAGAGATTCACCCCATTCTGGCTCACGATCGCTATCTGCGGCAAGACCTGTGGCAATTTCTCATGAGGAGCAGGGGAGCAGGGTAATAAATCTCTAATGTCTGTTATCTACGAAACCAATAAATCAGATGATTCTTCCTCTACTTTCCCTGCTGACAAATTTGCTAAGTTCGGAAATAGTTCTTAGATATCAGTACCGATCGCCAAACGCACGCCCCAAAATAGAGTTAATGTGGCAATGGCTAGCCAATCCCACCTTTTTAAACGTAAATCATGCCAAGGGACTCGATGCTCGTTAGGACTGGTAAAACCGCGTACCATCATTGCACTAGCCATTTGCGCTGCTCGGAGGAGGAGATTTTCTAACAAGCGCTCGGCGACAATCATCCAAACTTTGACTGCTCCTTTAATTCCCAGCTTTTTCCAATTAATCGCCCTAGTCATAACGGAGCGGATTAGGTTCTGGACTTCTTCTAAAACTAGGGGGATAAAGCGCAAGGATAAAGTTAAAGTTAGAGCAATTTCTGTTACAGGTAACTTTAAGCGTCGCAGGGGTTGCATTAAGCTTTCCATCCCGGCGGTGATTTCTTCGGGTGCGGTTGTCAGCAGATAAAGGTTAGTGCTGTAAATTACTGTAAACAAAATTGTACTCAACCGCACAGCCAAATCTAAGGAACGGCGGTTAACTTTCACAGGCCCTTGGCTAAATATTACGTATTTATATTCTTTATTCCCAAATACTGCTTTTTCATCAACCTTGGCGTTATTCGTGGTAGTTGATTGCGGGCTGAGAACTTGTTCGGTGGCGGGTAAGCGTTGTTGATAGTTGATCCCCAACCCATCTGGACTGATAGCTGCTATGGTAAAAACAAAAAAAGCTAAGACTAATAACCAACCCATTTGCTGTTGCCATACACGGCGGGGAATTCTGGCGATGAGGGTAACTAAAATTAATAGCGTTACCAAAAGTATGCGCCATTCATTCCGCGCAAAAGTATAACTTGTGAGAAAACTCATCAACCAAGCAAACTTGACTCTGGGGTCAATTCTATGCAGCCAAGTTTGTGGTTCTTCTAGGTACAGTCCTAATGGTAGCGATCGCAGTAAATCCATAGATCGGGTAAAAGTTAAAAGATAAGCTATTCTGCTTTTAAGTTGCACAATCTATCATGAGGGCTATTGACTGTTGACTGTTAAAAGCCCTGATTGGTAGTTATGCAATCTAGACGCGCATTAGCTTAAAAGAAAAAGGTAACACTTATTCGCTTTTACCTTTTTACTTTTGTACGGGCGGATTCACCAATATTTTCACTATCCAGCGATTATCTTATATAAACCCGCCCCTACTTTTTACTTGATTACACGCGGGTAGCCCGGTTAACACTACCGCTTTCCACATCACGGACTTTCTTGCTACGCCACAATAAACGAATGGGAGTGCCTTTAAATCCTAGTTGTTGACGAAATTGGCGTTCAATGTAGCGCCGATAGTTGTCGTTAAAGCGTTTGGCCTCATTGACAAATAAAGCTATCGTTGGTGGTTGGGTACTAACTTGCGTCCCATAATAAATTTTGCCTTGTCTTCCACCCCGTGAGGTTGGTGGGGAATGCCAACTCACTGCGTCTTCGAGAACTTCGTTAATTACGGCGGTACTTACACGGCGTTTGTGCGACTCAGCTGCTTCAACTACCAGTTCTAAGATTTTTTCTACCCTTTGTCCGGTTACCGCACTGACATAGATCGTGTCTGCCCATTCGGTAAAATGTAGCCGTGATTGCAGATCTTTTTCGTAGTCATAAATAGTGTAAGAGTCTTTTTCAACTGCATCCCATTTGTTGACTACGACTATACAAGCTCGTCCTTCTTCAATAATTCGTCCTGCTAATTTTTGGTCTTGTTCGGTGACTCCATCTAAAGCATCTATGACCATTAAAACCACATCAGCGCGGCGAATGGCTTTAAAAGCGCGGTTGATACTAAAGAATTCTGTGCCGTAGTCGATGCTTTTCTTTTTGCGAATTCCCGCAGTGTCAATTAAGCGATAGGTTTGTCCATCCCGCTCAACTAATGTATCAATCGCATCACGGGTTGTACCAGAAATTGGGCTAACAATTGCCCTTTCTTCACCGACGAAAGCGTTTAATAAGCTGGATTTACCAACATTTGGCCTGCCAATGATGGCTACCTTAATTTCGTTAGTTTCCGGTAATTCTGTAACGTGAGGAATGTGCTTAATTAACTCATCAAGTAATTCACCTGTACCGCTACCGTGAATTGCCGAAATTGGGTATGGTTCACCTAATCCTAATTCCCAAAATTCCGCAGATTGAATGTAGCCTTGCTCAGGAGATTCACATTTATTGACAGCTAACAACACGGGTACAGGTTGTTGACGTAACCATTCGGCAATTTCTTCATCAGCTGGTGACAGGCCGAGTTGTCCATCAACCACGAAAATCGCTGCACTCGCTTCGCTGAGTGCTGTCATGGCTTGTTGACGAATCAGGGGTAGGAATTCGGTGTCATCATTAAAGACTAAACCGCCTGTATCGACAACAACAAACTCGCGATCGCTCCAGTAAGATGGCAAATAAGTGCGATCGCGTGTCACTCCCGGTTCATCGTGGACGATCGCCGTTTGTTCCCCGGCGAGACGATTAACCAGGGTGGATTTGCCCACATTTGGGCGTCCGATAATAGCAACAATTGGCAGTCCCATAAACTCAGGATAACGTAGAGAATTAATATATCATGTCTCTACATTTTAACTACTTTAAGTCTGCTTTTACTGTAGACAAGTATGCCTAGGTTTTTTCTCTACAGTAATTGCAGGATCGTATGACTAGACTGGGTGAGTGATTATTTATGGTTTCTGTGATTGCAGAATTGAACTTCAGAGTTTGTGGACAAAGCAATAAAATTTGCGGGCGCATTTCTAAATATTGCATTGTTGAAGTGAGTAATTAGACTGTATTTACCTTTGCTCTTATAAATCTTAATAATCAAAACGAAAAAACAATTATTTAAATTGATAAGATTTTTAGATTATAGATTATCAATTTTATTTCCTCTATCCATCTAATTATTCTATTTATTTAGATAATAAAATTAAATTAATTCTGCTTCTATAAAAATTTGTCTAACTGTTAATTCTAAACCAGGAAATAACTCATCCACAATAGACAGATTATCTGTATAAATTTTGCTGTTGTCTGGTGAGAAAAATACTCTAATATTCATAGCTTCTGGATTGACAACCCAAACTCTTGCTAATCCCGCTTCAAAATAATCTCTTGCTTTATCTTCAAATTCCTTCATTGTTTGCTCTGGAGAAATAATTTCAATTACTAACTCCGGCGGAACTGGACAAGCCTCATTAAGCTGCCAATTTTTGGGGAGACGTTGATAAGAAATGTAAGTTACATCAGGGAGAGGCGACCAATCTTTACCTTTAATTTTTAGAAGAATTGACCATTCTGCAACGGTGCGACCTTTACCTTTACACCATGCATAAATTAGGAATAATAAAGCTCTTTGTAAAGCTGAATGAAAAAATTTTGGTGACACCTTGGGTACTGCATAACCATCCACAAACTCATAGTCTACATCTCCTTTTGGTAGGGAGAGAAATTCTTTTAGGGTGAGTTTGCTTCCTGTGGTTGTCTTTACCATAAAAAGTCCACATAATTACCTGATGTCAATATTTTAAGCTAGCCATCGGTGTCATGGATTAAAAAAGAATCTGAAAATTAGAAGTTTTGCAACCAGTCTATTACATTTCTTATAGTAATCCTAGAAAACTCTGGATCTCTGTGGATTGTTGGCAGTTTTGCTATTATCATCCTCCAGAGAGACTTTGGTGCATGGGAATGGTTCAGATCAACAAGCAAGTACTCATTTGGTTGTGTGCAGGAATTATTATTTTAGGCTTGATGGGATGCGATCGCTTATTTCCGCCCTCTGGAGATTTGGTGGAGCGTGTCAGCGATGGTGATACCTTAACAGTCAAGGATTCTCACGGTAAAAAGTTTAACGTGCGCTTTGCTTGTATGGATGCGCCAGAAGTACCACACACTAATAAGGAAAAGCAAAGTCAACGTGCTAGCGATCGCAATCAATTTACCTGGGGTGCAAAAGCGCAGGAACGCTTACAGCAGTTGGTGAAGCAAGGAGGCGATCGCGTTAGTTTAACGATTACCGATAGCGATCGCTATGGCAGAAAAGTTGCAGAAGTGCGCTTAAAAGATGGTACTTTTGTACAACAAGTTTTATTAAAGGAAGGACTTGCAAAAGTATATCGTCCTTATTTAAATAAGTGTCCGAGTAAAGATTTAGTGCAACAAGCTGAAGCCGAAGCACAACAAAAAAAGCGGGGAATTTGGAGCGATGCTAAATTTGTTAATCCTTGGGAATATCGAAGTTTAAAGTAATGGGTAATGTGTAATTAATAAATTCATTTACTTAATTACCAATCTCGCTCCACCTCGACAACCTCTGTATACTCAAACTCATTAGGACTTTGCTTCACTAAAGGGTATTTTTCTCCACCCAATTCAATATAATCTTGTTCGCAATCTGGCTTGGAAGAGAAATAAGTCAGCACATATTCTCTACCAATTCTATCTGCCATTTCTGCTTCAACTTCACCCCGCCATTGAGTTTTAGTTACCAACACAACTAACTGATTAGCTAACTGAGGAATTGTCTGTGCAATGTGTCGCCGGGAAATTTCATCTAAACTCCCAAAAGGCGAATCCATGACAATGGGAAAGGTGCTGCTTTCAGGTAGCATCAGCATTTTTCTTTTTTCACTCCATTCCCGCACTCTGTCGATAATACTGGCGATAAAAGATAAACTAAGAATTTGATTTTCACCAGTAGAAGCAGCTACTGGTGCTTCTACTCCTGCGGTATTTTCTACGAGTGTTAATTCATATTTTTCGCTGATTTTGGGAATATAGGGAGTAAAGGAGATTTCGGCAAATATTTCCTGTACGCGCTGTTCCAATTGCAGCCGAAATTGCTTTTCTTGACGGTTTCTGACTTCTGTTAACCGTTCAATTGCGTCTTGGGTGGCGTTAATTCTGCGCTGTGCTAATGCTTGACGTTCTTCATTCAGCTTTTGCTTGGCGATTTGTTTACCTAATGTTTCAAGTTCTGTATTAAAATAGGCGATTTGCTGTTGATTTGCACCTTGTTCGCGATTTAATTCATCAATTTTATTTTCAATTTCGTCTAACCGTTTCTGTAAGCTGCTAATTTCTTCGTTAGCATCTTTTCTCAATCTATCTTGAATGCTATCTAATTCGCTCTCAATTTGCGAAATATTTTGTTTTAATTGGTGAATTCTGGCTTGTTCTCTATCTACTTCTTGCCAAAAAGCCGTTGCTTGTTTATCAATTTCATCAACTTGGGCGCTCATCCGAAAAGCCATTTCTTCTACTGCTGAAGAACCTGCTTGATTTAACCAGAGAGTCACATTTGTATGGGGATGACTACCGACATTTAAATCTGTACCGCAAATACAACGTTGGGAATTAAGTAACTCGTTGATAAATTCCCGTGAAATTCCCGCCGTTAATTCACCGCGCTGCTTCAAATCATGCATAATTTCCCGAAACTGATTTGTAGTTTCAGAAAGCAGAACTGTATAACCCCGCGCAGAAATAATTTTTTTTAGGGCTTCGCGAGTTTTTTTATATTCTTCTTTATATCCTTGGTTCTGGGTTTCTAAATTTTGACAGCGTTCTTGTAATTCTTTCGCCGCACTTAGTTCGCGCAGGCGGTTACTTGTCTCTTTTTTAAAGGTTTGTTGATATTCTAATTCTTGTTTAATTTCTGTTTGACGTTGCGCAATAGTTTCAATTTCTCTTTCTATCTTCTGTTGCTGGCGTAAAAGCTGTTTAATTTCCGAATCACCGATAGCTTTTAAGTCATTCTCTAAACTTTTTTTCGCATCTCCCAAATGTTTAATCGAACGGTTAATTACCTCCACGCCTAAGAATATCTTAGTAGCTTCGGCAATTTCGGCTTTTTTATCAGAACGCACTATTTCTTCAATCCGTTCGCCGTCAAAGAAAAAATATTGATGCAAACTCGCAGGTAAAATTTGATTGATGATATCTTCTGGTTGTTGGGGTGGGAAATACCATTTACCATCATCCCCACCTACCCACATGGTTAATTGGGTTTTACCAGCTTCAAAATCACTTTCGTTTTTGTAAACTCGACTGGCGCGTTTCACACGGTAGCGTTTACCTTCATGTTCCCAGCCAATTTCTACCCAACATTCAACCGCTTGCTTGTTTTTTGCTTCCGCGATCGCTCTTTTATTAACTAGCTGTTCTACCGATGCAAATGCAGCACTAAACTTCTCATATAATACCCAGGTAAAGGCATTGAGTAAACTGGTTTTTCCTGAGCCATTATTGCCATGAATTATCGTAGTGTTAAGTACCTCTCCCCCAGATAAAATTATCTCTGGTGTGATGCCATAAAAGGAGCGAAAGTTGCACAGCTTGATGGAAGTTAGCTTCATCGCACCTCTTCTTTAATAATCAGCAAAATCTCATCGTTAATGTGGCTATTAATTCTCTTATCTAATCTGCCTTTTTCCAGCTTCCATACTCGCTCAATAATCTGCCGCACTTCCGGTGGGGCGCTGGTAATTGGCTCCTGCACATCATCAATATTTTGCTCTGGTGACATGGGGAATGGTAGATACTTTTTTATTTATTGTACTGCTTGTTAGTTGTTAGTAGGGGCGGGTTTATGGGAGATCGTTATGGATATTTGAGAATATCTGTGAACCCGCCCCTACATCTGTCATTTGTTAGTTGTTTGATTTTTTTAAGATTAAGGACTTTATTTTTAGGTGATGCATTGTTATAATTAGACTATATTATAATGGGATATTTGCATTTTAAAAAATTTTGCAAACATCCCATTATATTAGGGTAAGTAAAATTATTTTGTCATAAATTGGCACCCCTAATTCACTATTACGAAAAATTTTACAAAAATCCATAAAAATCGGCGTTTTAAATATCTAATAAACCATACCGCTTTTGTAAAGCAAGTAGCTTCATTCTCGCTTCACCGGCATTATCAGCTAAATCGGCAAACTCGACAAAGCGCCGCAATTCTTTCTTTAATAAATTGCGTTCTACTTCTATAGTTTCCCTTTCTAAATCTGGCGGTAAGACAATCATGTCGTAAATAATGGCGCGTTCTTTTCCGGGATGGGGACGTAAAACGCGCCCACGACGTTGGATAAACTGACGGGGATTACCAGAACTAGATAAAATCACCGCAGTTTGAATTGCGGGAATATCTACACCTTCATCTAAACAGCGAATGGCTACTAAACCTTGCAATTCTCCGCTTTCAAATTGACGGCGTAAAACCTCCCTTTCTTCTAAAGAAGTATGAGCTGTATAGGTACTAACTTTATACCCCAATTCCACACCAAGAATTTTGGCTACGGCTTTGAGTTGACGCAAGGAAGAACGCTCTCCTGCTTCTTGGGAACCATCGCTGCAATAAAATAAAGTGTGGGTGGTATCTTTGCGAGTCGCCATTAATTCTCGCAAAGCAGTTAACTTGTTTGATGCTGCACCAATTAATCGAGCGCGTTGCATTAACAACGGTTTTAAATCTTCGTTATTTTCAAAATCTCCGACTGTGCCATTTTCCCGTTCTCGGTACAATAAAGATCGCCCAATTCTCCTAGTTAATTTTAAATAGGCAATACTTTCGGCTTCTGTTAATTCCACCAAAATCGGATAATACAAATAATGTACCAAAGCTCCTTGAGCGATCGCATCTCTCAAGGTAAATTCTGGCTGTAGCACAGGGCCGAAATAATCAAGCAAACATTGAGTACCATCATCATCAAAATACCTTTCTGGCGTCGCCGATAACGCCAGCCGTAAACCAATGCGACGAGGTAAACTTTCCTCTAATTTGGGTGCGCCTAAATTATGGGCTTCATCACCAATAATTAAAGTTCTGTCGGGAAAATATTTCACCTGCGACTGAAACCCCTCGCCAATTAATGTCGAGTTAGTGGTAATCACCGTGACAAATTTTTGCGAACCAGAACGCAGATTATAGATTTGGGTAGAGAGTTGACTTTGCCAATTGCGGACATCAAGGAATGCTAAAATCGGCTGCAAGTTAAATTTTTCGCATTCTCGCGCCCATTGAGTGACAAGATGACGATAGGGACATACCACCACCAAAACTTGTAAGTTAATCTGCTGGTATAATTCACAAGCGATCGCTAAAGCTGCGATTGTTTTACCACTACCAGTAGCCATTTTTAGCGTTCCTCTGCCATTGTTAGCAAACCAGCTTGTTATCGCTTGGTGCTGATATGCCCGCAATTTCAGAGATTGGGGCATTTTTGGGCATCCTGGTAATGGTTTTTGCGTTTGATAACTGCCCCGATTTTCCCTTAACAATGGCAATCGTAAGCGAAAACCGGGTAGTGGCTGCACTCGATTTGGCGTCAGGTACATAAAAAGTCAAAAGTCAAAAGTCAAAAGTCAAAAGTCAAAAGTCAAAAGTCAAAAGTCAAAAGTCAAAAGTCAAAAGTCAAAAGTCAAAAGTCAATGGTAAGTTGTCTACCTCATCCCTCCCTAGCCCCTAGCCCCTAACCTCTAGCCTCTAGTTATAATCACGCCAAACGGCGACTAAAGAACCTTGTACCTGTACGTGAACTGCTGGAACTTCAATCGGTTGGTATTTTGCATTAGCAGGTTTGAGGGTAACGCGATCGCCACTACGATAAAAGCGCTTTAATGTAGTACCATGTCCATCAACTCTCGCAGCTACAATCGTGCCATTTTTAAGTTGATTTGGTTCTGGTACTGGACGCAAAAATACTAAATCGCCATCAGCAATTAAATCTTCAATCATGCTGTCTCCAGCTACCCGCAAAGCATAACTTTGGGGAGGTAAGGCAAAATTACTAATGTCTAAATGTTCGACAGCATCGGTGAAAGGTTCAATTAAACCTCCAGCCGCAATCGTACCTAAAATGGGTACACCAGTGGCAACAGGACGCAAAATTCTAATAGTTCGCGCCTTACCTTCAGTCCATTCAATATAGCCTTTAGTCCGTAAATGTTCTAAACGGCTTTGAATTGGTGCTGGTGACTTTAAATTCATCGCTTGCATCATTTGCCGAATTGAAGGCGAATGTTGATGAGTGCGGATGTATTCTCCCAGCCATTCATACAATTCTTGTTGAGCTTCTGTTAAACGTTCCATAATTTTGTTGGGAAGTAATTACAAATGTCCCTAGAACATTAGTACTACATAAAATCCCATATAAGCAAGATGAAAGTGAAAATATATCTGACAATCTGATTTATTTTGAGAGTTGATTGATGAAGCTAGGTAAAAGTCAAGAAACCAGATAATGGATGAGTTCGTTTATGAGAAGTTATTTAAGACTACTGTAGCAGTTTTGTTAGAGAGGAAAAATATATTGCGCTAATTTTTTGGTGTTTGTTGGGATAAATACCGATAACTATAAAAAAATAAAAGGCAAAAGCATGATATTTGTACCATGTCTTTGCCTTTTCAAGTCGTTGACAGTTCACAGTTAACAGTCAACCGTCAACATTCTTCATTCTGCGCCTAAAATACTAGCTAACAAAGCCTTTTGGGCGTGCATTCGATTTTCCGCCTGATCCCAAACCCGTGATTGGGAACCTTCGATAACTGCTTCGGTAATTTCTTCACCGCGATGGGCTGGTAGGCAGTGTAAAACAATAGCTGCGGGGTCAGCAAGACTTAATAAATGCTCAGAAATTTGGTAAGGTTGGAAAATTGGGAAGCGATCGTCTGCTTCTTCTTCTTGTCCCATACTTGCCCAAACATCAGTGTAAAGTACAGCCGCACCTTTAGCAGCGATTTCTGGGTCATGGGTGAGGAGGACTTCAGTTTGATGATTAGCGATCGCTCTGGCTTGTTCTACAATTGCACTATCGGGTTCATAGCCAACAGGTGTAGCCACTCTCACATTCATTCCCGCCAAAGCACAACCCAGCATTAAAGAATTGGCGACATTATTACCATCACCCACATAGGTTAAAGTTAACCCTTTGATGCTACCAAAGCACTCTTTAATCGTCATTAAATCTGCCAATACCTGACAAGGATGTTCCGCATCAGTCAGCGCATTAATTACCGGAATCTTGGCATAGTCAGCAAAAGTTTCCAACTCTTGTTGAGCAAAAGTGCGAATTGCCAATACATCTAGATATCGATCCAATACCCTAGCTGTATCTTGCACTGGTTCTCCACGGCTCACTTGGGTAACATTAGGGTTGAGATCGATTACCTGTCCACCCAATTGATACATCGCCACTGTAAAACTAACTCGCGTGCGAGTTGAAGCTTTAGAAAATAACAATCCCAAAACCTTATTACAATGCAACTTGAGCTTTTGAGATTTGAGTTGAGATGCTAATTGCAGAAGTTCCTGAAGTTCTGTAGAACTCAGATCCGCCAGACTTAATAAATCTCGTCCGTTCAACGCTACCATGCTTTGTGAATCTGTAAAGAACCAGTGATGTTTTTCTATGCCTTGAGCCAGCTCTATGAAAAATTATCGCTTTAAAACTCTACCAGATATTCTGGTGTCGGGGGGAGATGGTCTTTGGTCAACCGTCAACCAAAAATTTTCTTCGCTCCTGCTAGACAAAAAACTTGTTTATGCTATAATTAAAAATCGGTGAGTGCTTTAAGAGGTTCGCAAAATCTGCCAGCATAGCACAGTGGTAGTGCATCCGACTTGTAATCGGAAGGTCGTCGGTTCAAATCCGACTGCTGGCTTTTGTACATGTCGATTAACTAATTATTTGTCGTCTTTAACAGATTAGTGTCGTTACTAACAAATTAATGTCGCTGTTAACAGTTTAGTGTCGTCTAATGCCAATTGCGAAACGTTAACTAATTAATGTCGTCTAACCAATTCGATAAAGTGTTTGCAGACATCTATTGTACAGGAAATATAGTTAAATCTTCATTTGATGCCTTCCCTGATAATATTCATATATCTTTATATGTTTACAAGTCGGATGCACCTTTCAACCCTCTGTTAAACATTTTTTGGCACTCTTTCAACCCACCCCTAGCCGGAATGGTGGTTGAAACGGTTCACAAAAGTTCGGGTGTGATACCCCTGATTCTTTCAACCCACCCCTAGCCGGAATGGTGGTTGAAACTATTTGTGGGGTTTTTTGGTCGTAGAGGTGCATCCCTTTCAACCCACCCCTAGCCGGAATGGTGGTTGAAACCCTTGCCGTCTAGACCTCTTGCAAATAAAGCTTTTTAGATACAAATTTGGCATATCCCTTAAAAAGCTTCTTTCGTCTCATATCAAAAAACTAAATCAATTGACACAATAGTTTCTGAAATTAAGACATGACAAAGGTTTTGAGGTTTTGGCGGGACTCAAGGGATTTTGCCCCCACTTTGACACGCCAAAAAAATATTTGAGAGGGTTCCCCCGACGAAGGGGGTGATTCAGTAGCTACCACTGCGGTAACCCGCACCGTTAAAAAGAACGGCTATTGCAAAAAGCCTTACTCCTTATTGCTGGGAGCGCACCTATCCCATCTATAGAATTCTACAGATGGCAGCATCGGGAGCGGGGAGCTACCAGGGTCAGAAAGCATGACGATCTTCCAACCGCCAAACTAACCCAGATTTATCACAGCACATTGGCTCAAAAGAGCATGAACTGCGGCGCTGTTATAAAAATATTATATTGTCAAGGTTCGGATTAGTGAATAAAACTCAAGTGGCTTGACGTTCTTGGTAAGCAAAGATGGCTACATCTCGCGCTTTTTCTTGTGAGCTACCTTTGATTGGCTGTGTAGCAATTTCAATAGCAATTCCAGCTTTGACAGCTTGGGATTGAATATTCTCAATTAATCGACCGTAGCTCCAGCGATGAATGCTCTTACGATATTCTTTTGCGTATTTTTTTTGAGCTTCCTTGTAACCAGGGCATTTCTTCTCTGCTCTGGATTGGATTTCACTAGTGATTTGCTCACGCATATCGCGGAGTTTTGGGATAACTATGCTGCAAGCTTGATAGGTTTTGGCGATCGCAATAATTGCATCAGCTAATAATCTATCTACATATTGACCTAATTCAGATTCACCAAAAGAATTGGGTGCATTTCGTTTCTGAGCTTTGTGCCGTTCGTGAGCTAGGCGTTGCTGTTGTTGTCGCTGACGATTTAGTAGATTGTAGTTTTTTCCAAGTAGTTGTTTAGTGCTGCGATATGCCAAAACTTTCTTGTTGGCAATATCTACCACAGATACCGTTGCAGGTTTATCCAACCCAAAACTAACACCAACAATAATATTAGATTTACCTTGATACAGAGGTTTACTGGGACGACCAGGAAAGGGGTTGTTAAGTTTTTGCCTCTGAGTTCGCTCACCTTGTAGACGAGATAGCTGTTGTTGAGTTAGAACAGCTTGTTGTTCCATTTTACGGATGGTTTTCTCAGCTTTACCGATGTTTTCAGTGCGAACTAGTTCTGTTTCCTCTTCTGTCCACAAACGTGTCTCTATAGAGCATTGAAGAATCAAGCGGTTAACTCTCCAAGGTACGCCTCTACCTTTTATTTTTTGCCATAGTAGGCGTGCAGAACGAAGAAAAAATAAGCCAGAAGAATAGGTTTCTTCATTATCATGCCAAATTTGCCAATCCTGGCAGAAGCGTTGAAAATAATCACGCTGCCGAGAATCACAACAAATATAAAATTCAGGATTAATGATATTTTTCTTCAAGCCATTAAACTTAACAAAAATACGACCTGGTTTGTTTTTCAGCTTCAACCAATTCACATCTCTTGTATATAACCATCCGCTTTGGAAATAAAGATAGTTAATGAAACTGTATAAACCAGATTCTATTAACTGCTTTAAAAAACCTATCTGCCAACTTAGGATGATGTGTTTTCTTTTAGGTAAACATTCACTTTGAAAATAAAGATACTTAATAAAACTGTAGGAACCGGATTCTATTAACTGCTTTAAAAAACCTATCTGCCAAACTAGGATGATGTTTTCTCTATTAGGTAAGAATTCACTTTGAAAATAAAGATATTTAATAAAACTGTAGGAACCGGATTCTATTAACTGCTTTAAAAAACCTATCTGCCAAACTAGGATGGTGTTTTGATTGATGTCATCATTAGAATGTATTAACAAATCTAAATCTGTCTGGGTTTCATAATCGACCGGATACGGTATATCGCTAGTTACTTTTAACAGACTATCTTGCCAAGATTTTGCCTCCAGTTGATCCACTGGAACTTGATTAGTTGCCTCTTTTAAAGTTGTTAACCATTTTTCTCCCGTTAAATCTCTACCTTTAGGTTTTCGACTTTTGAGTTGCTCTTTTAATCGTTCAAGTTCTATTTCTTTCTGACGCCGACGTTTAACATATTCCTCTGGGTCTTCATCAATCTCACTAACCTGACAATTATTTTTGAGTAAATATGCAATAGCACATTGAGACAGACAGTCTTTAGTTTGATCGTAAAGAGCAAATAATGCGTTGAAAAGTGTAGAGTCTTCAGAGACTTTTTTATTTTTTTTAGTTTTAGTGTCTTTTTTTTTAGATTGCTGATTTCTATTGTCAGTGATGTTGGCGACAAATGAAGTCAAAAGTTCGTTAGCTTTGTTGCGAATAATATCCAAATGGCACTGGCTTTGTTGCTGTAATTCTATATCACTCTTCAACATCTTGAGCCAACGTTCTTTTCCTTCTATTTTGCGTTGTCGTTGCTGTTGTAAGGTAAACCAAGATTTGTATATTTCTTTAACTAAAGTAACTGCTGATGTGTAAAAACGACCTGGTTGACCAGCAAAAGGCTTTTGAGTTATGAGAGATTTTTTTATCGTGTCGATAGCCTCTTCAGGTACTTCACCTTTTTTTAGCCATTTCTCGAAGTTCGGATGTTGTCCTACTTGTTCTAATAATTCATTAATGAGTGGCGTATTTTTCTCAGCCATCAGTTTCCACAGTTGACGGAGGGTGTTTTCTTCAGCAACCAAGCGACATTGAATTGTAATAACGCTCATGGTGTCCTCCGCTTTGTGGTTTTGGTAAAACTGACAGGGTTGTTAACTGTTTTTTTACTGCCAATATTATAGCGCAATACCGCAATAACTCAATGACGTAATGACGCAAATGTTTTTTTCCTGAGAGGCTGTGCAAAAATGAAAGCCGCAAGCTTTGGCTTCAAATTAGGATGGCAGAAGAAACTAGAGAAGTTAGGGGGAGACTCCCTAAAGACTTAAAAATCGCTTTTGAAATCGCCTGTGCGCGTCTGGAAATGACGCAGACTGCGGCTTTGGAGGAGGCGATTAGAGATTGGTTGCAAAAAAAAGATTCCCCTGCTACTGGCGAGTCGCAGAGGAATTAAAGAGTTATTTATAGCAACAAAAAAGCTTTCTGTGAAAATTCGTAGAAGAAAAATATGTATATTATGAAACTGTAATACTTGGTAGGTTATATATAAGTACTAAGTAAGTTGAGATAAGCAAGCTATGACAAGAGAAGTCTTGATTAGATTGTTTTAGACAACTTTATACAAAATGGACTCCCAAAAGTCGATATGCCAGAGTCGTTAAACTTCTCCTTCCTTGTAGTACAAGATACACAACTTGTTCGATTAGGTACTCTAGCCGAGCGATATTTTGCAGATGATCCAAACACCTGTTTAATTAAATTGCGACAGTTTGGTGAGCTATTAGCTCAGTTAGCTGCTGCTAAAGTTGGGCTTTATGAAGTACCGGATGAACGGCAGATTGATTTGCTGAATCGGTTGCGCGATCGCGGATTGCTCAAGGGAGAAGTTGATCGACTGTTCCATGAACTACGTAAAATTGGCAACGCAGCAACTCATGAACTTTCAGGAAATCACCGCACAGCTTTAAGTGGGCTGAAATATGCTCGCGTGTTGGGGATTTGGTTTCATCGCGTATTTGGTGGCGATCGCAATTTTGATCCTGGTCCGTTTATTCCCCCACCCGATCCAAAAGTAGAAACACAAGCTCTCAAATCTGAGTTAGCACGCTTACGAGATGAAGTAAAACAGCAGCTTTCGGCAGTTGAAGCGGCACAAGCATTAGCGCAAATAGAAGCCCAACGTCGGACAGTAGCGGAAGATTTAGCACAGGAAGCTGAAGCCAAAGTACAGGAAGTTTTGAATCACTTGGCTGAGATTCAAGCTCAAGCTAAGGAGAAATCGCAGCAAACAATTGAGCAAACCATTTCCCAAGCACAGATTGCTGAGAGTGGTGTGCTTTTGGATGAGAAAGAGACACGGAAACTCATTGATGCTCAATTACAAGCTGCTGGATGGGAAGCGGATTCAGAAGTATTAACTTATCAAAATGGTGTTCGTCCTCAGAAAGGAAGAAATTTAGCGATCGCAGAATATCCCACAGCGAATGGACGTGCTGACTATGCTTTATTCTGTGGGTTGCAGATTGTTGGAGTAGTGGAAGCCAAGCGTCAGAGTAAAGATGTTTCTGAAGGGGCATTAAACCAAGCCAAACGCTACAGTCAAGATTTCCAAGTTTTGGGAGACGAAATTTTGGCTGGTGGTCCTTGGCAAAACTACAAAGTCCCCTTTGTATTTGCTACTAACGGTAGACCATATTTACAGCAGCTTCAAACCAAGAGTGGGATTTGGTTCTGTGATTTGCGCCGTCCAACTAATCTGCGGGTTTGCCTTCCCACATGGCACAGTCCTCAAGGTTTACTAGATGCCTTAACTCAAGATGTTGACCAGGCACATACCCGTTTAGCCGAGGAAGGCTTTAACTATGGGTTAGAGTTGCGTGATTATCAAATTCGTGCCATTCAAGCTGTAGAGTCTGCCTTAGCCAGGGAACAACGGGTATTACTGTTAGCAATGGCAACAGGTACAGGCAAAACTAAGACTTGTATTGCTTTGGTGTATCGGTTACTCAAAACTAAGCGATTTCGGCGCATTTTATTTCTGGTAGATCGCACTGCACTTGGAGAACAAACTGACAATTCCTTTAAAGATTCCCGCATGGAGAACCTGCAAAGCTTTGCTGATATCTTCGAGATAAAGGGCTTAAAAGACACAGAACCAGATAGGGATACCAAAGTCCATATTGCCACGGTGCAAGGTATGGTCAAGCGAATTCTCTACCCTTCTGATAGTGCATCTGTAATCACACCAGACCAATATGATTGCATTGTTGTGGATGAGTGTCACCGAGGCTATTTACTGGATCGAGAATTAAGCGATCGCGAACTTGAGTTTCGAGATTTTAACGATTACGTATCAAAATACCGTCGAGTTTTAGAGCATTTCGACGCTGTAACAATTGGTTTAACTGCCACTCCCGCACTGCACACCACACAAATTTTTGGTGAACCTGTTTACATCTACAGTTATCGAGAAGCGGTGATAGATGGCTGGTTGATTGACCATGAAGTACCTTTCAAGATTAGAACAAAGTTATCTGAGGAAGGGATGGTTTGGAATGCTGGTGAGCAGATGGAATTTTTCAATCCGCAAACTGGGCAACTAGATTTAGTCCATGCACCGGATGAGGTGAAAATTGAGATTGAACAGTTTAATCGCAAAGTGATTACTGAGGATTTTAACCGAGTTGTTTGTGAAGCATTAGCGCAGCATATCGATCCGTCACTGCCAGAGAAAACCTTGATTTTCTGTGCTACCGATGGTCATGCAGATATTGTTGTTAATCAGCTTAAACAAGCGTTTCAGGCTATTTATGGCAGTGTGGAAGATGATGCTATTGTCAAAATTACAGGCAATGCCGATAAGCCATTAGAGTTGATTCGCAAGTTCCGCAATGAAGTTAATCCAAAAGTGGCTGTAACTGTAGACTTGCTGACAACAGGTATTGATGTGCCTTCAATTTGTAATCTGGTGTTTATTCGTCGAGTTAATTCTCGGATTCTCTATGAGCAGATGTTGGGAAGGGCAACTCGTCTCTGTAATGATATTGGCAAAGAAGTTTTTAGAATTTTTGATGCAGTGCGATTATATGAAGCGATCGCTCCTGTCTCCAGCATGAAACCTGTGGTGGTTAACCCCAATATTTCTTTTACTCAATTGGTGGAAGAGTTGGATACTGTCAAAACTCCTGATGCTTTAGAAACAGTCATTAACCAACTACTGGCGAAAATTCAGCGCAAACGCAGGCATTTGAGTGCTAATAGTCAGGAACAGTTAGAAGCGATCGCCGGAATGCCAATACCAAATATGGTTTCCCATCTCAAGCAAAGTACACCACAGCAGGTAAAGGAATGGTGGGAACGAAGAAAAGCGATCGCACAAATTCTTGATCGTCGAGATGGTGGTACTCAGCCAATGTTGGTTTCCCGTCATGCTGATGAGTTAGTAGCTATTGAACGGGGTTATGGCAATGCTGAACGTCCAGAAGATTATTTGGATAGCTTTAGGACTTTCTTGTTAGAGAACATGAACAAGATTCCTGCTTTGATGATTGTGACACAGCGTCCCCGTGAGTTGACTAGAGCGCAACTCAAGGAACTGCGAATACTACTAGATACAGCAGGATATACGGAAACTAACCTAAAAACTGCATGGCGAGAAATGACCAATGAAGATATTGCTGCTTCGATCATTGGCTTTATCCGTCAGGCTACTTTGGGCGATGCTTTGATTCCCTACGCAGAACGGGTAGATCGGGCTATGAAGAAAATTCTTGCCAGTCAGCCTTGGACTCCTCCTCAACGCAAATGGTTAGAACGCATTGGCAAACAGCTTAAAGCAGAAACAATCGTTGATCGAGAAGCTTTGGATAAAGGGGAATTTAAGACCCAAGGTGGCGGATTTGAACGACTGAACAAAACTTTTGCTGGACAGCTAGAAGTAATTTTGGCAGAGATTGGTGATTGGATCTGGCAAGATGTAATTTAGGTGAATATCAACCATACATGATGTTATCTGATTATGATCTGACTGTTCTAGAAGAACAAGGCTGGCTTTATAAATCCAATCTTAGTTCACCAAATATCGTTAATATTGGTCAACAAATAGGGAAACCAATACCGTCAAAACCTGATAGAAATTTAACAGATTTACTATTACCTAAAAATTCTTCAGAAGCTTCAAAAGGCTCATTGTCATCAATTTATGGACTGGAAGAGATTCCATTTCATACAGATGGTGCGTATCATTATATTCCTCCCAAATACATTATTTTATTTGCTCAAGAGGAATTGCCTTTTAATATAAGAATTTTAGATTTTAATCTAATTAATTTTTCAAATGATCAACTGGCAACATTGTCTTATGATGTTTGGATAGTCAAGGATAAATTTAGAAATTTTTATGCTTCTGTTTTAACAAATTCTTTGCTGCCAGGAAAAACTATTTTGAGGTATAATAATCACTGCATGATTCCAGGCAACAAAAATCATGTGGATTCTTATCAGATTTTAGAAAAAAAAATCAAAGATTTTAATTATATAAGTTTATGTTTTGAGCCTAATTCAATTCTCATACTAAATAATTGGAGGATTTTGCATGGAAGAGATAAGGTTGTACATAATCACTGTAGTCAAGGAATTCTAGAAAGATTATTTGTAATGGAGTAATTTGGTATGAATGCTTGGAATTACGAAGGTTTTTGGAATAAAGCAAAAGTTTATATTAGTTATGGTAATGATGTCGCTGAAGATAATCCATTATTTCCATTTTGGTATTTTTTGGCTTTGGAATTATTAGGAAGATCAGTATTAGCTAAAGTACATCCGGTACTTTTAGCTGATTCAAAAGACGATAGCATTTTGTATGCTTTTGAGCGTCCCACAAAAAAAGCAATCTCTATATCTATAAATCTAGTTTTTCAAAGATGTCAGTCCTTTGTCAAAGGCTTTACCAAAAATGATTGTGATAAATGTATTGAATGGATGGACTTACGAAATATAGAGTTACATACAGGTGAACCAATATTTCATAACATAAAAACCAGTAAATGGTTAGCTGATTACTACAGAATTTGTAAAATACTGCTGGAATTTCAAGATAAAACATTGGATGATTATTTTGGAATAAATAGAGCAGAGGCTGCACGAAAAGCAATTGAAGCACTAAAAGAGAATGTAAAGGGTGAAGTGAGCAAGGCAATAAGTGATGCCAAAGCTTATTATGAGAAATTAACACCCGAAGAAATATCCGAACGCAAGTTGCTGTTAGCTACTAAGTTCAATAGTGCGAATCAAGATACGAGGAAGATGATTCCATGTCCAGTATGTGGCTCAGAAGGTATAATTCAGGGAAAAATTTTAGAATATGGCGATGCAAAAATCATTGAAGGAGAGCCTAAAATCATTAGAAGTGTATCTGTTTTGCCCACCAAGTTTGAGTGTGTTTTTTGTAGGTTCTCCATAGATACTTATGCTGCTCTTCATACTGCTGAAATAGGTGGACAGTATACAGTTCAAACAGAAGAAGATATGTCTATTTATCTAGAAAATGATTATGATGAACCTGATTTTTACATGGATGAATGAGTTTAGTCTTAAAATTATGGTTATTCATTTAATTTTATGGTGCTAAGTAATACATAGGTCGTAATTATGGACTGGATTACTTTTTATGATTGAATTTTAAATTTTTGAGACTTCCTAAAACAAAATTCTTAATTAGCAAAAATTTACTGAATTTTTGGCTCTAAATTTTCAAAAGAGGTTGACTTTATTAACATAAACTATAAAAGTTTAGACTTCTTGTTTTAAATTATTTAGAGCTATCATCCTTAATTCTCATGAATGCAACTACCGATATTGTTCAAAAGCTTTGGAACCTGTGCCACGTTCTCCGAGATGATGGTGTTACATATCTACAATATGTTACAGAATTAACCTATCTGCTATTTTTGAAAATGGCACAGGAGACAGGGGCTGAAAACCACTTACCAGAGGGCTATCGCTGGGGTGATTTGGTCAGTAAGGGTGAAACGGAGCAATTGACATTTTATAGATCCTTGTTGCTCATGTTGGGTTCAGAAAGTTCCTCTCAACGGGTACAGGCAATTTTTGCTAATGCTCAAACATCCCTCAAAATCCCCCGCATCCTCAAAAAGCTTGTTACCAGTATTGACGAACTAGATTGGTTTTCCGACCATCGAGATGAGTTTGGCGATTTGTATGAAGGACTACTCCAGAAAAACGCCGATGAGAAGAAATCTGGTGCGGGACAGTATTTCACCCCTAGACCTTTGATTGATTGCATGGTTGCCCTAATCCAGCCACAACCTGGAGAATTGATACAAGACCCTGCTGCGGGTACTGGTGGGTTTTTAATTTCTGCTGATCGCTACATTCGTCAACACCATGACCCCTTTGAATGGACAGAAGCCCAGCAATCTTTTCAGCAGCATCAGGCGTTTTATGGCATGGAGTTGGTGCAGGATGCTCACCGCTTGCTGTTGATGAATATGATGTTACATGGAATCGAGGGAGCTGTTGATTTAGGTGATACTCTTTCCTCCGCAGGACAGCGATTGGCAAAAGCAGATGTAATTCTCACTAATCCTCCCTTTGGCACGAAAAAGGGGGGCGGGCTACCTTCAAGAGATGATTTCACCTATCCCACCTCAAACAAGCAATTGGCGTTTTTGCAGCACATATACAGGTCACTCAAACCAGGGGGAAGGGCTGCGGTGGTTTTGCCGGATAACGTCCTGTTTGAGGATGGGCAAGGAAAATCCATTCGGGCTGATTTGATGAATAAGTGCAACTTACATACTATCCTTCGATTGCCAACTGGTATATTTTATGCCCAGGCTGTGAAAACAAATGTCTTATTTTTTCAGCGTGGGACAACAGAGAAAGGCAACACCAAGGCAATTTGGATCTACGATATGCGAAGCAATATGCCCAGTTTTGGTAAGCGTTATCCTCTGACTCGTGAACATTTTGCTGAGTTTGAGCAGTGCTATGGAGATGATCCCAATGGTAATAGTCTGCGTGTAGATTTGGGTGAGTATGGGCGTTTTCGGTGCTTTACGCGGGATTATATCGAAAAACGTAATGAAAACCTGGATATTTCCTGGCTGCGGGATGAGAGTTTGCAATCAGGGGATAATTTACCTGAGCCAGAGGTGATTGCTGCTGAGATTATGGAGAAACTGCGAATTGCGACTAAGGAGATGGAAGCTTTGATGGTATTGCTGGAAGGGGAAGAAGCAGCAGAGGCTGTTAGTTCTTCGGTAGGGATGCCAACTTTAGAATAAAAATTATGATGGGCGACTTTCATTCTAGGGAGCAGTATTTTTTATCGTCCAATTGAGGAAGGTGTTAAAATTTTGCGTTTTGTGAGTGGGTATCGAGATTTAGAAGGTTTGTTTTTGGAACAGGATGAGGATTAACGAAATTGGTTGGGATTAGCGACGAATTAACTGGATTGCCTGAAGGTTGGGTATGGACAATTATCGGAGAAGTTGCTGAGTGCCTTGATTATAAGAGAGTTCCCATTAGCAAGGATGAAAGAGCTAAACGTATTGGTGATATTCCTTACTATGGTGCTAATGGGTTAGTAGGTTGGATTGATGATCATCTCTTCGATGAGCCTCTGGTTTTAGTTGTAGAAGATGAAACTTTTGTAGGAAGAGAAAAACCATTTAGCTACAAAATTGAGGGTAAAACATGGGTCAATAATCATGCCCATGTTTTACGTCCTACTAATGTAATTGATGTAAATTTTCTGAATTACTCTCTTCAATATTATCCCTTTACTCCTCTCACTACTGGCACAACAGGTAGAAGAAAGCTTACTCAAAAATCACTATTATCAGCACCTTATATACTTCCACCCCTTCACGAGCAAAAGCGGATTGTTGCCAAAATTGAGGAGTTGAACGATCGCACTCAAAGAGCAAAGGAAGCACTAGAGGCGATACCCCAATTATGCGATCGCTTCCGCCAATCCGTTCTCGCCGCAGCCTTCCGAGGCGATTTAACAGCAGATTGGCGCGAACAAAACCCAGACGTTGAACCTGCGTCAGATTTCTTGGAAAAGATTCACAACAAGAAATCTCAGTCTTTCACTACAGAATTTCAACGAGAATTACCAGAAACTTGGATATGGGCAAAGTTTGCTGATGTTGCTGAAATTAAATCTAACTTAGTTAGCCCATCAGATTATTTGGAATTTCCACACATTGCACCAAACCATATTGTTTCTAATACTGGAGAGCTTTTAGAATTCACTACTATTAAAGAAGATAAAGTTACTAGTCCAAAACATTTATTTGAACCAGGACAAATTCTTTATTCTAAAATACGTCCCTATCTTGCAAAAGCTGTTTTGGTTAACTTTGTAGGGTTATGTAGTGCGGATATGTATCCAATTTCGACGTTTATCAATACAGCATTTTTACATCAGTGGATGATATGTCCCGAATTTACTGAAATAGCCTCAAGCCAACAAGGACGAACAGTTCTTCCAAAAATAAATCAAGCAGCACTGAATCAGTTAGTTGTGCCTTTGCCCCCTATTGAAGAACAAAAACAAATTGTTTATCTAATTCAAAAATACTTAACAGCTATTGATTGTATTCGACGACAATACCAAAACACAAAAAGCAAATTAGAAACTCTAAATCAATCCATTCTTGCTAAAGCTTTCCGGGGTGAACTCTTACCCCAAGACCCAGATGATGAACCTGCATCCGTATTACTAAAACGAATTAGAGCAGAACGAGAAAAATTAAACAACAGCAAACCAAAAAGCAAACGGACAAGCAATCGCAAGAGCAAGACACCAGAAGGACAGGTATCTATACCAGGGCTAGAGTAGTATTGGCAGTAGTATGATCATCACCACTCCTCTAGCCAAGTTTGAACCACCCCTAATTGCTAATAAACCTGGATGCTTGAGCATCCAGGTTTATTGAGTTAATTACCACATAGGGTTTTCACCCAGCAGTTACCGAAAGGTTGACATACGTCTTGTACGTGCAGAAATCCATTCCCAAGCATCTTTAGGTAACCATCCGCTTACTGTGGACGGATCAATCTCAACAATTAGCAAGCGATCATTACTATCAATACATTGTCTCAAGCGATCGCTGATCTGGTATGTATTGAGCGTAGTGTCCACCAACCAATTAGAGTCTAGATAATGCCACCATTCCCCTAAAGATTGGATGGCATTGTAAAGGGCTTGGTAGTTTTTCCCTGGGGTGTTAAGATCGTAAGTTATAAGTTTCATTCGTTTTTTGTAGAAGCCTCGTGGTTAAAAATTGCTAAGGGTGGGCTTCTAGATGATGTAGAACCCTTAGCAAGCTTTTTGAGAGAGTATCGGAAGTTGCACCTTCCAATACTCCTAGTGAAATAAACAATAAAAAAAACTAGGGCAATGTTGTTACCCTAGTTTTTCTTTTTCTTAGCTTGAGACAAGTCAGAAGCAGCTACGGACTTTTCAGCCTTTGTAGACTTGGGGTCGCGAAGGATTTTAGAGGCTTCGCTTGCCATTTTTTTGCTTGTTGTCATAGAAACTACCCCAGAAGGGTATTTTAAAGTACCCCTCTATTATAAACAATTGTTTTAAAAGTGTGGGTTTTTAGCTAACTTTTAAAACATTTTTTGGAATCTTGTAGTCATGGACAAACAAAACTATCATAGAGACACGAGGAATAACACAAGTGAGTGAAATGGTAAGCGGACTTACAAGGCAGGAGACTATCTCCATAACTGGTGTTAGCTCAAGTAGACTGAGTTACCTAGACTCTAGCAAGCTTGTATCTCCTAACAAATTTGGTAATCCTAAACACCCAAAAGTAATATACAGTTGGGAGCAAATTCTCCAAATCAAGATAATTGATAGACTTAGAGAAAGACTTTCCTTACAGGAGATCCGGAAAGTCCTTGAATTTCTTGAACAACGTGAATACACACCGTCATTCTTTAAGTGCAACTTAGTATTTATTGGTGAGCAATTATACTTAATTGAAAGCTGGCAAGACTTCGGGTTAAAAGTGCTAGAAGCATCCGGCAAAAATAAAGGGCAACTCGTCATTCATGAGATAGGTGCTATTGGAGAAGTAATTGCTGAGTTGCAAGCGAGAAAGAATGAGGTTTTAGATTTTGACAAAAGAATCAAAGGCACACCATTGGAAAGCTTGTCAGCAGTCTAGTATTAGCAATTTCCCTGTTAACCCCACCAAAATTCATCGGTGGGGTTTGCTTATGAAATATATGGTTAACCTGTGAAGGATACTCACAATAACACCATTGCTTAAAAATAATCCCTGTTAAAGACTCAAAGGCAAGTTCAGCAGCATGGAAGTGAAGGTTGAAATTAGACCAGTCCAATTTCGCCTACACCTTATTTTGAAACAATTTTAACCTTATTCCGTTATATATCTGAATTTACGAAGTATAGATATTATATTTATCAACTCAGGTTGTTTTTAAATACGTTAGCTAGCTCTAAAACCTGATTTCCTAGTTTTCATCTTTCTATACTGTAAATTTAGTTCAACTAACTTACGCCACTTCAACAATAGAAACTATCTTCCCATCATCATCATGGGGTACATATTCCAAAAGCTCTCCTGGTTGACAATTTAATGCCTGACAAATGCCATTTAACCTTTCTGGAGTTAATCGTGGCATCTCGTCAACCTTACGTAGCCTGTACACGGAATTTTCGGTTATTCCTAACGCTTCAGCTAAATCCTTATTCCTCACTCGCTTTCGCGCCATCACTTCATTTAATTTCCAGCGAATCACTTTATCCATAGGCATATCACTACATCCCCAGTTTAGTGGCTGTGAGAGGTAGATTCCTCTACTTGTGAATCTTTAGCTCTTACCGTAGATTTATCTACATTTAACTTATATTAATCTACGCTTGACGTAATTCTACGTCAGACGTAGATTAATGAATAGACAAAACCAAAGGCGATCGCCCTCCGGGAAGAGACTGCGATCGCCTTTTGTGGAACCCCATCGATGAGGTTACTTAGATGATTGTACAAGAAGAGTTTGATAACCAAGCCTTGGCTCAATCCGAGTTTGAGGAATACATCGACCAGCTTGCTGAAACAATAGCGCCAGAGATTGAAATCGATTCAGTACCAGATGATCTTGGAGAACTGTATCGAGTATGGAACAGCTATCATCTGCTGGGAACTTTTTATCAGAATATTGAAGGCAAATGGGTGGCACAACCCTGTAATAGCGATGATAGACCTTGTTGTGACACCCCTGAATTAGCACAGCTATTCATCATTGCTGTTAACGGGTTGCTGGTGGCGGATGTAGCGTAACCACTGGCATAAATTTTTTTCCATCACCTGGAGACGTGAATGAAACCACGTCTCTTTCTTGTTTTAAGTTTTTTTAGGCAGAGAATTTAGCTGTCTAGTAACGTCAGTAACGCTTCTGACGCTTCGCCATTGTTGCAAAAGGCAAAAAGCAGTGAGAACATTCCCCTTGCACCCAATCAGAAGGAATTGGAAACGGAGTCTGACAGTTAGTGCATTTTGTTAGCAAACCCAAATTATGGCGATCGCATTTCATCTTGTCCTTAAACTGCCACTCATGGCGGTGTAATGGTACTTCTGCATAGCAAGCACCACATAACCTAATTGGTCTGGGTTTCATAGTCACACCCTTTGTTGGTAGCATTTCCCTAAGTCTTTCAACTTCGACACCAACTACACCCGCTAACTTTTCTAACTCTTGGGGTGTCGGGAAAGGATTGAAATAATACTTCTCCCATCTACCAATAACCGCACCCAAACCAGTGATCTTACCAAGTTGAGTAGCAGTTAAATAATTTTGGCGACGAAACCGCCCTAAAAAATGGCTTAAACTTTCACCTTTAAAAAGTTCAATATCAAAAAAGTTATTTTCCGTCGTAGTACTTTCCATCACTCAAACCACTCCAAAACCTCATCCAAAGTTCCTTTATCAATATTTTTTAAACCTTTTCTCAGAGATAAAATCGAAGCCTTTCTTAAAACCCGATCCACCAAACCAATCTTGCCACCTGTTTTTTGGTACAACGGCATTAAAGTTTCTTTTCTAGTTAAATTTGATGGTACAGGTAAACACAAAACCTCATCTTCCCAAATTTGTACTAACTCAGCAAATTTTTTCTCAGACACTAATTGCAAACGATAACATTCGATGAAACGGTCATGAATATAAGGTTCTTTCTTAATGAGATTATCCAGACCATCAGTTCCCACAAGCACAATTGCAATTTTTAATAAATCGTAGATTCGAGCTATTTCGCTAAATGTATTTAATTTCAAAAAATTTGCTTCATCAATAATCAACATTTCGACTTTTGATTCTTTAATGAGCCGCAGCACCCGTCGTCGCAAATCAGTCAATTTACCCGAAGTTGCATCATATTTCAAACTCTCTAAAATTAATGTTAGTAGTTCCCCTGTTGAACAATCTCCCGAAGCTTGCATATACAAAACAGGTACAATATCCCGCTTACCTGTTCTTTTTTGTGGTTTATTCAAGAGTTTATAAACATCACAAGTAACTGACTTCCCCGCTCGTGGTGGCGCAACAATTCGACCACATTGTTTGGAAAGACGCAAACTATCTAACCAATCATGAATTCTTTGGATATGGTCAAGCTCTACTACGCTGGGAGTAATTAACCTTTCAATTTGCGGCATCAACTCTTCTGGAATTGGTTCATCTCCCCATAAATTTTGCACCCATTTATGCAAAGATTCTTCTGTCATAATCTGTGAATCTCGAATATTTTATTTGCTTAATTTCGACCGATTTCTATCAAACTAATCGTCATAATCTCGACGAAGTTGTTCGTAGTCATATACTCTAGGTCGTCGTTTTTGTAGCTGAGGTGTTTCTTGTGTCTGTTCAACTGGTTCGTGAATTTGAGGAGGCTTGTATACAGAATGCACTTGAGCTTGTTCTTGTTTTTTACGCTCTTTTTGACTCTTTTTCTTCTGCTTGATAAAAGTGTCCCTATCCCGCACCTCTGCCAAAATAGATTTATTACTTATTTGCTTACCAGCATCACGAATTTTTCGACTTGCTGCTTTCGCTTCTTCCAAGGAAATCTGCTCGGTTTCTAAGTCAATCGCATGTGCCTGAGACAACAACTCTTCTTTACCAGAATCTTGACGATATACAAAAACTGTTGATATATCTCTAGGATCAAATCGCAGTATTACACCCTCACCCGCATAAGCTGCTAAGTATTCCCCTCGATAGGTAATGTTTTCAAAACTCACATACCCACCTTTGTAGATACTGCGGCGTGTCTTTTTCATCAAACAAATATCTAATTGTCGTTCGTCAATTAAACTTGGTAGCGCAGGTAAACCCGCTTCCCAGCGTTGAAACCGCGTTTGTCCGCTACGAGCATCAAGTCGCTGATTGTAGTTATCAACAATGTAGCGAACAATTAGTAGATGTAATTCCCTCAAAGTAATACAAGCTTCTTCTTCGGCATTTTCTGGACGTTGCTGAATATTGGAACCTAAATAGCCATAAAACCCAGATAAAAAATCTGTGTTGATAGTACCGAAACTCCGTTCTTCAATGCCACCTTCACTGGGGCGATCGCGCAAATGGCATTCAAACCCTATTTGAAATCCAATTTGTTTTAAATGCTCTGAGCGAAAATCCTTTCCACCATCAGTAAATAAATTTTCTGGAATACCAAAAGTTCCCCACTCACAATGAAGTTTATATTCCGAAGGATACTTTTTTGCTAACACAGCATGACGCATAGCCAAAGCTACAACTAAAGAACTTGGTGCATCAAAACCTAAATGCATACCCATAATGCAGCGCGAATAGCTATCCGTAATTTTTGTTAACCAAGGACGTGCTAAAGTTTCGCCATACTGGTCAACCAGCATCACATCCAATTTTGTATGGTCGCACTGCCAAGTATGGTTGCTGTATCTTGGCTCCAAAGTTTGTCCATCACGGGTTTGATGCGATACCCGTGAACCACGCCAACCAATATTTCTAACTTTCTGCTTCTGCTCTTTGCGCTCAATAATTGGATTGAGAACTCGGTAAACAGTCATGTGGCTGGGATATCTTTCCAAACCCAATTGTTCCGCTCTCACTTGAACTCGAATCGCCACTTGAGCCGGAGTCATTTTCCTACCGCTTTTATTGCCTTCCTTATAGGTTTTGACAATAAACTCTTGCCATTCCTCATCAATACGGTAATTACCTTTATCAGAACGTTCTGGTTCGGTGACTGCCGATAAACCTTGTTCTTGATACTTTTTTACAAGTCGCTGTACTGTCCGAACCGTCTTACCCAGCCTTTGTGCCGCTTGCTTAAGTTTGATTCCATAGGTCTTGCGATCGCATGGCTCAATTAAACTTTGTAATACCTCCATCCTCAGCTTGGCTTCATCTGAGAGTTGGGTAATAATCGTGTTCGTTGGTTCTGCGTCCTCATCCTCCAAAATTTCGTCAACTTCATCCGAACTATCAATACTTATAGATGCATTACCCTCATCGGAGTTTAGCGTTTCACCCATAAAACAACTCCATTGCTTGAAATTCTCTAAATACCTAAAGCTGCATCCCACACCTTCAATTTCGATATTGAGATGCGAAACTTAGCTGTCGCAAAGCTTCTCCGAAAAAACTCGTCTCCAAGTGCTGTTCTTGCAACTTATAGATAATGAGGTTTTAGTAGGAGCATGACATAACTAGTATTTGTGTATTATTGCTCAATAAACATAATACTACTTTGTTCTAAAAAACGACATTTAATTTTTTAATAAGTGAGCTATTCTATAAAGCGACAATTATTTTGTTATGAATTAATCAAAATTTGGAAATCGATGATTTTGACAAAACGACAATTAAAATGTGAATAAATTAAATAACGACATTTAATTTGTTAAAGTTTTATTTAACTTGAATGGAAACTAAAAAGGCTATAATCGTTGTGCAGTGAGGATTATAGCCTGAATATTTTAGCGACATTAATTTGTTATGACGACATTTAATTAGTTAACTGACAGCTTGGGATTTAATATTCTTCATTAATCGACCGTAACTCCAGCGATGAATGCTCTTACGATATTCTTTTGCGTATTTTTGTTGAGCTTCCTTGCAGCCGGGACATTTCTTCTCTGCTCTGGATTGGATTTCACTACTGATTTGCTCACGCATATCACGGAGCTTGGGGATAACTATGCTGCAAGCTTGATAGCTTTTGGCGATCGCAATAATTGCATCACCCAATAATCTATCCACATATTGTCCTAGCTCTGATTCACCAAAATCATTGGGTGCATTCTGTTTCTGAGCTTTATGGCGTTCATGAGATAGGCGTTGCTGTTGTTGTCGCTGGCGATTAAGAAGGCTGTAGTTTTTGCCAAGTAGTTGTTTCACACTGCGATAAGCTAGAACTTCATTTTTAACAACATCTACCACCGCTACTGTTACTGGCTTTTCTAGACCAAAACTAACACCAAGTAAGATTGAGGGTTGTCCTTGATAATTAGGCTTACTGGGGCGAGGGAAAGGCTTATTAATTCGATCTAGCGTTGATTTCTGACGAGTGATAAAAGCTAGCTGTTTATCGTTGAGGTCATCTTTCTGTTTTGCTTTCGTTAAAGTTTCGGTAATTGTTGTGATTTTCTCCGCAACTACCTGTTGAGTTCCTTGAGCAGTCAACATCCGAGTATCTAAAGCACAGTAAAGATTTAGTTGATTTACTGTCCAGGCTTCACCTTTTTCTTCTCTTGGCAACCAAGCAAGCCTTGCTGAACGCAGAGTGAACAAACTGCTTGAGTGTTGATTTTTACTATTGCGTTTAATTTCTTGATCCTCTAAGAAGCGTTGGAAGTAGTGCAAATGACGCTTATCACAGTAAACCTCAAATGTCAGTTTTCCTAAGCCATTGAACCGAACAAAGAGACGACCTTTGTCATTTTGCAACCACGTCATATCTTCGTTAGATTCGTAAGCCACAGGAAAGGGGACATGAGCATTTTTTCTTAAAAGTGCTGCTTGCCAAGCTTTTGCCTCATTTTCATTTTGAGGTACATTACCTGTAGCAATTTCTAAAGTTTCTAACCATTTCTCTCCTGTCAAATCTCTACCTTTAGGTATTCGACTTTGGAGTTGGTCTTTTAATCGCTCAATTTCTATTTCTTTTTTGCGTCTATTTCTAGTAAATTCTTCTGAGTCTTCATCGAGTTCACTAATTAGGCAATTATTTTTTAGCAGATATGCAAGAGCGCAACGAGTAAGAGTATCTTCTGTTTCTTGATAAGTATTTAACAGGATTTGGAAAATTGGAGATGTTTTGATTTCTGTGGACTTTTTAGTCTTTTTACTTTTTCTCTGGTTGTTATTATGCTCGGACTGGGGGGTGAATTTGGTAAGAAGTTCAGTGGCTCTAGCACGAATTACATCTAGGCTACATTGACTTTCTTGTTCCAGTGCTTGATCGCTTTTGAGGATTTTCAGCCAACGTTCTTTCCCTTCTATTTGACGCTTTCTTCGTTTCTGTAAAGCAAACCAGGATTTATATACATAATCTACTAGAGCGATCGCTGAGGTGTAAAAGCGTCCAGGTTGATCAGCAAAACGCTCTTGAGTTTTGAGGGAGTTAACCAGTGTTTTGAGGAATTCGGGAGGTATTTTGCCTTTTTCTAGCCAGGTTTCAAATTCTGGGTGTTTTCCTACCTGGGCCAATAATTCATTGATGAGTGGTGTATTTTTTTCTGCCATTAGTTCCCACAGTTGACGGAGAGTGTCTTCTTCAGCAACCAAGCGACATTGAATTGTAATAACGCTCATGGTGTCCTCTGTTTTGTGAGTTCAGTAAGACTGACAGGGTTGTTAATTATTTTTTTAATTTACATAATTATAGCGCAATACCGCAATAGCTCAATGCCGCAAATGTTTTTTTCCTAAGAAGCTATGCAAAAATAAAAGCCGCAAGCTTTGGCTTCAAATTTAGAATGGCAGAAGAAACTAGAGAAGTTCGGGGGAGACTCCCTAAAGACTTAAAAATCGCGTTTGAAATCGCCTGTGCGCGTCTGGAATTGACGCAGACTGCGGCTTTGGAGGAGGCGATTAGAGATTGGTTGCAAAAAAAAGATTCCCCTGCTGATGGAAAGTCGTAGGGGAGTTAAGGGGCTATGCTTAAAACTGCTGGAATACTTGTAGAATATGAAGTCTGGCAGTAATTGACCTTTGTTTTATCGGCCTTTGTGAGAAATGTGGGTTCAACCTACATTAATTGAGAAATTCAATCTAGACTTGGGAATCTTAAATTAAGAGTAACTATGTACGGTCGATTTATCACTAACCCGCACGCTCATTTCACCTTGTAGGTACCAAATCTGAGCCAAGCCATGAATATTAAAAATCCCACAGTAAAGCTAAATGTTTGAGCAAACTTTTAAAAATATTGATGATGTTCTCTGGAAAGAGGCGGGTTGTACTACAGAGTTAGATTACACGGAGCAAACCTCTTGGCTGCTGTTTCTGAAGTATTTGGATGATTTGGAGCAGGAAAGGGCGCTAGAGGCGGAACTGGCTGGCAAGCCATACGAATTTATTATTGATGAGGCGCATCGCTGGTCATCCTGGGCAGCACCGAAAAAAGCGGATGGTACATTTGATCATGATAATGCGCTGATTGGCGATGATCTGATTGATTATGTCAACCGCAAGTTATTCCCATATTTACAGAGTTTCAAGCAACGGGCTACTAGTCCAGATACAATCGAATACAAGATTGGGGAAATTTTTAGCGAGATTAAGAATAGGTTTCAAAGCGGCTACAGCTTGCGGGATGCGCTGGAATATATTGATGAGCTACGGTTTCGATCGCAACAGGAGAAACACGAGCTATCGCATCTCTATGAAGCCAAAATCAAGAATATGGGTAATGCAGGACGCAATGGGGGTGAGTATTACACACCGCGTCCGTTGATTCGAGCAATAATTCAGGTGGTGAAGCCGAAGATTGGCGATCGCATTTATGATGGTGCTTGCGGTTCGGCAGGGTTTTTGTGTGAGAGTTACGACTATTTACGTCGAGGGAAGCTGACAACAAAAGAACTTGACATTCTTCAAAAACATACGTTTACGGGTAAAGAAAAGAAAAGTTTGGCGTATGTGATTGCGATCATGAATATGATTTTGCATGGCATTGATGCACCGAATATTATCCACACCAACACGCTGACGGAAAATCTCAGCGATATTCAAGACAAGAATCGTTTTGATGTCATCTTGGCTAATCCGCCATTTGGGGGGAAGGAACGCAAGGAAGTACAGCAGAATTTTCCGATTAAGACTGGGGAAACAGCGTTTCTGTTTTTGCAGCATTTCATCAAAATCCTGAAGATGGGTGGTAAAGCTGCGGTAGTAATTAAAAATACCTTCCTGTCAAATTCTGATAATGCTTCGCGGGCATTGCGTCAAGAGCTTTTGAGTAGTTGCAATCTGCACACCATTTTGGATTGTCCGAGTGGGACATTTATCGGGGCGGGTGTAAAAACGGTGGTGCTGTTTTTTGAGAAAGGAAAGCCCTTCGACTCCGTTCAGGGAACGCCTTTATTTTCTCAGGGAAAACCTTTAACTCAGGGAATGGCAACTCAGAAAATTTGGTATTACCAACTCGATCCGGGGCGTAGTCTTGGGAAAACTAATGCGCTGAATGATGAAGATTTGCGCGAGTTTGTGGAGTTTCAGGCTACTTGTGCAGAGTCGGAAAAGTCTTGGCTGGTAGATATTGCTGATGTGGATTGGGCGACATTTGATTTGTCGGTGAAGAATCCAAATAAGGCTGAGGAATCGACGTTACGAGAACCGCAGGAAATTCTGGATGAAATTGCTGCCTTGGATGCGGAGAGTGCAGAGATTCTAGCGGGGATTGGGGGGATGCTATGAGCAAGATGTGGATAAAGAAGAGATTAGGGGAAGTCTGTGAAATCTCGTCATCGCTTGTAGATCCTCGCAAACCTGACTTCATCAATCTACTTCATATTGGTGCTGGGAATATGATTTCAGGGACAGGGGAGCTAGTTGATATTAAAACAGCTAAAGAGGAAGAGCTGAAATCAGGGAAATTTCTATTTGATAGAACTATGGTTCTTTATAGTAAGATCCGCCCATATCTTATGAAAGTTGCTAGACCAGAATTCGATGGCTTGTGCAGTGCGGATGTATATCCGCTATCACCTGATACTACTCAGTTAGATCGAGACTTCTTGTTTTATTTACTCATAAGTAGGGAATTCACTAAATACGCAATTGAAGGGTCAAGTCGGGCTGGAATGCCTAAGGTGAACCGCGAGCATCTTTTCAATTTTACTACTTTTATCCCACCGCTATCTGAACAAAAGCGGATTGTAGCAATTCTGGATGAGGCGTTTGAGGGGATTGAGAGAGCGATCGCAAACGCCGAAAAGAACCTCGCCAACTCCCGCGAATTGTTTGAAAGCTATCGAAATTCTATCTTGACTCAGGAGAATAGACAGTGGCAAGAAACAAAACTGGGTGCAGAGATAGATTTAATGACTGGATTTCCGTTTAAGAGTAATAGATATACAGATTCAGACCAGAGCATCCGATTACTTCGAGGGGATAATATCGTTCAAGGTGCGCTTCGTTGGGATGATGTTAAGAAGTGGCCAGCATCTGAGATAAATGAATACCTTAGTTATCAACTCAAAGAGGGCGATGTAGTTCTTGCAATGGATCGTCCTTGGGTGAAAGCGGGTTTGAAACACGCGATGATCTCCTGCGATGATTTGCCATGCTTACTTGTTCAACGAACTGCTTGTCTTCGTGGTAATAAAAATATTAACAATCGATTTCTTATGTATTTGATAGGTAGTCATTCATTTATACAACATATCCTGAGTAATCAAACTGGCATTGGGGTTCCGCATATTAGTGGAAAACAAATTCAAAGCTTCAAGTTTCTAAAACCATCCCTCTCTGAGCAGAATTTTATTAGTGATAATCTTGACGAGCTAAGGTCAAAATCACAACGCCTCGAAACCATATACCGCCAAAAAATCGCCGCACTCAACGAACTCAAACAATCCATCCTGCAAAAAGCATTTACTGGCGAACTCACCGCAGACACCGCTAACCAGACAACAAAAGCCGCTAAGGACGGAATTGCCGCATGAGCAATGACCTGCCTCAACAGAGAGATCGCCTATTTCAAGAAATCAGACAGTTTATTGATGCCGCTAAACAACGCGCCGCCGTTGCCATCAATGCAGAAATTACCCTGCTCTATTGGCAAGTCGGTAAACGCATCCAAACCGAAATTTTACAAGGTCAACGCGCAGAATATGGCAAGCAAGTAATTATTAGTCTCTCCCGTTACCTCACACAGACCTATGGTAAAGGCTGGAGCGAACGGCAGTTAAATTATTGCGTCCTTATCGCAGAAGTTTTTCCCGATCGGGAAATTCTGCACACACTGTCTGCGGAATTAAGTTGGTCGCATCTCAAACTAATTATTGGGATCGAAGATCCCCTAAAACGAGAATTTTATATTGAAATTGCCCAACTTGAACGATGGAGCGTCCGCCAACTGCAAGAACGTATTAACTCCATGCTATTTGAGCGCACTGCCCTATCCCGCAAACCAGAAGAAACCATCCGCCATGATTTAGAGCAACTGCGCCAAACTCAACAGGTATCACCCGATATTTTACTCAAAGACCCTTATATTTTAGATTTTCTGGAATTAAGCGATCGCTATCTCGAAAAAGACCTCGAAGATGCAATCCTCAGAGAAATTGAGCAATTTTTACTAGAACTCGGTGCAGGCTTTACTTTTGTCGCTCGTCAAAAACGCCTACAAATCGACAACGACGACTTTTATATCGACCTGCTATTTTATAACCGCAAACTCAAACGCCTTGTCGCCATCGACCTCAAACTCGGTAACTTCCGTCCCGAATACAAAGGCCAAATGGAACTTTACCTGCGCTGGCTGACCAAATACGAGCAAGAGCCTGATGAACAGCCACCACTGGGAATCATCTTATGTGCAGGTAAAAAACAAGAGCAAATCGAATTGCTAGAACTGGATAAAAGCGGCATCCATGTCGCCGAATACCTCACCGTATTACCACCCAAAGAGTTGTTACAAGCTAAACTGCAAGAAGCGATCGCCACTGCCCGTCGGAGAATAGTGGACAGTTAATAATGGACAGTGGACAATTGACAATAAGGCAGTCTGAGTAACTGTCAACTGCCCACTGTCCACTATAAAAATGAACGAAGCCGAAACCCGCGCCGAACTAATTGACCCCGCACTCAAAGCCGTAGGTTGGGGAGTTATCGAAGGTAGTCGCATCCGCCGCGAAGTTATTGCCCCTGGTCGCTTGGTTGGCAACGGTAAACGCGCCCAATCAGACATCGCCGATTATGTCCTGGTTTATCGTGGTGAAAAACTTGCAGTCATCGAAGCCAAAAAACGCGGATTGCCCGATACCGAAGGCTTAGGACAAGCCAAAAAATACGCCGAAAAGTTGCAGACTCGATTTGCCTACTCTACAAATGGCATCGGTATATACCAAGTAGATATGTTCACAGGGGCAGAAGGCTATATCAAGCAATATCCTACTCCTGAACAACTTTGGGAAGCTACTTTTAGCCAAGCGAATCAATGGCGCGATCGCTTTGCTGCCATCCCCTTTGAAGACAAAAGCGGCACATGGGAAGCTCGTTATTATCAACACAATGCCATTAAGCACGTCCTAGAAGCAATCTGCCAAGGACAAGACCGGATTTTGTTAACAATGGCAACAGGCACAGGTAAAACCTTCATCGCCTTCCAACTCGCCTGGAAACTCTTTCAAAGCCGTTGGAACCTGAGCCGACAACCCGCTCGTCGTCCGCGAATTTTGTTTTTAAGCGATCGTAATATCTTAGCCAACCAAGCTTATAATTCTTTCTCTGCCTTCCCCGACGATGCTTTAGTCCGCATCGACCCTGAAGCCATCAAAAAACGGGGTAGAGTCCCCAAAAATGGCAGTATCTTTTTTACCATTTTCCAGACATTTATGACCGGACGGGACGATGCTGGCAATCCTACGCCCAAATTCAGCGACTATCCCCCCGACTTCTTCGACTTCATCATCATTGATGAATGTCACCGAGGCGGAGCTAGTGACGAAAGCACATGGCGGGGCATTTTAGAATATTTCTCCCCAGCAGTACAATTAGGACTCACCGCCACTCCTAAACGAAAAAATAACGCAGACACCTACGCCTACTTCGGTGAGCCAGTATATACTTACGCCCTCAAAGACGGCATCAATGACGGGTTTCTGACTCCCTTTAAAGTCAGGCAAATTGAAACTACCCTAGATGAGTATATTTACAGCAGTGAAGATGAACTGATCGAAGGTGCAGTAGACGAAGCCAGAACCTACACTGAAGACGACTTCAACCGCATCATCGAAATTGCCGAGCGCGAACGCTACCGGGTGCAACTTTTCATGGAAGAAATTGACCAGAATCAAAAAACTCTGGTGTTTTGCGCCAACCAACCCCACGCTTTAGCTGTACGGGATTTAATCAACCAAATGAAGATTAGCAGTAACCCTAATTACTGTGTCCGCGTCACCGCCGATGATGGCAAGCTAGGCGAACAGCACCTCAGTAACTTTCAAGACAATGAGAAGAATATTCCTACCATTCTCACCACCTCCCACAAGTTGTCCACTGGTGTTGATGCCCGCAATGTTCGTAACATCGTGCTGATGCGCCCCATCAACTCGATGATTGAATTTAAGCAAATTATTGGTCGCGGGACTCGCCTATTTGAAGGGAAGGACTACTTCACCATCTACGATTTCGTTAAAGCCTACGAACGCTTCGACGATCCTGAATGGGACGGCGAACCCCAAGAACCTGTTCGCGTCAAAATTGCCAGAGGTGGAGAGAAATCAGATAAATACAATACCCCCACAGCAGATAGTGGCAAAAATAGAAGCCAAAATAGAAACGAAACTACAGAAGATTCCCGCCCCAAAACCATCAAAATAAAACTCGCTGATGGTAAAGAACGCACCCTCCAGCACCAGATATCTACTAGCTTCTGGAGTCCAGACGGTAAACCCATGAGCGCCGCAGCATTTGTAGAACGTCTCTTTGGTGAAATTCCTGAACTATTCACAAATGAAGACGAATTAAGAGCAATTTGGAGTCGCCCTGATACCCGTAGAGCTTTATTAGAAGGATTGGCAGAGAAGGGCTACGGTGAGGAACAACTCACAGAAATTAGCCGCGTGATTGATGCCGAAAAAAGCGATTTATACGATGTCCTGGCTTATATCGCCTATGCCTCTCCACCAATTAGCCGCAGAGAGCGCGTCCTTGCTCACAAGTCCTTAATCTTCTCGCAGTATCTCGGCAAACAGCAAGAATTTCTCGACTTTGTACTGGAACAATACATCAAAGCAGGGGTGGGGGAACTTGATCGCACTAAATTACCCCAACTGTTAGAGTTGAAATATCATACCGTTCGTGATGCTGTGGAAGAACTAGGAAGCGTTGCAACTATCAGTCAAGTATTTATCGGGTTTCAACAGTATTTGTATTCACAGGGCAGAGCAGCTTAATTAGGCAGATCACTACAATTAAGCACCTCAATTAGGTGATTAGCCCAAAGTTACATAACCATAGCTAAAAAAGGCGATCGCTTCTTACCATCTCTGTGCTGTGGGAGATGGATGCTGTGAGTGCGTAGGCGCAGTCAGTCGTAGACATCGCCATTACGCGTTATTCTCTATTGTGACTATCTGCTTCTTAATTTTTTGAATTATATGTTTGATTTGATTAACCATCTCAATTTTTGAGCCTTCATTATTTCTCAATTTATCTCGCTGACGTTCAACATCTTGAAGCTCAGATTCATAAAAACCATAAATAATCTCATTTTTAATATTACTTTCATACTCGCTTCTGATTTCTGAGGCTACTTGTCTAAAACTTCGGCGTAAATCTGCTCTCGCTTCACGGAGCTTTTGTTCATATTCTGCCTCATCCTTTTCCTGTTTAGCAGCCAGGAAAATTTCTAGAATTGCACCGACACCTCCAATAATAGGTCCTAAACCTCTGATGAATTTAGCCGCATTAACTGCTCCCCAAGGACGAAATTTAACACCAAAAAATTTACCGACGTTGTAAACTAGGTCTCTAGAAACTGCCGACGCAAAACTTCCTATAGCCCGTACAGCTTCAGGACTTTTACTTAACAAGGATGGTATTCCTGGAGTTCCCTCAACTTCTTCATAATCAACTTGTTTTCTACCTGTTGATGAAACTTGTACTTCTTCTGCTAAAGAACGACCCAACCTTGATTGTAATAATTGTTCGAGTTGAATTTGAAGTTTACTTAATTCTTCTTCCAAACCCAACTGTATTTTCTCCATTGTTTGCTTTGTAGTTGACTCTATTTCTTTCTCAGCTTTTTTAATTGTCCAGTTAATATCTTCTTCGCTATGTCTCCCATCAACTTTACTAGCAACATCTTCACCAATCATTAACACTTCATGTTCAAGATTGTTAAATTCAGCTATATAACAATTCCTAAATCTTGTTTGAGAGGTCTTAATAAGTAACATCTTGCGATGGAGTAGTTCTAAGAAATCTCTAGCGGATTTATCATCTGTACTCAAAATATTGTAAGACCGTTCTAATATATCTAAGGCGCGATTGAGAGGTGTTAATAGTCTTGCATACAATTTATTCTTATCAATTAATTTATGTAACGAGGAGAGGAAAGCATCAAAACTAGATTCTTCGAGTAAAAATTCTTTTTCATCTTCATCTTTTTCAGATTGAGCCTTCAAGTAAGAATCAGCATCAATAAAACAAGTGTAAAAATCATTAGGATGATGAGGCTCTACAACTTCCAAAAGGCTTTTAAGTAAGTCTTCTGGCTTACCGCGTTCACGACTCATTTTATTAATTACTAAGAGCATTTGACCAACTCGCTGCATTTCATTGGCAACTCGTTTAAAAAAAGCTCCACCTTGAGGGTTAAATAACTCGTTGGGGACAACAAATATGAGTAAATCACTTTTTGAAATTTGTTCTAGAGTAATTTGATCGTGATCTGTTCTACCTGCATAAATGCCTGGAGTATCAACTAGGAGAACTTCTTTCCAAGGATATTCAGTAATCCTATCTGTACAAATTTCAGCACTGATTCGGACAGATGTATCGCCCGTAAGAGCTTTAATCAAAGTAGACTTACCAGCATTATATTGACCGATGAAGGCAATAGTTAATTGGGATTTTTGCCGATATTCATGAATAAAAATTTCAAAATCCCTAGCAAATACATCTATCTCATTATCGGTTGATGCAGATAATATTCTTAAAGTCTCAGAACATAAATCTTCTACTTGTGTAGCAACTTGCTTAAATTTCATCTCAGACATTTACCCCTACCCCTATAACTTTAGAATTGTATTTTTAATGTACGTAATTAAAAAATATACACGCAGTTTTATAGGTATTTAAATACCTTATATTGGTCATAAAGAGACATATAAAAAGATAATAACTAAAGCAGTTCATCAGCTATAAATGACGAATTACCCTTGAAATGGCTTGTATTTGGCACCTTATCTCTTGGTTCTGTAGAATCTAACTCTCGCTTCATCTGTTTTTTGATTTTCTCCAGTTGTGAAATAGCTTGTTTAAGGTCAGCCACAATTATTAGAAGTCCTTTAATGTAAATATCTACCTGTTCCAGCACTTCAGTTTTAGCTCTAACAGCAATATTTGTATCTAGTAATTTTTGGTAAGTCTTACAAGTTTCCTGCTCAGATTGATCCAAGCTCTTCCAAAGAGTTTCTTTAGCTTCCTGTTTAGCTTTTTGCCATGCTTTTTTCTCTTGATCACCAAAGAACCAACTGAAAATTCCAACGACGATAGATGTAACGCCAGCTATCCATCCTACAGGATTCCAAAAATTAGCTGCTGCAAAAGCACCGATACCAAAAGCAACAGCAGAGGCTGCACCTAAACCCACGCCTACCCATTTCAGAATTTTTCCAGCTTGCCATTGTTGATAGTTTCCGAAATCAGTAGATTCTAACTTAATAGTTCCCATATCATATTGATATTGCCTTTGGAACTCATTTAAAGAAGCTACTAGTTCCTGGACTATCTCTTCAAATAAGTTCTCCATAGCAGTTTCAATTTTTTGTTTCTCTTTGTCCATGCGCTTTTGATACTCAGACTGAGCAATGTCTTTCCCTAAATACTCATCAACAAAGCTAGGAATCCATTGTTTGATTTTGCTAAATGAATCTTTACATACTCTTTGAATTTTTATTTTTCCATTTTTAACACTCTCTTGAAAAATATATTCAATCTCTGCTCGTTTGTCTCGCATAAAATCTGCCTGAGACTCCAGAGATTTTTGATGTCCTTTTAACATCTTTATAATTAAATCGAGAAAATATATGATTGCATCAAAAAATGTATTCCAGCGTCTTTGTTTACCTCTTGTGTAGATTTCTGACGCGATTAAACTATAAATTTCTTCTATTCGGCTTAATTCCCAAAGTTTCTTAGCAACGTCACTATATTGAGGCTGATTGCTAAGAAATGCTGCATACGCATGAATACAAATAATTGCTACTTCTTCTATGCCTAAGCTGTGACGAATATAAGTCCGAATATGGCGTTTATGTTCATCTAACCTTTGTGAATCAAAGATTTTTTCGGGATTTTTAATAAATCTCTCCAAGCGTTTTGGCTTGTCAATATCATACTTAATGTTAAGAATCACAAAAAAGTATTTTTTGATTTCTTGCAGCCAAGCCATAGCATCAAATTCACCAGGCTGAACAGAGTCATCGCTAGTGAGAAAGATAACAATATCAGATTCATGTACTATTTCTACAGCCTTTTGTTTATCTTCTTCTCCTTGATAAGCTTCAATACCAGGTGTATCTATTAATCGTAAGCCTTTCCATTTATATTCTCTGACATCTCTAGTTGTTCGCTGTGAACCTTTGCCAATTGTACTGCCATCACCGCATGTTAAAGCTTCACGAATAGTACTTTTCCCAGCTTTAGTTCTACCAAATAAAACAACTGTGAAATCTGCTAGATGTTGGCTTTTCACTTCTAAGTATTTTTTTAGTTCTTGAAGTCCTTCACTAGCATGGCTTTCAATTTCATCTACTATATTTCTCAGAACTTTAGCGAAATTAAAATTATTAGCATCTTTTTGTTTTAATAAATGAGATGCACTTTTGTCTAAATCAAGCTTAAGATTCTGTAAAATGGTGGCAATTTCTTTGTAATAATTAAAAGTTTTTTGATAAGCATTCTTAGCAGTCCTTGTAGATTCTTCCAGAGCCTGTTGGAATTCCTCAGCCGATATACTTTTTGAGCTATGATTTTTTGTTTCAACTTCTGGATCAGTTTTTATAGCTGGTTCAACCTGAGACTCCACCTCAAATTCTCGACACCAAGCAACATCAAAAGTACTTTTCTGCTTGGCAAGTATTTTAACTTTTTTCAATGATGTTGTTTTTAACCTAGAGATTTCCTCAAAGATGAATGCTGTTGTCCTTTCTGGCTCTGGAACTTCAGCAGACTCTAAAATAACTTTGAGTAACGTGTTCCTAGAACTAGCAGTAGCACCTATACCCTGGCTATGAAAAGATTGATTGAGTATATTTGAGACTACTTCTTCAAGAGTTGGTGGAATCATACTGAGCCAAGAGAATACTTTAAACAGCCTTATGACTAAGTATTCCCATTTTTCGCTAGTTACTCCCAACTAAAAACTAACAACACAATTAGATTGTCATGGAGATTAATATCCTGGCATAGAGTTTTAATTGCGATCGCACATTAAAGATGTGTCAGAATTGGCGATGCGATCGCTCTTACTGGATTAGTGTAAAGGCATGGGTAGTGCGATCGCACATTCCAGACCTGTCACAATTGGTAATGCGATCGCTCTTACTGTATTAGTGTAAAGGAATGGGTGGAGCGATCGCACACTAAATACTTGTCAAAATTGCTGATGCGATCGCTCTTACTGGATTAGTGTAAAGGCATGGGTAGTGCGATCGCCAAAGGGGTTGCCGCAGGTATCGCCTCAACATCACTTGCATGTCGCCCCAGATTTATTCTCTATCTTCCACCGCACCTAATGCTTTAAGCGTGGCTTTTTCAGCTTCAGTTAAGCCTTTAACACCAGTGATGTTCATGCGTTCATAAGGGCGATCGCTTCTCAAGGTTTTTAAACACTCACCAGTTTCAATGTTCCAAATTTTGATTATGCCATCTTCGGCACAACTGCTAATAACTTTACCCTTGGGACTAAAACTAATTGATGATATTGTTCTAGTATGTCCCTGCAATGTAATTAAACATTTACCTGTATGTACATTCCAAAGCTTTATACTTAAATCATCACTTCCAGTAGCAAGAATCTGACCATCAAAACTAAAAGCAAATACCTTGATTTGTCCAGTATGTTCCTCCAAAGTCATTAAACATTGACCAGTATAAATATTCCAAAGCTTTGCTATATAGTCATCACTACAGGTAGCGACAATTTTTATGTCAGAGCTAAAAGCACCCGCTCTTGACCAATTTTTCTTTTTCTCTCCTGTTAGAGTTTTAAGGCATTTACCCGTTGAAACATCCCAAAGTTTTACAGTGTCATCATAACTAAGACTGGCAATAATTTGACCATCACAACTAAAAGAAAGTTTTGTTATAGAGCGAGTATGCGCTCTTATTTCATAAATATTTTGTTTTGTATTAAAGTCCCAAAGCTGTATTGTCCGACCAGAAGCAATTGCTAGTTTAAGTCCATCAGGACTAAATACTATCGAAAATAATTTTCCAGTATCTTCTTGTAAAATTTTGGTACATTCTCCAGTTTGAACATCCCATAATCTAATTGTAAAGTCACCACTTCCACTGGCGAGAATTTGACCATCGGGGCTAAAGGCTAAACATCGTATCCAATCATTATGCCCCTGTAACTCTTTTGTACATTTACCTGTATTGATATCCCACAATCTAACTATTTGGTCTTGTCCACCACTAGCAATGAGTTGTCCGTTAGGGTGAAATACAACCGACTTTAACCAATTAGCATATCCTTGAAAACTGTAAATACATTCGCCTGTGTTTACATCCCATAGCTTTACCGAATGGTCTTGACTTCCACTAGCTAAAGTTTGACCATCAGGGCTAAAAGCAACAGATTGTACCCAATTATCATGCTCTTTTAGAGTTGTAAGGCATTCACCTGTGTTTATATCCCATAGCTTGATTGTACGGTCGGTGCTACCACTAGCCAAAATTTTACCATTGGAATCACAAGCAATTGAGTTAACTACATCTTTGTGTCCTTGCAAAGTTTTTAGACATTCTCCAGTGTTGATATCCCATAGTTTGATTGTGCGGTCATGACTACAAGTTACAATAATTTTTCCATTAGGGCTAAAAGTAATCGCTCTTACATAACTAGTATGTCCTTGTAAAATCTTTTGGATCTGAGATATACGGGTATTCCATAAATTAATCGTATAATTACTATCGGTAAAAGCAAGTATTTCACCATTGGGACTAAATGCAATTGCCCTTACAAGACTATCTTGCACTGAAAAGGTTATCAAACATTCGCCAGTTTTTACATCCCACAATTTTGCTGTTTTGTCTTCGCTCCCACTGGCAATAACTTGAGCATTCGGGCTAAATGCTATTGTTCTAACTGTAGCAGTATGGCCAAGTAACGTTTGCATACATTTTCCCGTTTTGACATCCCAAAGCTTTACAGTACAGTCACTACTTACACTAACAAGCATTTGATCATCAGGGCTAAAAATTACTGAATATACCAAATTTTGATGCCCGTTAAAAGTCATAATTTGTTGTTTGTCAGTAATTCGCCACAAACGAATACCTGCACCATCACCCATTGCTAAAAACTGCCCATTGGAGTTAAATGCTACCGAAAAAATTTGACTTAAAGTATTTGTAAAAACTGAATTTGCTAAATTTGCATCGGCAAAATTAACATTTCGTAAAATTGCACCAGTAAAATCTGCTCTTTTAACAACCACTTGGCTTAAATCTCTATCCTCCAAAGCAGTTTTATCTACTTTTACTGCCAATGTTGCTGCATTTCCGCCAACATAATCAGCTTCATTTTCGCTTTTACCTCGCGTTACCTCAATCGCATTAATCAGAGACTCACTGTTACTCAACATTGGTGAAAGTAAATCCATTACTGCTTTAGTAAGTGGCGCTTTGCCAAAAGTCTGCCTCAACTTATCCAAAGACTCACTTGTAAATGCTTTGAGTGGTGCGTTCCCCAAAGGGGTTGCCGCAGGCATCGCCTCACCACTCCCTTGCTGCGAAAAATAACCAGACCACGTATAATCAGCAGGCGCGACAGTTTTATCTACAAGCGATCGCGCTTGTGCTAATTCCGTAAAATCACTCGCCAAAGCCCCCAATTCTGCGGCAAATTTATACGCTACAAAAAACTCTAACAGAGATCTATGCGCGGGAGTATAGTCACCATCAGCATTGCGGACAAGCATCGTTTGCGCCATCATGTCATAATGCCAATGGTCTAAATCCTTCTCTTCTTGAACACTAGAACCAAATAAGCGGCGAATGCGTTCTGGGAACACCCGATAATTGAGACTCATTTGGTCATTAGAAAGCATTTCCCAAGAAAGTTCGCACAAAAAGTACAGCTTATCTGCTAAAGAAGTAAAAGTACGTTCTGCTTTAATATCCCGTTCCATTTTGCGCCGCACTGCATATAGATAAACCCGTGACATATCCACAGGTTTACCCGCTTTAATATCTGGCAATGCTTCTAAGATTAAGTCTGTCATCACAGGACGACGGGCTAAGTCTAATAATTGCCCATTGCCCATTACTTGTTCAACCGTCGCTGCTTCAGCTTGGTATGAAAGCACCTGCCGAATTTGCTCATCGTTGAATTTCTCCAATTCCAAGACTTCAAATTGTGGTGTTTCGCCAGTTAATTTTTTAGTCGATGCTTGCAACTCTGCATTGAGTAAAGCGCGTCCTTCCTTCGCCTCTGGGAAATGCTCAGTCCGACAGGTGAGGATAACTTTAGCACCGGGAACTACCACCTTTGCCAGTTCCCAGAAATTGTTAATCATCTGTTGGCGGTCAACTTTTGCTGCCATTTCGTCAAAACCATCGAAAATTAGCAGCAATTTACCCATGCGGTTGAGTTGGTCAAAAACTTCGCTGTTGATGCGGATATTATGTTGGGTAAAAAAGAAACCTGCCAAAACATTCTCTACATTTAACGCTTTGGCAAAGTCACGCAGAGTTATTACTAAAGGAAGACGGGGACGTTCAACACCACGTTTTTGGGCATCGCGGTAACGTTGCAGTGCAGTCCAAGCATAGTGAAAGACAAACCAAGTTTTACCTGTACCAAATTCTCCCAAAATGGAAATATGCTCTTTAGCAGGGTCATCAAGCCACAAATCGATATATCCATCAATCCATCCGTCTTCTTCTTCATAACGACTCACCCCAATTCGCTGCTTGGTTACTGGGTCAATTTCTTCTTTTGTACAAGCAAGGGGTACATACTTCGTATCAATTTTTCGGCGTTTGATTTCTGCTTCTAACCAATCAAGATAGGCATTAAAGTCGGCATCCAAGTCAATTAGTTCGTCAAAAGTGAAACAATCAAGATGACGATTTGCTTCCTTTTTGACTTCATCCCTGGCGGCGCGGGAAATGCGACGGGTAGTTACTAACCATCCTTCATCAGTTTTTTGCGCCTCAACTGAGGAACGCAACGCCATCACATCACTCAGTCCAATTTCTCCAGCAACACCACGGATAAGAATGCGGTCATAACTGCGACGTACTGGAATTTGAATTATCCATTCAAAATATTCCTCTGCCCAGATTTCATATTTTTCAAAGTCATAGCCCAAGGTTTCAAACCATCCTCGCATCTGCTGGGCGAGTGCGATCGCTCTACATTGGTTTTCAGTTATGCTTCCTGGTAATGCAGGATAATTCTGTGCTGCTAATCTTGCTATTTCTGTGCGAATTCCTTCCAGTGTCGGTAATCTATCGAGTTGTTCTTGAATACTTGCAATCCTGCTATGTAGAGAACCAATTTTCTGGTTCATCAATACATCAGCAGGTGTGCGGCTACGTTTTGCTACTTCGATAAATACCGTCGCAAATTCAGCCACCTCTCGCCTCACATCAAGCCCCAAGCTTCTAATATCATCGCCCAATGTATAGGCATCTAGAAAAGCATCAACCTCAGACAGCAGAATTGAGGGGTTATTGTGGTCTAATGCTGTGCGAAAAGCTTGTTTAATTGCTTCTTGTCGGAATAATTCCAGCAGTGGTTTTGGTTTGCCTACGCCGTATTCTACTAAGGCATAGGCGTAAACACCACTAAAATCAGCAGGTGGATGCTCTGGATCGAGGTTAAATTGCTGGAGTAACTTAATTACTGTCTCACTACGCAGAATTTTTTCTTTAATCAAAGGATTGGCGATGCTAGTAATGGCGTTAAAGACCAGATCCAGGTTAATGAAACTCATTAGGATACTCCGAAAGCACAGAGCTATCTTGCTAACTAAGGGTTACTTACTATTAGAAATGATATACCGTCAAAAAAAGTTTTATTTTATACTTTCTCAAGCATTCTCGAAAAAATATACCTAATCACTGTAATATACTCAAGCTTTGGCATTTTTCGCAGCCATGCATTCATCAAGGAGACAATAGGTGAGGCTGGAATTGAGCAACCGAAGATTAATTTGAGCTTGTCTTCGCCGCGATCGCCATCTCAAAAATATATAATTCTTCATTATACCATTTTGGATTTTAGATTTTAGATTGAGAATTAGTCTCTGTATAAGAGTTCTGTCAATCCATCTGTCGCATTCTTTTTTCAAATTGGTATTACTAGTAAAACTCCCTGTAGCATCAGTCAATGGCTAACGAATCCTCAACCATCGTTCAAAAACTCTGGAATTACTGCAACGTCCTCCGCGATGATGGCGTTAGCTACAGTGACTATGTAGAACAGCTTACCTATTTGCTGTTCCTGAAGATGGTCGAAGAACAAAACCAACTTCCCCCACCTTTGGGCAAACGTTCCACTATTGACCCTAAATGTAGCTGGGAGGCACTGCGATCGCTTGAATTTGTAGAGTTTGGGTTAGGCGCATCTTTAGATGAAGGTAGTCAAATTGTTAAATTCACCAGACTTAGCAATTTGTGCCAATTTTCACCTAACCAACCCACAGTTTTAGTTAGGTGGGGTTTAAGTTTTTCAATTACAGATGCAAATCCCTCAGCCTTCTTAGCATAGTCAAAAGCTCGGTCTAACGCCTTACCCACTTCATTTTTATCTGGTTGTGGTTTGTTGATTTCTTCTTCGGCATCAGCAATAGCATTGTCAATTTTACGACGGTCTGAAGTTTCTAACTTTGCCAGTATCTCACGTAAGGCATTGAGTTCTGTTTCTATGTTGACGCTGGCTGGTGTAGGTAAACTGACTTGTTGAAAATTAATGTTTGCAGTGTTACTGTCTCCCGTTTGATTTGCGCTACCAGTAGCACTACCCCCAATAGAAACTGAGCGGTTTTGCCAGCTTTTGTTATCATTATTGATATTATCATCCTTGTGAGATGTTACTGGATTTGTCGCCTGTACAGTCTGATAACGCCGCTGCCTAATTTTTCTCATAGGGGTTAAATACTCTGGAATTCCCTGCAAATCAATAGATGTACAGCCCATGTGAAAACAATCTTCATAATTCCTTCCAGCCCCCAAAGCAGTATAAAATCCTACGCTAAACTCAATTGCGGCTTTATCCCCAATTGCCTGATTCATCCCCACCACGCAATCAATATGTTGGTGAATTGCTGTGGCTTGTGATTCGCTGTAGCAGGCGTTGAGTAAGACACACTCGACTTGTGATTGGAACAAATCAAATAGCTTTGCTAGGGCTTGGGTACTTACAAGCTGCATCTGCCCAAAATTATCTTCTAAAGCTAATCCATCAGTACCAGAGCCATGTCCAGAAAAGTGAACGATTGTTGGTTGATGGTGAGACAGGAAGCGGGTTAAATCATCCACTCGTACCGCAGATTCAGTAATGATTTGAAATTCGTCTCGATTGGGAGATAGTTGCAGTGTGTTTTTGATTTCCCGCACTTCTTCATCTAGGCGCAGATTACTTGTGTTTTTGGGGTTGGCGGAGAGGATGAGGATTTTTTTCATGGTGTTATCTAATGCTGACTTGTAAATTCGCTAATTATCGCTGTTTGAACAAAAAGTTCACTCTTCCTCCTCCTCCTTCTCCTCCTTCAACTCAGGGCGCTGCTGCTCGGCATGAACCGTTAAAACCTTCGCTAGCAACTCCACCTGACATTCATCACTGGGGCATTTTTCCCTGGCTTTCAGTACCTGTCCCCAGTTTTTCAGGTTCGCTGCGGTTTCGGCAATGGCTGTTAAGGCATAGGCTTTGGAATTGGAATCCGGAATCTGGTTAGCAGCGGCGATCGCTTTTTCCAGCAAAGTGGTGGCTTTTTCTGGTTGGTTCAGCTTGTCATAGGCTTCGGCAATGGCAATTAAGAAAGAGGCTTTGTAATTGGAATCTTGAATCTGGTTGGCAGGGGCGATCGCTTTTTCGAGTAAAGTGGCGGCTTTTTCTGGTTGTTTCAGCTTGCCATAGGCTTCGGCAATGGCAATTAAGGCAGAGGCTTTGGAAAAGGATTCCTGAATTTGGTTAGCAGAGGTGATCGCTGTTTCGAGCAAAGTGGCGGCTTTTTCTGGTTGTTTCAGCTTGCCATAGGCTTGTGCAATGGCAATTAAGGCAGAGGCTTTGGGATAGAAATTCTGAAATTGGTTAGCATCGGTGATCGCTGTTTTGAGCAAAGTGGCGGCTTTTTCTGGTTGATTCAGCTTGCCATAGGCTTGTGCAATGGCAATTAAGGCAGAGGCTTTGGGATAGAAATTCTGGATCTGGTTAGCAGCGACGAGCGCTGTTTCGAGCAAGGGGGCGGCTTTTTCTGGTTGATTCAGCTTGCCATAGGCTTGTGCAATGGCAATTAAGGCATAGGCTTTGGACTGGGAATCCCGAATCTGGTTAGCAGCAACGAGCGCTTTTTCCGGTTGTTGTAGCTCTACATAGGCTTGGGCAATGGCACTTAAGGTATCGTCTTTGTAATTGGAATCCTGAATCTGGTTAGCAGCGGAGATCGCTTTATCGAGCAAGGGGGCGGCTGTTTTGGGTTGGTTGAGCTTGCCAATGGCTTCGGCTATGGCTTTTAAGGCATCGATTTTGTTGTAGGAAGCCGGAATCTGGTTGGCAGAGGCGATCGCTTTATCGAGCAAGGGGGCGGCTGTTTTGGGTTGGTTGAGCTTGCCAATGGCTTCGGCTATGGCTTTTAAGGCAGAGGCTCTTAAGCCAGAGGAATCCCGAATCTGGTTAGCAGCGGCGATTGCTTTATCGAGCAAGGTCGCGGCAGTTTGCGCTTGGTTGAGTTTGCCATAGGCTTGGGCAATGGCTATTAAGGCATCGATTTTGTTGTAGGAATCCTGAATCTGGTTGGCAGAGGCGATCGCTTTTTCCAGCAAGGGGGCAGCTTTTTCTGGTTGGTTCAGCTTGCCATAGGCTTGGGCAATGGCACTTAAGGCTTGTGAATCCTGAATCTGGCTAATTAAGTTTCAAGGCTTGAGCAGAATTTCCATCCTTAAGAAAGGCAACAGCAACTTTTGATTGATACTCAGGATTCCTTACCTGCTGACTTAAATCAGTCAATTGCCAGCGAATTTGAGTCAACTGCCCCCAAGTTGTATAATTCAACCAACCCCAAATCCCCAGCGCCAGTAAAAGGATACTCCCAATCCCGCCCAAACTCCAGTAAATTCGCTGCTTAACACGTTGACGTAGTGCTAAACTAGCTTGAATAAATTCTTGCTCTCCCTTGCTCAGTTCCTTTCGGCGTTGCTTCAGCTTGGCTTCTGCTTCCTTTAAAACTGTACCCCGCAACAATACCCCTTCATCCCGTTGCATTTTTTGCCATTGATCCATTGCGAACCGCAGCCTTTCTTGCCAAGCACGAAAGCTACGATCTGCATCCATCCATCGTCGCAGTTCGACCCAATTACGAATCAATGCCTCGTGGACAACTTCCACTGTTTCTTGCTCGGCAGCATTACGACTAGTAACCACTAATCGCGCATCCGCCAAATGCTTCACCAATCCCCAGCTTGCTTCGCTTAATTCTGCCTTCGTTGCCAGTCGTCGCGTATCTTGCGTCCCTTCACCCGGATGCACTAATTGGATGAAAATGCGGCGTACCTGTTCTTTTTCAGTTGCACTCAACTTCCCATACTTCTGATCTGCATGACGAGCCAACGCTCCTTGTACCTTACCTATTTGCTGATAAGCTGCATGGGTTAACTGTTTACCCTGGCGCTGCTGCCACAACTGAGTTAACGCAAATTCCAGCAGAGGTAAACTCCCCGGTTCATCTTCCACATCATCTAAAATCCGTTCCACCAATCCCACTTCAAATGTCACCCCCAACTTGTCAGCAGGCTTTTCAACCACCTGTGAAAGTTCTTCATGATTCATCGACCTGATCAGCTTGATATCAGTTTTCAATACATCTCCAAAAGGAGGATATAACAGAGCATTTCCTAAGAAATCTGCCCGCATGGTTGCAACTAGCACATGATTATATTGAGACTGGTGAGGAGAGGATGGAAAGCTGGCTAATAAACTATCTAGAAAACTATGGCGAACTTTATGATCCGCGCATAAAGTGTAAATTTCTTCAAATTGATCGGCAATCAGCAACACCCGATGTGTAGGGTGATTTTGGTGAATCTGGGCAAATACATCAGCTAGAGGAATTTCACCCCCGCCCAGAGCTTGTGACAACTTACGAGCTTGGATGATCTTATCAGTATTATCCAGATTTTGCGTGTAAAGGGGAACCAGCGCCAAAGCCAGAGCATGGAAAGGCTCGGAACCAGGACGGAAGTGAGTAAATAACCAGCGACCTTCATTTTGCAGCTTTGGCACTAATCCCGCCAATACCACCGAAGATTTACCGCTTCCTGACGCACCCAACACGGGTATAAAATTGCGGTTTTGAGTTGCCGCGAAAAGTTCTTCGACAAATATCTCACGTCCAAAGAAAAACTCCGCGTCATCAGGGCCAAAGTGAAACAAACCGCGATAAGGACAGGGAAGATTTTTATCAGCAGCAACCGTAGATTCAATCGGTAATACTGTTGTATCTTCACGATAATAGTAATTAGTGATGGTAATAGTAGCAGTATTGCCAGTACCAGTCTGAATGGCACTGCTGTCAGCACTCCCTCCAACTTTGACGCTGCGGTTTTCTTCTGTCATCCCACCCTCTGTTATGGATTCTGCTCACTCCAAATCAACCCATCTGATTTAATACGTCGCACTAAATATATAAGTAAAATCAACTAAGTATCTAAAGGATAATTCAAAACAAACATCTGTAATTACGCAAGAATCCGCAAATTTAAACAAAATCCTGCTCTAGCTCATAATTAGTCAAGCAGAATTAATTACACAATGTCATTGCGAATGATTGCAAGAAGTGTAAATATTTCTACTATTTATTTACGACTAAATACTTAAAAATAAATCGCTAGCACTATTGCGCTCGTTATAGGTGCTACCACATCAAGGATTTTCTATCCGGCTCCACTCGCTTAATATAAATTCCCAGCTATGCTCAAAATGCGATCGCATTATTTCTGTAATATTAAGCGATCGCCTCATTTACCTTTTTCCTGATTCGGTGGAATTGTTCCTTCCGCCTGCGCTTGTTTAACGGCTCGTTTGAGAATTAACAATGCCATTTGAGACAAAGAACGCTCCTCTGCATCTGCTAATTGTTGCAGAGCTTCTTTGTCTTCTTCTTCCATGTAAATACTTACTACAACTTTCCCCATGTGACTATCATCAGCTTATCTATGTGCTTCTATATTAAATCACTAGAATAACATAAATAAAAACAAATTAACATAAAATTTATGTATAATTATTGATAAGTCAAAAGCCAGCGCTCAACTTTCTCAGGGAAGACGCTGACTTTTGTCCCCCTCTATACAGGAGACATATTCCATGTTAAAGCCTGTTTGCCACAAAACAGATGAACACAGAGGTTATCTACAAGCTTTAGATGACTTCGGTATTGCTGAACTCTTGGCGAAACTCAGCAATTATTGTGAACAGCAAGAACAAGAAAGTTTAGCAGCGTTGTTGATTTCCCGGTTAACCCTGAGCATTGATGCTGAACTGATTGCTAATTATTTGAGTGCGTTGGCTTTGAGCCTTGCCGAAGGCATCGCGCTCAATCGCCAGGATTCACTCCCAAGATTAATTAACCAGAAATTTTCTCCGAGTTCTGTTGATTTACCCGACGACTTTCCCAATACAGCAAAGACACCCCGCTTTTTGTACGGCGACAAATTGCGCTGGATTGGTTCTGACACTGATTGGGGAATTGCGATCGGCAGATTTTATGGCTTTGCTCCCCATCTTTGTTGCTGGACTTGGTGCTACCTGATTTGGTTGAGCAAAGATAGCCCCAGTGCTGCTTGGATATCTGCCGATATTGCTTGGGAAGAGGATTTAGAAGCACTGGAAGGGGAGCCAATGCTATAACTAATCCGCGTCATTTACAGATACGAGAGCAAAATTTGATTGATCTATACAGCCATTGTCAACTAGGAATGACACCCAAGAATTTTTATGCCAAATGGGATGTCAATCATGAAGCGATCGCTCGAATTTGCTCTCGTTCACTTTCAACTGTCCGGCGTTGGTTCTCCAAAGGTCGCAATTACCGCAGTCCTATGCCCAGCGATTTACGTCATCTCGCCCTAATGGACTTCTTGCTAGAACACTTCGAGGAAATTCCCGAAGAATTTCTGAAGATACTCTGTTCTCTCACAGGGCGTAAGTAGGAATCGAAAAGTTGACGGTGAATCTCGACTACGCTCGATTGCCGCGTTCGCGTAGCGTCCCGCAGGGAAGTCGAACCGTCAACCAATAGCAATATCATTCTGACATTTTTTTACCAGCCACTCTCACAGTAGGGTGGCTTTAGTCTTGGGAATGTTTAAGCAACCTTTGTCTATTAATCAACTGCAATTCACCAGCTAAATCATAGGTATGATCAGGAGGACTCTGTGACCTACATTGAAAAGCTAAATCCTTGGTGTATAGTCCGCCATTTTCCTAATATGCAACACCAGATAGTTGCTCGTTTTCGCCGCCGGAGTGATGCGGAAGCTCATTCACAAGCTCTACACCGACTGATACCAAATGCAACTTTCTCAATTATTTTCAATCCGGCAGTCGAGCAACCAGAGCAAATTAATCCATAATTTGGTCATTCTGGAAGCAAATTTAATTTGTAGTGAATTTTTGCCAAATCGATCTTTTGTAATTTTTTCTTCAATGCTCTTATTGCTGCCTCTCTCAGAATCATATCAATTAAACAATATAATCCCCTATTGCTTCACATACAGTCTTCAGCATCATATTGCTGGAAAGGCTGGAAGCAACTGGTAACTACAAAACCTTTCATTATTGCTGTTTACTAGTTGCTTGTGGCGGATGTAGCATAACGACAGGCAGAAATTCCTTTTCCATTACCTCCAGAGGTAAATTTAAGCACATATATTCCTTGTGTAATTTTTTTTCTCAATAACGTTTCTGGTGCTTTGCCATCTTTGCAAAAGGTAAAGAACAATGAGAACATTTTCCTTCTACCCAATCAGCAGGAATTGGAAAGGGAGTCTGACAATTAGTGCATTTTGTTAACAAACCCAACTGGTGGCGATCGCATTTCATCTTGTCCTTAAATTGCCACTCAATTCGGTGACAAGCTACGTCTCCATAGCAAGCACCACATAACCTAATTGGTCTGGGTTTCATAGTCATACCCTTTGCTGGCAGCATTTCATATAACCTTTCACCCTGGACACCAATTAACTTACCCAAAGCTTCTAACTCCTCAAGACTCGGAAAGGGATTGAAATAAAGCTTCTCCCATCGCGTCGTGATAGCACCAAGACCAGCAATTTTTCCTAAAGAATATCCTGAAGGAAGACTATTAGCCTTGAATCGGCGCAAACGCCCCAGATAGTGACTGATGCTTTCACCTTGGTATGGCTCAACATAGCCCAATCTGGGTAGAGTGCCATATTCTTCATTGATTTTTATTTCTGTTTTCGAGAGGGATGTATTTTCTGCCATAGCGACTAGCAATTTTTTCTAGAATGCCTTGATCAACTTTGCTAAAGCCATTTTTGAGAGAATGTAAAACCGCCTTCGTTAGTATCTTCACTAGCAGTCCTATTCTTGCACCTGTACTTTCGGCAAGAATCTCAAATATCATTCCCTCAGATAAATTAGAAGCTTCAGGAAGAGCCAGAATATCGAGTTCTATTGTACTTAACGTTTTCCTGAAATCTTCGTATTCCAAGCGCTCAAACTCATACAGAGTTGGAAAGCTAGTCAACAAATCAAAATCTTGTAATATATCATCTAATTCCTTGCCTCCAGCTAATACAATAGGAATATTAGATTCCTCAAAGAGTTGCTTTAAGTCTAAAAATGCCTCTTTCTGAAGATTTGCAGCATTATCAATAATCACAAGCTCTAGTCCAAATAGCTCCAGACTACCAGCTAATCTTGGACGTAAATCCTGTCGTTTACCTGTTGGTGCGGCATGGTTAATATCTTTCAGTATTTGTGAAAATAGACGTTTAGAACTCGATGCTGACCAAGCTTTTACATAGGAAACTTGTTTTTTATCTTCATCACGATAGTGACACAATGCTCGGCTTTTACCAACATCTCTTGGCCCAATTATTCGACCACATTGTTTGAGAATACGCAGTTCATCTAACCATCTGAAGCATTCCGAAGCCCGATCAGTCGTGATAAAAGAAGTTCTAAAAATTTCCTCAATATCAATAGTCTTAGCAATTTGAGCATTGAGGTCTAACGTTGGGGCTAGCACTTCAACAAAGGATTGGGTTGCAAGTTGCGATCGTGCCATAATTTACCAAATCTTTTTCAAGTTTTTTTGACGGTTAGAGACAACTAACTTATGTCTCTGCTCTTCTTGACTATCAGTTTGCACTGAAATATTTTCCTGTGGCTGTAGTTCTATCTTTTCAAGCTTTATGTCTTCCCTGGAAACTCTCTCTGGTAAAACTTCGTGATGGTCAGCTTTTATTGAAGAACTTAAAGCTCTACTTTTGCGTAGTTCAATAACATTTGAGTTTTTCTTCGATGCAGAACGAAGACGCTTTTGTTCTGACCGCCTTTTTTCCTTCTTGTCCTCTTTACGTTCCTCTACAAGCTCTTTGCGTTTACCTAATGCTAATAAGGCATCATAGTTACAATACCTTTGCCAATTTACGAGGGTTCAACGCCTGTGGAAACGTTATGAATACGTCCTAAAGAAGTAAGCTTGGCAAAAATCTGGGTTAATAAAATAGG